>JAKSMR010000037.1 GCA_024400495.1 Bacteroidales bacterium
TCATCAACTGCCTGTTGCGTCTCTCGTTTGTGCCAACATGTATATAGTTACCTTTTTTTATGGCAATCTCTAAAAATCGGTTTCTTTGAATCCCGCAGAGGTCACCTATGGTAATCCCGACACGACGCAGGACAAAAAAAAAGAAGAACGGTCTCGATAACGAAGGCCGTTCTTTTGTTATGATCTCCAGCAAGCCGACGGGCTACTGGTGGCTGTACTGCTGGATCTCGTCGTAGAAGAACTCGATGGAGACTCCGGCTTGGGCGAACATCTCCTCGCTCTCGGCGCCACAGTGGTACTTGCGCTCGCAGACGACGCGCTTGATGCCGCAGTTGATGATGAGCATGGCACAGGTGCGGCAAGGGGTCATACGGCAGTAGAGGGTGGCTCCGTCTAAAGCGATGCCACGGCGGGCAGCCTGGCAGATGGCGTTCTGCTCGGCATGGACAGTGCGCACACAGTGGTTGGTGACGCGGCCGTCGGGCTCGATGGTCTGATGGAAGAGGTGACCCACCTCGTCGCAATGAGGGAGACCGGCGGGAGAGCCCACATAGCCGCTGACGAGGATCTGGCGGTCTTTGACGATCACACAGCCGCTACGGCCACGGTCGCAGGTTGCACGCTTCGACACGGTGTTAGCCATCTCCATGAAGTACTCGTCCCACGACGGACGCTTGTAGCCGATCTCTTCCAGCACCTTCTCCACCTGCTGATGCAGCTCGGCAAGGGTGCCGCCATTGTCGAAACGGAAATCGGCCTGCTGGATACAGACGCCGAGGTTCTGCTTATTGGGGTCGTTGGACGACATCTCGCGCTGCTCGTTGGCGACAAAAGTCTCATAGGAGACATGGTCGGTCTCGCTGCCGCGCTTGACGATACGCTCGTAGCGAACCTTGGGGTCGGCATCGATGGCGAAGAGATAGAAGTTCTGCTTGCCTCGGAGCGCCTCAACCTCGCCGGGAGTGCGCACGCTCTCTATGATACAGTTCTTTCCTGTGGCCTGGGCTCGCTCGTAGAGCTGCTCGACGATATAGGAAGGGGAATGCTTGGCGCGGAGATCGTTGCCTACGAGGGTCATGGAGTCGCGATCGACGGGAAGGCCGCGGCGCTCGATCTCTTCGATGAGGAAGGCTCTTGCCGAGAAGTGGACATAGCCTTTGTTTTCGACAAGATAATCAACTATGGTTCCTTTTCCTGCACCGAGTGTGCCTGTTATACCGATAGTAATCATTGTTTTATGGATTGAGAGGAGAGAAGGGGGGAAACGTGGAGGCAGATGCTTGCCGCCTCGGCTCACGCCCTACTCCCCGGTCGTTTCACACTTTGAATTTGTATTCCAACTTGGCCAGCTCCTCGTTGGCTTTGACGATCTTTTTCTTGAGGCCCTGCTTGTAGGCGATCATCTTCTGCATCATCGTCTCGTCGCCGACGGCCATGATCTGCATGGCGAGCACAGCGGCGTTCTGGGCGCCGTTGATGGCTACGGTGGCTACGGGGATTCCCGGAGGCATCTGGAGGATGGCCAGCGTGGCATCCATACCCTCGAGGACGGAGCCTTTAATGGGCACGCCGATCACGGGCAGCGGGCTCTCGGCAGCGATAACGCCGGGAAGAGCGGCAGCCATACCGGCGCCGGCAATGATGACTTTCACGCCACGAAGATGGGCGTTCTTGGCGAAGTCGCTGACTTCGGCGGGAGTTCTATGTGCGGAAAGGGCGTTGACCTCGAAGGGAATCTCCATCTCTTCAAGGAAGTTGCAGGCCTTCTCCATGACGGGCAGATCGGAGGTGCTGCCCATGATAATGCTAACAAGAGGAGTCATATGTGTGGGGTTGAGGAGTTTTTGTGGTGACTAGAAGATGAGTCCGAAGAGGACATAGAGCCAGTGTGCTGCTACGCCGGCACAGAGACCAGCGATGGTGTGGGCGAGGATGGCTTTGCTGATGAGCTTGCGATAGCCCATGCTGTCGAGCATGGCGGTGTGGGTGCTGAGGTAGCCGCTCCAGCACATGCCCATGGCGGTGAACACAGCGACAGCATTACCGTCGATGATGCCTTCCTGGATGAAGCGGGGAACGAGACCAAGGGCTGCTCCTACGGCACCGAGAGCGGTCATGGGGAAGCCCACAAGCTGAGGAGCCTTGAAGCCGAAGAGCCAATCGAAGACGAAGTTGATCTTGCCGCAAGCCCAGGTGATGACGGGGACGCCTTCGTAGGCAGCGCCGGTATAGCCTTCTGCGCCAGGGCCGAAGGTGAGCATCATCACGATGGTGGAGATGCAGAGCACGCCGGGGATGATGGCGAGACCGATGCCGACGCCGTCCTTGCCGCCGTCGAGCATGGAGTTGAGGAAACGCAGGAAGGTGGAGCCTTCGGTCTTAAAAGAGATCTGCTGCTCGTCGCCGGCTTCGCCCTCGCATACAGGAACGTCGAGCTCGGGGTAGGACTTGAGGGTGAAGCGCTGCATCAGTCGGGTGGAGATGATGCTTCCAACCACAGCGCCGAGGATGCCGACAAGAGCGCCGCCACCGAAGCCCAAGCCAGTCATGAAGGCCAGCACGACGAGACCCATACCGAAGGCAGTGCCGAAGTTGGTGAGGGAGACGAGCTGGTATTTCTTGAAATATTGGCTGAAGTTGGGGTCTTTGCTAAGGGTGATGATGGCAGGATTGTCGCTGAGGAAGGTCATCACAGCGCCCAAGGCAGCCACACCGGGAAGGTTGTAGAGGGGCTTCATGAGAGGACGGAGGATGTTCTCAAGCAGACGGACAACGCCAAACTCGGTGAAGAGCTTGCTGATGGCGCCCATAAGGACGCAGATGGCCATGAGGTAGAACACCGTCTCCATAAGCAGATGATAGGCGGTCTGCATAAAGGTGTTGAGCATGTGGGGAAGGGTCATCTTCCATGCCAGACATCCAAAGAAGAGGAAGAAGATTACGAGGAAAATGAGCGCCTCGATAGAACGTTTGGTAGTAAACTTCATCTTATTTCTGATTTTATTTATTTATCATTTTCATGAAATCCATGTTCCAGCTCAGACCGAAGTTGACGGAGAGACTGCTGGAAGCAACGGGGATCTCGGCATAGGGGTTGCCGGTGGGAGTATAGTCCTTGTCCTCGCGATAGGCCACGAAGCCGTGCAGACGCACCGACTTGCAGCTGGCCGGACGGAACTCGAAACCGCCACCATAGAGACCGAAGGTGTGGTGCTCGGGGACGAGGCAGTCGTAGGTGCCGGCCATATTGAAGGGATAGTTGCTGCGGTTCTGCTCATAGCTGCCTTTGAGGAAGAGCTTCCAGCTGCCGTTGATATCGTAGTCGAAACGGCTCACGATGCCAAAGTTCTTGCCCCAGTCGTCGGTAGCAAAAGCATGGTGCATGAGGTCGAGATAGAGACCCCATTTCTCGTACTGCACCTTGTTGCCCAGGGCGATATAGTTCATAGCGCGGCCGCGCTCATACTCGAAGAAGTTGACGCTGTAGAGGGTGTGGAAGTGGCCGAAGCTGCCGCTCCAGAAGAGGTTGTAGCTCATCAGACCGCTCTTCCAATGTGCGGGATTGAGGGCGGTGGTATTGATGTAGGGAGAAGCGCCGACTTCAGCCCAGATGTTGTGGTTGCCGTCGTTGGTCTTGTACATCACGCGACCCATCATCTGGAAGCAGTAGAAGTTGTCCCAATAGACTCCGTTGAAGAGGACGTCGATGGGAGCAGCGTCATATTCGTAACCACCCACGGCAAGAGCATCTTTACCGGCACGGAGGCTCCAGTTGTCGTTGATCTTATAGGTGAGGTGGAGGAAGTCGGTGTTGTCGAAGAGCGAAGGCTCGCTAGTGGTGGTGATGATGCGATGACGGAAATAGTAGGAGAACTTGTCGCCCAGCTGTCCACCGGCATGGAGGTTGAAGTAGCGGCCGACGAAACCATAGTCGCCGCCATTAGTCTCAAAATCGGCACGAGCCTCGGTACGGAGGGTGCTCAATACGTGGTTGTCGTTGTCTTGTGCTGATGCCTTTGCGCCAAAAACGAGCATCAGCGCAACAGCAGCAATAGAGAGTAGTTTATTTGTTTTCAAAGCCTTAAATATTTTGTTCCTTATTATAATTAAGTGCAAAGGTACAAATATTTTTCTTTATATCAAAAAATATATCTATTTTTGCAGTCTGAAACAAATAATGATAATCATGAAGAAGTTCTACTCAATCAAAGCATTATGTGTTACCATGCTGCTGATGATTTGTGGTTTTAGCGCCCAAGCACAGCTTGAAAATTCTGTATATCTCAACGCTGGTGTCCCCACTCAGCAGTTCAACGACAAATTATCCTACGATCTCATAAGCGGCGTAGCCTCTCCCCTGCTCGGCAAGGACAACGTCGGCAAAGGGGCAACCCTCGGCCTAGGCCTCGGTTACCGCTGCACCTACCGCTTTGACATCGGATACGGCGAGGTCTCCCCCTTCGTGAACGTCGACTTTGTGTGGAACCAGATCAAAGGCAACTACAGAGACAGCCTCTCTGTTGCTTCCGCTCGCATTCCTAAATATTTCAACGTGCCTATCATGCTGGGTATCAACTACAGCTACCAGCTCACCGACATCATCAAGGTCTTCGGCGAATTCGGCGTGGGCAGCGACCTCCTCTTCATCACCGCCGAAGGATGGAAAGACAACAGCGCCAAGCCTTTCTGCAAATATGACACCAAGACTGCTCTCTGCTGGCAGATTGGCGGCGGAGCCTACTTCGGCAGCCACGTCAGCGCAAGCCTTCACTACTATGGTCTTGGCAAGCACTCCATCACCTACGACAAGAAGAGCCACTTCGCCAACATGACCCTGGAGGAGATCGAGCAGCTCACCGCTGGCCTCGGCACCGGCTATGAGTTCAACAAACCTGAGCTCCGCAGCATCGGAACCCTTATGCTTCGCATTGGTTTCCACTTCTAAGACAAGGATCCGCAAATCGCATAACAAGGAAGCGCCCCCCTTGACGGGAGACGCTTCTTCTTTTTCTCTTCACTAGCAACACAGAAGCCTACCTCTTCCTAATCGGGACTGTCTGCACGGGTTCCATATTGCCGTCTCGCACCTTGAGCAATCCTTCGGAAGGCACTATCTTGTAAACCTTCTCCCTGTTCACAATCATGCTCTTTCCTATTCGGACAAAGCATTTGCCTTCTTCGCCAAGCTGGGAGTCGATGAGCTGCTCGAGCTGACCTATCTGCATGCATACCACCTCGCGCACACCACCAGTAAGGTTGATGGTGGAATAGTTCCCTTCGCCGGAAATATAGACCACACTCTGCTGTCAAAGCGCAGTAGTTCGCGACTGCTGGAGATGGTGATGAACATATTTTCTTTATAGGAACCCCAAAGTATGCAATACGGCACCATGGAGATGCCGTATTGCAGTATTCTGATGAAAAAGGTCTAGTCGATCTTGTCGAAACCGAGGTAGGGACGGAGCACTTCGGGCATAACGATGCCGTCGGGCGTCTGGTTGTTCTCCAGGATAGCGGCAACAATACGAGGGAGAGCCAACGCACTACCGTTGAGGGTGTGGCAGAGTTTGGTCTTGCCATCGGTATCTTTGAAACGGAGTTTCATACGGTTGGCTTGGAAGGTCTCGAAGTTGGAGACAGAGCTTACTTCGAGCCAGCGCTTCTGAGCGGCGCTCCAAACCTCGAAGTCGAAGGTCATTGCAGAGGTGAAGCTGATGTCGCCACCACAGAGCTTGAGGATGTGGTAGGGAAGGCCGAGCTTGTCAAGCAGGCCGCCCACGTGCTTCTTCATCTCCTCGAGCATATCGTAGGAACGGTCGGGGTGTTCGATGACAACGATTTCTACCTTGCTGAACTCATGGAGACGGTTCAAGCCGCGGACGTCTTTGCCGTAGCTGCCTGCTTCTCTGCGGAAACACTCGGTATAGCCGCAGTTCTTGAGAGGCATCTCTTCGGCTTTGATGATCTCGCCACGATAGATGTTGGTGATAGGCACCTCGGCGGTAGGAATCATGTAGTAACCATCCAGGGGAACAGCATACATCTGACCCTCCTTGTCGGGCAGCTGGCCTGTACCGAGACCGGAAGCTTCGTTGACGAGCAGAGGAGCCATAATCTCGCGGAAACCGGCCTTGCTGGCTTCGTCGAGGAAGAAGTTGATGAGGGCGCGTTGCAGACGAGCACCTTTGCCTTTGTAGAAGGGGAAACCGGCTCCGGTCACTTTGTTACCAAGCTCAAAATCAACGATATCATATTTGGAGCAGAGATCCCAATGAGGAAGAGCATCCTCTCCCAGCTCGGGCTTGGAGCCGAACTCGCCTACAACGACGTTATCTGCCTCGGTTTTGCCACGAGGAACCGTGATGTGGGGAGCATTGGGCAGGGAGATCAGCTTGGCGTTGAGGTCGTTCTCAACGGCAACCTGCTGGTCGGTAAGAGTCTTCTCCTCAGCCTTGAGGTCGGCGGTACGGGCTTTCTTCTCGTTGGCCTCGTCCTGTTTGCCCTGCTTGAAGAGCATACCGATTTCTTTGGCTATCGCGTTCTGCTCTGCCTTTACGGCGTCGGCACGTTTCTGAAGATCACGACGTTGTTCGTCGAGTGCAAGAATCTCCTGGATGCGTTCTTCTACATTCTGGACATTCTTTATCTGGAGTCGCTCAATAATTTCCTGAGTGTGGTCCTTGATATACTGGAGTTGTAACATATTGTGGTGTTTTTTGTTTCGTTTTCGGTTGCTGAAGGGAACGAGGACTAGCCTTGATATCCTTCTCACATTTTATTATAACGCACGATTTATACTTTTATTGTGCCCGAAGGAACATTAATTTATTTTCGCAATTGGCGCCAATATCTTCTCTCTTCTTCGTCCATCTTCTCGCAGATGTAGCTCAGCATGATAGAAGGAATCCCTTTTACGTGATTTTCAAGAAATTGACGCACCATATCGGAGCCTTCTTCGCTTTCTTTGAAAACCTCGCGGAGCATCCAACCCGCAGCTTTGTTGAGCAGATCCTCGCCCGAATCCAGCAGCATTTCGGCACGCGACAGGACCTTTCCGAAGTCGTTCCGGCCGGTATGTCCCCAGCAGCAGACCATAGCTATGCGGCGCTGCCAGAGCGTATGTCCAGGCTTGATCCACTCGTCCATCAGCCCCTCTTCGGGAAAGAGGGCCTCGTATTCTCCAACTATCTTCCCGGCAGAAAGATCGACGAGATCCCAGTTGTTGACAAACTCATGCAACGATATGTATTTCTTGTAGATACGAGTCATCTCATCGGCATCTTTCTTCTTCTTTGCCTGATGGAAAAGTTCCACCATCAGCAGCAGTCCGCAGAGCCGAACCTCGTGCCACTTGTCTTTGACCAGACAAGTAGCGTCTTCGAGCGAAACCTCCTTTCTGGCCGTTTTCACAACCAGCCGCACTTCGGGATTTTTCACCCCGAGGAAATGGTCGCCAGCCCCATACTGTCCCTCGCCAGTCTTGAAAAAGTACTGCAGTATTCGAGCTTTCTCGGGCGTAGCGACAGACACGATAGCCTCTTTGATATCTTGGGCTTTGGGCGTCATACCTTGCTCTCCTTTCTTTTGCCAGTAAGAGACTCAACTTCAAGCTTATAAACAACCGTTCTTGGCAAAGCGGCGTGGCTGAATTCGAAATGACCTTCTGGATGGAACCGGTCGGTAAGAATCGTCAGAGCCTCGATCTTCTCTTGTTCATCCTCAACAAAGCTGATCCTCCCCTGCCCTATCACGCTCTCGTAGTTCATCGTGCAGTAGCCCCGCTCCTTGTTGGAGAGAACCCCCGTGCCCTTTTCTGCCGCAAACGAGGCTCGGTTGTCGGCTCGGATAAGATCCAGTTTCTTTCCTTTCAAGGCGCTATGAAAGAAAAGCGTAAGATGCTCGTCCTCTGTCTTATATCCAAAGTTGACCGGCAGGACATAAGGAAAACCCGACGGGTCGTTCAGAGCCAGATGGCATACCTCGCATTTGCTGAGGATGGCGACAATATCTTGAAAATCGGTCACTTCACGATCGGAACGTATCATAGACTTGTGTGTTTTTTTTCGTTGTGCGGTTCGTTTATTCTTTCCTGACTTGCAGCAGACAGATACCTGATTCGCCTCAAGGCCGTTCTTGCGTTGCTCTTGCGTCGCTATTTTGCCTGCCTAATGCCTGCCTAGTGCCTGCTTGGTGCGACGCAAGTGCCTGCCTAGCGCCCGCAAAGGGCTTCTATTAAGCAGTTTTAAAGAAACCCCAGTTCAGCCTTGAGCTTCTTGGTGAACTTCGACACCACAAGCTCATAGGACCTGTCTGTCAGCTCTCTCACAAGCCTATCCGAGATATCGGGCCCGTTGAGTTGGATCTGAATCCAATGCTTCTTGTGCCAATGCCAGGCTTGCTGAATAGAAGGATGCTCGGCAACAAGGTCGTCAAAAGCCTCAGGATCACATTTCAGGACGTAGATTCCCGGTTTCTCCAACGGCAGCCCGGCAAAGATCTTCCCAGCCACCTTGAAAGTGACATAAGTGTCGTCAAAAGGCATCTCCTCCGTGGTGTGAGGCTTTGAGAGACAAAGTATTCGTGCTTCTTCTATGTCCATCTTGTATGTTAATTATATTCAATCTGAAGCTATTTTCCCGAACAAGTCGCAACCAACTCCGAGGCCGTTATCCTTTCTTCGTTTTCTAAAACGGAAGCATACGACCGTCGACGTATTGGTTCCGTTCATTCATTCTTATATTTCTCTGCCAATATATCGATATCCTTTATTCCTATCAAAGGTTTCTTGTATCCTTCTTTCAAACACTCAAGCATACTCAACCCTATGTTTTCCATTGTATTACCGAAGTTGAGCGCGCGAGAAACCGAGTACCATCGTTGCGACATCTTGATGGTCTTGGGGTTATTCTTCTGCGAAGGTAGCGGCTTCATGATACCCATGCGATAGCTGTACGCCTCCTTGAAACCCATGGAGAAGAGCCGACGCTCGGTCTCCTGCTTCACTTTTCCTGCGCCACTACCGCTTACGAAGATATACTTCATCGCCTCGCGATTGGGCAGCATCTGAGCGAGGTGAAGCGGAATATCCTGGCAGATGACCCGGAACTTCTCCTTGGGGAAGCCGCCAGTCATCCCGGCGCAGAACAACACACCATCATATCCTGCCAACCGAGCGTCGTCAGCCTTAATATCCATCAGATCAGCAAGAACCAATTCTTCCAATTTAGGATGGCCGACGCCACAAGGGCGACGGCTGATGGAGAGGACCTTCTCGACTTCGGGCCTGTCGATGATTGTTCGAAGCACTCCTTCGCCAACATAGCCTGTGCTCCCTGTAATGATTATCTTCATAAGTCGAATATTTATTTTCCGATACAGAAACGGGAGAAGATTGTGCCGAGAACCTCGTCCGACGACACCTCGCCCGTGATTTGGCCAAGATAATATAGCGCTTCGCGGATGTCAACCACCACCAGATCGGCAGGAAGCCCCGACGACAGACCTTCCTTAACATGACCCAAAGCTTCGAGGATGTGAGTCATAGCTTCGTGATGGCGCAGATTAGTAAGCATGGTTTTATCTGATTCATAGCCTACAGAGTCCACCAACGCCTTGCGCAAAGCATCAAGATTCGTGCCCTCTTTTGCAGAGACAGGAATCATCCCGGGGGCTGAGCAGGCAACCTCGTCGATCTTGTTCCTCACCCACACGACCTTCTTCTCCGTCATCTCTTCCGGGAGAGCGAGAGGCTCGTCGTTGTCGGTCATGCAGATCACAATCTGAGCATCTCTCATAGCCTTATAGCTGCGCTCTATGCCTGCCGACTCTACAAGATCGTCGCTCTTTCTGATGCCGGCAGTATCGATGAAGCGGAACTGGATTCCTTCGATGACGAACGTGTCCTCGACCGTATCTCTTGTCGTTCCTGCTATGGGGCTCACGATAGCTCTCTCCTCACCCAAGAGGGCGTTGAGGAGCGTGCTCTTTCCTACATTAGGCTTGCCGACGATAGCTACCGGGACTCCGTTTTTAATAGCGTTGCCCATCTTGAACGACGCCACAAGACGCGACACCTCGGACGAGAGTGTGTCTATCAGTATGTTAAGCGCAGTACGATCGGCAAATTCCACCTCCTCTTCGCTAAAGTCGAGCTCCAGCTCCAGCAACGCGGTAAGTTCCACGAAACGACCTCTCAAATCTTTCAGCATTTGGGAGTATCCGCCACGTAACTGGTTAACAGCCAAGCGATGAGCACTCTCGCTCTGCGAGTCGATCAGATCTGCCACAGCTTCGGCTTGGGAGAGATCAAGCTTGCCATTAAGAAAAGCTCTCTGCGTAAACTCGCCAGGCTCCGCCAGACGGCAAGGGAACTCTTTGCAGCCGACGAGCAGCCGCACGATCTCCTGCTGAACAAACAAAGACCCATGGCAGGAGAACTCCACAACATCCTCGCCCGTGTAGGAATGAGGAGCCTGGAAATAGGTCGCCACAACTTCATCAACCACACGACCTCCGTCTGCGAAGACGCCATAAGTAGCTCTATGAGAAGACAATGACTTGCCTCCCATGAAATGCATAGCCAACGGAAGCGCGCTAGTTCCTGAAAGACGCACGACGGCGATCCCGCCTACTCCATGAGGGGTTGATATGGCCACAATGGTTTCGGACATAACTACTTGCCTTTTTGTTTCTGTTCAGGAAAATCTTCAAAGTCAGGTTCCTGATCGGGAATATACTTGTCGCCGAAGAGCATCTTCATCTGATTGTCATCGAGCCCCAGATCGACCTTAATCTTGTACATGTTGGGAAAGGAGAGGAAGAGCACCAGCACCAACAGCAACGCGAACATAATCAGTCGGGTATTGTAGCTTAATATAATAGCCGCACAAAGCACAACCATCACAGCAAGCGAGCCGTAGTAGATACGACGGACGAGGGCAAGATATCCTTCCAGTTTCTCGCCGAGATTGTCGTTCTGGCGAAGAAGAGGAACATTTTTCCTTACGCCCGTGAGTACGACGGCCATATGGCCGAGCGTGAGGACGATGCTGGCAATCATGATGTAGTTGAAGGCTCTGTCGTTCATATAGAAACGATACCTGCTGAGCATAACGAATGCTATCGTTGCAGCTGCTACTGCCAGCGAGCCCCAAAGGCCGATATTAGATGCGGTTTTGATTTTCTTTATCATGTTGATTAGAGGTTTTTCTTTTGTTGATTATTGTGATATCCGACAGGAAACTTTGCGCGAGGCAACTACTGCAGCTTCTCTTTCAGGAACTTGCCGGTATAGGAGCCTTTCTGCTTCACCAGTTTCTCGGGGGTTCCGGCGAAGACTACCGTTCCGCCTTCATTACCGCCTTCCGGTCCCATGTCTACAACCCAGTCGGCAACCTTGATAATATCGTGATGATGCTCGATAACGACGATACTGTGTCCGTTGTCTATCAACGTATTGAACGCCGTTATAAGCTTCTGGATGTCGTGGAAATGAAGACCCGTCGAAGGCTCGTCGAAGATGAAGAGCAACGGTTTCTCGTGTTCGCCTTTGATGAGATAGGACGCCAGCTTGACGCGTTGAGCCTCGCCTCCGGAGAGAGAGCTGGAACTCTGTCCGAGCTTGAGATAACCCAGACCTACATCCTGCAGAGGCTGGAGATGTTTGACAACATTAGTACCTTCGAAGAACTCTATAGCCTGATCCACAGTCATATCCAGCACCTCGCTTATATTCTTGTCCTTGTAGAGGATCTCAAGCGTTTCATCCTTGAAGCGGGTGCCGTGGCACTCTTCGCACACGAGATGGACATCGGCCATAAACTGCATTCCTACAGTAATATAGCCCTCTCCTTGGCAGGCTTCGCAACGGCCGCCTTCGACATTGAACGAGAACCATCCGGGCTTGTATCCGCGTGCCTTTGCCAACGGCTGGGCGGCATAGAGCGCACGGATCTCGTCATAAGCTTTCATATATGTGGCCGGATTGCTTCGGGAAGAACGGCCGATAGGATTCTGGTCAACAAGCTCTACGCCGGTAATACGCCCCATATCGCCCCCGAAGTCGGCACATTTGCCTACATAATCGGTATTTCCGTCGAAACGTTTCTGCAACACGTCGAACAGGACGCCTTTGATCAGACTGGTTTTGCCGCTTCCGCTCACTCCGGTAACGACAGTCAGCACATTGAGCGGGATATCGACATCAACGCTTTTCAAGTTGTTGGCGTAAGCGCCTTTGATTGTGAGCTTATCACGCCATTGACGTCGATAGCCGGGAACGACGATTTGCTTCAATCCACGCAGATAATCGGCTGTGAGCGAAGTATTTTCCTTCACTTTCGCCATCTTGGTAAAGTTGCCTTCGAAGACCACTTCGCCACCCAAGCGACCTGCGCCAGGACCGATGTCGAGTATGTAGTCTGCCGAACGTATGATATCCTCGTCATGTTCCACAACAATGACGGTATTGCCTAAATCGCGCAGCTGCTTCAGGACCGAGATAAGCTGCTCTGTGTCACGCGAATGAAGCCCGATACTAGGCTCATCGAGGATATACATAGAGCCCACAAGCGAGCTTCCCAACGAAGTGGCGAGGTTGATACGTTGGCTCTCGCCACCCGAGAGCGTGTTGCTCATTCGGCTGAGGGTGAGATAGCCAAGACCTACTTCGATAAGATAGCCGACACGATTCCGGAGTTCGATGAGGATGCGTTTTGTCAGCTCACGCTCATAGTCGGTCAGCTGCTCCTCCATCTCCGCCACCCATAGCGCCAGATCTTTCACAGGCATCGACAGAAGGTCGGTAATGCTCTTGCCGCAGACCTTCACATATGTGGCGTCCTTGCGCAGGCGTGTGCCGCGACAATCGGGACAGGTGGTCTTGCCACGAAAACGAGCCATCATGACCCGGTATTGGATCTTATACTGCTGGCTCTCAACCCACTTGAAGAAATTATCGATACAAGGGAACTGCTCCGATCCCGTTCCGTGCCAGAGCAGGTCTCGTTGACTCTCAGTCAGCTGACAGTATGGCGTGTGGATGGGGAACTCATGGCGACCGGCCTGGCGGACAAACCAGGAGAGCCACTCGCCCATCTTCTCTCCCTTCCAACAAACCACAGCACCTTCGTAGACAGAGAGATGCTTGTTGGGAACGACGATATCTTCGTCGATTCCGATGATGCTTCCGTAACCCTGGCAGGTAGGGCAGGCGCCATAGGGGTTGTTGAAACTGAAGAAATTGGGATTAGGCTTCTCAAACGTGATGCCGTCGGCCTCGAAGCGGTTGGAGAACGTATGGATGTGAGGCTCGTTGTCGCCCGAGGAATGCTCTACCCAGCAAGTGCCGCGGCCCTCGAAGAATGCCGTCTGCACACTCTCCGACACACGCGCCAGCTGATCGTCGTCGCCATGCTTCAACGCGATTCTGTCAACCAGTAGAAGCGCCTCTTTCACCTTAGCCATCGCTGTGGCTTTCACCTCTTTGAGATAATCCTCAATGCGCTCGACCTGGCCGTCGATTCTTGCACGCACGAAACCTTCCTGGTGCAAGATCTCGAGCTGCGACTGCAAAGGCCGTTGCTTTGAGATCTCTAGCGGAGCAAAAAGAATAACACGTTCACCATCAGGCAGCTGGTAGATGAAATCAACCACATCGCTCACACTATGGCGCTTTACCTCGACACCCGAAACGGGCGAGAACGTGCGTCCGACGCGAGCATAAAGAAGCTTGAGGTACTCATAAATCTCTGTAGATGTGCCTACCGTGGAGCGGGGATTGGAGGTGTTGACCTTCTGCTCGATAGCCACGGCAGGCGAGATGCCCAGGATGTAATCGACCTCCGGCTTAGCCATACGACCCATGAACTGACGGGCATAGCTGGAGAGGCTCTCCACGTAACGGCGCTGACCCTCAGCATATAACGTGTCGAAAGCAAGGCTCGATTTGCCACTTCCGCTCAAGCCGGTAATAACAACCAGCTTGCCCTGGGGAATGGCGACATCGATGTTCTTCAGGTTATTGACCCTTGCTCCTTTTATGATGATATTTTTATCGGTATTCTTCATGCATTAATAATAACGTACATCCGCGCGATTTATTGCCCCAACCCGCAAAAGTTTCTTCCTCTAGCCCGGTATCACCACCCTACCGTCTGATTCCAAATAGTTTACAACACACAACCAGCAACCATTAAGAAAACATCAAGCAGACAGCCTACCCTATACCAAATCCGCACTCAATACGGAATTGATTCGGAATTGATACGGAATTGATACGGAATTGATAACTGCCTAGCCTATGCCTAAGCAGGCTCTAGCCCGATACAGGATGATGGCCACCAAGAGACGAAGAAAGAGAGGCCGGATAACCCAAACCTCTCTTTTCTATTCTCATAAGGAGCCTTTCATAAATCAACCTTCGAAATGAAGTTTAAGCTCAGCAAGCTTGTCTTGACGCATCTTGTCATAGATACGAGTTATGCATTGCTTGGTAGAAAGCGGGAAATCGGACTTCATCATCCAGTCGTAATAGGCTGGTTCCTTTGTAAATACTTCAGTTACCAGACGCCCTTTATGCTTCCCGAAATTGAAGATCGCATTGCCTTTTGCGTCTTTGCCGATATGGCCGACCAGATCGGCCCACGAGCCTACGGTAGTGAAACGGCTGAGCGCCTCGATGTCGTTCACTATGGGCTTGGAGATCTTTCCGTCGCGATCGGCGAACTCAGCATCCTGATAGCGGTCAAGCTGAGCTTTCAGCACCTCGTAGGTAGCCAGAGTGTCGGCATCGGCCGAGTGTGCATTCTCGAGATCCTTCCCGCAATAGAAGCGATAGGCAGCCTTGAGCGTACGTTGCTCCATCTTATGGAAAATATTCTGGACATCAACAAGATGGCGTCCCTCAAGGGAAAAATCGACGCCAGCACGGAGAAATTCCTCCACAAGCAACGGAACGTCGAACTTGTTGGAATTGTAGCCAGCCAGGTCGGCATCGCCGATGAAAGCGGCAATCTCCTGTGCCTGCTGGGCAAACGAGGGCTCGTCCTTCACCATGTCGTTGCTGATGCCATGGATCAGAGTGGTTTCGTAAGGGATCGGGAGCGTGTTTCCTTTTTCGTCTGCCGGACGGACAAGGAGCGTGCGCGTCTCTTCGGAGCCGTCGGGGCTGACCTTGTGGAGACACATCTGCACGATATGGTCGTGGCCTACTTGCACGCCGGTAGTTTCGAGATCAAAAAAAACGATCGGTTTGGTCAGATGTAGTTGCATATCAGTTTAGTAGTATTTAGAAGCAAATCGGTTGAAAGGGGGTTATGATCAGAGGATGGCTTTTCTGATAGCCACAAGTTTACGGAGCAGAGGCTCGGCGAAGTCGAGACGGAGCATATTTGCGCCATCGCTCTTGGCCTTAAGCGGCTCAGGATGGGTCTCCATAAAGATACCGTCGCAGCCTACAGCAACAGCAGCACGGGCGATGGTTTCGATCATCTCGGGATTTCCTCCCGTCACGCCAGCAGGCTGGTTCGGCTTCTGGAGAGAATGGGTAACATCCACAACCACAGGACACTGGTTCTTCTGCATCTCGGGAACGCCTCGGAAATCGACCACAAGATCCTGATAGCCGAAAGTGGTGCCGCGTTCTGTGAGCATCACGTTCTCGTTTCCGAAGTGACGCACCTTTGCCACAGCATGCTCCATAGCCTCGGGCGAGAGGAACTGTCCTTTTTTGATGTTCACCACCTTGCCCGTTCTGGCGGCAGCCTCGAGAAGGGAGGTCTGACGGCAGAGAAAAGCGGGAATCTGCAGAACGTCGACATATTGGGCAGCCAGAGCAGCATCCTCTTCGGCGTGGATATCGGTAACAACAGGCACGTTGAATTTCTCGCGTATAGCCTTCAGAATCTCCAGCCCTTTCTGGTCTCCGATGCCGGTAAAGGAGTTGATGCTGGAGCGGTTTGCCTTTCTATAGGAGGCCTTGAAGGCAAAGGGGATCTGCAGTCGGTCTGCTATCTCACAAAGGGTTTCGGCAATGGCGAAGGGAGAGGTTTCGTCCTCGATGACACAAGGGCCAGCGATGAGGAAGAAGTTGCCTGAATCGAGGTGACGTAAGTCAGGAATGTTGGGAGTCATAGAGTTAGGGGGATGTGAGAGTTGTATATATAGTAATTGATTCTATATTTCTTTTTAAGACGCACAAAATGACAGGCAGACACCTCGCAGCCGCGAGACATACACCTATCACTCTGAAAGCGGATTATGATGCCGGAGGGTTAGTTGCCCAACTCGGGGAAATCGGTATTGAACGAAGTGTCCACCTCGTCGAGAGAGGCGAGGACATCGTTGTCAGCACCTTCGTCCTCACGGTTGCGGCGGCTGCCCTTCTGCAGAGAGAGGATGAGAGCGCCGACCATGCGGGTGAGTTCCATGAGGGTAGTGCGGGACGACTCCATCTGCTCGTCGTTGATATAGCCCATATCGTGAGCGATGGTGGTGAAGACAACACACTCACGTATAGCAGTCTTGGCTATTTTGAGATGATGCTCAAATTGGCTCTTGTTGCGGGACGATCCTTCGGCGATATTCAGAGCGATATCGTAGGCCGAGCGGCAAAAAGAGATGAAGAGGTTCTTCTGTGCCTCGCTTGCGGGAGTGCCCATTGCGGAGAGGACCCACTTGCTGTAGTCGATAGCTTTGGCATAGATACGAAGATCTTCAAAGCGGAAAAAGCTTACAATTCTTTCTTCCATAACAATAGTTTTTTAGGTGAGTGTATTGAGTTATATTGTGGTTCTATAGAAGTGTTTGCTAGAGGCTTGGAAGAGTTATTCGACATCCCACAGGTTGCGGATGCTTCTTACGCGCATCTGCATTCCGGCTTTGGTGGCTCCTTTGACGGCAAGCTTGCCACGGAAGAGATCGATCTTGTCGTAGTTGTGACGCTCCATCCACGCGACAAGGCCTTCGTTGAGGGTGCCGAGATGCTTGATGCCGTTCTCTTTGAGACATTCCGACACCTGAATAGCCTGGGCTCCGCAGAGAAGCAGCTTCACCACATCCTCGGACGTACGGACGCCACCTGCCGAGCAGATCCCACAACGGAGCTTGTCGCTCAGGACGCCAGTCCAACGGAGCGTGTCCTCGAACCGGTTCTCCAGATTGCGCCCAGAGGCGACGCCAATCTCTTCCGTCTCAACGTCGACATCCACCAGAGGCTGCTCTCCGAAAACCGTAACACCCTGGATACCCATCCACGAGAGCTGCATAAGCGCCTTGCTCATGTCGGTATAGTATGGAGTTACGCGGATCGATATAGGGATGGAGACAAAGCGGCGGAGCGACGAGATGACGTTCTGGAAAAGGCGGTCGAAATCCTCTACCGACGTGTTGGTCTCGTAGGGAAAGAGCGACATGTTGATTTCCAGCGCATCGCAGCCGGCATCCTGGAACCGTTTGGCGTAATTGATCCAGCTTTCGAACTGGTAGCAGTCCAAGCAGCCTATCACGGGAACATGGAGTTTCCGCTTAGCATCGTGAATGAAAGCGAAATGGTTCTGAACCACATCTCGGGGCATCGTCTGCTCCACAAGAGCGTAGTTTTCGCCATAATGACCGGTAGGAGCGAAAATTTTCTGATTGCATTTGATGTCGAAGATGATCTGTTCCTCAAAAAGAGGCTTTACTACCACAGCACCTGCGCCTGCCTGCTCCATCTCAAGAAGATTATCCATAGTACCAGTAAGGCTGCTTGCCCCAACGATGATGGGACTTTGCAAGCTCATTCCTAGGTATTTGACAGCTGTATCCATAGTGCTTCCGGACATTGTGATATCGTTTGCAAAGATAATCAAAAAAAAGTAATTAACAAGTAATTAACTGAAATAATTTATTTTTTAACATTTAACCTGCTGTCTTTCACACTCTTTTTATGGCGTCAATAAGGTTATTGACAGGCAAAAATCCCAGGCTCTTGAAAATATTTTTATGCCATTAAGAAAAAAATAACTATCTTTGCAAACTCAAAAACATCAATCTTAGAACCGAAATGGAACAGAAGAACACTAGAGAAAACACTGAAATGAGCGAAGTTATCAACAGTACTGAACTCTTCATCGAACAGAACAAGAAAAAGATAATTATTGTTGTTGTAGCCGTATTGGTAGTCGTTCTTGCTATCTTTGGCCTCCGCAAGATGAGCCAGAACCGCAACGAAAAAGCCAACGCAGAAATGTATGCCGCCGAGCAGTATTTCACCCAGGGCGACTACAAGCAGGCTCTCGAAGGCAACACCAACCACGCCGGTCTTGCCGAAGTGGCCAAGAAATATGGCAGCACCAAAGCCGGCAACCGCGCCAAATATCTGGCAGCCTACTGCAACCTCGAGCTCGGCAACTACGCCGACGCCGTCAAATATGCAAAATCCGCCAAGCTGAAGGATCAGATCACCAAAATCAACGTCGTTATCCTCAATGGCGACGCTGAGATGGAGCTCGGCAACACCTCCAAGGCCATCAGCCTCTACGAGAAAGCAGCCAAGATGGACGACAACTTCATCACCACTCCCGCAGCTCTCCGCAAAGCCGCCGAGGCTTATCTCCTCGAAGGTAACAAAGCCAAAGCCAAGGAACTCGCCGAGAAGGTAAAAGATTATCCCGAGAGCGCAGAATACAACACCATCGACAAACTGATCGGTCTCTGCGAAGCTGAATAATCGCACTCCATTCTGACAAAGATAAAAGCAAGGGCAGTCGCACAGTCGATTGCCCTTGTTCTTTTGGCGACCTCTAAAGATTATTTTTTCTTAAATCCATTAGAAGTCACCTTTTATTCTTCAGCCCATCATCAGGAAGACCGACGGCAACCGGCAACGTCGCTCCAGCCAGCCCTCAGCCAACCGTCACAAACCACCCCCGAGCCGACCCAACGGGCCGGTACAACGGAAGAGCAAAGAAGAAAAGATGCAAGCAGGGCCCAAACAAGCCCACAGAGCGAATTACTTGTCCAACTCGAAGATCTTATCCATCAGGTGCCATTTCTCCGTAGAGGGAGCGTCGGGACGCGACCCTTGGAACTGCGCCACATAAGCCTCCCACTCCGCCTGCCGGGGCAACATAGCCAGACGGGCATTATCCTTCTCCCAATCAAAGTCGTCTACCGTATCGCAGATCATGAAAAGCTTCGTATCTAGACGGTAGATCTGCATATCCAGGATACCGACGCTGCGGATGCCCTCCTGAATCTCCGGCCACACATGAGCATGGGCCTCGCAATATTTCTCTATCAGTTCGGGGTCGTCAACAAGATTAAGTGTCTGGCAATATCGTTTCATAGGATCTTTTGCTACTTCTGCAACCTCCAAAAACAGTTTTTCCTGGATTCTTCAAAGGTCATTTACATTATTATAAACGGGCAAAAACGGCATTTATTATTCTCCGTAGAAAAAAAAGAGTCAAAAAAAACAAGGGGAGCACACCATTGGCAGCAAGCCCCTACGATTTTGACCGAAACATAACAAATAGCCAACCACGTCTTCTACGACATCCTTTTTGTCGAGCCAGAGCCCCTTGTTGAAGCCGAAGGTGTCCGACGGGGATACCCGAGCAGCCAAGTCCGATGGATCTACAAACTAGCCCTAGAGGTTTCCTTATAAAAAAACAACACCAACAAAACCCAGCCGAAGATAGCCCCAACTCGAACTTTTCAGACCCTACCGGCGACCGGTATTCGGCCCTCAAAAATTAACTTTTTCAAATGTTAAAAAAACCTTTCAATAAACATCTGTTGATAAAAAAAAACAATATTTCTTTGCTCTTTAAAAAATAGTTGTTATGTTTGCATAAAATTTACATCACTCCCATGGCTAGAAGAATCCACAAAAAGAACCTGATTGTCAGCTACAACAACCTCTCCAACGAGCTGAAAGAATTACTCAAGGAAACCTATCCCGACGGCTATCAAGACTATATTAAGCGCACCGACCGCCCAGGAAAAGACCCAATATTTACTGTAAATCTTGAAACAGAAGACACCGTTTATATGGTGAAATTCGATGTCAAAATCGACAACTCCCAAGTTGAGATGGACGACTACAAAGACCCCTTCGAAACCAAGGGCGGCGACGAAGAGTTCGGCAGCGTAGAAGACGCCATCGACGAGGAAGAAGGCAACAAGGCCGTTGGCGACCTTCGTCACGCAGGCGATTTCGAGAAGATGATGGAAGAAGACGCCAAGAAAGAATTCCTCCAGGCCACCAAAGACCTCGTTGACGAATTCGGCGACGACGAAGACGAAGAGTTCGACGACGAAGAAAAGGACGACGAAGACGATTTCGAGCCTAGCGAGGATGACCTCGACGACGACGAGCTCCTCAAAGGTCTCGACGACGATCTTCTTGCCGGTCTCGACCTCGACGACTTCTCCGAGGAGGCCTTAGCACCCGCCCCCAAGAAACGCGGCCGTCCCGCCAAGAGCGCCAAAGAGAAAGAGGCCAAGCCCGCCAAAGGCACCAAGGCCGCCAAGAAAGACGAGAAGCCTGCAGCCAAAGCCAAAGCCGTCAAAGACGAGAAGAAAGCATCCAAGGTAGAGAAAGCCCCCAAGAAAGCCGCCAAAGCCGAGAAAGCCCCCAAAGCCGAGAAGAAGACACCTAAGACCGCCATCAAGAAAGTCTCCAAGAAGTAAGCGCACCTTACTTCCAGCAATAAACAAAGCCGTCCTTCTGCCGAAGGGCGGCTTTTCTATTCCATCACATCCAGACATCACATGATAACACGGATGAGGAGAGGAGCAAGCACAGCCGTAACAATTCCGCTCAGGATGATGCCTAGGCTGGCATAAGTGCCCCATATCTTGCCCCGCTCCCAGGCCCTCGCCGTCCCAAGCGCATGAGAGGCAGCGCCCAGGCTGAGGCCTTGGGCTTTGGCGTCGCCGACTCCGAAGAGCTTCAGCAGGCCGAAGCCGACGAGGTTGCCGAAGAGACCTACAAACACCACGATGGCAGCCGTCAGCGCGGGGATGCCGCCCAGCGTGTTCGTCACCTCTATGGCTATAGGCATCGTCACCGACTTGGCCGCAAGCGAGAGGATGATAGCCTCCGACGCGCCACACAGCTTCGCCACATAGACGCAAGCCACGATGCCGAAGACACATCCCGCCACCTGAGAGAGGAGGATAGGCCACAAACGCTGCCGTATGGCTTTCAGCTGCTCAAAGAGAGGCACTCCCAGCGCCACGATGGTAGGCTGGAGCCAGAAATCTATGATCTTGCCGCCCTCGTAGTAGGTGTCGTAGCTGACGCCCGTGATTTTGAGGAACGAGATGAGCACGACGATAGAGATGAGGATAGGATTGCCCCATGACTTCCCCGTCCTCTGCTGAAGCAGGCGGGCCCCATAGAACACCGCAACGGTAAGGGCTATGATGAAGAATTTGTTCTGTAAAAATCCCATACCCCCTCCTATCTGTTAGATTGTTGCAGCCTGCGCATCTTCAGAACCCTGTTCAGCCTGATGCGTCGCACCAGCTGGTAGGTCCATCCCGTAGCCGCCAGCACCACCAAGGTGCTGACCAAGGTGGCGATGACGATAGGCCAGAACTCAGACTTGATGATATCGAAATAAAGCATCAGCGCCACACCATTAGGCACAAAGAAGAGCGCCATATTAGAGATCAGCGCATCCGACGCCTCCTTTACCGAATCGAGCTTGATGATGCCCATCTGCAGTCCTGCCGCCATCAGGAGCATCCCGATGATACTGCCCGGGAAATCAATTCCCGCCGCCCACACCACCAGATGGCCGAGGGCCAGGCAGGAGAGAATAACAAATAGCTGCTTGATCACCCCCCCCTCCTGCTATTTTGCATCTACACGGAACACGAGACGTTGCACGCCGTCGGCGAAGCTGCTGGAAGAGATACGGAAGCCGACGATCTCCGAGGTGCGTTTCACATGGTCGCCGGCACAAAGACACTCGTCATAGTCGCCTATATGCACTATACGCATCGTGTCGCTAGCATTTTCCGGCAGACGATGCATATCGAAACGGTTCCTCACCTCGTCTTGCGTGGCGTACTCTATCCATACTTCAACATCCTCCTGAATGATACGGTTGATGTCGGCTTCGAGCTGGCGGATCTCTTCATCGGTAAGAGGTCTGTCGAGGTGGTAGTCCAGTTTGGATTTCTTGCGTTCTATATGAGCAGAGAAGGCACGGCCACAGCCAAACCTGCCTGCTACCATACCATTCAGCAGGTGTTCAGCGGTATGTGCAGGAGGAAACTCCTGCTTGTTATGAGCGTTAAGTGTGATTTCTTGTTCCATATAATAATAACGGGGATTAGAATGATTTAGTACACCTCTGTCGAAAATGCAGGTTAGTGTATTCTTTCTTGAAAGTCGGCAGGATAATAATTTCGAAACAGATTGGTCACAGAAGAGATTGATCCGACAAGGGACTCGGCACCCTCTCGATCGTTCTTCCTTACAGCCTCACACAATCTCTCAACCACGTCCACAGCCTGTCTGCAGTTGCTGTTTTCATCGGGCGACCAGCAGCTTGCTATCTTAGAGGAGAATCCTGGATTGATAAGAAAATAATAATTTACCCCATCCAATCCCCATTGCTCACTCAACCAGGATGAGGTCAGCACGACGGCAGCAAACATCCTTTTTAAGGAGTCGGCCAAACTATCACTTATACTTAACTTCCATACATCTGCACGAATGTGTCTTTGTGAAAAACGAAGGCGACGGCAATACCGGACTCGAGGTTTCAGTTGTTTCAAGATTAAGGATTTCGACTCCCTGTCGTAGGCAAGACAGTAGTCGGGACTAAAGGCAGGATCAACCAAGTATGCAAAACCATCAGCCTCTGCGATATCAAAAATGCTATAAAGTTTCTCTTCACGTCCTTGTTCAAACTTTGCTGGAGTCATCCTGTCTTGCGCACACAGGGTTCCCATGTACAACAACAGCAAGACAACACAAAAGGCCCTCTTGATTAAGGATGTGTCAAATCTCGTCGTATGTGCAGGAGGAAACTCCTGTTTGTTATGAGCGTTAAGTGTGATTTCCTGTTCCATATTATAATAACGGATATTAGATTATTTTAGTACACAGAACCATTTACCTTCCAAATGGTTACCTTTCGTCGCGTGAGGTTGACAACAGCTTCCCA
>JAKSMR010000038.1 GCA_024400495.1 Bacteroidales bacterium
GCCTTCTTTGCCAGTTGCAGTTCTTAGGGTGATGTCGGTTGCGTTGGCACAAGACGTGTTCTCGCCGATCAGGCGCCGTCAGAAGGCCTCAGAATCCCTCTCTACCGCCCAATCGGCCGTACGGTGGCCAACTCTGCGCCCAAGCGACCGAAAGCCGCCACAGAGGGCTTTTTTTTGCGGTCTGGCGATAATCCTCCGTTCCCGTTGTTTCCTGCCACGAGGTTGGCCATCATTCCGCACGGCTCCTTCCAACTTTGGTCGGGATAGAGAAACTCGGTTTCTTTCAAATGTGCACCAAAATGAAAAAAAAGCATGGGCACGAGGGGCTGGTTCCTCTCTTTTGAGGCCTGAGAGAGGAGCAATTTGAGGCATTCTGTACCCTTTCCGAGTACAGGCATCTTGGGAGAACTTGATTTTGAAATGTTATACTTCATTGGGAATGTGCTTTTTAGATGAGTGATGTTTGGGGTTCGGTTACAGTTACAGTCGGTACAGTCCATTTTTTGTGAGTTGTACACAGCACCTCTGGATAATATATCTTATTAATAATTAATTAGTTATATAGTATATAGAGAGGTGTATCATGCATTTTTTTTAGACTGTACCGACTGTAACTGTAACCGCCGTGTGGTTACTTACTTCTCTACAAGGCAGTTAACCTTCTTGTGTTTGGTTACAGCCTTTTTGGCGAGTTGCAGTTCCTTGTTGAGTTCGGTGAAGCTCACGGGAGGCATGTTTTCGTTGAGGAAGCGCCACCAGTAGTGGCCGAGGCGTTCGGAGTAGCTGACGGCGATGTAGGAGCCTTTGTAGATGGGTTTGTTGTGGGGTCCGCGTTTTGCAGCCTCTTCTTCTACGAAGCAGACGAGCTCGTCGTTCTGCTGGTTGAGCACGCCGTGGTAGCCTTTGCCCAGGAGGGGGAGGGAGTCTTCGACGAGGAGCAGGATGGAGAATTGTAAACGAGAAAGGCCTTGCTAAAACGAAAAATTCAGCTTGCATCCGACATCACAAGTCGAGGAGCCAGTTCCTCTTAGCGAGACGAACAAACCTACCAATACTGACACTCAGTCTGCCTTACTCGGTATCAATTCGCCTGAATTTTCTGATGGCAAAGATACGAACATTTCCGGAAATAGCGGTGAAATTGTAGAACATAATTTCGAAGGCACCGATATCCAAAAGGATAAAGACGGCAACATAATGTGGAGTTCCGTCACTCCTGAGCGTGCGCACAGATACATCTACGAGGAAACGGGGCTTGAGAGAGCCGAAGGCGACATGCTCGTTGGAGCTCAGGTTGATGCAGCAAAGAAGGCACTCGACAAAGCCAACAAGGCATTGGAGAAGCACAAGAACACTAAGACCACAAACATCCCGAAGTACATCAAAGACAAGGAAGTACTGCAGCAGAAGATTGATGACGCACAGGTAGTTGTGGACTACCGGAACAACGTGAAGTCGATAAATCAGATTTTTTTAGTAAATTTGCAGTCCGAAAATCACAACAATATGACAGGAGAAAAAACTGACACACAGAATATTACATACTCAGCAGACGGAAAAATCCTGCTCAAAGTCGCAACTCCCGGACTCGACGGCTACATCGTTCCCGAGGGCGTTGAGGCCATCGCCGACGGAGCTTTCGCCAACTGCGACAGCCTTAACTACATCTACTTCCCCCGCAGCCTGAGGAGGATCGGCGCCGAAGCCTTCCGTTGCTGCCACAGACTGACCCACGTCATCATCCCCAGCTCTGTCGAAGAGATGGGTGCCCGCTGTTTCTACGACTGTCATTGCCTCAACGAGATTCATCTCTCCGACGGAATGAGAGCCATCGGGGAATCGACTTTCGAATTCTGCCGCAAGCTGGGCCACGTCGTCCTGCCCGAAGCCCTGGAGGAGATCAACGCCAACGCCTTTGCCGACTGCTTCGGCCTGAGCGGAGTCACGCTCCCTTCCTCGCTGAAGAGAATCGGCTCGCAGGCCTTCGCCAACTGCATCAGCATCGAAGGGCTAGTCCTTCCCGAAGGGCTGGAAGAGATCGGCGGGATGGCTTTCATCGGCTGCTCCGGATTGGGTGAGACCGACATCCCCAAGTCGGTGAAATCCTTGGCCTCCGACGCCTTCCTCTTCTGCGAATAAGAAGCAGGGGAAACAGGCTCGCAGAAAGCGTCCAAATTCCAATATCACAAAGGACAAAAATGGGAAACGGCTCCGTTTTTTGTAAGCTCAAAGAAAAAAGAAAGACCTCTAAAGCCTTGATTTTGCACGCATATATAAGAGAGAGACAAAATATTTTTTGGTCAGTTCAAAAAATATTAGTACTTTTGCACTCTCAAAATGGAAGGCCTATACCCTCCTTGAGTAAATAAAATTGAATTAATAACAATCGTTTATAAAACCATCGTTTAAAACGGCAAAAAACTTTTAGAAATGAAAAAAGGAATCCATCCCGAAAGCTATCGCCTGGTTGTCTTCAAAGACATGTCCAACGAAAACATGATCCTCACCAAGAGCTGCGCTTCTACCAAAGAGACCGTAGTTTACACCGACGGTAAGGAATATCCCGTAGTAAAGCTTGAAATTTCCAATACTTCCCACCCCTACTTCACCGGCAAGCTGAAACTCGTTGACACCGCTGGTCGCGTTGATAAGTTCATGAGCAAGTACAAGAAATACGCAAAGAAATAAAGAAAAGACAATTTGTAATTTGTTTTAGATTTAATGTTGGAAAAAGCTCTTCTTCGGAAGAGCTTTTTTATCCCCCTGGGGATATGCTCTCCGAGCAATTCGGGAGAGAGCCCCGGCTCTGGCAAGACAGCCACGGCAAAAGAAACAACTAAATCCAACAAGATCAATATTGTATTCCGGATTTCCGAACCGAATCCGAAACTATCTGACAAAGAATTATCGCGCGAGCGAAACCTTTTGGTGTCGTTTTACGTTTATTATAGCGGTATATATACGGCGACCTACAGGCACCCGGAAAGACGACAAGCCCCCGAAGCCGCCGCACACTAACGAAAAAAAACAAGTAGAACCCTCCATAAGAGTTTTGTCCGCGAGCCGAACAAAACAATCATATCAAACTATGCAGAAAAGTCCTATCGACCAACTATTCGCCGACTCCGTCAGCGCCAAGACCGAGATCATCCCTATCATCACCGACGACGAAGAAGAGATCCTGAAGAACGACGACACCTACCCCGACTGTTTCCCCATCCTGCCCCTGCGCGGCAACGTGGTCTTCCCCGGAACCGTGCTTCCTATCACCGCCACACGTAAGAAATCGATCCAGCTGCTCAAGACTGCCGCCAAAAACGACACCTATATCGGCGTTGTCGCTCAGAACAACGACACCGAAGACCCCAAACGCGCCGACTTCTTCAACGTGGGAACCATCACCAAGGTGATCAAGGTGGTGAACCTCCCCAACGGCGACCAGCTGGGCATCCTCCAAGGCTACAAACGGTTCCGCTTCGGCCAGATCATAGAAGAGAACCCTACCCTCTTCGGCACCTCGCTCGGCACCATCGACGAGGACGACAGACTGTTCAAAGGCACCGCTATCCGCTCGCAGGCTGCGCAGCTGCGCAAGAAATTCAGCTCTATCCTCCGCTCCAACCGCATTACCGCCGAAGCCTCCAAGGCTCTCAAGAACATCAAAAACCCCAAGATCCTCACCAACTTCATCGCCGGACACGCACAACTCGACATCAGAGACAAGCAGCTCTTGCTGGAAGAGTCGAACTACTGCCACCGCATGGAGATGATCATGAACATGCTCGACCAGCTGCTCGAGTACGAGAACCTGCGCCTTGAGATCCAGGACAAAGCCCGTATCGAGATGGACCGCCAGCAGCGCGAATACATGCTCAACCAGCAGATGCACGTCATCCAGAACGAGCTGGGCGGGAACCCTGCAGACCAGGAGATCAGCGACATGCGCGAACGCGCATCAAAGAAGAAATGGAGCAAAGAGCTCAATGCCTTCTTCGAGAAGGAGCTCCTCAAGCTCCAGCGCACACCCACCTCGATGCCCGACTATGTGGTTCAGGCCAACTACCTCAACCTCCTGCTCGACCTCCCCTGGAACGAATATAGCAAAGACAACCTCAATACCGCCCACGCACGCAAGGTGCTGGACAACGACCACTTCGGCCTCGAGAAGGTGAAAGACCGCATCATAGAGCACATCGCCGTGCTCAGCCTCAAAGGCGACATGAAATCGCCCATCCTCTGCCTCGTAGGCCCTCCGGGCACAGGAAAGACCTCGCTCGGCAAGAGCATCGCCACCGCCATGGGACGTCGCTATGTACGCGTAGCATTAGGCGGCCTGCACGACGAAGCAGAGATCCGCGGCCACCGCAAGACCTACGTGGGAGCCATGCCCGGCCGCATCATCCAGAACATCAAGAAGGCTCAGACCGCCAACCCCGTCTTTATCCTCGACGAGATCGACAAGATACAGACCAACTCCTTCAACGGCGACCCCACATCGGCGCTCCTTGAAGTGCTCGACCCCGAACAGAACAACGCCTTCCACGACAACTACCTCGACCAGGATTTCGACCTGTCGAACGTGATGTTCATCGCTACCGCCAACAGCCTCAGCTCTATCCAGCCCGCCCTGCTGGACCGCATGGAGATCATCGACCTCTCGGGCTACATCCTCGAAGAGAAGCTCGAGATCGCCTCCCGCCACCTCGTACCCAAGCAGCTGGCCGAGATGGGATTTCCCAAGAACGGACTGAAGTTCTCCAAAGCCGTCCTGACCTCTATCATCAACGACTACACACGCGAGGCCGGCGTACGTATGCTCGACAAGACCATCGCCAAGATCATCCGCCGCAAGGCCGTCAAGGTAGCTGCAGGCGAGACGATAGACAAGAGCATCAAGGTGGCAGAGCTCAAGGAGCTGCTCGGCCTGCCCATCCACCAGAGCGAGCATCGCGGGAAAGAGCCGCGCATTGGCGTCGTCACAGGCTTGGCCTGGACAGCCGTCGGCGGCGAGATCCTCTTCATCGAAGCCTGCACCTCAAAAGGCAAAGGCACACTCTCCATGACCGGAAACCTGGGAGATGTGATGAAAGAGTCTGCCACTCTGGCCTTCGAATACCTCAAAGCCAACGCCGAGAGCTTCGGCCTCGACATCAGCAAGATAGAAGAGAGCAACATCCACATCCACGTCCCCGAAGGTGCGGTACCCAAGGATGGCCCGTCGGCCGGCATCACGATGTTCACAGCCATGGTGTCTGCCTTCTCCCAGAAGAAAGTGAAGGCCAACTTTGCCATGACCGGCGAGATCACCCTTCGCGGCAACGTCACCCCCGTGGGCGGCATCAAAGAGAAGATTCTCGCAGCCAAACGCGCCGACATCACCGACCTCATCCTTAGCGAGGACAACCGACGCGACATCGAAGACATCAACGAGCAATACCTCCAAGGCCTCACCTTCCACTTCATCCGCGAGATGAAGGAAGCGCTGCCTCTGGTGATGGAATAGAGGCAATGCCAACGATATCACCACACTATGTTCCGTAACCCCGTTGCGGAACATAGTGCTATGATAACACTACCCGACACAATGAAAAAGCACATATTATTCATATTATTAATAACAGCCCTCGTCTCCGCCTCGGCCCAGTTCCTTCCCGACACCAACAAGACTATCAAGCCCTTGGCCCACTACAACCTCAACGCCATGGGCGAGGTGACCGACCTCTCCTATTTCGATGGCTCCTGGCATCTTTGCATAGGAGGAATGCCCTACACCATCATCTCCAACGACAACGGCATCATCGACGTTGCCGTCGACTCGACACTCGACTTCGTTGGTCTGAAAGCGCTTTCCATCACTCAGAACCCCGCAACCAAGGACCTCTATTTCACCCGCAAGAACGAAAAGGGTCTTTCGCAACTCTACCAAGCCGTCCCCTCCCGCAACGGACGCCACAGCATACGCAACGTGAAATTCAAGACCTTCAAGAAGGAGATAAGCACCCCTACCTTCTCGGCCGACGGCATGGTGATGGTCTTCGCCTCCCGCGACGACAACAACCAGGGAAGAAGCAACCTCTGGTACAGCGAGTTCCGCGAAGAGAGATGGCAAGAGCCCGCCATCTTCGCCAAAGGAATCAACACGAGAGCCAGCGAGACAAACCCTCACTTCGTGGGACGCTTCCTCCTCTTCTCCTCCAACAACAATAGCGACCGGCCGCATCTTTTCGCCACACGCATCAAGCGAGAGACCGTTGCTACCGAAGCCGGCGAACGCACCACGATCAACGCCACCAACACGACACGGCTCACCCCTCCGTTCAACTCCAACGACGGCGACTGGGGGCTGTGCTCCGACGAGTCGGGAGTGGTTCAGTACTGGATTCACACCACCGACACCAGCACCACCATTTACGCCTCGCAGGGCAGAATGGACTGCATCGCCGTCGAAGGCGGCGTGAGCGACTACGGCGAGAGCTACCGCAAGATCACCAACGCCAAGATAGCCGTCGCGTTGGCAGCCACACCCGAGGAGACCCTTTTCTCCTGCGAAGTCGACGCCTTCGGACGCTACCGCATCTTCCTCCAGCCCGAAGTCGAATACTCTGTAACTTTCAGCGCACCAACCTATAGCGACAACACACGGCTGCTTCGCTTCAGCCGCAAGAGCGAAGAGAGCCTGATCGACCAGCAGAACTACGACGTAGAGCTGCAGCCGGCCGTGGTGGACATCGAGCACCATTTCTCAGAGAGAGAGCTGTTCGGAAGCGACGTGAGCGTGGACCTTTGTCCCGACGTAGAAGGCAAACTGCGGACCTTGGTGCAGAACCTCAAGGAATCGCCTACAGTCGGCGTCACTATCGTCACAACGAAGACCACGGGCAACAACCCGAACTTCAACAATATGATCAACAGCATCCGCCTGCAAACCCTGAAGGACTTCCTTGTAAAAAGAGGGATTGCCGAAAGCCGAATCACAAAGAAGAGCTTGACCGAGAGCGAATCGTTCAGCGACGGCGACGGAATTTCTTTCAAACTCGGCTACAAAAAATAAGCCAAAATTTCAAAATTTTCGCTCAAAAGAGAGCATAGAAACACCCGCAAACGAGCATAAGCAAGAAAAATTATCAACCACAAACACCAACAAAACCAACACAATAGAAAAACAAAAGAGAAAAAGATTAAAAAAAATTTTGCTATTTGCAAAAAAGATAGTACTTTTGCAACCGATTTCGAAAGTAAGAAATCACACATTTGTTCGGGGTGTGGCGCAGTTGGCTAGCGCACTTGCATGGGGTGCAAGGGGTCGAAAGTTCGAGTCTTTTCACCCCGACAAAGAAAAAGAGAGATTCACAGATTTGTGGATCTTTCTTCTTTTATCGCACACTCCGTCCCCCACCCGCCTTACAGCCTCGCCCCCGACGGCCATCATTTTTCGGGAATCCGACTGTCTGATGTACGGCTAGAGCGACACCAGCACGACACTAGAGAGAAAGAACAAAAAACTTTACACCTGCCGAAACAATAATCGCAACCCAATTGCGTTATACTATAGTAATACTACAAAAACATGAAACACATCGAAACCCTTTATCAGCAATATCTCAAAAGTCGTGTCGTCACCACCGACAGCCGGAAAATTACCCCCGGATGCATCTTCTTCGCCTTCAAAGGCGAGTCCTTCGACGGAAACGCTTTTGCCCCCCAAGCCCTCGAAAAAGGCGCCTCCCTTTGCGTGATAAGCGACGAGCGATATGCCAACAACCCTCGCTGCATCCTCGTACCCGATGTGTTGAAAACCTTACAGGAGCTGGCTTTGCACCATCGCAAGCAACAGCATATCCCGTTCATCGGAATCACAGGAACCAACGGCAAGACAACCACCAAGGAGCTCGTCAACGCCGTCCTCTCCAAGAAATACCGCACCCATGCCACAGCCGGCAACTACAACAACCATCTCGGCGTCCCCCTCACCCTGCTCGCTATGCCGGCAAACACCGAGATCGCCATCATCGAGATGGGCGCCAACCACCCTGGCGAGATAGCGTTCCTCTGCAATATCGCCCGTCCCACCTGCGGACTCATCACCAACTGCGGCAAAGCCCATCTGGAAGGCTTCGGCTCGTTCGAAGGCGTCGTAAAGACCAAGACCGAGCTCTACCGATTCCTCGCCAGCCAACAGAGCAGCACGTTGTTTGTGAACAACGACAACGAGATCCTAATGAAAGAAGCCTCGCAGCTCTGCTCCACGGCAGGAACGTTAAGAACGGCCACCTACGGATCGGCAGAAGAGGCAGGGACAAAAGGCTCCTACGTAGGCAGCGACCCCTATATGAAGTTCTACTTTGAGGACGGAGACAACGTCTATACCGTCCAGAGCCAGCTGCTAGGCGGCTACAACTTCGACAACGCCATGGCCGCCGTTGCCGTAGGACAGTTCTTCGGAGTGGAGATGTTCGACATCAAAGAAGCCATCCAGGAATACACGCCATCCAACAACCGCTCCCAATACAAAGAGACGGCCAGCAACGCCCTCTTCCTCGACTGCTACAATGCCAACCCTTCGAGCATGAAAGTCGCCATCGACAATTTTGCGGCGCTGAAGAGAGAGCATAAGCTCGTCTTCCTCGGCGGCATGAAAGAGCTCGGCAACGACTCCGCCCAGGAACACGACAACCTCGTCAAACGGCTGCTCGCCGCCGACTTCGAGAAGATCGTCCTCGTGGGCCCCGAGTTCGAAATCCATGCACATAGCGACGCCAGGATCGAGTGGTACGCCTCCAGCAGCGACGCCAAAGCCTACTATGCCGCCCATCCCATCTGCGGAGCCACCATCCTGCTCAAAGGCAGCAACTCCAACAAGATGTGGCTGCTCGAAGAGGTCTTCTGACACACGCCACAAACACCAGCCGCATGTGCGGGAAGCCACGCGGACAAGACATAGAAGGAGCGGATCGGCACTATCCGCTCTCTCTCTTTGCTACGGATATCACCATAGGCGACTTTCATCAACCCGAGAAGAAAGCTGCTTTACCCTATCTGTGACACATTATCTGCCAACAACAAACCGGAAAGCATCTTTTTGGCAGACTTTATGTCAGCAAAAGTGACAATTTGGCAGACTTCGCCCTTTTTCTCTTCCTTGGCACACTTTTTGATACAATAGAGATGTGCGAACGAAGCACGAAAGCAAACAAACCTCAAATCGTAAACAAAGAATAAAAAAATAACATATCATGGGAAAAATCATTGGAATCGACTTAGGAACTACCAACTCCTGTGTTGCCGTACTCGAAGGCAACGAACCCGTTGTGATTGCAAATAGCGAAGGACACCGCACTACCCCCTCCATCGTAGGTTTCGTAGAAGGTGGCGATCGCAAAGTCGGCGACCCCGCCAAACGTCAGGCAATCACCAACCCCCACAAAACCGTATACTCCATCAAGCGCTTCATGGGCGAGACCTACGACCGCGTGACCAAAGAGATCGCCTCTATGCCCTACAAGGTTGTCAAAGGCGACAACAACACCCCTCGCGTTGACATCGACGGCCGCCTCTACACCCCCCAGGAAATCTCCGCCATCGTTCTTCAGAAGATGAAGAAGACCGCCGAAGAATACCTCGGACAGGAAGTGACCGAAGCCGTAATCACCGTCCCCGCCTACTTCAGTGACAGCCAGCGCCAGGCCACCAAAGAGGCCGGCGAGATTGCAGGTCTGAACGTACGCCGCATCGTTAACGAGCCCACCGCAGCCGCCCTGGCCTATGGCCTCGACAAGAAGAACAAGAACATGAAGGTTGCCGTATTCGACCTCGGTGGCGGTACTTTCGATATCTCCATCCTCGACCTTGGCGACGGCGTCTTTGAGGTCCTCTCTACCAACGGCGACACCCACCTCGGTGGCGACGACTTCGACCAGAAGGTCATCAACTGGCTCGCCGACGAATTCATGACCGAGAAGAACATCGACCTGCGCAAAGATCCTATGGCTCTCCAGCGCCTGAAAGAAGCCGCCGAGAAAGCCAAGATCGAGCTCTCCTCCAGCCAGCAGACCGAGATCAACCTCCCCTACATCACCGTTGCCGACGGCGTTCCCCAGCACCTTGTACGCACCCTCACCCGTGCCAAATTCGAACAGCTCTGCCACGACCTCATCCAGGCAACCCTCGAGCCCTGCCGTCAGGCCATGAAAGACGCCGGTCTCAACAACAGCGATATCGACGAGGTCATCCTCGTAGGCGGTTCCACCCGTATCCCCGCCATCCAGCAGATTGTCGAGCAGTTCTTCGGCAAGACTCCCTCCAAGGGCGTCAACCCCGACGAGGTAGTAGCAATCGGAGCAGCCATCCAGGGCGCCGTCCTTACCGGCGAAGTAAAGGATGTGCTTCTCCTCGACGTAACTCCTCTTTCCCTCGGTATCGAGACCCTCGGCGGCGTAATGACCCGTCTGATCGACGCCAACACCACCATCCCCACCAAGAAGAGCCAGGTGTTCTCCACCGCAGCCGACAACCAGCCCGAGGTTGAGATCCACGTCCTCCAGGGCGAACGTCCTATGGCAAAAGACAACAAGACCATCGGCCGATTCCACCTCGCCGGCATCCCCCCTGCACCTCGTGGCGTTCCCCAGATCGAAGTGACCTTCGACATCGACGCCAACGGCATCATCACCGTGAGCGCAGCCGATAAAGCCACCGGCAAGAGCCAGAACATCCGCATTGAAGCCTCCTCCGGCCTCTCCGAAGAAGAGATCAAACGCATGAAAGCCGAGGCAGAAGCCAACGCCGACGCCGACAAGAAAGCCAAGGAAGAGATCGAAAAGATCAATGGCGCCGACAACATGATCTTCCAGACCGAGAAGAACATGAAGGAATATGGCGACAAGCTCCCCGCCGACAAGAAGCAGGCCATCGAGAGCGCCCTCACCGAGCTCAAAGCCGCACACGCAGCACGCAACATCGCTCAGATCGACTCCGCTATGGAGAAGATGAACGCTGCATGGCAGGCTGCAAGCCAAGACATGTATAACGCCCAGCAGGCAGCACAGGGTGCCAACCCCGGAGCCCAGGGCGGTTGCAACTGCGGTGACGCTAACTGCGGCGGCGACTGCAACAAAGGCGGCGACGACAACGTGACCGACGTCGACTACGAGGAGGTTAAATAACAAACCGAATCAAACCCGCACATTATACTAAAAATAGGTGTAAGCCAAGTGCTTACACCTATTTTCTTTCAGTTATAATATAGTAATTATTATAATATCTGTCCCTTCGGAATACCCGATGTTTATTAACAAAAGCAAGGCGATAATAATCAAATTTTTACGTTTTTTTTGGATAAAAATTTAGAATAACTATTTTGAGAATTTTAAGCAACTTTAACAAAAAAAATCTAGGTCATTCTCAAAAATGCATATACCTTTGCACTTGAAAGTAAATAACTAAAAAATAAATGATTATTATGGATAAACTTATTGAAAAACTGAATAATCCTTTTGATGGATTAACAAAAGATGAATTTCAAAAAACATGTTCTGACATCGCGAAAGACCTGTTTTGCAACTATTGTATCAACTGCAATGGAAGAGAATATTATTTCGCAGAAATGGAATTCTATTATTGGGAAAAGGAAAAATGGAATGAAAAATGGAATAGAGTAACATACCCAAGAGATGGATACGAGGCATGTGATTTGTTTTTTCATCTAAGCGGATTTGATATCTGTTTTAAGAGTTCTTATGAGAAAGCAAAATTTGGTGGTATTCTTGTTAGAAGTACTATGAACGAAGAAAATGAAGTCTTTGCTGGACCTTTGAATTGTAAAGATATAATACTGAATTCATGTGGACGAAGGGAAATGCCCGTGTTAAAAGCTATTGAGAGAAAAAAGAGAAAAAGAGAATGGATACCTGATGTTAAATCAACGTATAGGCTGTTGGGTAAAGAAGATATGAATAATAACATCGACGGGAATCTTAATCTTTGTTTTTATGATTCAATTATTATTTCTAAGGGCTATTGGAACCCCCAAAAGAAAAGTTTTAATAAGGATAAAGGTTGTGTAATTGAAAGAAAAGGAACATATAACGTTGAAAGATTTTCAAAATGATTACCGACTCTATCACCAACACCGTCTTTTTCTCAAACCTGTTGTTGGAGAAATGCCCAGTTCTAAATGCTCATATCGTTGATGCGTTGCGGAAACGGGATATTCCATTCACCTATCTGAAAGGAACAAAAGACATCTGGTGCCGCGATTATATGCCCATCCAAATCGAGAAGGATAGGTTCGTATTTTATAGATATACTCCCGATTATCTGCAGGACAAGACGGGCCTCACCCTCCAAACCAATCCGGAACTCGTCTTCCAAGAGGAATCAAACGAGTTGCTTCGCCTTCTTCCTATGAGCATGGAGGAAGAAATCCGCTTCGACGGGTTGCGCCCTATCTCAATAAGTCATCCATTATTCCACCGAATTGAATTGGAATTGGTGATGGATGGAGGCAATGTGGTGAAATGCGGCGACAAGGTTGTGATGACAGACAAGGTGTTTGTGGAGAACAAAGACAAAACGCCACAAGAGGTGCAACGTCAGATAGAAGAAGCGTTCCAATGTGAGGTCGTTTTCCTCCCATGGGATAGGAGCGAGAAATATGGTCATAGCGATGGTATCGTCCATAGTTTGGGCGACAACCGAGTGTTGATGACCAATTATGCCGATTTCGACAAGGCTTTTGCCGATGAATATCTTCGAATCTTGGAGAAGAATTTTGATGTCACTATTTTGAAATATAATGTGAAACGGAAGCACAAGCGCAGTTGGTCGTACATCAACTTCTTGCAAATAGGCACTCTCGTGCTTGTTCCGCAAATAGGAATACCCGAAGATGAGCAGGCGATGGAGCAAATCAGCAGTACCCTACCCGATTGCGAAATAGTGGGCATACCGGCATTGGAAGCTGTGAGACGAGGTGGAGCATTGAACTGTATCTCTTGGAATATTACTTCGAGATAATCCGTATGGTTTCTTGCACGGAATAATAGTTTTTAATGGAGGCTCTGGCAATAGCGGTTTATACTATAAAAATTTAAATGTTAATGGAAATGAATCAACATACAAAACAACAAAATTTAGAGCTCTTCATACAAGAAGTAATCAATTATCTAAAGAAGAATTTCAATTATACCAAAGAGGAGATAAATGATTGTCTCCAAGAGAGAAAAGAAATTTGGGAGCAATATAAGAAAGACTTCTCTCCTGAAATAACGGCACAGGGTATAGCTTCAGGACTAATTTAGAAGCAAAAAAAACATCTGAGTGATAATGATAGCATTTTTATTTAGCGATTAAACATAGGAAATTTAATAATATGAGTGGTAATAAAAGAAAGATTAGTTCTGGTTCGGAAATCAGTTTCTCAGAGTTGAAACAGCTTGCAGAAGATGGTGATGCAATAGCGCAGAACAAGCTGGCCATACGATATAAGAATGGAAAAGGAGTCCGAAAAAATCTCAAACTTGCTGCTGAGTGGTTTGCAAAATCTGCTGAACAAGGGAATTTGGCGGCACAGTTCAATATAGGGGCTTGCTATTATATGGGGCGTGGAGTAAAAAAAGATTATTTTAAAGCAGTAGAGTGGTATAGCATAGCGGCAGAGAGAGGAGATTCTTGGTCGCAGAATGACTTAGCCAACTGTTATCTTGATGGCTTGGGTGTGGAGCAAAATTATGATAAGGCAATAGATTTGTTTTTGAAATCCGCAAACCAAGGTTATAGTATTGCTCAATATAATTTAGGAAGATGCTTCCAAGTGGGTAATGGAGTGGAGAAAGATTCAATAAAAGCCGTAGAATGGTATAAAAAATCAGCACAACAAGGAGAACCTTGGGCACAACACAATCTGGCAATATGTTACGAAAAAGGCGAAGGCGTGAGGAGAAATTATCGAAGTGCAATTAAATGGTATACCAAAGCTGCAGAACAAGGGGCAGTGTTGTCTCAATTCAATTTAGCAGCTTGTTATGAAGAGGGGCAAGGTGTAGAAAAAGATATTAAAAAGGCAATCTATTGGTATAATGAAGCAGCTAAACAGGGTAGCAGAAGTGCACTGAAAAAACTTGAGATACTCCGCAAGAAAAGAGAAGATGACGAATGCCCATTCTAATTTTTCTACCAGAATAGGCTCATAATAAAATACAGGTACCAACTCACCTTGTTGATAACCATCATCTCAGAAGCCCACTCACCTTCCCCCCATCATCCCCAACAACCCCCAAGTGCAAACCCAAATCCCCCATATACCCATCCCACCAATGACCACCGTCCCCACATATGCACACCGATGCAACCGGTTGAGCCCTGATGCAACCTGTCGAACCACATCGACACTCGGAAGCTTGTCGGCCTTTTTCGGGATAATGCAACCAGACAACCGGATGAGCCCGACACCATTTTCAGAAATCCGAGACTTATTTCGAAATAACTCTCGGTCGGAAACCAGTCGGGCCATCACGGTCAAAGGATGTGATGAACTTGGGATGGATGGGACAATGGGACAACCAGATAGACGACCATCCAAAGTTGAAATTAAAACATCATAACTGCATCGTGTGTCGGATATTTTTCGTACTTTTGCAAAAAGTTCTTTGAAGGTATTGCCGGTAAAAAAATGGAGTAAAAGCCTTGTTTTTGTTCCATAATTGTACCACAAAAATGGAAAATCCTGATAACCAGTACCGATTATATAAGAGGAGGTGAAATAACCCACCGAATCAAAGCAACACAAAACTAATATCAAATAGGTGTAAGTCAAAAAACTTACACCTATTTTATTTCGATATATTTTGAATTGCCAGCAGTGCTTTTCGATTACATTTGTCCCACGCAAGAAATTTACGACTTTATGCGTCATCTGCGTGTATAATTTATGACTTATTAATGGTAACCTCTAAAAATTAGAAAAAAATGAGTAACATTAGCTTGAGCGTCTTGCTGCTTCTTTTTGGCGCTTCCAAGCGTAACCGCTTGGCACATAGCACCGCTATGCACCTGCGCGCTTCCTCTCAGAATCACTCAAAAATAAGCAGCAATCCATCTCAATCTAATTATTAGAGGTCACCTAATGTTAAAAGCAAATTTCAAAACCGAAAATTTGTTGGATGGATCTATTTGTTAATAATTTCTTCCAAAATAGATTGTTTATATGAGCCAACTGGACGACACCATTCGCCTCCAAGACTACCACAAAACACGACAAAGGCAACTGCCTTGTAGAGAAGATTTAGCCGTCACGCACTCTGTTCGTCAACCTTTGTTCCCTTAAACCCCGGTAGACTTCCAGCACACTTCTTATCTTCACTTCGTGAACGCTATCGGGAGCTTAGTGCAATCTTCCTACGAGGCTTCGCTTTCGCTTTGCCCCGAAAACAATTTTGCCGTTTTCACCGCTTTTCGTATCTTTGCACAAGGTTTGTCTCGGGTGTTTTCTTGTACAGATTTGATTTTTACAGAGATACAAACAACCACAACTCGCTGACAGACACATAACATCCAAGAAAGCGACTTCTAGAAATCAAGAAAAAAGGAAAACACCAGAAGCCAACCTAAGTGATGATGAAAAAAAACTTGGAAAACAATAGTATAACAATAACAAATATCATGAAGAAACACAGTCTTATTCTCCCTCTCCTCCTGATCTTCGGAGGCTGTCTCTGGCTTTTCGACGCCATGGGCGCTCTTGAATGGATCAAAGATTATGACCTCAACAAGTACTTCTGGCCCACGGTCCTCATTATCGTTGGCCTGATCATCCTTTTCAACAGACTCGGTAACAAGAACGAGCGAAAAAGCGAGAATCTCGAAGTGGTAGAGCCGGGCGAGGAATGCAACGTGCTGATGTCGGGACGCTCCATGACTTTCGCAAGAGGCCAGCTCTTCAAAGGAATACGCATCAACTGCACCATGGGTGGCGTGAAAATCGACCTCCGCGAGGCCGACATCCAAGACGGAGCCATCATCTCCGCCAACTGCATGATGGGAGGCGTGGAGATCTACCTCCCCGACAACATCAACATTGAGATCCGCTCCAACTGCATGGTCGGCGGCATCGACAGCGAACGACACAAGAACATACCAACCCCCCGCGCAACCATTATCCTGGAAGGCAAATGCCTGATGGGAGGAATCGAACTCAAATAACCTGTACCATGGATACACTCATTGCCTGCTGCGGCCTGAACTGCGGCACCTGCGAGGCCCGAAAGGCCACAATCACCAACGACGACAACCTACGTCGAGAAGTTTCGAAGAAATGGTGCGCAATGAACAACACCGACCAGATCACCCCCGAGACCATCAACTGCATGGGCTGCAGAACCGAAGGTGTGAAGTTCTATTTCTGCAGCCATCTCTGCCAGATACGCCAATGCGCAATACAGAAAGGCTACCAGACCTGCGGAGAATGCGCCGACATCGACCGCTGTGAGAAGATCAAGATGATCATCGACCACAACGACGAAGCCAGAGACAACCTCAAAGCAGCCTCCCGGAAGTAGAAAAGGACGCCACCAAACACAAAAAGGTTGTGTCCTTGTAGAAAGACAAACCATTTAAGGCTAATCGATCTGGGGATTTGACCTAGCGAAATGGAGACAGAGACAGTTGAGGCAGCCCCCCCAAAAAATATATCAGCAACTCCTCATATACTATATAACCGATTAATTATAGGTGACCTCTAATAATTAGATTGAGATGATTTTTGAATTTATGTCGAGTGGATTTCAAACAAAGGCGAAGAAGCATAGCCGTAGCAACGTTTGTGCAAGCCGAGGGCAGAATAAACTTGATTATTATGCCGAGGCGCAGCCAAATGTCACGATTAGTAATGGTTCGACGTTTCAAGAGAGCGAGAGCAGAGAAAACTTGTTTTTCTTTGCCGAGCCGAGGAAACGTCTTGCAAAGCAAAAGACTTTATGAAGATGAAGAAGAGCCGGTGGCTCTTCGATAGGCCAACGGCCGGAGAACAAACCTGCCGACAGAAAACATGAAGAAGAGCCAGTGGTTCTTCGATAGGCCAACGGCCGGAGAACAATCGCACTCAAGTCTAATGGATTCAAAAAAAACTAATTTTTAGAGGTCACCTATATCAACTAAAGACATTAGCAAACACATATATCGTTCCTTATTTTTGCTGCAGCGCCTCACACCTCTAGCTGGCGGACTCCTGTGGGGATGCTTTCGCCGCCGACCATCACCTTCGCGATATGATCGTCGATGGCGTCGATGCTTACTACTATCTCGCTTGTCTGCCCCATGCTCACCCCTTGGACGAACCGATATTCGGGGCGTTTCGCCACATAGCGATGCAGATAGCACGCCAAGGCACAGTTTGAGGTGCCTGTGGCAGACTCCTCGTCTATGTCGTAGAGCGGGGCAAAGTTGCGGCATTCGGCGACATAGCCACCTTCTTTCGTCAGCGCAAAGGCATGGACACCAACCACTCCCTGCCTCCTGTTAAGCTCGGCCATAAGGCCGAAGTCTGGCTTCATCTGCCGCAGATGCTCTACACTATCTACAGGCAGGAGGATATCCTTCAATCCTGTCGACACAGCCTGGACCGGAAGCTCCGTCATCACCCATTCCGCAGGCAGACATCCGGCAAAGACCTCGGGGGCATACACGTCGTAGAACTCGGGAGTGCGCTGCTGCATCATCACCCTTCCTTCGTTGCCGACCACAACCTCGAGCAGACCCGAGAGTGTCTCTATAAGGAAACGCCCCGACAGCCCATTCCGGACATGCATCAGTCCGAATGTGGCGATGGTGGCATGCCCGCACAACTCCACCTCGGCGGCAGGCGTGAAATACTCCAAACTGAAGTCGGCTTTGTCTGACGAGCAGACGAACACCGTCTCCGAAAGACCCATCGTGGTGGCGATATGCTGTTTGTCAGACCGAGAAAGACAACCGGCGTCCAACACGATGCCGGCGCCATTCCCACCCATGCCTTCATGGCAAAATGCGTTGGCTGTATAGACGTCTATCTTCATATCAAATCTTTTTCTTTCAATATGTTATACCAAAAATCAGCAACAAAAGCAGCCAATAACCCTTTTGCAAAGATACTGTTTTTTTCAATCGCCGAAGAAAATAATCTGCCGCACCAAAGTCTCGACCGGAAAGAAGACAAAACAACAAGGAGGTACAATAAAAGAGGGAGAAGCTCGTTTTTAAGAGCGTGACTTCCCGGTGGTGGAAGCTTCCTAAACACCACAAACAGCTACCCCACTCCCGGACGATGTGACACAGGACCACCAGACAGAAACAAACAACACTATACCATCATGAACGAGAAAACATTCTGGAGCCGTTATTCGAAGCTCTACGACATAGCCCAACATGGAGGCAGAGAAGGATATCGGCTCGCCACCAACGACGCGCTGCGAGAGATTGGCGGAGACGCCGTCGTTCTTGAACTCGCTGCAGGGACAGGTCTTTTTACCCAAGGCCTGGCAGCAAAAGTCCAAAGGCTCATCGCGACAGATTATGCTGAGGGGATGGTGGAAGAACTAAAAAAAAGATTGCTGCCAGAGAATGTGACCGTAGAACATGCCGACGCCTGCAGCCTGACATACGAGGACCACAGTTTCGACGTGGTTTTTATCGGAAACTGCCTTCATATCATGCCTCGACCCGAACAAGCCTTGAGCGAGATTCGACGCGTGCTGAAACCCGACGGGCTCCTCATCGCGCCAACCTACGTCAGAGAGGACGGCTGGGGCGAGAGATTCAAAGTCGGATTCATGAAACTGTTCGGGTTCCCCGACCATCAGCGATGGTCTGCCGAACAATTCAAGCAATTCATCCTGGACAACGGCTTCACAATACAGCAGAGCAAGCTTCACAAAGGGACTCTCCCCCTACTCTACCTCTCGGCAAAACCGCAACAATAACACTCAAAAATTCGTTTTTAAGCGATCTAAAATGCCGAACATCCCGAACAACAGGTGCATCCTCTCAAAAAAATATCAAAATGTAACACACTGACAAATAACCATGAGCAGAATATTTTCTAAGAAAGATGAAAAAATATTTTGCCAATTCAAAAAAAGTGTGTACTTTTGCAACCGATTTCAAGAGAAGAAAATCGATGGCGTCGTAGCTCAGTTGGTAGAGCAGAGGACTGAAAATCCTTGTGTCACTGGTTCAATTCCAGTCGATGCCACAAAAAAAGGAAGCAATTGGGTTGCTTCCTTTTTTGCTTAGGTGACTTCCAGAAGGCAAGCGAACGACATTAGCTTGAACGTTCTGCCATTCAGGCCGACAACCGCTATAAAAAAAAAGTTTTTCTGAGACCCAGCAAAAGTCACCCACCAGAAGCCTCTTGATCAGAAGCTACTCCTTAGACGGACGTTTATGGGAATTGAGCGTTCCTCCAAAATCGACAGTATCGGCGCCGAACTTGCTGTTGATCAAATCGGCAACCTTCATCAGACGCTGCCGTTTTGCATCCTCCTCCGAGGTGAAGAGGTCGAGTTGTTGTCCTTCGCTAGCCGAGATATCGCCCAGCGTGATGCCAGCCTGCTTGAACTTGTAGCCCGGCCGGTAGAGCCCGTTAACCAGCTTTGTGGCAGCCTTCACCATAATGGTAGTGTCGCAGGTGGGAGCCGGGAACCTGATCGTTGCGCCGTTGGAATACTGCAGAAGATCGGAGCGATGACGATTCGTGGCGACAAAGCAGCTGATAGAGGAACAGAGGCTCTTCTGCTGCCGCAGGCGGAAAGCGCAGTCGGTGACAAAACCCAGAATCTGCTCCTTCAAAGCCTCCTTGTCCTCAATCATATAGGCGAAGGTGCGGCTGCGGCTGATGGTACCCTGCTGTTCAGATCGATCGAGATCGATGCACGGGTGCCCGTTCAGCTCGAGATAGGTACGGTAGCCTGGGGTACCCAAGAGTTCTTTGATACGCCTCTCGTCGGCATTAGCAAAATCCAAGGCAGTATTGAAACCTTCGGCTCTGAGTTTCACGCGCAGCTTGCGTCCTACACCCCACACCTCCTCGACAGGAAGGAGAGAAAGAGCCTTCTCACGCTTGTCGTCGGTGAGGACGCAGATGCCGTCGTAGCCCTTGTAGCGTTTGGCATAATAGGTAGCCACCTTAGCCAGTGTGTAGCTGGAGGCGCATCCACACCCCACAGGGATGTGGGTTGTTTGAGTGATATGGTCGCGAACCAGGGCGGTATAGCGACGCAACTCATCGGGATTGTCCAAAGGAAGTTCTCCGAAGAACTCATCTACCGAATACTGGACAAAATTCAAAACGATATCCTGCTGGCGCACACAATCCATAATCTGTCTTGAGATGCGATGATACTTCTTATGGTCGGCGACACAAAGCTCCACGTGGTTGTTCTTCAAGATATCGCGCACCTGGAAGAGCGGACGGCCACGTTTCAAGCCCAGCGCTTTCGCTTCGGCATTGAGGGCAAGCACGATGCCGCCACCGCCCTCGTCGTTGCTACACACCACCACAGGCTTACCCTCGAGCGAAGGATTGGTAGCAATCTCACACGAGGCAAAGTAGCTGTTGCAGTCGATATGGAGAAACATGGCGACTATTTTTTATCGTCAGGGCCATGCTCCTTGGGTTTTCTTGCCGGAGGGACATAACCGGGACGGAAGATCTTGCGTTGGGTCTGATAGAGGACAAAGGCCAGAACGGCGCCCAACACATCGCAGATGGTACAAGCCACCCATACACCAGTAAGACCATCCATGCTCCATCTCTCGAAGAAGAAGGGGACGATATAGATCATCGGTATCAGGAAGAGGACCTGACGCGAGAGACTGGTCACGATAGCGATCCAGGGCTTATCGATGCTCTGGAAGAACTGGGAGTTGGTGATCGTGTAACCGATGACAGGGAACATTACCGTGAGGAAACGCATAGCAGGCACTCCCATACAGATAAGTTCTTCATCGGTAGTGAAAGCATGCAGCAGCAGTCTTGGGAAGAAACAGGTCAGCAGGATTCCCAAAGTACAGAAGAGGACATTCACCACCAGAGTGAGGCGGTAAACCGATTTCAAACGATGGGTGTGACCGGCGCCGTAGTTATATCCTGCGATAGGCTGCATCCCTTGGCATACGCCGAGGACGAACATCACCAAAAGGCTGGCAAAGGTGTTCACGATGCCATAGGTTCCCACAGCCAGGTCGCCGCCGAAACGGATCAGCTGTCGGTTGAGCAGCGCAACAACCAGCGAGGCAGCTATGTTCATCGAGAAAGGGCTGATGCCGATAGCGAGGATATTGCGGAAGATGTAGAGCTTAGGAGCCCAGGCGTGCTTCTTGAAACGGATGAAGCTGCTCTTCTGTACGAAATGCCAGACGGCAAACACCGAGCTGAGAGCCATGGAGATGGTTGTCGCCCATGCTGCTCCGACGATACCCCAACCGAAAACGCAGATGAAGATAGCGTCGAGCGCAATATTCATCACGGCGCCGAAGACCATGATCAGCATCGATTTCGTAGGATAGCCCGTAGCACGGATGAGGTTGGTGAGATTGAGCGACAAGGTGGTGAGGAACATACCCGGGAGCACGATGCGCATATAGTCGCGGGCATAGGCGATAGTCTCTTCCGAGGCGCCGAACATCATAAGAATATTGTCGAGGAAGAGGTAGCCGGCACTCACGAAGAGGAAACCGAAGAAGAAGGTCAGGAGCATACTGTTGCCAAGAATCTTCTCGGCCCAATGGTTGTCCTTACGTCCCAGCACAATACTCATACGTGCCGAGGAGCCAGCGCCCACCAAGGCGCCAAAGGCGTGGATGATGTTCATGATGGGGAGCGTGATGCTCAATCCGGCAATAGCCAGAGCACCTACATACTGCCCAAGGAAGACTCGGTCGCAGATATTGTACACCGAAGCTATGATCTGGGAGATCACAGCAGGAACGGCATAGATCCACAGCAGTTTGCGGATACTTTGTGTCTCTAATTCTTTAGTTTTGTCAATTGTCTCCATTTCACTTTTTCAGATTAGGTGACCTCTAATAATTAGATTGAGATGGATTGCTGCTTATTTTTGAGCGAT
>JAKSMR010000039.1 GCA_024400495.1 Bacteroidales bacterium
CAGCGACCTACACGGCGCTGTTTGCTGCTGCCAGCAACGATGACGCCATCGGCGAATAGATTCGCCGAGTAAAAAGGAATAGGGACTAGGTTCTTTCAGGGAGTGGCTACAGGGCCCGATCCACTCCCTATTCCCTATACCTCAGCTCCCTATCAATTGCGGCACCACGCTTGCAGAAGTGCCTCTTCTCTTATTCCGTCATTAAACGGTTGTTGAGCGACCCCCGTAAAGGGTCGCTTGCTTATTTTGAATGCGACGTAAGAATGGGCTACTCGCTGGTGAGGGTGAGATGGAGGAGGTGGGTGGTGGCGGCGGTGACGGTGGCGTGGTGGGCGGCGCGGTGGCCGATGATCCAGAGGATAGTGCCGGCGGCGTCGGTGAGGAGGAGGGTCTGCTCTTTCTGCAGAAGGGAGAAATGGTGGGTGGAGAAATAATCGCTCACGAGCTGGCTGCCGCTCATGCCATAGGGGCGGAAACGGTCGCCGTCTTTCCAGGGCCGGATCTGCAGGGGCTGCTGGAGGAGGGCGAGGTCGAAGAGGGCCTCGCTTTTCTGAAGCTTGACGGGCTGGCCGCGGTAGAGGCCTGTCTCGCAACGGAGGCGGGCTTGGGCAGGAAGGCTGACGCTCTGCTGTGGGCTTCCCTCTTTCATGACGGGAAGGGTGATGACGGAGGGCTGCTGCTCTCTGAGCGGACTCACGAGGAGCCCTTCTCTGTCTACCACCAGGCGGTGGGTGGGGCTGAGATAGTGGGTGCCTACGGCATGGGAGGTGGCGAGGAGCTCGTCGACGACGGCGCTGATGAAGCCATAGGGCTTGAGGAGGTGGAAGAGGAGCGTGGCCTGGGGGCGGGGGAGCTGGGCGACGTCGACGAACAGGGCCTCTCCCCTATCCTGAACCAGACGCTGGCGGAGGTCGCTGACGGCGAGGTCGAAGACCTGCTCGGCTTCGGAGAGGCGGCGGATGTTCTGCTGCATGGTGGCGTCGATATGGGGCGCGAGCTGCCGCAGGAGTGGCATGAGCTGATGGCGGATGCGGTTGCGCTGGTAGTCGAGGGTGGCGTTGGTGCAGTCTTCGACATGGGCGAGGCCGTTCTGCCGGGCGAAGGCTTCGATGGCGTCTCTGCCGAAGGCGAGAAGGGGGCGGATGACGGTGCCGTTGACGGTCTGGATGCCATGAAGGCCGGCGAGGCCGGTGCCGCGGAGGAGGTTGATGAAGAAGGTCTCGGTGGCGTCGTCGCGATGGTGGGCTGTGGCGACGAAGAGGGGACGCCTCCCCTGCTGTCCTTGGGGTTGCCAGAGGGGCTGATGACGGCCGTCGAGGACTTCTTGGAAGAAGGCGTAGCGGAGGTTGCGGGCTGCCTCTTCGACGGACTGCCCCTGGGCTTTGGCGTGAGCCTGGGTGTCGAACTGGGCGACGAAGAGGGGAACCCCATAGCGCTGAGCGAGGGAGAGGACGAACTGCTGGTCTCTGTCGCAGTCGCCCGGACGGAGATGGAAGTTGCAATGGGCCATGGAGAAGGGCTGGCCGGACTGATGCATGAGCTCACACAGCACAACGGAGTCGACGCCGCCGCTGACGGCAACGAGGATGGGGTCGTGGGGAGAGACCAGGTCGGCGAGGTGCTGTTTGAACTGAGATTGCATTGTGAGGTAATTCAGACTTCCTACAAGATGGCCGACGGCTGGCTGTTGGGTTCGGATATTGGTGCCATCTGCCAAAGGGCAAGAGGGAAGGAACAAGAAAGGAGCGGAGGGGGCTCCGCTCCTTCTTTTCCTAGAGGTTGAGGTTACTTGCGGATCATCTTACGCATGACTACTCTGTCGTCCATCTGGATACCATAGTAGTAGATGCCGGTGGAGAGCTCTTCCTGCGAGAAGTTGATGGTGTTGTTGCCATAGTCGCAGTCGACGCTCTTCTGGTAAACGAGACGGCCCATAGCGTCCATCACGAAGAAACGCACGGTTCCCTGCTGGGGCAGGAAGAAATCGATACGGGTCTGCTTGGTGAAGGGGTTGGGCTGGTTCTGCTCGAGGACGATGCCACCGGAGACGGCGTTGACGGTGGGGATGCCGTCGAAGTAGTTCTGGACAAAGACGACGGTGGTCTGGTTGTTGGTAGAGTCGTGGTCGCCAGGGGCGGTGATGAAACCAGAGCCTACATACTGTCGCTGGAGGTTCTTACGCACCTTGCCGTCCATGTCGATGGAGTAGACCTCGCCTGGGTCGATACGGCGGTTGGAGGTGGTGGTGAGCGTCTCGCCGTTGACGGTGGCGGAGACGGTGAAGGGACGGGTGTAGGCGAAGTTGCCTCTGTTGACAATCTCGAAACGGACATGACAGCTGTCGTAGCGGTTCTCTTCGACAAGGACTCTCACAGCCTCGAGGTCGGGGTACTGGACGGCGATGAGAGAGGTGGTGTCGTTGGCGCGCTCGTTGTCGTCGGCGAGGTTCACATAAGCCGTCACATAACGGTAGGAGTTAGGATAGGGACGGTTGGGAAGGGTCTCGTTGAAGACGAAGTAAGCACGGTTGAGAGCGGCGAGCGGCTCGCCCATATTGAAGGTGTCGCGCACGAGGGTGGTGGGATCGTTGTCGATATAGTAGCAAACCTCGAAGTTGTTGGCAGCACGGGCACCGATGTTGTCGATGGTGAGCTGGATCTTCGTGGTGGTGAACGAGGTGGTGTCCACCACGATCTCGGTTGCACGTATGTCGGCGACAGAGCTGATACCTACCAGGTGCATAGAGGTGGAGTCGTTGTAGAGGTAGTCGTCGTTAGGCATCGAGACATAGGCGCTGAGGTCCATATAACCCATGGAGGCTCGGAACTTATGATCGAAGGTGTAGTTGAGGTACTCGTAGGGCTGGAGATCGTGTCCGATGCGGTCGGCGAAGTTGACGGTCTCTCGCACCGTGTAAGAGTTGTTGAAGGTGTAGACGATATCCGTCTCGGCGACAGGCTGCAGACCGAAGTTACGGATGCGGACGGTGACAGCAACGGAGTCGCCGGCAACGATCATCTCGTGGGGGTAGACGATGCCGATCATATCCATATCGTGGTCGAGGGGCGAGAGGGCGAAGGGCTTGCAGGTGGAGTCGTTCTCCCAGTAGATATCGAGGTTGACGGTGGTGTAGGCGCAGATGTTGAAGGTGTCGGGGAAGTCGCTGCGGATGGTGAAGGCATCGGGGAACTGATAGGTGTCGGTGCCGTCGGGCGGGATCATACCCTGGTAGGTGCCGGTTCTGGGCAGGTTGACGCCATAGGCGCCATAAGCCACATTGACGGAGCGGAGGGTGTCGTAGCCGTAGTTCTTGATGACGATACGGGGACGGATGGTCTGTCCGAACTGAGGAGCGACGGGATAGATAATGTCAACCACACCGGCATCGACAGCACGGCGGGCACGTCCGATACGGAAGTCGTCGATGGCGACACCATCGCAGTCGGAGGCGCCGGGAGCGGCACGGAAGACCCAACGGAACTGGACGTTCTGCTGGAACTCACCGCTGATGAGCGAGGTGGGATAGAAATACTGCTCGTAGCGATAGCTTGCGGAGTTGCCGATGAAGCCGGCAGGATCGGTGTACCAACGGGCACGAGAGGTGGTGTCCATGGGAATCCACTCGCCGAGGTAGTTGTAGTACTCGAGCCATACCTGGCAGTTGCTGCCGATAGCACGTGCAAGCCAGAAGGAGATGGTATCGGGACGGATCTGGGCGATGTTGATGATAGGCGTGTAGAGGTAGCTGAGGTTACCATAGGCGCCAGCGGTCACCGCGTCGGAGATCTTGGTAGCCCACACGAGGGAGTCGCTGTGGAAGCGGTTGAGGTTGCGCTTGGTGGGACGTCCGCGTTCCCAGACATTGTAGTTGAAGTTAGAGGAGCCCATGGGCGCATACCAGATGTCCTCACCTTCAAAATCATCCTGATAGATGAGGGTGATCTTGTGGAAACGATGGTACTGGTACTTGAGGGTGTTGTTGCTCATGTTGATGTCGCCGGGGGCAGCCACGGTAAGGGTGATATTGGTGGTACCTTCGGGAACCCAGAAGCGGTCGGGAAGGGTCACAGCAGTGCTGGCGCCAGAAGCGAGGTTGCCGGTCCAGGTGAAGGTGTAGGAGTAGACAGAGTCGGGGTTTTCGATACGGCAGGTGATGTCGCAGGTGGTGACATCGGTGGCACCCTTGTTAGACATAGCGAAGGTGAGGGAGAGGCTGTCGTTGACGGAGACGATCTGCTCGGTGGGAGCGATGATGCGAGGCAGCGCCACATCGGTACCCAGAGGTGTGTCTTCGACATACAACAGGAAGTCGAGCACGTGGCCCTTGCTGATGGCATTGGTGGCGGAGACAGAGTAGTAGTTGACGCTATCCTGGGTGACGATTACACGACAACGCATGTAGCCCAGCATCGCTTTGGAGGGGACGGTGTAGATGTAGCTGTACTTCTGATAAGCCTGGATGGAGTCGACAAAGACGAGCTCGGTCTTAGCGTCGTGGCTGTTGGAGAAGAAGCCGTCGCGGTTGTAGTCGACAAAGACGGCGACGGTACCCTTGACGGTGCGGTCGTTGAGATCCTCGTTGCTGGCTACCTGGATGATGAGGGAGTCGGTGGTACCACGAGTGACGTGGAGGGGGATGAGGTAAGGATCGTCGATCTGGGCAGCAGCGGTATAGGTGCGGCCAAGGGCAGGCATCTCGACATGGAGGGCGTTGTAGGTGAGGCGGATGATGTCCAGTCCATCGGGGCCGTCCATATAAGGAGTGACATAGGTGCGCTCGGGAAGAGCGGCGAAGACATGAGGATAGCGGATGGTGTCGTTGGAGCGTACCTGCTCGCCCGGCATATCGGTCCACACACGGATGTTGTAGATGGTGTTTACTGCGGGGATGTTGAGCAGGGAGTCGAAAACGAAGCTCTGGGTAGCACCAGGAGCAATGGAAGCGGTGCATACCTCGCGAACCTGCATAAGCACGCGGTTGTCGCTATTGCGACGCAGCTGATAGACAACAGGGACGTTGGTGAGAGCCTGGCTACCGTAGTTGACGAGGGTCACCTTCACGGTGTCGTTGGTCATATATACCTTGCTCAGCGGCTCCTCGACGGAGAGCACAGCAGCATCGGTGCTTACAGGAGCGTTGACATAGACATGGATGGGGGTGAAGTGACTGGGGCAGTTGGTGGACGAGATACAGTTCACATAGTAGGTGGAGTCGTGGAAATACTGAGGAGTCTCCCACCAGGTCGAACGGCTGTAGTTGCTGTTGGCGAAGAAAGGAGCCTGGGTGGAGTCTCTGTACCAACGGATGGGACGAGGAGCGGGAGTGCCGGGGAGCGTCTCCATGTGGGAGGCGAAGAGGGTGTCCCAGCTGCCGTAAGGAAGATGGACGTCGCTGGAGGTAGGCGCAACAGGCGTGTACTTGGAGGTGACGTTGATGTAGTTGGTGGTATCGGCGCCGGTACCCAGAGGCTTGCCGTCGTAGATGTAGTGGTGCCAGCCGCGCAGACGGATAACAATATCCTTAGAGTTGCCTTCGGGGTAGAAGTTGGCGGTCTGGTAGAAGTTGAAGGAGGTGACTCCGTTCACGGGCAGAGGCTGGGTGAGACGGACAGTCTCAGTGTTGGTGATGGGGAACTGAGGCACGGTGACACCTGCTGTGTTGACGATGGCCTGGTAGCTGATCTCGATAGGATAGTTGGTGGGGATAGCCTTCTTACCTACGTTGGAGAGCGCGATGGTGATGGGCACATGACGCAGCTCACAACCGCTGCCGGTGCTAGCCTGAATGGAGGTGGCTTTGATGTTGAAGGCAGGCTCGAAGAAGATACGGGTGGAAACGGTGTTGTTTTCTGCATTGCAGTCGTTGGCAAGGAAGAACTGTACCTGAACGGTCTGGGTGTCGAAGACACCGATGGGCATAGGCACATAAGTGGTATCGAAAATCACCTCGCCGGGAAGGATCTGTGAGATGGCCCTACGCGGGGACACAGCACTAGTTCCTAGAACTTCGGCAAACCAGCGGAGGTTCGATTCGGCGGAGGAACCGTCGTTGAAGAGTTTGACAATGACACGCATGGTGTCGGTCTCGATGTGCTCAACGGCCGTGCTGGGCTCAATAAGTTCCATGATAGCGGTATTGTGGACGCAACGGGTATACTCGTCGGCGCCGATGGTGGGAGGCGGAATCTGAGAGCGGAGCTCTCCGTCAATGTCGCTGGGGACTTCGGAGTTGTACTGTGCCAGCTCTGCATAGAGGCCGAAGGCCAGATGGAGGTCGTCGTCAGCAATATAGTAGGGACGGTCGAACATCGAGTTACCGTCCATGGTGGTGACCGAACGGAGGGTGTCGATGTTGATGAGCTCGGCGGTACCTATCTTAGCCAGACGGTGGGTAGCATACTGACGGGTGTGGGTGGTGTCGGAATAGTAGACGTTGTAGTTGGAGTTGGTCACATTGGCCACATTGGCGAGGTTGTATGCGTAACCACGGCTGAAGTTCGAGAATATATTATTGATTACATATATAAATGAGCTGGTACCTGCCACCTGGAAAGCGTTGGAGGTAGCCGCGTTGACACCGGCGTAGACACGGACGGTGTTGTAGTATACATTGGTGTAGTTGCAGCTATCGAGGACGATGCCGGCAGGGATCTGGCCAGCGGTACCCGTACTGTGGGCATCAACGAAGTTGTTGTAGACCTTGTTTCGGGAAGCGTTGGTGGCACGGCAGTTGCCCAGGACGATACCACGTTTACCGCCGTTCTTTTCGTCGAACATGACGATGTTGTTGCCTTCGACGATAACACCGCCGGTGTGCTCACCAACCACGACACCCGTGAGGGGACGGGAGGCGATGCCTACACCCGAACGGATGGTGTTGCGGCGTATGGCGACATTGTTCACCTTGCGGAGGTTGATACCCTGGCTCCAGAAGTTCCGGAAGGCGTTGTCGCAAAGGGTGATTCCCGAAGAAGCGCCGGCGTTGGCAACCATACTCTTGATAGAATAGTAACCGCTGTCGAGCACACAGCTGTCGAGACGGAGGTTGCGCACACCTTCGTTGATGATGAGGCAAGAGCCGTTGACGTTGTTGAGGGTTCCCTTGACGCGGATCTTGGTGCCGTTGAATCCGATATTGGACACATTGGTAAGCTGGACAGCGTGAGAGAAGTTACCTGTACCAACGGCATAGATAGTCATCTTGCCGAAGGTGATGTTGCCGGTATTGTTCAGATGGAGCACATAATTGTCGTTCTGTGTGGGAGCAGCTTTAAGCACCACATCATCTGCGTTGCCCGTGATGGACTGGAAGGTGACGGTGTTGGTGGCGCTGCTGCCCGGAATCTCGCCCTGTTCGTTGAGCTGTTCCTGGTAGACGCCCGGATCGACAGCAATCGTAATAGGACCATCGACACCAGCAAGACGCAGGGTGTCGAACACCTCCTGGAAGTTGGCGTAGATGCTGGTGCTAGAAGCACCCATCTCGTAGGTACCGGCACAGAAACGTACGTTGATCATGCGGCCGATAGTGTCGTTGATAGAGAGGGTATCGCCAGTCATATTCACGATGGCACGCAGGCTATGTCGGCCTGGATGGAGCAGCGGAGTGGCGATGGTGAGCTGGACGGCCTGACGAGGTTCCACCGAAGGGCCGGTGGTGAAAGTGCCGGGGACACCGTCAACCCAATAATCGATGGTGTAACCGCTGATGGCGTTAAGACCATTGTTGCGGACCACCACGTTGAAGTCGGTATTGCCACAGGAGGCGAAAGCCATGGTGTCCATCTCGAGAGGGAACTCCAGAGAAGCGTCGACGGTAGGAGTGCCGGTGATATTGACGGCGACCATACTCTCGGGGCCCTGGCAGCTAAAGGTGGAGAATCCGAATCGGATATCGGGGCGGTTGGCGTTTCTAGCACCTGCGCCAGGAGTGTCGCCGATGATTGTTGCTGCAGAACCTTTCAGATAGAGACACTGGTTGGCGGCAGCGGCGGTATAACGCGTTTGAGCGCCTGCCGACTGGGCTGCTTCCTGCGAACGGATGACACAGACCACGATATTGGAGGTGCCGTCCCATACAAAAGGCGTGGTGAAGTTGTGGGTGACCCATCGCTGTCCGTTGGCGCCATTGGTAAGGGTAAGGGTGCCGGCAGAGTAAACCTCGGTGGTGGGCAACCAGTCGCTGTTGCCGGTGAAGTTGTTCTGCGATGTGGTACCCATGCGGATCTTGAAGTTGTCGAAGGTTACCGAGCCACCCGACACGAGGATGTTTTCCAGGTAGAAGGAGATGGCCTTGATGGTTCCTGCTCTGTATCCCGCTGCTGCCAGCTCGCTAGCGGTGAAGATGTACTGCTCGCGGCCATATTTGACGTTGGGGTTGTAGGGTGAAGGATATGCATTAGCAGCGTTGACGTTGGCGAGGTTACCGATGTGGACAAAATCAGAGGCGGTAGCCACAGCCGACACGAAGAAGGTGTCGGGATAGAAGAGGTAGTCGGTCTCGAAGACGCGCGTAGTGTCGAGAGGAACATGATTCCTGTCGCTCCAGATCAGCACGTCCTGAGAGCCTGCTACGGTAAGGACACCCCTGTTACCATATCTGACATCGACAGGGGAAGATACAACAGGAGCTAAAGGAGTATAGAGGGTGGTGGTGACGCCCGTCATGGTGTCGTTGGCGGGGGTGTTGTCGTCGCTGTTATGCTCAGCCCAAACCTTGACCTCGAAGGTCTGTTCACCCGATAAGGAGGTGAGGTTTGCAGGGGTGGAGAAGGTGCGGGTCACACTACCGCCAGCAGGCATAGCGGGAACGTTGTCGGTTCCAACAGCAACACCATTCACCGAGAAATGGGAGGTGAAGGCTGGGCTGCTTTCAAAACCATAGTTGTGATAGGTAGCGGTAATGGGAGTGGTGCTGATACCACAGCCTGAAGGGAGGGTGAGGCTGTCGATAGCGATATCGACGGTAGGATAGCCTACGAGGTGGATGTTGATGGGAGCAGGGGCACCGATACATCCGTTGTCGAAGTACTGGATGAGCTCCTGAGGAGGAACGCCCAGCGTCATCTTATCGGTTGCAGAGGAGAGCGACCAATACTGTGCCGAGTTGGCAGGAGCAGCATTGGGGTTGGTAGGCCAGCTCTTGCGGATGACGCCGGCGACGCCATTGGTGATGGTGATGCCGGAGCCCGACCACACCTGAGGAGGAATGGTGCTGTAGAAGGTGGAGGCCAGGTTGTTGAAGACCACAGCATCGGCGGCGCCGTGGCCGTCGTAGTAGATGATGCTCAGAGGTACGTTATAGGCGGGGTTGAGGGTGAGGCCGGAGCTGAGGGTGAAGTTCGAATCGACATTAGGAGTGTTGAAGAACTGGAGCACGATGCTCTGGCCGGGCTCGATGGTGAAGTTGGGGAAGACGTATTTCTTGTTGTTGAACGAATTGTTGGAGGAGACGACCATCACGGTGTCGCCTTCCATCTGTGCGGGATAGTCGCCCACGTTGGTAAGTTCAATAGCGAACTTGGTAGTGGTGTTCATCCAAGCGGGCATGGGAGCCGTCACACCGGTACCGGTATTGGAGATCTGGATCTCGGTGAAGCGGACCATGGGGAGCTCGCGCTTCTGGCGGATATAGAACGTGGTGTCGGTGTAAAGCACGTTGGTGGTGTAGCTGTTGCCACGATAGAAAGGAACGGTCTCGGTGGGAGAGGTGTACCAGTAGCAGGTGGAAGGAGTCTGGCGTCCCGAAGTGTAGATGTCGGTGTTCCATGTCTGCACGCCGTTGGTGAGCGTGATTTCTGCCGGTTCAGCATAGTTGCTGGTGAAGGTAGTGGTGGTGATGGCAGGGGCATGGGCGAGGGCGGTAACCTCGAAGGAGGCAGAGTCGTTGATGGTGTTGGGGTCTAAAGTGCTGGAGAGCCAGGATTGGAACTGGTAGGTGGTGTCGGCATCGGAAAGGGCGGGGAAGCTGAGGTTTCTGCCTGTGTTGAAGACGATGGTGTCGTTAGCGGGGATGCTGCGGTTCACCAGTATCGAGCCTGACTGGCCAGGAGCCATCACGCCACGCTGGCTGGAGCGGGAGTAGTAGAGACGGAGCTGGCTGGAGCTGCTGGGCTGGAAGGTCTGGGAGCCGTTGTTGCGGAGGGTCACGATCAGAGGAGCAGCGGTAGGAATCTCGCAGTAGGAGCCGATGGGGTTGACGATGCTGACAATCTCAAACTCGTGGTTGAGGCTGGGGCATTCGAAAGCACCGGGGCAGGGATGCTGAGCATTACGGTTGGTGCCGAACATATCGACGGTGATGCCGGTTCCGCTGACACCCACCTGCTTCAGCACCACGTTATAGGTGCGGAGGTCCACACGGCCGCTGTTGGCGAAAGCGGGGTTGATGTTAGCCGAGGTGGTGTCGCCGGAGTAGGTCGCCCATTGTTCTATGGTGAGCGCGTCGGCGCTGTTGTATTTGCAGAGCGACATACCCGTGGAGTAGTATACGTTGTTGCTCACGATGGAGGCGCCGCCGAAGGTGGCATAGCTGAAGGCGGCGTTCATGGTGTCGAAGCAGGCGACGATATTGTTCTGGAATCTGCAGCCGTTCATATAGCCGCCACCCAAAGAGGTTGCTGCCATCGAGGTACGGGTCTGTGCCGTCATCTTGATAGAGTTGAAGACGAACTTGGTGTTGGTGGCGCTGATGATGTTGAAGGGCGTGTTCATGGTGTTGGCCGTGCCGTCGTCGTTGCAGACCACCATGTTGTTGGCGAAGATGGCGGGCAGCGATCCCGAGGCAGTGATGGTGGAGACACCGATACAGCCGGCACCCTTCTCGGAGTAGATCTTGTTACGGGTCACTTTCAGCTGGCCGCTGCAGTCCTGAACAAGGAGCACGTAGCTGGTGTTGGTGAGCACGTTGTTCATGTAGTTGCTGTCGACAACAGCGTCCCACTGGTTACGCACGATGATGGCGTTGTCGCGCTGGTCGGTGAAGGTGTTGGCGATAGCGCGGTTGTAGGAGGCGTGGTTGTCGGCCGAAGGACCGGTGTAGTTCACAGCGATACGGCCATGGGTGAAGGTACATCCCTGCACCAGCGTGGAGTCGGCGCCGCCGCTGTAGATTATCGACGACACAACAGAGCGGCTGCTGATGTTTCCCGTACCGAGATTTTCTTCGAAATGACAGTTGAGGAACTGGCAGGCACGGCTAGCGTTGGACATGCGGATGTGATAGGTGACGGCCGAGGTCTGATAGTGGGAACGGAAGGTGATCTTCTTGAATCTCACGTGGCCTTCGTTACGCAGGTCGACAATCTGCTGGGTGTTGGTAGGTGTGAACACTACTGACGTGTCGGAGCCGTCGAGCGGTTCGAACTGGATATAGTTTCGTGCCGAGATGCCGTTGACCAGAGGGATGGTGATGGAGGGATAGGTTCCGGGGGCGAGCTTAACAGTGACGGCGCCATTGACACCACACTGGCTGAGGGCATAAAGGAACTGGTCGATGGTCTCGTAGTCGGGGTTGGTGCCGCCCACCTGGATGACGCCATGCATGGGGCCGGAGCATCCTACGAAGGGGGTGTAGGCGGTGTCGTTGTAGGGCTCATGGTCGCGCACGCGGTTGTTGCCCTGGACGGTAAGGGTGTCGTCGACCCAAGCCGTCATGTTGTGGTAACCGACGGTATAGTGCTGGTTGACGGAGACGGTGACGTTGACAGAAGTGCCGCCTCCGAGGTTGCCGCTCCAGTCGTAGTACTGGGGAGCGAGGTCGTCGACCTGATACCAGAGGCGGACGCCACGGATGGACTGCACGCCGTAGTTGGTCAGCTTCAGCACAACGCTGTTGTTGTTGCTGGCGCCAGCATAGGCGGGCATGGTGTCGGAGGGAGAGATGATGGCCTCAACACCACAGTCGTATATCAGCGGTGCATTGGCAACAGAATAGAAGGTGTAGCTAGGACGCTTATTCAGAACATAGCCCGAATTGAAGAACGTGTTCTGGTAGGGGTTGAAACCCATGAACGCCGGCATGTTCTGATAGATACTGTTCTGATTGGGAGCGCAGCTGGTTCCTCTTACTTTGACCTCGGCAGGGTCGGTGCTATTGTTGTCGTAGGTGACAATCATCAGAATATCCTTTCCTGCGTAGTAGAAGGTGTCCTGAAGATCGATGTCGATCCTGGTTCCCGAGCCCACATTGAGCGTGAGGCTGCTGTCGTATACGGTTTTGGTGAGGCCGGCGTAGAACGAAGGGGAGTTGGCGTTGTTGGCCACGGTGACGGCACCTTTGTTGAGGTTGCACATCTTGATGGTGAAGTTTTCACGCGTGGAGTTGCTTGCGTTGGAGTACGACACGAGCGAGAGCCTGGTGATAGCTCCCACTTTGAGACCACTCTCAGCAAGCGTTGCACTGTCGTAGATCGCCTGTGTGCGGGAGTCGCCCGAACTGGGGAACGGCATCTCTGCGATTTCGTTTAAGTTTCCCACCAGACCCACACGGCCGGAACCGCGGACACAGCGGTAACGTTCCCATCCTTCCTGGTCGGCGGGGAAGGTAGTGGTGTTGTGGTTGGTGGATGCGTCTTTAACTACTACACGATAATAGATGAGTGTATCATAACCATGGAAAGGGATAAGTGACTTGCCGTGATAAGTAATATTGTTGCCTTGCTGGGTAGTAGTGACGTTCATCTGGACGCGACGTATGGTGGGGTCGCTGCCCACTTTGTAGAGCACATAGCAGGAGTCTGCAGCAAGACCGTCGCTGGAGGCGGTACGGGCATCGAAGTTGATGCGGGCTCCGCGGCTGGAGGGATAGGCCTCCATGTCGGGCCATGCAGTCATAGTGAGCACGGGAGGCGTCATTGACGAGATACTCGACTTGACGGTGATGCCGTCGATATACCAACCCTGGTTGCTGGTGCCGGAACGGCGGGGCTGGAGGGTGAAACGGATCTGGAGCTTGCGGTTAGCAACGGCGACACCGGTGAAGAAGGGGGTGCTGAGGCTGAAACGCTCGTGCTTCCACCAGGTGTTGTTGATAGCCGAGCCTTCCCACTCGCCGTAGCTCCTATTGCTGAACGAGGTGGTGGCGATAAAGTCTTCCGAGCCGCCTCCTGTGGAGCGGTCGTAGTTGGAAGCACCCAGGGTGATCCAGTTGGCCTGGTCGGGGCGTTTTGCCTCGATCACGCAGACGTAGTCGGCAGACTGGTTGACGAGAGGATCGACGTCGGTAGCATGGTTGAACTCCAGAATGAAATACTGGTAGGCACCATTGTCGGTAAAGTCGATCACATCGGTCACAAACTGAGCCGCTGTGGTAGTGTGAGACATCTTGAGCGCCTTCGAGCCGCCCGACACAATGGTGCTTTGGGTAGCCATATCACCCGAGGTGACTGTGTAGCCGTAAGTCTCACCCGAGTCTTCAAACCCTTGCGAGTACTTCAGCATAATCTGCGCCCTAGAGCCGAAAGCGGCCATAAGGAGCATTACAACCAGAAGAAACGATCTTTTGATATTCATATTAGTAATATTATTTATTATTATCTCATTGATTATATACAACTTACATTGCTGACCAGAATTCTGTCAGCAACGTTTCATTCGGCAAAGATACGAAATTATAACGAAACCACCAAATTTTTTTGAAACTATAGGCTACCTATAGGTAATCTGCAAGAATCAGTTACCTTTTTTAAAAACCATTATTCATCAGCGTTTTACGGGTTAGTGTTTGATCAGTTTCAGGTATTCGTATCGGTTGCCTTTAGTCATCACTTTGACGATGTAGATGCCGGCAGGGATCGAGGAGAGGTCGAGGGAGGTGGTGTTCTCGAAGGAGAGCAGCAGCCGGCCGTCGATGTCGAGGATCTCTACCGATGCGTTGTCGTCTTCGAGGCCCAGAATCTGGACCACGCCGCCGGAGGGGTTGGGCGACAGGGACAAGAGGGCGCCCGATGCCACGTTGTCGATGCCCACTTCGGGGCAGATGGCGAGGGAGTCGCTCCAGGGGCTGTGGGCCCTCCGGTTGCCGTCGCACAGACCGCGGATGCGCACCTTGTAGCATTGGTCGGAAGGAAGTGTCAACGTTGTAGTGGTGTCGGCCACCACGACGAGGGTGGCGTCGTCCCAGCTGTCGCCTTGGGGCACAAAGGCCAGCTCATACTGCGGGAGATCCGGGCCTTGCCAGGAGAGAGCGACATCGTGTCCCATGGTGCTGCTGCACCAGAGGGAGTCAACAGCGGGGCAGGGGCTGGGGCGGTGCAGGTCCAGGGTGGAGTCGTAGAAGAACGCGTATACCAACGCATCTTGGTAGTTCCCGATAAAGATGCTGTCTCCCACCATCGGCACCTCGCCAACTTCGACTCGGATGGTCCAGCCGTAGGGGCTCGCCGCCATACATTTTGTGCCCTGTGCGGACGGTGCGCCCCTATTGTATATCGGGAAGGATCGGGTCACCTCCTTTGTGTGCTTGTTGATTTTGAGGATCTCTTTATAATGGAGGAAAAAGAAATGTACGTTTTGTACAAGTTCGTCGCCGATGAGTGCAAGGGAATTGTCAAGCGACCAGTTTCTGTTGATAGTATCAAAAAGATAGTAATCTATATAGTCGCCTGTCGCTCGGTCGTAAGCCACGACAAAGCCGTAGTCTAGAAGGTGCCCTACTATCTCCTGGGTATGGGCGCTGTCGGCGAACACCCTACACCAATTGGTAGAATTGAAATAGGAATAAACATAGTCCTCGTCCAGCGCAATACAGCCCATATCGCTATAATGCGATGCCATGTTAGGTCGGCCTATTGCATACAACTGCCTGATCCACGCGACACTCCCATCCAGGTTGAACTTTATCAGACAAGGCAATATCTTGAAATCCCTTTTGTTGTCAATCCACAGGTAGTGGGCCGAGTCTAGAAACGCCTTTACTAGGAACGAGTCGGGTTCGAACAAGAAGTCGTCGCAACGGAAAGTGCACCAAGCATAGATTCCGTCATCTTCGGCAATCACCTTCTTGGGCTCGAGAGAGGCATAGCAGGCATCATGACCGGCACTTCGGGTCCATCCGTCTATGCTGTCAATCAGGTAGCGCGAGCTGACGAGGTTCCACTCCCTATCCAACTTCATGTACAGCGACAAGGCGAGATATTCGCCGCCGATGGTCTTGGGGTTCAGAGGGTATCTCCTGTTGGTGTCCTCATCCACAAGGATATAGGCTTTGTGCAACGAATCTTCGGTCACCCAGGAGCCACCGGTGAAAACATGTATGTTGCCCTCGTTGTCAATGGTGAAGCTGTTGCCTCCGCGATGAGAGAAGAATGAACAAGGACCAAAAAAACCTCCGGGTGAACTTGAAAGGAAACCAAACAACTGTATACAATGGTATTCCAACATATTCCCATCCATATCAAACGTGACAAAATAGACATACATCCCAGAACGCGCGTCAGAGAAGTCTGAAGAGAAGGTAAATATTGTGTCAAAGAAATATAGCCAATGAGAACTGTATGTGACATAACAGGCGACGGTTATCTTATTGTCTTTCACAACCATGCTATTCCAAGCGGCGGTAAGCCCGTGAAAAGCGGCACCGGCAGACTTGCACCACATAACGGTCCCCGCCGAATCTATTTTTGCCAAAAAGGTACCAAGCTGAAACCCTGATCCGGGCCTGTGCTGCGGATCGTATCCGTATTCGTCCAGCGGGCAGATGTAGGGGCCGTATTCGCCCAGACGTGCATTCTGTCCGTATTCACCCCAGACATAGGTGTTCCCGATGCTGTCGACATAAGAGGCAAACACAATGTCTTTCAGTGCTCCGTCTTGTGTCCGTTGGCCTTCTTGCCACTTCCCCCACCGGAACCCATGCTCCTGGGCCTGGACGCCGCCTGCCAGCAGCACGAAGAGGACAAGCGTTACTTTAAAAGCTATTTCGATTATTCTGGCTGTTTTCATAGCTTAGGTTTTACGGGTTAGTGTTTGATCAGTTTCAGGTATTCGTATCGGTTGCCTTTAGTCATCACTTTGACGATGTAGGTACCGGCAGCCAAGCTGGATACGTCGAACAAGTCAGAATCCTTCTGTTCTAGCATCCTCTGCCCGTTCAAGGAGAACACCTCGATCCGCCGTACAGCGTCGTCGGAGCTTCGTTTGCGGCTCACCACCTTGACCCAGGCTGTCGCGGGGCTCGGGACAAGCATGAACAGCTTCTCCTCCGTCATCCTGTCGTCGGCACCGTCGGTGTCATGCATCATCTTCTCCATGCCGTCCTGTTGTGGCAGCACGCTGCAGTACTCCCAGAAGTCCCTATAAGGTATGCAGGTGTCGCTGACACAGATCCTCTCGTTCTCGCAGCAGATGAGATGGAAACAGAAATCGGCATTGACAGCAGCCTGTTGTGTGAGATCGCCGTAGTCCAGCATCAGCAGACCGGAGAAGGACGACCCCAGATTGTTGCCATCGATAATCTGGCCTTGGTCGCACCATGCCGATATCACGTTGCCTGTTCCCGAAGGGAGGGCCAAGCTGAAACCAAAGAAAGCAGATTGGTTGGGCCTGCTGAGAGAGTGGTCAAGAGCCAATGAGACTGTTATGTCGATGTCGCAGGTGTCGGGATTGACACAACTCCTCCAGTCGGCCAAACTCACCAAAAAGTTCCCTAAGGATCTCCCTCGGCTATATATAACAAACGGGATGAAGGCAGGGGTGGTGAAGTCGTATTCTATAGATAGCGAGACATTCCGACATTCTCCTGTGTCGAGCACAAACGGCAGAACGGTGGAGAATGCATATGCGATGGGGAAAGGAGTCGATATGTTGTCAATGCACACAGAGGAGTCTGTCTCGTTGCATATCGAGACCTGTATGTCGAAAAGGAGCGAGCAATCCTCCTGCCTGCAGGTTTTTTTCTCCACATACCCACGGACAGACGGTTTTTCCGAAGGACTGATAGGGTAGGGACAATTCCTCGTCTGGATAGACAGAAGAGGAGAGTATGCTTTGCAGCCTAACCCATAGTCGAGGACCGCCAGCCTATATTCGCCTTCGCCTATGATGTTGAGCATGCCGGGGCTAGGAGGCAGCGTGTTTTCGCTGAGCATCTCGTCGTCGAGATACCACTCCCACGGGAGGATCGTCCGGGCTCCCAGCGAGTACAGAGGCAAGTCGGTAGGGATATCATTTCCGGAGATGCAATAGCATCCCGAGAGCAGTCCGTTGAAATTGGGGACTTCGGGGATCATGATGGTGGCGTTTTCGGACCGGCATCCTGTCTTTGGGTCGTGATAGTAAGCGCCGACCAACCCATCGGTGAGGAAGGCAGACGAAGGCCCGCGAGAGCCGTTGCTCCAGAGGAGCTCTCTGTCATCGGCCGAGCACAGCTTCACCGGTCCCTGGGTGATACATTTGTTCCCGCAGAACTCCAGAGAAGGCGTTGGGGGCGCAGGGTGGACATAGAACAATGCTACGTCGTAGGCAGAGCATCCCCTGGCGTCGGTCACCCAGAGCACCACCTTGTATTGTCCGGTGTCGACAAGGTGGTAGCTGACAGAAGAGGTGTATACATCTTCGCTACGGTTCTCTGACTGAATGTTCCAATGGTAGGAGTATTCGGACCCGGCATCGCCGACAAGCTCGGCCACGTCGTTCTGGCAGAAGACGCTGTCGCAAAGGATTTTTGCAAAGGGGGTGTTGGGATATGCCACATTTCTCGCCAGCTGTTTTCTGCATAGCCCATGGATAGAAGTGATGTCAACGATATAGGTTCCTGCCGCGTAAACGTTGGCCGTGTTGTCAGAGAACTGATGGCAAGGAGACCAGCGATAGAGGTTGTCGCCCCCATTGGTTTGAATGACGACACTGTCTCCCGGACAATCGGGTTGACCATTGTCGATTATCGTATATCTATCAAGAACGTTGCCAACTACATTTACTTGGACCGAATCTGTAGCAGAACAATGGTTTCTGTCAGTAACAGTCAAGGATGCAAAAAGTCGTGGCGTATTATCGTCGTATGCATGGAAGATACCATTGCCAAAGTTCCAGGAGCCTTCACCGAAGCCCCATCTGTAGGTAAGGCTGTCGCCGGTGGCGTCGGCAAAGAAAGAGAACGGAGTCTTCTCGCAGAGGTCGTTTTGGACGTGGATGCGCTGGATGCTAGGCGTGGCATCGAAATGGACTATGGTAGAGAAGTAACAATCCGCTTCGTCGTTGAAGGTCATGAGGACCGAGTACCAGCCGGCGTGAGGGATGGCGACGCTCACCTGGCCTACCCCCGAGGCTGTGCCTATGGCGACACCGTCGTCCCTTCCCGAGACAGTAGCGCTGAAGGGCACCGGGGTGCTGTCGGTCTGGCCGACTACAGCCACAAGGTGGCCCATACAGTCGTTATAGGTCCGGAAAGAGAATGCGTCGTCAACGGTGCCGTACTTTGTGCAGGTATAGCAGGAGTCGTTATGCCTCCATGTGAGGGTGACAAAGAACGCACCCGTGTCAGGAACCATGATCCGCTGATCCTCCCCCGATATGGTGTGGGTGTATGTTCGCGCTCCCTGCGACAGGCGGGCCGAGACAGGATAGTGCCATTCTGATCCGCAGTGCCGGCCGATGCTGATGATGTTCTTGCAGCGATATATGATGCCGAAGGCGTTGTCGACATAATTGCATCCCCGGGATGGAGGAGTGGCGATATGATGCCAGAGCGACCTGGTGCATCCGCATTCCAGTGAGGTGACGTCGCATCCACAACCGAACGAAGGGGTGCTTATGGATGCCGTGGTGTCTCCCGTGGACCAGAGATAGCTGAAGCCTGCCGTCTGTCCGTCAGCCACCACCATCAGGGAGTCTCCGTTCTCGACAATAGTGAAGTAGGGGAAGAACTGGCAAGGTGTTACGGAGACGTGGGCGTCGGTCTCGCATCCGAAACGGGACACATAATGCAGATGCACCACATGGGGGGCTTCGTCGTCGAAGACGAGGTCCGCAGACGACCCATAGATGCGGCTATCGGCGTCATCGTCGATATACCAATAGGAGGCGCTGGCATCGGCATCGTCCCTGTCGGTTGTTGAGAATGCGATGCTTTGTCCTGCACATACCGGTGCGTGTGTGATGGAGGGGATGCCGATCTCCCCAACCAGTACGGGAACAATATTGATCAGCTCGGTGTCGCAGAACTTGCGTTTCAGTATGAGGTCAACCGTAGTGGGCAGGTGGGTGATGTGGTTGGCCAGCAGCACCACGGAGGCTTCAAGGTGGGAGCCTTGGATGGACAACGCGTTGGAGGGATAGACTTCCCACTCGTAGAGCACGTCGTTGTCGGACTGGTCATAGAGACGGGAAAGGGTGATCTGCTGGCCGGGGCAGATGCGGATGGTGTCGTTGTAGGGCCATGGCGCCGGCTGGAAAGGAGACACATGGACAGTGGTGGCTTCGGAACGGCATTCTGTCCCTCGCCGTACCTGATAGACGTTGAAGTCTTGGACGGGATATCCGAAGGTGATGTTGGCCGTGTTGCCCGAGCAGGTGTGAGATGTCTCGTTCCCGCACCACTCCCAAAGGAGGTAGTATGCCGGGCTGCTGGGGGTGGCGCTATAGGTGGCGGTATAATACGGACAGATGGAGTCGGGGCCCGAGATCAGCGTAGGTGCCGGCGGGTTGTCCTTAATGTCGAAAGTCACACTGGCCTCGTTGCAGCAGCCGTCGTTGCTGGCACGGATGACGAACAGCCCGCTGGTGTCGAAAGAGTAGGAAAGGGATTGTGCTGTGGCGGTATGGATGATGCTATCGTTCCAGGACACCGTCCACAGGCTGGGAGTGTGGGCTGTAGTGCCGAAGGAGAGGACGGATCCTATACAGACTCCGTCAGCGGAAGGAGCATTGATGGACAACGGCTCTCTGACCACTATCCTCTTTGTCGCAAGATAAGGCCCGCAACCTAGGAAATCGCAGGAGTAGGAGACCTGGATGGTGTAGGTGCCGGAAGCCTGAGGGGTGAATGACAGGATGTTGCTGTCGGGTGAGAGGAGGATGCCGGTTGAAGGGAAGACGGACCAGGAATAACTGGTGGCACCCCAGAGCGGAACAGAAAAATCATAGGATGCCCCACGGCACAATGTGTCGGCTCCGGTGATGCTGACATTGTTGGAGATGATAGGCACTTTGATACTTTTGCGGGACCTGCATCCGCAGTCGCAGCTGCTACCGTCGAAATAGAGGATCCCGTAGCCGCTTTCGGGGTTTCCCCATTGCACCTCGACATCGGGAGCATGTTGGGAACCCACGAGGGTGCCACCCTCCACATACCACAGGTAGTCGGTACAGTTCGGAGAACGTATGGAATAAGACTGTCTGGAGAAGGCGCATGTTGTCCCGAAGCAGGAGACTTCCAGAGGACAAGGCTCTCTGACGGTGAGATCGAGAGAGACCTCGTCATAGCATCCACATTCATTATATACCCGATGGATGATGGTATGCGCCCCGATAGACTGGGCCACGAATGAGATGGACTGGCTGTTGGAGGTGCCACCGGGGTATTCCCAATAATAGCCAACAATAGGACGCCCGTCGCAGGTGCTGTTGTCGACGAACGAGAGTGTGTCGCCGGCACATACTTCCAGCCATTTCTTATCGGGATTATTGATGTCGACAATATAGTTGGGAATTGAGAGAATACCCGCCGCCGGCTTATCCTCCAGCACAATCTGGAGGTCCTTTGTGCAGGTAGAGCTGTCGGGAAGCATAGCCGTCACGGAGACCGTGCCTCCGCTGCCCTCTCCCCATGTGACAAAGCAGCGGGTGCTGTCGTCGTTCAGATAGTAGGCGCCGCCTTCCACGTTCCATAGTAATCCGATGGAGGAGGGAGCATAGGCACGATAGCTCATGATGTTGCCTCTGCAGGCCCTCACTTCGAAGAAGTCGGAGTCTCCTTTTCCCCTCAAGCAGAGGTTGTTGCCTTCGGGGATAAGGATCAGGTCGCATATGCCTTGTGAGAACCCCGAGAAGGCATAAAACAACAGAAAGATGGCACAAAAGGATAGTTTTTTTGTCATAGCTGTACGGAATTGTGTTTGGGCAATCTCTAAGGCGTATTTCCTTGACCACATTAGAGGCTACGGGTTATATAGAATAATTTCAAAGTGTGAGGTGCGATAGCAGAGCGGACTGTTTGGAGGACTTGTTCTGTAAGGTCCGGCAAGCCGGAAAGCAGAAGGAGACTGACGTTGGCGGGTGTGGGGAGTGTAGGGAGGGCAAGGACGGCCCAAGGATCGGGAAGCGAGGGAAGAGAATGCTTTGATTTTGCAAAGATACACATTTTTTTTGAATTGAGCAAAAAAAACCTCAGAAAATGAAAAAAAAGGTACCTATATACCTGTTGGCAGTTATCCTAGCGGAGACAATTCATC
>JAKSMR010000004.1 GCA_024400495.1 Bacteroidales bacterium
TGCTATGAAAAAATGGTGAACTGTCTCCGCGATAGTAACTGCCAACAGGTATATAGTTGCCTTTTCTTATCGGTAGGGATGTTGTTGAAGGTATCAACAACTTGGCTGATATCGGCTGTGGTGAAACTACTGTTGCTGTTGTCAAATACATCAAATAATTTTTTCAAAAAGCAATAAACCAATGCTGTATGATATCATAAACCCCATATTATCTATATCTAAGTTGTATTTCATTGGACCGGGGACAAAATTCCTAAAAATATCCAAGTTTGGTCCCCAAAATCATTGGTCGGACTTTCCGGCCTAATCTTTGCTTTCTTTTGGATGTGCTTTTAAACGAATAGAGTTTCCGTGTTTCGATTAAAACCGAAGGAGTTTGCTGTCGACAAGTATGTTGCCCCTTTTTCAATCTATTATTAGGGTTTTCTTGGTACGAATGCAAGCCAGGGGGCATTCTATAGGATAGGGTCTTCTTGGTGCGCTATTTTACTACTAGAGGATTGGTAGAGAAACCGTGAATGTTGAGCCTCTCCCAATCTCGCTGTCTACGGAGATTGTACCATGGTGTAGTTTTACTATTTGAGATACGTAGTTTAATCCGATACCGAATCCTTTCACGTCGTGGACGTCTCCTGTGGAAACTCGATAGAATTTTTCAAATATATGAGCCTGGGCTTCTTTGCTGATTCCCATTCCAGAATCTTGTACAGAAAGAATCAGGTTGTTGCCTTCGTTTCTAGTGGTAAGGGTTATTTCTACTTTGTCTGGTGAGTATTTTATTGCGTTGTCGATTAGGTTGTATACCATGTTTGTAATATGCAGCTCGTCTGCAATCAGTATTGAAGGAGAAGCCTCGAGGTTGGTTGTGAGGGTTCCTTTCCTATTGCGAATACAAAGTGCAAAACTTTTCTTTACGGATTGGATTATAGGATGAATGTCAATCTCTTGTGGATGGATAGAGAAGTTCTTGTTGGACATCTTTGAACTTTGGAGAATTGTTTCTGCTAGCATCCTCATTCTTCGGTTCTCTTCCCCAATGATATTTAGATAGGTGTCTCTCATTGTGTCGTCACAACCTATACTCTTGTCTTGTAGCATCTCGCAGGCAAGCCCGATAGAGGCTATAGGCGTTTTGATTTCGTGTGTCATGTTGTTGATGAAGTCGTTCTTCATTTCATCTAGCCTACGTTGGTTGTTGTTGATGCGTATGGAGATGATGAACAAAATGATGATGATGATGATAAGAACAAAGCTTAACATAATCTGGAGTGTGAGGTCGGTCTGCAGCGCAAATAGTCCGGTTGGGAATAGAAGGACTATGTAGTAATCTCCAACAGAAGAGAGTCCGTTTGGGTGAAAACTATATCGGTAGGGTGAGTTGAGGAGATTGTTGATTTTTGTGCTGTCGCTGCAGAAAATCATATGGTCGTTTGATGCTTGCATCACCCCGATTGTCGGGGTGATATTGATACCATATTCAACTAGTTGTTCGTTGATCAGAGTGTCGAGCAATTCATAGTTGAAGGCTTCGTTGGTCATCAGATTGTCACTCACATAGGCGGATAGTTCGTTGATAAACTGATCATAGAATACGGATCCGTCGGTAAGTTTGTTTCTGTTGGCCAGCAATATATTGTATTGGTCGATAAGTGCCTTCTCCTCGGAGGTGGTTTTTGCCTGCGGAAGAATCAAGAGGCTGTCTTTGTCGGTAAAGGCAATGCGTGTAGAGTCGAAGAAGAGGCCGATGTTGTCGTGTGTGAGGTTGGTCATTCTGTTGCTTAGTTCCTCGATGCGCTTGTATTTGAGTAGTTTGTATCTGTCCTTTTGTCCAATATAGTCTTCCACCTTGAGTCGGTTTAGCTGGTCCAGCACGTCCTTCATCGCGTTGTTGACGCTGATGTCGAATAGATTAGTACTGATGTCGGTGGTTTTCTTTGTTTGAAATACCTGGATGGCCACCAAGCAGCTGGCTGTAATGGCAAATATGGCGATAACGACGATATAGCTACGTTTCATAATTAATGTATTCTATATTATAATAACGATAAAACCTTCGGTTTTGTTTCTGATGGTTGAAAAAATGTGGATATTTTATTTGAACGAATGCTTGCTTTTTGTCGAAAAAAGTGTATCTTTGCAAAATAAACAAGTTTCCTCATATACGGCCTTTTGTTTGTGCAACTTGCGGTATATTAGGAAATAATGATATTTTTGATAACAATAAAACCTCTAGGTTATGGCAACAAAATACATATTCGTAACGGGCGGAGTGACCTCCTCGCTAGGTAAAGGTATCATTGCAGCATCGTTGGCACGTCTTCTCAAGGCGCGCGGCTATTCTGTGACAAATCAGAAATTGGACCCTTATATCAATATCGATCCTGGTACATTGAACCCATACGAACATGGAGAGTGCTATGTGACTGAAGATGGTGCTGAGACCGACCTTGATTTAGGACATTATGAGCGTTTTACCGGAGTTCCTACTTCTCAGGCAAACAATGTCACTACCGGAAGAATCTATCAGAATGTGATCGACAAAGAGCGCAGAGGTGATTATCTTGGTTCTACTGTTCAGGTTATTCCTCACATTACCAATGAGATCAAGGATCGTATTACCGCATTGGGCAATACTGGTAACTATGAATTTGTTATCACAGAAATAGGTGGTACTGTTGGCGATATTGAGTCTTTCCCCTTTGTCGAAGCTGTTCGCCAGTTGAAGTATGCGTTGGGTAAGAACTGTATCGTTGTCCATCTCACCTATATTCCTTATCTCGCGGCTGCCGGAGAACTCAAGACCAAACCTACTCAGCATTCTGTCAAGGCTTTGCAGCAGCAAGGCGTCCAGCCCGACATTATCGTTTGCCGTACCGAAAAACCGCTTACTCGTAGTGTGAAAGAGAAGATTGGTCTGTTCTGCAACATGGAGAGCGACTGTGTTATTGAAGATGGCGATGTAAGCAGCATCTATGAGGTTCCTATCAAGATGAAGGAAGAGAAGCTTGATCTTCAATGTCTCCGTAAGCTCGAGGTCCCTGTGAAGAACGAGATTGACCTCACAAAATGGGAGGCTTTCCTTTATAAGCTCAAAAACCCAGTCAAGGAAGTCCGCGTAGGCCTTGTAGGCAAATATGTCGAACTCCAGGATGCTTATAAGTCTATTAGCGAAGCGTTCGTTCATGCTGGCGCAGAGCTGAACACTAAGGTGAAAGTCGACTATATCCATTCTGAATATCTTGACGAAAACAATATCGACGAGAAACTTTCCGGCCTTAGCGGCATCTTGGTTGCTCCTGGTTTCGGAACTCGTGGTATCGAGGGTAAGATTCTTGCTGTCAAATATGCTCGCGAAAACAAGATTCCTTTCTTCGGTATCTGCCTCGGAATGCAATGTGCTGTTGTGGAATTTGCTCGCAATGTGCTGGGCTACAAGGATGCACACTCTGTTGAGATTGCTCCTTCTACGACTCATCCCGTCATCAATATGATGGAAGAGCAGAAGAATATCGCCAATATGGGCGGAACTATGCGATTGGGCGCTTACCCTTGCCGTCTTAATGAAGGCACCAATGCATATGCCGCATATGGTAAGGTTGACATCTCCGAGCGTCATCGCCATCGTTATGAATTCAACAGCGCTTATCTTGAGGAATACAAGAAAGCCGGTATGATTCCCTCGGGTGTAAATCCCGACACTAGCCTGGTGGAGATCGTTGAGATTCCCGACCATCCTTATTTTGTTGGCGCTCAGTTCCATCCTGAATATAAGAGTACGGCTATGAATCCTCATCCTCTCTTTGTTTCGTTCGTTAATGCAGCCCTCAACTATCGCAACAATAAATAAATGAAAGTTGGCGTAATCATACCGATGGACTCCGAATATCGCCAGATGCAGCAGCTGCTTGGTGGCGATGCTGGAGTGTTGGGTGCAAACGATGTCGTGCTTTGCCGTTGTGGGATTGGCAAGGTGAATGCGGCGCTTGGAGCTCAGCGATTTATCAACGAGCATCATCCCGACTGCATCATCAATACCGGTGTGGCAGGTGGCATCGATTGTGGATTACGTGTTATGGATGTTGTTGTGGCGCAAGAGTGCGTGTATCACGATGTTTGGTGTGGCGAACCCAATGCCAAAGGACAGGTTCAGGGGATGCCTGAACGTTATCCGAGCAACGATACCTTGTTCCGTTGCGCGCTCTCTGTCGAAGGTCCGATAAAAGGTGGCCTGATTTGTACTGGGGATCAATTTATTACTAACGAGGATGCTCTGAAGGTGATAAAGAATAATTTCCCTTCGGGATTGGCTGTGGATATGGAGTCGTGTGCGATTGCGCACACCTGCTATGTCAACAAAGTGCCGTTTCTTGCCGTCCGTATCATTAGCGACATCCCCTCCGAAGCCAAAACGGCTGAAGATCATAAGATCCAGTACGATAACTTCTGGGCAACAATAGGGGACAATTCGTTTGTGAACATCAAACGACTCCTGGAAGCGCTACCCCAGAATCTATAACCTTAAACCGAATTGCAAAATGGAAGTAATACCCTCATTCCTAATCGATCATACCAATCTTAAGCCCGGCATCTATATTTCGCGTCAGGACAAAGTCGGCGAAACAGAGATGTTCACGACCTATGATATCCGCATGACCGAACCCAATAAAGAACCTGCAGTTGCTCCTTCGGCTCTTCACACCATCGAGCATCTCGTCGCAACCTATCTCCGCAACAAGGAAGGTTGGAAAGATAATGTGATTTATTGGGGACCAATGGGCTGTTTGACGGGTAACTATCTTATACTGAAAGGAGAATATAGTCCGATGGCTATTCGCGACCTGATGTTGGAGGCTTTTGAGTTTGTGGCTGGTTATGAAGGCGAAGTCCCCGGAACGACTCCCGAAACGTGCGGAAACTGTCTCCTTCACGACCTTCCTATGGCCAAATGGGAGGCGAGCCGTTATATCGGTCGATTGAAGAATGATTTTCATTGCGAATACGCTCAATTCCAACGCCCTGAAGCCGATGGAATGGTGTTTCACGATGCATAAGAGAGAGGGTAGGCGGCTTCTAGCGTCCTAGTAGGCAGGTATTAACCAGGCAGCAGCCATACAAATTTGACTGGCTACAGTAAGAGAGGCCTACGGTAGGTCCCAAGAAGCAAATAGAGAAGAAAGAAATATTAAAAGGTTCGATATAGAACCAATGGCCCCTTAGTTCAGCTGAATAGAACGTTGGATTCCGGTTCCAAAAGTCGAGGGTTTGAATCCCCCAGGGGTCACAAAGAACATAACCAAGAGCAGAGCGCAAGCTCTGTTCTGTATTCCAATACTAAAAGCCTGTCAACACGCATTTTGCCTTTATCGTTTGTTTATTGATCCAAGCAAACGATTTGTGCTGAGGCCTATAAAGGCTGTTTTGTGGAGAGAAAGGCGGATGGGGGGGCGTAATAAAAAAAGAATAAAACAATCAACAATGGACTACATAAGGAAGACTTTTATAAACACAAAGCCGGCAGGGCAGATACTCGGGCTCTTTATCCTGGCATTCATGGGATTTACTGTCGCTTCGGGAATTGCGATGGTTGTCACGCTCGTGTGGGATGAAACGTTCTCCTACTCTCAGGTGGGGCAAGTGATCTCGTCGACCTTTTTGTTTCTGGTTCCTGCGGTTGTTGCAGCTTGGTTGTTCTATCCCAATCCTAAAAGAACGCTTCGGCTGAATGGCGGGAAGGACAAATGGCTGTTGGCGTTGTTGTCGGTAGTCTTAATGGCGCTCATAATGCCTTGCACCCAACGGATAGCAGAGTGGAATACGGGGTGGCATCTTCCTGAGTCTATGGCGTCTGTAGAAGAAATATTGCGCTCGATAACCGAGATGTCGGAGGGCCTTCTTACCCGTTGGTTGAACCAACCCACCCTTGGAGCATTGCTGGTAAATCTTTTCGTCGTGGCTCTATGTCCTGCCGTGATGGAGGAGCTTTTCTTCCGGGGATGCCTGCAACATATGCTGGCGGAGTGGCTCAAACGCCCTTGGTTGGCAATCTTGATAGCCGCTGTGATTTTCAGCCTTTTCCATGGCGATATCTTCGGCTTTGTGCCTCGTTTTCTGCTTGGATGTGTGTTGGGTTTCATGTTCTATAGCACAAATAGCATAGTTCCAAATATTTGCGCACATTTTTTCAATAACGCAACAGTTGTGGTTATGTATTGTCTGGCTGCCAACGGAGTGATTGATCTCGAAATGGCGGAAAATACGTCCTTTCCTGCTGTAGTTGTGATTGTTACGCTTGTTTTTGCTGTAGGAGGCTTTGTGTTGCTGTACAAAATAACACGAAAAACAGAAAAAGAAAAGGCAAGTGCCGGATATTCAGTAGTGTTAGAGGATGGTGAGGATGTACAAAGTAAAAAATAATTTGTGTTGCAACGTGCTGTGGTACAGCTGACTATTGCTCTGTTTGGTGGTGCTGCGCTCAATTAGTGAGAAAAAAACTTCTCCATATCAAAAAAAATTAGTACTTTTGCAACTCAATTTGTAGAAAAAAAGAACAAAAATATATAACAATGACTAAGGCAGAAATCGTAACTGAAATTGCCAAAAGAACTGGCATCGAGAAAGTTGCTGTTATGGCAACCGTTGAGGAAATGATGGGTGTTATCAAAGATAACATGTGCAAAGGCGAGAGCGTTTATCTCCGTGGCTTTGGTAGCTTCATCATCAAGAAAAGAGCAGAGAAGACTGGCCGTAACATTTCTCAGAAAAAGACTATCATCATCCCCGCTCACAATATTCCCGCATTCAAGCCTGCTAAGACTTTCATGAGCGACGTTAAAAACGTAAAAAAATAATAATAAACTAATATAAATCTATTAATTATGTGTCCTAACGGTAAAAAACACAAGCGCCACAAGATGTCTACCCACAAGCGCAAAAAACGTTTGCGTAAGAACAGACATAAGAAGAAATAACCGGTAGGTTTTATTTCTTTCAATCAACAACAAATACTAAAACAAATTACATGGCAGACTTGCTCTGTTGTGTAATTTGTTTTGTTTTGATCGCCTGGAGAGTTAGGGGTCGGATATATTGTGATCCTGCATATTCGTATGGAGACGGATAGGAGGGGGTGGTTGGCTCGGGCGTATTAATGCTAATGAATGACAACAATATAGGATTCGAAATGTTTGGGTGTCCCGGTCTTGTTGCCTGGCACTCCGAAAGGAATCCAATCTGAATAAGCACAATTTATAATGAATAAAGAACTAGTAATTTCATCCTCGGCAGAGGAAACCCAGATTGCCCTCATGGAAGACAAGCAACTGGTGGAGCTGCACAAGGAGAAGAACAACGCCCATTTTACTGTGGGTGATATATTTGTGGGAAAAATCAGCAAGATAATGTCTGGCCTTAACGCAGCCTTCGTTGATGTGGGCGGCGACAAGGACGGCTTTGCTCATTATCTTGATTTCGGCCCTCAGTTCAACTCGTTTAACAAGTATCTTAAGCTGGCCATGAATGGCGACGCCTCGATGTGCACCTTGGAGAATTTCAAGATGGAGAAGGTGTTTGAAAAGGGGGGTAATCTTGCTGATGTTCTGAAAGTTGGCCAGTATGTTGTTGCTCAGATCACGAAGGAGCCTATCTCTACCAAAGGTCCAAAGCTTACGGGAGATATTTCTCTTGCAGGACGTTATCTGGTTCTGGTTCCGTTCTCAAACAAGGTCTCTATTTCTGCCAAAATCAAGGATAAGGAGGAACGTAAACGTATCCAGCGACTTATACAAAGCATCCGTCCTCAAAACTTCGGTATTATAGCCCGTACTATTTCTGAAGGAAGGAGTGTTGCCGAACTTGACGGAGATCTGAAGAATCTACTCGACGAATGGGCTTCGATGACAAAGAAACTCAAAACGATCAACTCTCCTTCGAAGATCCATGCTGAGCCTAGCGCGGCTTCGGCTCTGTTGAGGGATGTGTTGACGGACGAGTTCAATACGGTCTATACCGACAGTCCTCAGACGTATGAGGAGGTGCGAGGCTATCTGCGTTCCATCGCTCCCGACAAGGAGGATATCGTGCGTTTGTATAAGATGCAGACTCCAATTTTTGAACAGTTTGGTATCCAACGTGATATCCGTCGCGCCTTTGGAAAGATCGTAACCATCCGCTCGGGTGTTTATCTGTATATAGAACATACTGAGGCTATGAATGTTATCGATGTCAATAGCGGTAACCATATCAAAGCGGGAACGGGTCAGGAGGATACGGCTCTGCAGGTGAACATAGAGTCGGCAAAAGAGATTGCCAGACAGCTGAGATTGAGAGATATGGGCGGTATTGTCATTGTTGACTTTGTTGATATGAACAAGGCGGAGAATAGAAAGAAGCTTTATGATGTTATGTGTGAGGAGATGAAGAAGGATAAAGCCCGCCATACGATCCTGCCGCTCAGCAAGTTCGGCCTCATGCAGATTACTCGTCAGAGAGTTCGTCCGGTTATTGAGGTTGACGACCAGGAGAAGTGTCCTTTCTGCCAAGGAACGGGAACTATCAAGTCCAGCATAGTTGTTGTGGACGAGATCGAGTCTAACCTCCGGTATATGTCTTCCGTTCAAGGTATGAAGAAGCTGTCAATTACCACACATCCATATATATATGCCTATCTGACAAAGGGATGGAAATCGGTAAGAAGGAAATGGCAGAAGACCTATAAGGTGAGACTGAAGATCAATCCGTCGGAAAGTATGAACTTGCTCGAATACAAGTTCCTGAACGAGGTGGGCGAGGAGATTTCTCTTTAAGGAATAAAACCTTCCCGAGTGAGGGCTATAAAAGCCCCTTGCGACGTGTGTGACGTTCGTGTAGCGTCGCATTAGCCAGTCATTAATGTCGCATCAGCCAGTCATTAGCGTCTCGAATTTGAGAGGCTAGTGTATGGAAAATGCGTGTCTGCAATGTGGCTAGGGTAGGAGAGGATGCCGCTTGGGCTGAGCCAGAAAGATGGCTTTGTCCAAGCGGCGTTATGGTGGTTGAGGGCTGGCTTGTTTGCGATGCAAAGAAACTTTTTTTTATAATATATATAAAAAGTTGCGGCTAATTCAAAAAAAATGATTAACTTTGCAGATTGATAAAAAGCGTCTTTTTGCCTTGGAAGAGGTGGAAAAGTGCGCGTTAGCAATTGAAATAAAACAAATTAATAAATATTAATATACTTATGCAAAAAAGTAAAATAGGTCTAGATTTTCAAAAAGTGGAGCACGCACGTGGTGCTGCTAAGAAAATTGCCGACGAGGTACAGGAATTCGTAGGCAATTACACCACAGTTGCTGTTGAACGTACTATTTGTCGTCTTTTAGGCATTGACGGTATTGATGCCAACGAAGTTCCTCTGCCCAATGTTGTTGTTGACGAGCTCAAATCGAAAGGTGTTCTCGGCAATGGTGTAATGTTCTTCATGGGCAACGCCATCGTAGAAACAGGCAAGAGCCCTCAGGAAATTGCAGAGGCTATTACTGCCGGCAAGCTTGACATCACTCAGCTTCCTATGCACAAGGCCGAGGAAATCAAAGCCGCTCTCCAGCCCTATATCGATGCTACTATTGAAAAAATCCGCACTCGTCGCCAGCGTCGCGAGAAATACATCGAGACTATCGGCGAAGGTACGAAGCCTTACCTCTACATCATCGTTGCAACCGGTAACATCTATGAGGATGTGATCCAGGCTCAGGCAGGTGCTCGTCAAGGAGCAGACATCATTGCCGTTATCCGTACTACGGGTCAGAGCCTTCTCGATTACGTGCCTTATGGCGCTACTACCGAAGGCTTCGGCGGTACTTTCGCAACTCAGGAAAACTTCCGCATTATGCGTAAGGCTCTCGATGAGGTTGGCGAAGAAGTGGGCCGTTACATCCGTCTCTGCAACTACTGCTCTGGTCTCTGCATGCCCGAGATCGCCGCTATGGGTGCTCTCGAAGGTCTCGACGTTATGTTGAACGACGCGCTCTATGGCATCCTGTTCCGCGACATCAATATGCAACGAACCCTCATCGACCAGTACTTCAGCCGTATCATCAACGGCTTTGCCGGCGTTATCATCAACACGGGTGAAGACAACTACCTCACTACTGCCGACGCTTACGAAGAGGCACATACCGTGCTCGCTTCCGACCTCATCAACGAGCAGCTCGCTTTTGCCGCCGGTCTCCCCGAAGAGCAGATGGGTCTCGGCCATGCTTTCGAGATGGATCCCCAGCTCGAGAACGGTTTCCTCTACGAACTCGCACAGGCCCAGATGCTGCGTGAGATCTTCCCCAAAGCTCCTCTCAAATACATGCCTCCTACGAAATTCATGACCGGTAACATCTTCCGCGGTCACATCCAGGATGCGCTCTTCAACATCATCGGCCAGTGGACCAGCCAGGGCCTTCAGCTCCTTGGTATGCCTACTGAGGCAATCCACACCCCTTTCATGAGCGACCGTTATCTCTCCATCGAGAACGCCAAATACATCTTCAACAACATGAAGAATATCGGCGACGAGGTTGAGTTCAAAGAAGACGGTATCATCCGCAACCGTGCCAAAGAAGTCCTCAACAACGCCAGCGACCTCCTCGACAAGATGGTTGGCGAAGGCCTTTTCTCTTCTCTCGAGAAAGGTATCTTCGGCAACGTCAAGCGCCCCCGCAATGGTGGCAAGGGTCTCGACGGCGTTACGCTTAAGACCGAGAACTACTTTAACCCATTTGTTGACTTAATGAAAGGTAAAAAATAGTTTTTTAGTTGCTGGCAGCTCGACGTCTTCCCATTCGGGGAGAGTCGACATCAGGTCCAGCATTATTAGCTAAAAATCCCAAACTAAAAACTAAAAATTCGATTACAATGAGCGAAGGATTATATTCAATGGAGGCTAAAGATTACGACAAAACTTTAGACCTCACCAAGATAAAACCCTATGGTGATACCATGAACGACGGTAAAGTTCAGCTGAGCTTTACCCTTCCCGTGCCCGAAGGCGACGAGGCTATCGAAGCTGCCAAGCAGCTCCTCAGAAAGATGGGTATGGAGAATCCTCTGGTGGTTTACACCAAACAGCTTACCGAAGGTTTCACCTTCTTCAACTGCTACGGAAGTCTGCAGCACACCGTCGATTACACCACCATCCATGTTCCCAAGGTAGAGAGCAACAAGATGGAGATGCACGAATGCGACGAATATATTCGCGAGAATATCGGACGCAAACTCGTTATGGTAGGCGCTTCTACCGGTACCGACGCCCACACGGTAGGTATCGACGCCATCATGAACATGAAAGGCTATGCTGGCCACTATGGCCTGGAGCGCTACGATATGATCGAGGCTTACAACCTCGGCAGCCAGGTTCCCAACGAGGAATTCATCGCCAAAGCCGTTGAGCTGAAGGCTGACGCCCTGCTCGTCTCACAGACCGTCACCCAGAAGGATGTTCACATCAAGAACATGACCGAGCTGGTAGAGATGCTTGAGGCCGAAGGTCTGCGCGACAAGGTTATCCTCGTTTGCGGCGGTCCTCGTATCAGCCACGAGCTCGCCAAAGAGCTGGGCTATGATGCAGGTTTCGGCATGAACACCTACGCAGATGATGTAGCATCGTTTGTCGCCGAGGAGTTCGTGAAACGTGGCTGGAAATAGTCTCCGCCATCTCAACCAAGCGCCAAGCGGCCTCTAGTGTCGCTCCACTATCGGAGATTTGCGACAGTAAAGCAACGCAGAAGGCTGGCTGGTTCGGATTGAGAGAGTCTCTGGCGAAATATCCTGAAGAAAAAATCATCTAAAATTAAATAACCATGAATAAAGAAGACATTAAACCCTTTATCGCTCGCCGCGCAGCAAAGGAAATGCATGATGGCGATGTAGTCAACCTTGGTATCGGTCTGCCCACTCTGATCCCCAACTATCTCCCCGAAGGTGTTGAGGTCATCCTCCAGTCCGAGAACGGTATGATCGGTATGGGTCCCACTCCCGAAGAGGGCAAGGAAGACCCCTGGACCATCAACGCAGGTGGCGGTTTCATTACCATGGCTCCTGGTGCCAGCACTTTCGACAGCGCAACCTCCTTCGGCATCATCCGTGGCGGTCACGTTAACGTTTCCGTACTTGGTGCAATGCAGGTTGACGAACACGGCGACCTCGCAAACTGGATGATCCCTGGCAAAAAGACCCCTGGTATGGGCGGCGCAATGGACCTCCTCGTTGGTGCAAAACGCGTGATCCTCACCATGGAGCACACCGCTAAAGGCAATCCCAAGATCCTCAAGAAGTGCACCCTTCCTCTCACCGCAAAAGGTCAGGTGAACATGATCATCACCGAGATGGGTGTTATGGAAATCACTCCCGAAGGCATCGTCCTCACCGAGATCAATCCCGAGTTCACTGTTGAGCAGGTTCAGGCTGCCACCGAGGCTACCCTGATTATCTCCCCCAATCTCAAGAACATGGAATAATCCCCAGGAAGAAGATAAGGTGGGCCGAAGATGGCCAGCCGTCAAAGCCCACCTTCTTTCTTTCAGAAAAACACCCTGCCGGAAGAGCCCCCTTTTAAAGGAGAAGGATTTCCGGCACCAAGCTAACGAAAAAAGATCACTTGATGAAAAAAATATTGTTTTTTGTTGTTGCTCTGGCAATGACGGTAGTAGCATCCGCCAGCAATGGCGCTAAGAATAACGAGGAGACAGGATCTCCTTTCGAGACGGTCTCTGTTTTTGAGGACCAGCCCGCCCACCTCGAATTCAAATACTACGGTTTTTATGGTATCGTAGACTATACCTTCATGACCAATCTCAACAAAACCAATTATGAGTTTACCGATAACATCGTCCTCAACGGTGTTACCGCCATCGCCGGTTTCCAGATGCGCAAGGAGTCGTCGTTCGGTCTCGGTGTGTCCTATCTGGCCGACATGAATGGTTCCTTCTCGCAGCTGCCTATCTTCGTGGAGCTTCGCAGCCACTACACCCGTCAGCGTGTAACCCCATTCTCCTCCATCCAGATGGGTTATGTCATTCCGATGAACAGCGGCGCCGGTGGCCCCAACTACACCAAGATCACCGAAGGCGGTCTCACTTTCGGTGCCGAGGTAGGAGCACGCTTCGCTATCCGTCGCACCATTGGCATTCATCTCTCTGTCGGCTATCAGTTCACCCAGCTCAACCAGGTTGAGCGTGGCGACGAGCATGGTGTTCCTGCAACCCGACTCGGCGAATATTTTAACAACTTCAAGATGGCGTTCGGCGTAAACTTCTAAACCGTCAGGATACAAAGCTATGGTAAAGAAATTCTCGATGCTGTTGTTGGGCCTTGGCTGCCTGGCTTGTGCCTTTGCCCAATCGAAAAAGACAACCGACGAAACCCTCGCCCGCGAAGAGTGGAAGGATCCGGAGGTCTTTGAGCAGAACAAGCTCTACCCCCGTGCCAATGTGGTTGCCTATGGAAATGAGAACGGTATTGAGAAATGGGGCTACGCCGAGTCCCCCTATCGTGTGTCTGTCAACGGCGAGTGGAGGTGCAAGGTTGTCACCTCCGTTGCTCAGAAGCCTAATCCCGAGGAGAAAGGCTTTTCCTATGATGGCTGGCCTATACAGGATATCCCCATGGGTCAGATCAACAAAGACGGAAAACCTGTCGAAGTCCCTACGTTGGATAAGCTGGGCGTGGTACCTTCTTCCAAGAACCCCATAGCTACCTACTGCCGTACGTTCGAGATTCCCAAGTCGTGGTCGGGATATGAGGTTTACCTTCAGATGCAGGCCAAGTCGGCATACTATGTGTGGGTAAATCAGCAGTATGTCGGCTATAGCGAAGACAGCCGTGCCTATTCTGAGTTCAACCTCACCAAACATCTCAAAGTAGGCAAACCCAACACCATCGCCATCCAGGTGATGGGTATGAGTGATGGGGGGGTCATGGAGATGGCCCCCGTCAGAGAGATGTGTGGAATCACCGACAGCATGTTTCTCCTGCTCAAGGCCCCGGTCAATGTGCAGGACTACGGTATTACAGCCCGCTATGAGCCCGCAACCGGCTTCGGCTATTTTTCTGTAGCAACGAATATAAGAAATATATATAAAAAAGGCCAATACTATGTCGAAGTGGAAGTATGGAATCCTAACGGCAAAGTGTTGGACAAGATGGGCAGATGGGTTGTGTTTGATAAAAAGATCGAAGCTCCCGTCACCCTCCGTCGCGAGTTTGGCGGAGTGAAGCCCTGGACGGCAGAGAACCCCCAGCTCTACACCTGTGTGATCCGTCTCCGTAACGAGCGTATGGAACTTTTGGAGACTGTGGGAACGCGTTTTGGCTTCCGTTCGGTGGAGGTTCGCAACGGTGTGCTCACCCTCAACGGGAAAAATATCACCCTCCGTGGTGTTGAATATACTGGTTTTGATTTCCAGAACAACAGGATCAAGAATGACCAAGAGATGCAGCAAGACCTGCTGCTCATGAAGAAGAACAATATCAATGCAATACGCACCACCACCTATTCTCCCTTCGGCCCTCGTTTCTATGAGATGTGCGACGAACTGGGTTTTTATGTGGTCTGCGATGCCAATATCTCTCCTTTCTCGCAAGGAACCCGGACTGTCGTTTCCGACAAAGAATATATACCCCTTTTTATTGTCAGGGCACAGAACCTCTACGAGACTTACAAGAACCACACTTCCATTATAGCCTGGTCTCTAGGCGGCAGTGCCCAGAACGGAGTCGGCATGGAGAACGCCTATCGCACGTTGAAGCAGAAAGACTCCACACGAGTGGTTCTATACTCTGGTGCTGAGTTATCCGAGAACACCGATGTCATTGCCACTATTAACCCATCTATGGCAGACCTTAACGCCTATGGTATGAAATCCCAATCGCGTCCATGGATTTTCGGCACCTATGGCTCTGTTGCAGGTAACGGCTTTGGAGGTATGGAAGCGTTGTGGAGCGGTGTCCGTAAGCAGCGTCAGATACAGGGAGGCTTCGTCCACCAGTGGAATACCTCTCTCTCTTGTGTCAATAAGAACAACGAGGTCGCATGGGGCTTTCTGGATGCCCGCAATATGCCCGTTCCTGCTCTTGAAGAGCTACGCAACATCTATCGTCCGTTTGACGTGAAGATGATCGGTGTCGTTAAGGGTCAGGCGGAGTTCAGTGTCGAGAACCTATTGGATTTTTCGTCGCTCAACAATTTCGTTCTTGAGTATTCCATCTTCACTACTAGCCAGTCGGGCATTGTGGTGGGAGAGATCAGTCTCGATCTGCCCGCAGGCGATATGAAGCACTTTAAGTTGCGCGTTCCTCCCCTCAGTCTCCAGTCTGGCGAGGAGGCGTTCATCTCCTTTGCTGTCAAGCCGCGTTCCAAGAGTAAGGTCTTCAAACCTACAGAAGAGCTCTGCTATTTCCAGTTCCCGATTCCTGTCGAGAAACCCTCCAAGAAGGCTTTTGGCGAGCAGCCTCGTCTCCCTCTCACAGTTGCCATGGATTCTGTCACCAATGTGCTCTCTGTCACCAATGGAAATTTCGTGGCTAGATACGATATGGGCCGAGCAGTCCTTTCTTCGCTCAGCGTGGCGGACAAGGAACTTCTGTATCAGGCACCAATCCTGAATTTCTCTCGAGCGCTCACTGATAACGACAAGCAGGACAAGCATGGTGCCGCTTTGTGGAACAATTTCCTTCCCGGACAGTTCGATCGCTATGTCATGGTTGCCAGCTACCGAGTAATCGATGACTATACTGTAGGCATCGACGCCATGATCCGCTTTACCGACAAGACAGGTCGTCCTCTCTTCGACCTTCAGCAAACTTGGGCCATCCTCCATACGGGCGACATTCTCCTGAATAGTGATGTCGTTGTGTCCGACTACGTGCAGGCAGTGCCTCGTATGGGCTACAGGCTCCTATTGGACAAAAAACTCTCTCATATCCGCTGGTATGGCACAGAGCGCGAGGCTTATGCCGACCGCATGCTGGGTCTCCACACAGGGCTGAATGCAGCCCATGGCGACAGCATCTTCCACTGCTATGATCGTCCGCAGTCTGCCGGCAATCATCTCGGAACACGATGGATGGTCGCCGAAGATGACGCTGTAGGTCTCTATGTCGACATGACTGACTCGCTTTTCAACTTCAGCGTTTATCCCTATTCCGAACGCAATCTGTCTTCCTGTGAGAGTCTTCGTGATCTCGCTGCTCAGAGTTACCGTACCTTGAATCTCGACTACAAGATGGCCGGCGTCGGTTCTGCATTGGGTGGTGTTGATGTTGCTGAACCCTATCAGCTCAAGGCGAAGAACTACAATTTTACCCTCCATCTTCGTCCATATGAAAAGGCTGTGGAGTCGCCGGAGACGTTCATCGCCACTGCCTATCCCGAGGTGAAATCGTCTGTTCTCCCCATGCCCTTGATAGAGAAGGGCAGAGAGCGTTTTGATGCCCCCATGGAGATTACGCTCTCCTCAGAGACCGAGGGCGCCAAAATCTACTATACCACCGATGGCACAGAGCCCACAGAGAAGTCTGCGCTCTACACTAAGCCCTTCTCCATCAGCGCTTCGTGTGTCGTCAGCGCCCGCTGCTTCAAAGAGGGCTGCACCTCCTCCTTTGTCGCTACACAGCGCTTTGGCTTCGACTACATAGTTTCTGCCACTTTCGCCAAGAAAGCCAACACTCCATACAACTATCATCAGGAGACCATCCTCTTTGATGGCGAGACCGGTACTCCCGCCGATCTCCAATCGGGATGGCTGGGCTTCTCGGGCTCCGATCTTGATGTCACCTTCCTTTTGGCCAAAGAGATCAGTCTGCAGGATGTTGAGCTGCATTTTGCTCATGTCCCCGAATCCTGGGCTTTCGCGCCAGTTGAGGTGCTGGTCTCCACCTCCGCCGACGGAGCTACATTCTCCCAGCCCGCCAGGGCGGAGATAAGTTACAACCCCGCTTCTGAAGAAATGAACAGCGCCCAGGTCGTCACCATCAAGGTAATGGTTGCACAGCCCAACGTCAGATATGTCAAGGTCGTCGCCAAGGGCATCGGTAAGATTCCCGCCTGGCATCGTGCCAAAGGACTCAAGCCCTGGCTCATGATCGACGAGGTGGAACTCAACGAAGAGATAAAATAAGGTTGCTCCCATAAAGTGATTTCTGATGATTTGAGAAGAATTGATTTTTCAGAGATCTGCTTCTATAAAAGATAGATAAGGGGCGTCACCACAATATAGGATAGGGCGGCGGTCCGCCGTCTGGCCCTAAACAACACATAACAGATTGCATAGAATGAAGATGAAACGATACAAATACATACTCCTCTCCTGTCTCCTGGCTGCTTTCTTTGTCAGCTGCGAAGTCGAATTCTCCCCCAACGCCGAATGGAAAGAGATGCCCGTGGTCTATTGTGTGCTCGACCAGGACGATGATACGACCTTTGTGCGTGTCCAGAGATGCTATCTAGGGTCGGGAAATCAGTACGAATATGCCACAATCTACGATTCGATCAACTATCGCGAGGGCGACATCCAGGTGAAGATCTTGGGTTGGCCTTCGCTGCGCTCTGCAGGCCAGGTGCTCTCTGTTGACCCGTCGGCCACGGCTCCTGTCAAAGACTGGGTGTGCGACTACATGGAGATAGAGAAGTCCGACGGCGCTTTCAACGCCACCAAGCAGCCTGTCTATTTCTGTCCCACGAAGAATCAGTTTGATACCAACCTTGTCTATCAGCTTCTAGTTATCGACACCCGCAGCGGCGACACCATCGCTCGGGCTACTACCGCGCTCTTGGGAAACCCCAACACCAACCGCGAGTTCATCACTAAGCCCTCCAACAACAGCAAGTTCCAGTTCCAGGGCAACACCGGCATGTGCGAACTGCAATGGTTTACACTTCCCCGTGCTCGCAAATACCAGCCCGTTGTCCGTTTCTATTATAAGGATTTTATCCTCACTCCCAACGGCCACGGCAACGATACTACCATCATCCGCCACAGTATCGATATCGAATACGGCACCAAGTCGCCCGCCGTCAACGAAGTCACCCAATGCAACCGTAGCATCGACGAGCAGACTTATCTCTCAACTCTCAGGACCCATCTGCAGAACGACACCGTCCATAAGATCATCATCGACACCGTCGACATCTACCTCCGTTGTTGCAGCGAGGAGCTCTCTAATTATATCTACTCCCACGAAACTTCCTCTTCCATCAACCAGAACCGAGTGAACTACACCAATGTCGAAGGTGGACTCGGCATCTTTGCCAGCCGTCGCACCCACATGTATGTGCGCAGGATCACCCCTCCCAACGGCGACTCCGACTATAAGAAGAAGATCCACAAGTTGGGCGTGAACCTCTGGTAGCCTGGCCGGCATCCCTCTTTGTATCGTCGGACAAAATCCGTGCTTTCTAGAGCTTAATCACCCTTCTTTTCACAAGTAGGGATGGTGGCTGTTCTTACACTCCTCTTTGGGGACTCTAGACGCAAAAATATAGGGACTATATACATGTTGTCCAATAAAACAGTTAAAGAAATTGAAAAATATTTTGTTATATTGGAAAAAAGTTGTATATTTGTAATATGAGTAAAGATGACGCGGTTCGAAAGGAATTAGAGAAATCCGATGATTCCTTTGGCCTTGAGTCATTGCGAGTAATGCTACATAATATACAGTTAAAAGATATTTAATCCCCCAAATAAGATATTAACAAATAATTATAGTATATCTATGAATATTTCAGAAGAAAAATTGAGACAAATTGTGCAAGAGGAAATACAAAAGATTTTAAGAGAAGGTATAAATATAGAAAGAACTAATGGAAGAATAATAAGTGTCACAAACCATCACCAGAATTATGTTGACACAAATAATTCAACATGTCCATATTTATTTGCCGACACCCAAAGGGGTTTTTATACACTTTCAATATTTCAACGAAAATCTACCGACGACGGCATGGATTCTAATCCGTTGTTAAATGCTTTAAAACAGCGCAAAGGATGGTCTTTTGATAAAGCGAAAAAAGATTTAATGATTTTATTGAAAAATTTTGTCAGCGCGTCTCGTCTATTACCAAAATATGACACAATAATAATGACACCCTCTAATAATGACCTAAACAAAACAGTGTTTGGGTACTTGAAACGAATCGTTTGTCATGATGTTGCCTATGAAAATTTCTTTGAAAAATTAAGTGCAAATGACGTGTATGAAAACTTGATTGATGATGATTACATTGAAAAAACATTCACAAGCACTGATAAGGTTTATAATGAGATAGATGATGCGTTTGGTTTAATGAATAAAAATAACAATGGGATTTTCTCATATAAGTTCCTTCAAAATTCAAAATATAGAGATGCTATTATTCAGTCGATGAAAGTAAATATTGGGCCACATAGTGATTTGAATTACGCTGAGGCTATTAATGGCAAAGACGTTTTAGTGTTTGATGACACAATCACTACAGGTAAGACTATTTCTGATTCAGGAAAGGCAATTTACGACATTTTTGCTCCAAAGTCGATAACATATATTACACTATTTTCGGCATTAAACAATGAACAATCAAATCAAACTAAGGTATTTAAAGTTTGAAGCCGCTCCAAATATTATTTTCGTATGGACAACATGTATATAGTTCCCAAAATATAAGGTGGCTTCCTATGGTTGAGGAACTAATTTTCGGAAGATACCATAAATATATTTATATATTAAAAAATATTCGTATCTTTGCATTTCCATACAAAAAGATTATAATATTAATAAACAATAAATTAACCTCTAAAATGAACATCACAAGAGAACAAATTAGCAATCTGGATCTCTCTGTTAAGATCGAAATTGTAGAAAATGACTATGCAGAGCGCGTTGCTAAACAGCTGAAAAGTTACAAACAAAAAGCCTCCGTACCCGGTTTCCGCAAAGGTATGGCACCCATGGGCCTCATCGAGCGCATGTACAAACACGCTATCGTTGCTGACGAAGTGAACAATATCATTGGCGAATCCCTCTATAAGTATCTTGATGATGAGAAACTCGATATCCTTGGAACCCCCCTTGCTAACGACGAGAAGACTGGTGACATTGACTTCGCTACCGCAAAAGATTTCACTTTCTATTTCGACGCAGCCCTCTATCCTCAGGTAGAACTTGCTTGGGACAAGGTAGACGCTAAGCTCAACCAGATCAAGGTTACCCCTAAGGAGGCTGAGAAGCAGGTTGAGGAAATCGCACAGCGCTTCGGCGAGTTCAAGACCCCCGAGACCATTGGCGAAGGCGACATGATCTACGGCAAGGCTGTAGAACTCGACAAGAAAGGCGAAGTCAAAGAAGACGGCCTCTCTTCCTTCATCTCCTTCTCCCTTACCCAGGTTAAAGACGACGAGCAGAAGGCTCTCTTCCTTGGCCACAAGGCTGAAGACAAGATCCGTTTTGTTGCTAACAAGACCTTCACCCCCAGCGAGATCGAGAAGATCTTCCACATGGAGAACGCCGACGCTAAGAAGTTCAAATCTGAGGTAGAGTTCACCCTCAGCGGCATCTCCCACATCGAGCCCGCCGAGATCAACGAAGAGCTCTTTGCAAAGGTGTTCCCCGGCCAGGAAATTAAGGACGCCGCTGCTTTCAAGAAGGCTGTTACCAAAGACATGGAGAAGGCCTACAACGAGCAGTGCCAGATCCTCTATGTGAACGAAGTACGCAAGGCTCTCCTCGACAACTTCACCGCCGAGATCCCTGAAGCTTTCCTCAAGCGCTTCATCATCTCCCGCAATCAGGACAAGGACGTTACTCCCGAGTCCATCGAAGCCAACTGGGCAGAGAAGTACCTCCCCTCTCTCAAATGGGAATTCGTCGACAACGAGCTTAACAAAGTCGGCTCCATCGAGCCTACCCGCGACGAGCTCCTCGCTGAAATCAAGAACATCCTCCGTCCCAACGTGCAGAAACTTGCTGACGAAACCGACGAGCAGGTAGAGGAACGTCTCAACCAGACAGCCGAGAGCATCGCCAAGGATCGCCAGAACCTCGGTCAGCTCATCGACAAGCTCTCCTCCGAGAAGATCTTTAAGCTTTTCCAGGATAAGCTCAACCCCGAAGTAGAAAAGATCTCCATCAAAGACTTCACCGAGAAAGCTAAATAAGACACATCGTCTATAATATCCCTAAAAGCCCTTCGCAAGTGCGGAGGGCTTTTTGTGTGTTTGTGTTGGTATAAGGTTTTATACCAACCATTCTGATCTAGCGACGCATTTGCGTCGCATCAAGTACGCGAATGGGCTGTAATCCTTCATGTAAATTGCGAGGCAGATGCAACGTTGATAGATGGTTGGCGTGTGCGATTGCCGTCGGACAATTATACACAAATGTTTTATAACACCCTTTGGCTGGCTGACAAAAGTGGTGTGTAAGATAATTAATAATGTCTCCGCCTTTTGCTACCGTTGCCCCTTTCCGCAGCCGTGCGAAGGTGTATACGGTTATACGGATATACAGTTATGCAGTTTCCGTATCTAGGATTTCAGGGAGATATTGAGGGACGATCAATGTCTCTCTGCAAGATTCCGCTAATCTTGACAATCAGCTAGATTGTCGGATTTTTTGAAAATCAGTAAGAAGACGCCCGCCTCTGGCATCTACCAGGCAATGGTGTCGTATACCCAAGCTGTATCAAGGGTGATGGTGAGGGAGGCGTTGGTGCCGAAGAGATCGCCACGGGCTGTGACGCAATGGTTGGGCTGTAAGGCCACAGAGGGGAGGTTGTGGCTGAAGAGCACCGTCTCAGAGTCGTCGAGGGCTTGAATGTCGATGGAGGCTGTCATAGATGCTGACGTGGGGAAAAGGTTGGTTCCTACGGTGAGGTTGCTCTGACCTACACGTGAGGCGATATTGTAGGTGACAGAGCGTCCGCCGCTGTTTGCGGCAAAGGTGGTTGTAGGGTTGAGTTCTGTGCCGCCTTCGCTAAAGATGACTCGGAGTTTGGATACCCCCGTGGGGACAGCATCGGTGGCTACAACGACGAAGCGGGTGACAACTCGGTTGAGGGCAAGGGTTAGATTCTGGGTGGACTGACCTCCTACGGTAATAGTTTGGGTGCGAAGGAAGCAATCTTTGATGGTATTGTTGGCGAAGAGGGCCCGTGTGGGGGAGATGATCGTCATGGTGTCGGTGGAGTTGTGGCCGAGGATGACGAGCGTGTACTGCCCTGCTGTGAGGTTGGGGAAGGAGAGCATCCCAAAGGAGTTCCCTTCGGTGCTTCTGGCCTGATGGATGCGGGCAATGGGTTGGCTGTTGCTGTTGTAGAGCACAGCATCGATACGCTCCATGGCTGTCAGTGATTTGGTTTCGGGCATAGTCTCGTCGGTGAGGACGAATGGTGAAACGATAACGTTGAGTGTGGAGAGCGTGGCGTCGCCTTTCCTGCAGGAGAGGATGGGTAACGAGAGGACGGCGACCAAGAGGATCAGGATTGGGCGTTTCATAGTGTGTCTTTTTTCTTTTTACTTGTTTTTTTAAAAGCTAAATGAGTAGCGGAGGGCTACATTGAGGCAATGGAAAGGATTGACCTGTCCACAGGAGAGGGGGGAGCCGTAATGGTGGCGCAATGGGTATCCGTTGTCAGACTCCACCAGAGGACTGCTGCTGACGATGTCATCGGAGACATTCCAACTGTTGAAGGAATAGTCGACGCAAAGAGAGACTGTGGAGGGTGTCTTGCCTAAGGAGTAGAAGCTGTAGCCTATCTCGGCGCTGCCCATAATCCAGAAGCGACCGTCGAGGGGGCTCTCTGGGGTCTCCCCCCTATACTCACGGGTTAGCCCGCAGTCCATAGCGTTGCTGTTGGCGATAGATGTACCTTGCTGGGGGATGTATGCGGAGGAGGTGATGTTGTTGTAGCAGTAGCGTCCGAGCTGCTGGATAGGGAGCACACCTCTGACGCCGAAGGCGGCGAAGAAACGATTGTTCTGCCAGAGGGCCATGAGTGGGAGCTCGAGCTGGAGGATGTGGTAACGTTCGTCGACAAAGGCTGCGGTACGGCTGTAGTCGATCGGGTAGGGGTGGAACTCGGTGGAGGAGAGGGTGATCTGCTCAGCTTTGTAGGTGGACTGGCAGTAGGAGAGGCCCAGACCTATACGGAGTCCCCACTGGGAGGAGAAGCGATAGGTGTAGCACAGGTCGAGTTCGGGACGGTAGCCGGGCATGAAATGCTCGTTGTCATCGGCGGGGGTCATGTCGAAACTAGTGGCTCCCATGGCGATGCCGAGGCTGAAAGGATGCCTGTTGATCACCTTGCGGTCGCTGTTCTGGGCGGTGGCGACGGTGGTGGCGATCATGAGTAGAAGGATGATGGCTATGTTGTTTTTCTTCATATTGTGTCGTGATAAGGATTGGAAGGACCGGAAGGTTTTGACTAACGGACGACGAAGCGTGTGCGAGCGACGGTGCCTTCTGCGTAGCGCAGGCTGAGGGTGTAGACACCGGGCAGGAGGTCGATGGGAACTGTTGTGGTGCCGTCGTGGACGGGAATGGTGGCGCAGAGACGGCCTTGTAGGTCGTGGATGGCGCAGGTGGTACCTTTGTCAGAGGTTGTGCCGGACTGGATATGGAGCAGTGCTCCGGAGGCGACAGGATTGGGCCAGAGTCGGGGATCGCCATCGCTGACGTCGCCAATGGAGGTGATGTTGATGACGTTGGACCGGATCCAGCGGGTGCGGCCTGCGTCGATGGGAACTTCTACGTAATAGGCGCCGTTGAGGACTTCGTCGGAGAGTAGGTAGTCGGAGTGGTTGGCACGCTGGACGCGCTCGCCGTTGTGGAACCAACGGTAGTCGTAGTAGTTGACGGGGGGATTGGAGTGTCCGTAGACGTAGTGGTTCACGGCGAGGAGATGGCCGTCGAGCTGGTCAATGCGAACGATGGAGCCTTCGACATAGAGGTTGAGGACAATGAGGCTGTCGCAGCCTTCGGCGTTGGCGATGGTGTAGGTATAGCAGCCGGTGGTATGGTAAGTGACGCCGTCGATCCAGGTGTATGCTGTGTCGGCATAGGCAGAGAGTGTGTCGCGGGTGGAATAGAAGAGGGTGAGATGGAGCGTGATGGTGCTATCGCATCCGGCGGCGTTGGTAAGCGTGACGGTGGGGGCGACGTCGGGGACCTGGGTGTAAGTCTGCCCGTTGCCGGATTCCCAAGTGTAGCTGTTGCAGGCTTCGGCGACCTCGATGCTGGAGGTGCTGCGCTTGACGACAAGGTGAAGGGTGTCAGAGCTGGGGCACCCCTCGGGGGAGAGTCGGTAGTGGAGATAGGTGCCGCTGGAACGGAAGACGTCAGCATCCCACACCATAGAGTCGCAGACGGTCTGTTGTAGAGACCTGCTGTCGTTGTGGCGGACGATGACGTCGATGACGGAGAGGCTGTCGCAGCCGAAACGGTTGATGGTGAGATAGCGGAGCGTGGTGGTCTGGAGGTAGGTGTTGCCGTTCCACATGTCGAGCACTTCGTCGCAGCCGTCGAAGAGGAAATGGGTGGAGTCGCTATAGTTGACAGTGAGACGAAGGGTGACAAGGCTGTCGCAACGGTTTCTGGCGAAATAGGTGTGGCGGTAGACGCCGCTACGGGTAAGATCTTCGCGGTCCCAGGTATAACTATCGCAAACGGTGTCGGCGATGATAGTATAGCGTGTGGTGTCAAGGGAGAGTCGGAGGATGAGGGTACTGTCGCAACCTTTGGTGGTGAGGATATGGGTGGTGTCGAGAGCAGAGGCGGTGTAGGTGTGGTTCATCCAAGTGTAGCTGTCGCAAGCATGGATATTAGTGGTGCCGCGACGGCTGTAGTTGACGGTGAGATGGAGGTAATATACGCTGTCGCACCCTTTGACGGAGGTGTATCGGTTGTCGCAGCTGCCGCTGACGCGATAGGTGCGACCCATCCAATGGATGCTGTCGCAGACGGTGAAGGTTTCGTCGGAACGGAAACTGTTGTTGATGGTGAGGTGGAGATAGACATTAGAGTCGCAGCCGTGGTGAGAAGTCTCGGTGTGACGGTAGGTGCCGCTCTGGGCTGCAGAGGTGTAGGTGACGCCATTCCATACATAACGGTCGCAGACTTCTGTTCTGATGTCGCGGCGGACGCTATCGTAGATGACCACAGGTTGCAGGACGATGCTGTCGGCTCCTGTATGGCTGCCGGCTGCGAGGACTTTTCTTAGGGTGTGGTTGCCGGGGGTGCTGACAGTCTGTCCTTCCCAGCTGAAGGTGTAGCAGCTAGTAACCACAGGCAGCGTGGTGATGACGCTATCGCCGTCAAGCATGGAACGATGGGTGTTTGTGGCGCCGGCCTGGCTGGCTCCAAGGAGCAGCAACAATGCCAGAATATATCTAAAGAACGATCTCATATCCAAAAAGCTATCTTTATGTTTGGGTGACTTCTGTTATTCCTTTTTCTGTTTTTTAGAGGTTGTCGGGTGCCCGTTTCGTGGAGTAGACTCCCGAAGAGGCTATTATATTGTGAGTTACGCATCTTGTGACGTTACGTCTCACTATATAATAAGCATGCAAATATACTAAATAATATTGAATCAGAGTTTTTTTTTATTTTCAAGAGATGGTCTTTGTGGTGAAAGGAGGCGTCAGATGTGCCCCTCGTAATTGTTTGAAAAACATTTCTAAAGAAGAGAGATATGGGGGCGTTCTTCTTGTTGGGAAGAGGGTTGGGATGAGAAGAATTCCGCCGGTCTCGGGAGTGGCAAAAGAGGACGCCGTATCCATGTTTGGTGGATACGGCGTCTTTATCATTTTTTAGCCGATAGGGGCTAGGGAGGATTGTCTGTTATCGCAACACTTCCACAGAGCCGTTACGTTCGATAGGTCCTCTGTATCCGTCGCCGACGAAGTGCCAGAAATAGGTGCCGTCGGGTGAGTCGGTCTTGCTAGGATCCCAGAAATCGGAGGGCTGGGTGATATTTTTCACAGAGAAGACCTTCTTACCCCAACGGTTGTAGATGGAAAGCTCGTTGACGGGATAAGCAAAACCTTCAATGAGGTTGGTGATCTCGAAGATGTCGTTGATACCATCTCCGTTGGGAGTGACAACAGAGGGGAACTGGAGGAAGTCGTTCACCACAAGGATGTTGTTCTCCAAGGTGTCGACGCATTCTACGATCATACCGCTAGGCCCCTGGTTCACTGTCTTGGCGATGAGACGGACGATGTAGTTGCCAGTGATGTCGCCGTCGTTAAGATCCCATTCGAAAGTGGGGTTGACATCGGTGAGGGTGTGGTAGGAATAGTTGTAGTCCTTGTCATACTGAATCTCCCAATAGTACTTGTTGTCAGGCGACTGAGGGATGGTGGCGTTCTGGAATGTTACATAAGGAGCTGTTACCGAGGGGTTGAGAGGCAGCCAGGAGAATTTGGCCTGAGGGTTGGAGTAGACGGTGATGAGGTTCTCGTAGACCAGCGAGTCGCGGCAGCCGCCATCGCCAGTGATGTAGTATTTCAGTCCATAGGAGCCTGCCGAGTAGGAGTGGGTGGGGCTCATCTCTGTGGATACGGTGCCGTCGCCAAACTCCCAGCGGTAGTTGTTGCCATCCTTGGAGGTGTTGTTGAAGGTGATGTTGAACGGTTCGCAACCTTCGAGGGGATAGACGCCGGGATCGAAATTAGGTTTGGGCTGTGGATACATCATCACACGGATAGAGTCGCGGGCACGGCAACGGATATCGTGCTGTGAGTTGGTGACCTCGACCATATAGAGTGTAGACTGTCCGCCACTTCCCGTGCGGGTCTGGATGATTTCGGAGATATCGCCATAGGGCTCCCACATATAGCTCTGGTTGGAAACCAGCGTGTGAGCATCGTTTGCACAGAGGAGGATAGATTCGACATCGCAGAGGGTGGTGTCGTTGGGGAGGTTGGGCTGAGGAGTCCAAACGGTGGTGATGAAGGTGGAGGTGTCCCATACACAACCGAACTCGTCGTAAACCTTAACGATAAGGCGGAAGTCACCAGCGGTGTCGGGAGATCCGATATAGGCGTCGGTCATAGACTCGCGTCTTACATAAGCTCCACGATAGTAGCCATGGTAGAAATCGCCATAGGTGGAGTCGGGAGTCCAGACGACAGAGTCGAGAGCGACCTGATATTCGCAACCGTTACCGGAGCTTACTCCGCAGATGTCCATGGACCAGTTGAATACCCAACCGTTATCGGAACCCCAGGTGTCGCAGAGCTCGATGTTCCAAGTGCCGTTGAGTGGGCATCCGGCGAGCTGGGAGAAGTCGTCAGCAGGAGCATAATAGTGGTCTTTCTGAGCGTGCCAGCTGGGGGCACGGGTGCTCATGGTAGCAGTATGGGCAGCACCTGTACGATATCCCGGAGGAGGAGCGGGGAAGTTCACGGTACCATTGGTGTCGAGAGCAGCACCGGTGCAAGCGAGGTAGGACTGAGCCTCGGTACCTCCGATATACATATAGTCAGCGGTGTTACGGGTGAAGCAGTAGTCCATACCGATACCAGCGGGGTTATCCAAACTGTCGCAGTATGCGGTACCACCTGTGCCGTCATAGGAGTGGTGGTTGTCGCCACCGAAAGGCCAGCCGGTATATTTACCACTACCACCAGACATACCAGTTGCAGTGTGGCCGGGGCCGGAGTTTTTGTATTTGATGACTGCCTTCTGGTTGGTGGGGCAGATGATGGAGAGTTCGTAGTCGCCCATAAACTCATGCTCAAAGTTTACACATACTGAGCAGATGTCCTCGGCAGCAGTAATGGTCTTACCATTGGGAAACTCGGTGAAGGTCACAGGAGCCTGATAGCAGGTGACGGCACAGTTAGGTCCGTCGGGGATGAAGGTACGGGCGTCGAAGGTCTTGGAAACGACACGCTCGAAACTGATCTGCTTGAGGGTCATGGTTCCGTTCTCGCCGTCGTAGCCTACGTTAACAAAGAGGGAGTCGGAGTTGCATATAGTGGCAAGATCGTAGATGGTCTTGATGGGGTTTTGAGCCAGACGTACCACAACAGTTTCGAAGAGGTTGGAGGTACAGCCGAAGTGGTCGCTGATAGTCATCACAACATCATAGCAGGAGAGTTCGTGATAGCCGTTGTATTCGACACGATAGGCACCTTGCTCGACGAGAGTGTCTCCTGTACCGAAGTTCCAATGGAAGGTAGTGGAGTCGTCGTTGGGAGTATAGTAGCCGTGGTCGTGGGTGTAAAGGCCGTGAGCGTTAAAGATGATACCGTCGCCCTGGCAGAGGTTGATACCGGTCCAAGGCTTAGGGATAAGTTCTCTGATTTGGGGAGTACCATCGGCATTGGTGAGGATGTTACCCGAGTTGTCTCTTTCGTAAATAGTGTCGTAGTCGACATAGTGTGCGAAGTTGAACGTGTCATAGATCACACCGTTGCGGGTCTTATAGAAGAAGGTGTCGAGCACGGGAGTGATCACCTCGCAGGGGTAGTCGCAACCACACTGGGCATTGAAGCCTTTGCCTGTAGGGCTTCCTGCAGCAACCTTGAGACGGATGGTGAGTGTCTGGGAGTTGTTGGTAGGGCCAACAAAGACAGTCTTTCCGGTAAGGTTGTTGTGTTCGTTGTTTGCCTTGATACGTACAGGAGAGTTGATGGAAGGGCCATCATAGATGAACAGAGTGTCGCAAGGAGCGATGTCAAACTCGGAGATCTTGAGACAGAAATAATAGCCTGTAGCGCAACCTCCGACTACAGTAATATAGTAGTCGTGACCGGCCACGTAGTTGTTGCCGGCGGTACCGCCTTCACTTTTGATGAAGAGACCTTCGCCAGGCACATTCTGAGAGGTGCCGTGGGTTGTTGCATCAAGGTCGATAACAGCAGCACCACCTTGTGCGAAAACATTGCCGGAAAGGATGGCAACAAAAAGCAGAAATACAATTGCTAATTTCTTCATAATAGTCTCCTTTCTTATTGGATATTATTTGCGATACGTTCCATCTCAAGATAGGTTCTTACACCCAGGTAGCGGGCTTCGTTGTTGGAACCGAGACGATAGTACACGGTGTCGTTGATGTGACGATACTGGTACTCGTTGAAGTTGTAAGCATAAAAGCTCAAAGTGTTCAGGTCAACCTTGAAGTCGCTGGCAACGTTGTTGCCGGTGCGGTTGTTCTTCAGATCGGTGATCTGGTAGACAGGAGCACCAGAAGGGACGCTGTTGGTGAAGAAGAATGCGCTCTGGGAATAACGGCAATACCAGTCGATTTTCTCAGGAGCCATCTCGTCCAACACCTCTTGGTTGTAGGCAACGTGGGGCAATACTATTGCATTGCAGTCGCGGGACTGTGCCTGAATTTTCCCGAAACATGTGGCTATTAATGCCAAGAGTGCTACTGCGAATACTTTTTTCATAATGGTTCGTTTTTTGCTTTTACACTTATATGAGCAACAACTAGGGCAAAAAGTTGAAGTGGATGTGAAAAAAAACGGTTTTTTAAGATTTTTTAACTTTTTGCATGTAAAAGGGAGGAACATAGACCCGTTGTCGATGCCTATGTTCTTCCCGTAGTAGTTATGCTTTTCTGAGACGGTTGATCAGTGCCAGGAGGAGGCCTAAGCAGATGAAGCCGCCGGGAGGCAGGATGAAGAGGAGCATGCCGTCGGCGCCGCCGATGAGGCTGTGGCCGAAGATGCAACCGGTGCCGAGGAGTTCACGTACGAGGCCGATGAGGGTGAGAGCCCAGGTGAAGCCGAGACCCATGAAGAGGCCGTCGAGAGCGGAGTGCCATACGTTGTTCTTGGATGCGAAAGCTTCAGCACGGCCGAGAACGACGCAGTTTACAACGATAAGGGGGATGAACAGGCCGAGGCTGGTGTAGAGGTCGGGGATGTAGCCCTGCATAACGAACTGCACCACGGTTACGAAGGTGGCGATAACTACGATGAAGGCGGGGATACGTACCTTGTCGGGGATGACGGATTTGAGCAGGGAGATTACCACATTGGAGCAGAGCAGCACGAATGCGGTGGCAAGACCCATACAAAGACCATTGACGGCAGAGGTAGTGGTTGCCAGAGTAGGACACATACCAAGGATGAGCACCCAGGTGGGGTTTTCCTTGATCAAACCATTTTTAATAATGTCGATAGCTTTCATTATTCATTTCCTCCTTTCTGGGATTCGTTTTCTTCTATTTCAACGTTCTCAACCTGAGCGGGTTCTTCGGCAACAGCGGTGGTGCTGTTCTTGAAGCTGGCATAAGCGTTGTTGATGGACTCGCAGAAGGCGCGAGAGGTGATGGTGGAGCCGGAGATGGCGTCGATAGAGCCGCCGTCTTTCTTCACCTTGAGGGGTTCGGCAGGATTGAGGCCGATAACAGGGGCCTTGCCATCTTTCTGGAACCATTCGGCTGCCTTGGCGCCCAGACCGGGAGTCTCGGCGGTTTCAACGATCTGATAACCGGTAATGGTGCCTTCGTTGTCGAAACCAACCATAACGCCGAGATGACCACCGAAACCTTTGTCGGAACCGGACTCGATAGCTACGCCGACGGGCTGACCCTGAGCATCGAATGCATAGTTATATTCGATGCCGTCGATAGTCTTGGCTTCCAGTTTGTCAAACGCAGGAAGCACAGCCTTGATGGCAGCTTCCTTCTTTGCCTTTTCGGCTTTTGCGATAGGCTCGGCTGTGACTTTGTTTACCAAGCCCAGAACGCCACCTGCCACCACTGCGATAACAGTGAGGGAGAGGAGCATATTTATTATTGTTGAAGGTGCTTTTTTCATTGTGTTCTAGTTTTTTGTCTTTAGTTTTCTGTTTTCTGCAGAATGTGTCGTTTTACTTCTTGCTTCTAACGTGAAACCATTAACTTATTTTGCAAAACGTTTGGGGGTGAAACCGCGGTTGATAAGGGGAGTCACAGCGTTCATGAGCAGGATAGCGAAGGAAACACCTTCGGGATAGGAACACCAGGTGCGGATGATGATAGTCAGCAGGCCGCAACCGAAGCCGAAGAGAAGTTGGCCGCTCTTTGCCATGGGGGAGGTGACCATATCGGTAGCCATGAAGCAGGCGCCGAGCATGATACCACCGGTGAGGATGGCGGTGAGAGGACCAACAGGGCTTACGCCGGTGATGTTGAGGATCCAGGAGAAGATGAAAGCGGTGCCGATGAAGGTCACGGGGATGTGCCAGCTGATGATGCGGCGGCAGAGGAGGTAGATGGCGCCGATGAGGATTGCTACAGCGGAGACCTCGCCGAGAGAGCCGCCCATATGGCCGAGGAAGAGCTCCCAAGCCTGGGGAAGAGCTTCTGCACCACCTTCTTTGATGAGCCCGAGGGGGGTGGCACCGGTAGTGGTGTCGGTGATGAAGGAGCCGAACATCTTAGCTGCGGGACGGGGCCAGGTGGTCATCTGGACGGGGAAGGAGATGAGCAGGAAGACACGGCCGACGAGAGCGGGGTTGAAGGGGTTCTTGCCGAGACCGCCGAAGGACATCTTGCCGATAGCCATGGCTACGAGAGCGCCGATGATAACAAGCCATACCATCTCACAGGTGGCGGGAACGTTGAAGGCCAGAAGCAGACCGGTGACAACGGCCGAACCATCGCAGATGGTGGTGGGGACTTTCATGATGAATTTTTCGATGAGCCACTGGAACAGCACGCATGCTGCTACCGAAACGAGGCTGATGAGAAGGGCATTCAATCCAAAGTAGGAGATGGCAACCAACAGGGTGGGAACCAAAGCCAGATTGACACGCCACATGATTTTCTTGGTCGATTCGTCGCTATGGACGTGAGGAGATCCTGATACGTTTAGGAGTTTCATATTTGTTATATATATTATACTTATTTATTGTTTAGCTTTTTAGTCTCTTGCCTGGGGCTTGCGACAGACTTGCGTCGCTTCAACGAGTCGTCTGCCGAGGGCTTCCCGGGCATCTTACTAAAGAACTCTTACTTTTTCTTTGCTGCAAGAATAGCGCGCATCTTGTTCTTGCCGAGACGGATCTCGTCGAGCAGAGGCTTGTTGGCGGGGCAGGAGAAGAAGCAGCAGCCGCACTCGATGCAGTCGAGGATGTTGTGCTTGCCGGCCTCTTCGATGCGGCCGTTCTTAACCAATGCGGAGAACAGGTAGGGTTCGAGCCCCATGGGGCATGCGTTCATACATTTTCCGCAGCGGATGCAGTTGGTCTCCTGAGCACGTACGGCTTCGCTCTGGTCGATGACGAGAACGCTGGAGGCGCCCTTCACGGTAGGAGCATCGAGGTTGCTCATGGCCTTACCCATCATAGGACCGCCGCTGATGACTTTGCCGGTGTTCTCGGGCAGCTCGCCGATAGAGTGCTTGATGATGTCGGCATAGGTGATACCGATGCGGCACTGGTAGTTGTGCTGGCTGGCGAGTTTCTTACCGGTGACGGTGAGGATGTTCTCGATGAGGGGTTTGTTCTTCTGGATAGCTTCGTAAACAGCGAAGGTGGTGCCAACGTTGCTAACCACACAGCCTACGTCGATAGGCAGCTTGCCGCTGGGGACGCGACGGCCGGTGATGGCGTTGATGAGCTGTTTCTCGGCTCCCTGGGGGTATTTCACCTTGAGGGGCTCCACGATGAGACGGCCGTCGAACTTGGCGGCAACCTCTTTCATGTGGGCGATAGGTTCGGGTTTGTTGTTCTCGATGCCGATGTAGGCGTGGGGAACATTGAGGGAACGGCGAAGGATGTCGATACCGATGCAGATCTCCTCTGCGTGCTCGAGCATCACGCGGTGGTCGGAGGTGAGGTAGGGCTCACACTCTACGGCGTTGATGATGAGGTACTCGGCTTTCTTGCCTTCGGGTACTGAATATTTGATGTGGGCGGGGAAGGTGGCGCCGCCGAGGCCTACGATACCCATCTCTTTGAGCTTGGCAACGATCTGTGCGGGCTCGAGGGTGCATTCGCGCTTGATGTCGGGAGTGCGGTCGATGGTTTCCATCCACTCGTCGCCTTCAACGTCGATAATCACGGCAGGTTTCCAGAGGCCGAAAGCGTCGCGTACGGGCTCGATCTTCTTGACGGTACCGGAGACGGGGGAGTGGACATTGGCGCACATGAAGGCTTGTGCTTCGCCGATAAGCTGGCCGACTTTTACTTTGTCGCCTACAGCCACGATAGGAGTGGCGGGGGCGCCAAGGTGCTGGTTCATCAGCACGCTGACCTGTGCGGGAACAGGCATGTATTCAATAACGGCGTTGGTCGATATTTTATTTTCTTCGGGGTGGACACCACCCATTGCGAAAGTTTTCAACATAGTCTTAAGTCTTTGGATTTTTGTCTTTAGTGCTTGGTCTTTCCGAGATATTTTCTATATTTCGAAGAAAACAATCAACTAGTTAGCGGGAGTTTCGGGAGCCTTGGGGGCTTCGGCGGCAGGCGCGTCGGAAGCGGCAGGGGCCTCGGTCTTGGGCTTGGGTTTCACGGGAGTGAAGTTGGCAGCCTGGATGGCGCCGGTGGGGCACTCGTTCACGCACAAGCCGCAAGCGACACACTTGGTGAAGTCGATGTAGGAGAGGTTCTTTTCGATGGTGATAGCCTCTTTCTTGCAAACTTTGGCGCATTTGCCACAGCCGATGCAAGCGGCAGCACAGTTCTTCTTGGCCACGCCGCCTTTCTCGGTGTTGCGGCAAGCCACAAACACGCGACGGTTCTTCATGCCCTTCTTGCGCAGCTCGATAATGGCGCGGGGGCAAGCCTTGGTGCAAGCACCGCAGGCGGTACATTTCTCTTCGTCGACAACGGGGAGACCGGTCTCGGGGTCAATGCTCAAAGCGCCGAACTGGCATACTTTGGCGCAGTTGCCCAGACCCAGGCAGCCGAATGCGCAGCCGCTCTCGCCCTGATAGAGGCTGTGGGCATAAGCACAATCCTTCAGGCCGTCGTAGTTGGTCTTGGCAGGAGCATTGGAGCAGGATCCGTTGCAACGGACCACGGCAACCATAGGATCGGAAGCCTCGGCAACGCAGCCAAGCAGCGCAGCCACCTTCTCGGCCACGGCAGGACCGCCGGCAGGGCAGGAGAGGCCTTCCATGTTACCTTGCTTTACGAAAGCTTCGGCCATGGCGCGGCAACCGGCCTTACCACAACCGCCGCAGTTGGCTCCGGGGAGCACATCTGCGATTTCATCAATCAGTGGATCTTCCTCCACTTTGAATTTCTGAGCTACGAAATACAGCACTACAGCAAAGATGGCGCCAGTTACGCCCAGTACCAGTACTGCAAGTAAGATTGGATTTGACATAGTTTATAATATTTTTGTGTTTTTCTAGTTTTAGGATTGTACACTAATAACAAGATGCAAAGATACGAATAATTTATAAATAAACATCACTATTTTTATAAACTTTTAACAATCTCCAACCCTTTTGGTTTGATTTATCGGCAATTAGCCTGTTGATTTCGTGTTAATATTATATATATAATTCAGCCTTGCGGCCGATATTTGATGTAGAATAGGCTTTGTTTGGGAGAAAAAGAATTCTTTATCTGCTTCAATCAGACGTTCCTTTTCTTGGTGTTATGTGGACGGAATCTGACAATGTTGGTTTTTTTGATGGTTCTTTTTTTTTTGTTTTGGTGGCAGAAGTAGGCGCTCTTTGGGTGAGGGTTTATGATTTTTCTCTAGAAACAACTTGGTTCGTTGTCTTTCCTGCTCTCTTTGTAATCTCCTGGCGGGATGATTCCCTGTTAAGGAAACCTTGATGAAGGAGTTGGCAGGAGCCCCGCATGCGTCTCCCTCGGATGTCTGCCTCCACCCCTATGTAGTACAGTTGGACTCCCCTCCAAAGCGAGCAGCATATCATTAGCATATCAAATTCGATATGCTACCCCTCAAAAATGAGGTGCTAGTGATATGCTACGTATACGTTGGTGTATGTTTCCCTTCTTGTCGGTTGCTGCCAATGGGGTTGCAAAAAGTGTGCCGGCATACAATAAAAATAAAAAAAGCGCGTTATCTTGTCAAATATTCATTCGTTATGACAACAAAGAGAGCTTTCTTAACCCCGGTCCTTGCCGTCTGCGCAATCCTCTTCGCCACCTCTGCTTTCGCCCAACGACAAGGGCGCACGGAAGTGCGTGGAGCCGTTGCCGTCAACCAGCTGGTGGAGAAGCATGTCGAGTTCAACGAGCGTGTGAAAACCATGCCCGGCTACCGTATCCAGATCGCCTCTTTCTCGGGCGCCAACTCGCGCACTTCGGCTTTCGCCACCAAGGAGCGCTTTCTCGAGTCCTTCCCCGAGGTCGAGGTCTATCTCGTCTTTGACGAGCCTAACTTCAAGGTGAAGGTGGGCGACTTCACCACCAAGCTCGAGGCATTCGCCTTTCTGCAGAAAATCAAGCTCCAGTTCCCTGGCGTGATCATCAAGGACAATATATATCCCATCCGTCTCAACTGGGACAGCCTTGTTCCTGAGACCGACGAGGACGCTGAGAACTAGTTGTTTGGAATTGAAACAACTTCTATCGAAAGCCTGCATCTTTGCGGGCTTTTCTTTGTTTGTGGGTGGCTCCTCGAGGGAGGGGCTTCTTTTTCTGCCTGGTCTTGGGCTTTCGAATCTTCGATAGGGCGTTGAGAGACCTGTGTCCGCACTTTGGCGACGTCCCGGCCTGGTGTCATCGCCCATGCATCCTCGCTGCATCCTCGCTACATCCTCGCTACATCCTCGGGGTTAAAGGGACTTTATAGGGACTTTATAGGGACTTTAAAGGGACTTTATAGGGACTTTTGCATACCCAAAGTCCCTTTAACTAGCCGTTTGATAGGGCTTAATACCCTTGTTGGTGCCTGAATGCATCCTGACAGAAGGCTTGCGGATGTGATATCGGCGGCCCGACTCCCCTGGCGGATAAGTCGGCAGAAACAACAAAAACGTCAAGAATGTGGTGCAAAAATAGGTTCGATTTTTTGATTTTCTGCCTCTGTTTTTAGAAAAATCCGGCTCGAAGCAGCATCCTGGGCAAAGTTTTTTAGCAAGATTTTTACTTTGTGTTAAGGTTGCTACATTGTTTTGAATACCAGATGGATAAATTTGGTTTGTCCTAAGAAGTTGGCTTTTGTTTTTCTTGCAAAAGCAAAAAAGATTTTGTCAATTCAAGAAATGTTTGTACTTTTGCACCCGATTTCACGAAAATCATGGCGGGGTAGCTCAGTTGGTTAGAGCGTCGGATTCATAACCCGGAGGTCTTGAGTTCAATTCTCAATCCCGCTACAAAGAAAGACCTTTTCGAAGGTCTTTTTTCGTATCCGTTCCTCTCGTTATGCTCTACGTCCACATTCCTTTCTGTCATCGCAAATGCACCTATTGCGCCTTCTATTCCAAGGCCACGCGGGGCAGCCTGGATTCCTTTGTGGAGGCTTTGTGCCGCGAGATAGAGGCGAGAGGAGAGCCCTTGAGAAGAGTGCGGACCGTCTATTTCGGCGGAGGCACGCCCTCGTTGCTCTCTCCGGCGCAGCTGCAGAAGATTTGGGATTGTATCGGCAGCCGTTTCGATATATCCGAGGCCGAGGAGTGCACCATCGAGGCCAATCCCGAGAACCTCACGCCCGATTACCTCTCGGCCCTTCGCGCCATGGGGTTCAACCGGTTGAGCATCGGAATCCAGTCGTTCCGCGATGCCGACCTGCGACGCCTCAACCGCGTCCATTCCTCCGTCCAAGCCGTTGAGGCCATAAAGGCTGCGCAGAAAGCTGGGTTCGACAACATCTCCGTCGACCTCATCTACGGACTTCCCGAGCAGTCGCAGGAGGACTGGGAGGAGAACCTCCGCAGGGTGGAACAGCTTGGCGTGCAGCATCTTTCTTGCTATGCTCTGACGGTAGAGGAGAACACGATGTTGTTCCGGCAGTTGGAGCAAGGACGCCTGGTGGTAGCCACAGAAGAGATGGTGGAAGCACAATACAACGCCTTGGCAAGATGGTGTGAGCATAGCGGGTTTGAGCAATACGAGGTGTCGAATTTCTGCAAGCCCGGATTCCACGCACGCCACAACAGCCGCTACTGGGATCGTACGCCTTATCTGGGCTTCGGTCCGGCAGCCCATAGCTTTGACGGAAGCTGTCGCAGGTGGAATGTCTCCGACATCGAGCGTTACATCAACGAGAATGTTCCTTTTGAAAAAGAGGTTCTCTCTGCTGAAGACGCTTACAATGAATATGTAATGACTTCTCTTCGCACCAGTAGAGGGATAGAGAAACGGTTGGTTGATCCCCGCTTCTTCCCGCAGTTGGAGAAGCAGATAAAGAAATATATATCGGCAGGTCTGATCGCGGAAACCGCGGAGGCTTTCCGTCCTACTACCGAAGGGCTCCTCCACGCCGACGGAATGGCGGCAGACCTCTTCGTATAGTCAAAATCCAAGCAAAGGCCGCTTGTTCGGGCAAAACGGCCGGCACAAAGCGAGTGCTTCGTGCGGAAACGGGATTGGGGTGGGTTGGCGACGGATTTATCCTTCCTCCGCCATCATCCTTGGCAAAGGCCCGAGAGAACGCCGCCTATCGAGTCGCATCTGGCTCCTGTGACGCTGCTCAATGTGTTGATCTGTTGCGTGATGCGCAGATAGCCCAATAGGGCGAAGATGATGGCTTCCTTGTATTCTATCACGCTAGGGTCGGGGATGGTCACTTCGCATTGGGGAGCCAACGCCACGATGCGTTCGATCAGGAACTTGTTGTAGGCTCCGCCACCCGAGACGAGCAGTTTCTTTATCTCCTTCTCGTTGAGGACCGAAGCCACACGCAGAGCCTCGTGCTCAACCGTAGTGCGTAGCAGATCGGCAGTCGCATAATCGTCCTGGAGCAAAGGGAGGAACGACTCCACAAACCACTCTTTTCCAAGCGATTTTGGGGCGAGAGTCCGATAGAATTCCAACGACTCCATCGTCTCCAGCAGGGAAGGGACGACTGCTCCTCCCCGAGCCGTGAGGCCGTCTCGGTCGTAGTCCTTGCCCATCCTGCGGGCCAGGTTGTTCAGAGCCATGTTGCACGGGCAGATATCATAGGCTACACGTCCTTTAGGGCCTTCCTCATAGGAGATGTTGGCGATTCCTCCAAGGTTGAGGCAAGCCTGATACTGCGCAAAGAAAAGCCGGTCTCCGATAGGCACCAGAGGAGCACCCTGTCCGCCCAGCGCCACATCGAGTGTGCGGAAGTTGGAGATAACGGGAATGCCCGTCTCTGCGGCGATAGCATCTCCGTCGCCAATCTGGGTGGTGAGGCCGAGATGAGGCTGGTGGAAGATCGTGTGGCCATGGGACGCGATATAGTCGACGGCGTCGATCTGCTTTTCGGCAATAAATTCGCGCACCTTCTCGCCCATATAATGTCCCAGACGCACATTTGCCAGCGCATAATCATAAGCCGACGCCTTTTCTAGCGAAGAAAGTGTAGCCACCCAAAGCTCGGGATAGGGGTAGGTCCTGGCAGCAAGAAGATCGAATGTAAAATCCTCTTGTATATCAACATAAACCACATCAAGGCCGTCGAGCGAGGTGCCCGACATCAGTCCGATAAAACGCATTGTCTGTATCGTTTTTGAGACTGCAAAAATACGTTTTTTTTCTTTTTTATCAACGATTCAAAAAAAAATCTTATCTTTGCACTCTCATACTTTGTATTGATAAAATAGATAATAATAATTAAATAAGTTTATAATGAAGAAGATAGTCCACACCGAGAAGGCACCTAAAGCTATTGGTCCTTACAGCCAGGCAGTACTTGCTGGCAACACTCTCTACATTTCCGGTCAGGTTCCCGTAAACCCCGAAACCGGCGTTATCCCTGAAGGCATCACCGCACAGACCGAGCAGGTGATGAAGAACATTGAGGCCATCCTCACCGAAGCCGGCTTCACTTTCGCCGACGTAGTAAAATCCACTTGTCTTCTTGCCGACATGGAGTACTTCAAACCCATGAACGAGGTTTATGCAAAGTACTACCAGACCGACTGCCCCGCTCGCGCAGCTTTCGCAGTAAAGGGTCTTCCCCTCGGCGCTCTCGTTGAAATCGAGACCATCGCCGTTAAGTAGTGACGGGTAAAAAGGACGGAGGTGTGCATCGCACCCCCATCCGGAGCACTCAGACAAATTATCACAGAATCAAAACAATAAAAGCTAACAATAATGGATTTTAGTTTCACCAAACAAGAAGAACTCTTCCTGCAGATGATCCGCGAATTTGCAGAGAAAGAAGTTAAGCCTCTGGCAGCTGAAGTTGATGAGGAAGAACGCTTCCCCATTGAGACTGTTCAGAAGATGGCAAAAATCGGTTTGATGGGTATTCCCATCCCCACCCAGTATGGCGGTGCCGGCGGCACCAACATCATGTACGGTATGGCCGTTGAGGAGCTCAGTCGCGTTTGCGCAACCACCGGCGTTATCCTCTCCGCCCACACCTCCCTCTGCTGCGCTCCTATTCTCGAAGCCGGTACCGAGGAACAGAAAATGAAATATCTGCCCAAACTCGCTTCTGGCGAATGGATCGGCGCTTTCGGTCTTACCGAGCCCAACGCCGGTACCGACGCTGCTGGCCAGCAGACCACTGCTGTCCTCGACGGCGACCAGTGGGTCCTCAATGGCAGCAAGATCTTCATCACCAACGGTAGCTATGCTAACGTATTCATCATCATCGCTATGACCGACAAGAGCCTCGGCACCAAGGGCATCAGCGCTTTCATCGTCGAAAAAGACACCCCCGGCTTCTCCATCGGTAAGAAAGAGAAGAAGATGGGTATCCGCGGCAGCGCCACCACCGAGCTCATCTTCGAAGACTGCCGCATTCCCAAGGAGAACCTCCTCGGCCAGATCGGCAAGGGCTTCGGTCTTGCTATGAAGACCCTCGACGGCGGCCGTATCGGTATCGCCAGCCAGGCACTCGGTATCGCTCAGGGTGCTATGGACGAGACTATCAAATACACCAAAGAACGCAAACAGTTCGGCCGCAGCATCTCCCAGTTCCAGAACACCCAGTTCCAGATGGCTGACCTCGAGACCAAGGTTCAGGCTGCCCGCCTCCTTGTTCGTAGCGCTCACTACAAGAAAGATCACGGAATGCCCTACAGCGCCGACGCCGCTATGGCTAAGCTCTTCTGCGCCGAGACCGCAATGGAAGTGACCACCAAGGCTGTTCAGTTCCACGGTGGCTACGGCTACACCCGCGAATATCCCGTTGAGCGTATGATGCGCGATGCTAAGATCACCGAGATCTACGAAGGCACCAGCGAAGTACAGCGCATGGTAATTGCAGGTAAACTGTTCAAATAAGATTAAGTTAGGTCGTCAATTAACACAAGAGACATTTGACGTTAAGCTTAAACTAAAAACTTAAACTTCGACACAAAACATGAAAATTGTAGTTTGTATAAAGCAAGTACCTAACTCCTCCGAGGCCAAGATCGACCCCGCAACTGGTACGCTTAACCGCGCTGGTCTTCCCAGCATCATGAACCCCGACGATAAGGGTGGTCTGGAATTCGCTCTCCAGCTCAAAGAGAAATACGGTGCACACGTAACCGTTATCACCATGGGTCTCCCCCAGGCAGAAGCTATCCTCCGCGAAGCTTACGCTATGGGCGTTGACCGTGCAATCCTCCTCACCGACCGCAAGCTTGGTGGTGCCGATACCCTCGCAACCTCCAACGCTATCGCAGGCGCACTCCGCACCATGGAGTACGACATCGTGATCACCGGCCGTCAGGCTATCGACGGTGACACCGCTCAGGTTGGTCCTCAGATTGCAGAACACCTCGATATCCCCCAGGTTTCCTACCTCGCTGGTCTCGACTACTGCGAAGAGTGCAAGACCTTCAAATGCACCAAGGAGACCGAAGATGGTTACGAGATCCTCGAAATGCAGGCTCCCTGCCTCGTTACCGTACTCGCTTCCGCCGTACAGCCTCGTTATATGAGCGTTAACGGTATCGTTACCGCTTTCGAAAAAGAGGTTGAGGTTTGGGGCGCAGACCGCATCAACGTTCCCGAAGAATGTATCGGTAAGGCTGGCTCTCCCACCAGCGTTTTCAAGGCATTCCCCAAGCAGCTTAAGCCTGCTGGCGAAACCTTCGAGGTTACTCCCGAAGAGGCCGTTGAACTCATCATTAACAAACTGAAAGAGAAACATATTATCTAAGCTACACTATGAATATTGCAGACTATAAAGACGTATATGTATACGCAGAACAGCGCGACGGCAAAGTTCAGAACGTAGCGCTTGAATTGCTTGGCAAAGCCCGCGAACTGGCCGACGACCTCGGCGAGAAAGTTGTTGCCGTCCTCCTCGGCAAGAATATCGCTGCTAAGGCTCAGGAGCTCATCGCTGCTGGTGCCGATAAGGTTATGGTTGTAGAAAACGACATCCTCGAACACTACATGACCGAGCCCTACACCCAGGCTATCACCCAGATCATTCAGGAGCAGAAACCCTCCATCTTCCTCATCGGCGCTACCACCATCGGCCGTGACCTCGGTCCCCGTCTCAGCGCACGCAACGTCACCGGTCTTACCGCAGACTGTACCAAACTCGAAATTGGCGAAGACCGCATGCTTATGATGACCCGTCCCGCTTTCGGTGGTAACCTCATGGCAACCATCCTCTGCAAGGACCATCGTCCTCAGATGAGCACCGTTCGTCCTGGCGTTATGCAGAAAGCTACCCCCGATGCAAACCGCAAAGGCGAAGTTGTGAACTACAACGTTACCTTCAATATGGAGAAAATCAACCGCGTTAAGCTCGTCAAGGTTGTTAAGGAAGAGAAGACTGTTGCTGACATCTCCGAAGCCAAGATTCTCGTCTCCGGCGGCCGTGGCGTTCAGAACAAGGAAGGTTTCGCTAAACTCGAAGCATTGGCAAACCAGCTCGGCGGTGAGGTTTCCTCCAGCCGTGCTATGGTTGATGCTGGTGTTATCGACCACAGCCGTCAGGTAGGTCAGACCGGTAAGACCGTTCGCCCCGCCCTTTATATGGCTTGTGGTATCAGCGGCGCAATCCAGCATCTTGCAGGTATGGAAGAGAGCGAGTTCATCGTTGCCATCAACAAGGACAAGTTCGCTCCTATCTTCAGCGTTGCCGACCTCGGTATCGTTGGCGATCTTCATAAGATCGTTCCCATGCTCACCGACAAACTCGCTTCCATGAAGTAAGTTTTATCAAAAGCATAAATCAAAAGGGTCTGCTTTAATGCAGGCCCTTTTTTGATCCATATACCTGATATAGCATCATCGCAGAACTATGCAGGTGATTGCGTCTGCGTTGTCTCTGCTCATCTTCCTTTTAAGTTTTAATGTCGTTTATTTGCGAAGCAAAAATAACCCCGGAACTCAACAGGGAGTCCGGGGTAATATGTATTCTTTTGTTTATTGGCTTCCTAGAAGGGGAAGATCTTGGTGAGCCAGAAGAAAGCGAATACGAGGCCGATGGCGCCGATGACACCACCCACCTTGAGCATATCCTTAGTCTTGATGAGACCAGTGGAGAATGCGATGGCGTTGGGGGGGGTGGAGATGGGCATCAGCATTGCGAGGCTAGCGCAGGTTGCAACGAAGATCACCATGGCGTTGGTACCACCGAAAGCAGCAAAAGTAGGGTTGGTGGTAAGACCGGTGGAAACGGCACAGAGGATTGGAACGAGCAGAGCAGCGGTAGCGGAGTTGCTGATGAAGTTGGAGAGAAGGTAGCAAACAAGGCCGGCTACGACGAACACGAGGATGATGCTCATGCTGCCGAAGGGTATAGCGTTGACGAGAGCTGCACCAAGGCCGGTACCACCTTTTTCGATGTCGAGCATAGCATAGCCGAGGGCGAAACCACCGGCAACGAGCCAAAGGACGCTCCAGTCGATCTGCTTGATGTCTTCCTTGGTGAAGGTACCGGTGCAGACGAATACTGCGAGGGGGATGAGGGCGATGACGTTGGAGCTGATATGGTGGAGGGATTCAAACATCCAGAGGAGGATGGTGACTCCGAAGGTGATCCATACGAGGGTGGTACGCCAGGTGTGGGGCTTCTCGTTCTTGGGAATGTTAACTTCAAGTTTCTTGCCTTTGAAGGGGAACATGATCTGAAGTACGATCCATGCGATGAAGATCATGATGAATACGAAGGGGATCATGTGGATAGCCCATTGGCCGAATGAGATGGTGGTGCCGAAAGCGGTCTCGAGGTTGGAGACGGCGGTACCATTGGGAGGAGTACCGATAGTGGTGCCGATGCCACCGATGTTGGCTGCGACGGGGATGGAGAGTGCGAGGCCGATCTTACCTTTGTCATCATCGGGGAAGGTGGCAAGGATAGGGGCGAGGAAAGCGAGCATCATGGCAGCCGTAGCGGTGTTGCTCATGAACATGGAGAACACGGCGATGACTACGAGGAAGCCAAGGAGCACCATCTTGGGGTTGGTGCCGAAGGGCTTGAGGAGGATTCGGGCAAGGGTGAGGTCGAGGCCGTACTTCTGAGCCATGATGGCAAGAGTGAAGCCACCGAGGAAGAGCATCACCACAGGGTCGGCGAAGGCCGACATGATCTTGGTGTATTTCATTGCGCCGACGAGTTCTGCTCCTTCTGCATCAACCATAAGGAATCCGAGGCCTTTGTTGGAGAGGGTGAGCAGGGCTACTACGATGATGAGGACGGAGGTGGTCCAGGAGGGGATAGACTCGAAGATCCACATCAGGGCTGCGAAAACGAAGAGGGCGATGGTGCGCTGTTGGAGTACAGTAAGTCCATCAATACCGAAAGCGGTGGAGGGCATGAACCAGATCACAAAGAATGAGAGGATGGATACCACAAGACCGATAATCTGTTTTGCGTTCATTTTTGTTACTAAATTGTATCAGTTAGTTTTTTTCATCAAAGCATCCCCAAGGTCAAGCCCTGAGGATGCCTTTATGATTGAAGGTGTCTATAAGGATGAATTAGTCACCGAGGGTGGCAACCATGACAGCCTTGATGGTGTGGAGACGGTTCTCAGCCTCGTCGAAAACGATGCTGTTCTTGCCTTCGAATACCTCTTCGGTAACTTCGAGGCCGTTCACGCCGAATTTCTCATAAACGTCGCGACCAACTTTGGTCTCGAGGTTGTGGTAAGCGGGAAGGCAATGCATGAATTTGCAGTTGGGGTTGCCGGTCATTTCCATCATCTTGGCATTTACCTGGTAAGGCATGAGGAGGTCGATACGCTCTTTCCATACGCTGTCGGGTTCGCCCATGGATACCCATACGTCGGTTGCGATGAAGTCGCTACCCTTAACACCCTTCTTAACATCGTCGGTGATCATGACGCGAGCGCCAGACTCTTTAGCGATCTCTTTGCAACGCTTGACGAGCTTAGCATCGGGCTGGAGACCTTTAGGAGCTACGAGACGGATGTCCATACCCATGATGGCACCGAAAGCGAGGTAGCTGTTTGCCATGTTGAAGCGGGAGTCGCCAACATAGGTGAAGGTGACGTCTTCGAGGCGCTTGTTGGTGTGCTCCATAACGGTGAGGAAGTCAGCGAGCATCTGGGTGGGGTGGGACTCGTTGGTAAGACCGTTCCAAACGGGAACGTTTGCATACTCAGCAAGTTCTTCAACGATTTCCTGGCCGAAACCACGATATTCGATACCGTCGAACATGCGGTCGAGAACGCGAGCGGTGTCTTTCATGGACTCCTTAACGCCGATCTGGCTGCCGGTGGGGCCGAGATAGGTCACGTGAGCTCCCTGGTCGTGAGCAGCGCACTCAAAAGCGCAGCGGGTGCGGGTGGAGGTCTTTTCGAAAATCAGGGCAATGTTCTTGCCGGTGAGGGTAGGACGCTCGGTGCCAGCGTATTTAGCACGCTTGAGGTCGCGGGAGAGGTCGAGGAGGAACTGGAGTTCTTCTTTCTTGAAGTCGATGATCTTCAGGAAATCACGGTTTCTTAAATTGTAAGCCATTGTTTTAGGTTTTTGATTATTAATAATTTGCTAATTGATTTTCTTGGTTTGCTACAGCGTCGGATGTTCTGCGACAAAGCTCGGGAGAATGGAACTTTAGCGGCTGAGCTTTTGGAGCATGCTGCCGAGGTCAATATCTTTCAGTTTGTCGAGACCGGGCAGCTTGTCAAGGGCGCCGAGGCTGCTGAGGCTACTGAGGGGCTCGAAGCCTTTGTGCTTGCCGAGGCTCTTCAGCACGTCAAGACCTTTGATGGTTCCGATGGCCTTGAGTGCGTCGAGACCTTTGATCTTGCTGAGGTCGCCCAGGCCTTTGAAATCTTTGAGGTCGATAACCTGGCTGACAGTCTGAAGGATCTCGATGCCTTTTGCAAGGTCTAGTCCGCCATTGCTCTTGGAGGAGACTGTTTTGCCGCTGCTGGCCGACTTGATAGTCTTGCCACTCTTGCTCTTTGTGGTGGTGGCGGGCTTGACTTTGGTGTTGTTGGATGCTGCTCCGGCGATGGTGGCGACGGTACCTAATATTTTCTTCAGATCCATGGCGTTGGTGTTATCGGTTCAAAGATTGGATGGGGTTGCTGTAGTCGTGCGACAGATGTCTATTTGACGATTCTTGTTCCGCAGGTGGGGTTGTCGAGCTGTCCGGCTTCGGTGATGATGCAGCTCTCGCCTCCGTTCTCGATGAACATGATAGCGGCGCGCACTTTGGGAGCCATGGAGCCTTCTGCAAACTGACCTTCGGCAAGGTACTGCTTGGCTTCGGCAACGGTGATGACGTCGAGGGCTTTCTCGTTCTCCTTGCGGAAGTTAATATAGACTTTAGGAACGTCGGTAAGGATGTAGAATTCGTCGGCACCGATCTGAACGGCACAAAGAGCGGAGGCGAGGTCCTTGTCGATAACGGCTTCAAGACCTTTGATGTGGTTGTTCTCAAACATTACGGGAATTCCACCACCGCCAACGGTAATGACAACATTGCCCTGCTCGGCAAGCTGCTTCACGATATCGATGTTGCTGATGCGGAGGGGCTTGGGTGACGCGACAACCTTGCGCCAGCCATTGCCTTTGGGGTCTTCTTTGTATTTGGCTCCGGTCTCGGCGGCGAGACGGTCGGCTTCTTCCTTGCTGTAGTATGGTCCTACGGGCTTGGTGGGGTTGGCGAACATGGGGTCGTCGTGTGCCACTTCTACCTGGGTGAGGAGCGTGACGATATTTTTGTTGATGTCGTTACGGGAGAAGACATTGTGCATTCCCATCTCAATCATATAAGCGATGGAGCCCTGGGTTTCTGCTACACAGAAGTCCATAGGCATGGACTGGATGCCGAACTGTTTCTTTCCGGCTTCATGCTGCAGCATTACGTTGCCTACCTGGGGACCGTTGCCGTGTCCGATAACGACGTCGTAGCCGCGCTTGATAAGGTTGCAGAGACTTTCACAAGTCTGTTCTACATTTTGCAATTGTTCTTGGTAAGTGCCTTTCTGGCCGCTGCGAAGCAACGCATTTCCGCCAAAAGCCACTACTGCCAGTTTCTTCATTATTTGCGTAATTTGTTAATATTCTATTCTATAGATTCAAATTTCTCTCGGGAGAGAAAATGCAAATATACAAAAATATTATTACATATAAGAAAATACTTATATAATACCTCATTTCTCCCACCTGAGATGCGGAATCTAATCCAACGGCAGAAGGGAAATGATGATGGCAAGATTTGCTTTCCGATAGGTTTGGGGGGGCTATCGGAGAAAGCATTCCAAAGGATGGACCGAAGGTATCGTAACGTTTTCGGATTAGAACTTATTGTTGGTCCGGCTATTTCCCGACGGTAATGTGGAGCTGCTTCTCGGGAGATAGGATCTCTCTTGCAAGTTCCTGTAGTGCAGCTGGATTACATTCTTCAAGGACGTTGAGGTAGTTCTCTGTGAACTGCTCGTTGATGCAGGTGGAATACATCTGTCTGTAGCGCTCTGCGTGCTCGAAGGTGCCGTCGATGGAGCGGATGAAGTCGCCTCTCATGTAGTTCTGGACTCGTTCCAGCTCTTCTTTGTCGATAGGGGCGTCGCAAAGGCGTCGCAACTCAAGATCGATCTCTTTCATGGCCGCTTCGGCATCGTTGGCGTTGACGTCGCTGACGATGAAGAAAGTGATTGTCCCGCGGTCGAGTTGTGTCTGCGAGTTGATGCCATAGGTGTATCCTTTGTCCTCTCGGATGTTCTGCATGAGTCTCGATCCGAAATAGCCGCCAAGCGTTGTGCTGAGGATAAGGAATCGGACGTAGTCGATGCTGTCCCAACGGAAGGGGAGGATTCTGCCGACACGAAGGGTGCTCTGCACGGTATTCGGGATGCTTTGGAACAGAGGTTCTGTAGGCAAGGGGGGAAACTCTTTCTCTATGGTTTTCAGATGATTGGGGTTATGGGTCTCGTGGCCGAAATAGCGGTCAAAGAGGTCGATGATCTCTTTGTCGCAACCTCCGCTCAGCACGTAGTGTGCGTTGGAGAGCGTGTAGTGCTCTTTGTAGAACTGGCGCACGTCCTCGACGGAGATCTTATCGCAGTCGCTTTCAACGGCATAGCCTCCCATGACATGGTTGAAACCATAAAGCTTCTCGTAGAAGAGGTTGCGAGCCACATAGCGGGTCTTCTGGAAGTTGGTTTGGAGTGTCTGTCGGCGACGGGCCAGCAGTACGTTGAACTCCTCCTCGGGGAAGATTGGGTCGGTAAGTATCTCGTAGAGAAGGGGTAGCAGCTCTTCGGCATACTTGCGCAGAAGGTAGACGGAGACTGTGGAGGTATAGGTTTCGATAGAACGCTCCATGATAATGCCGCGGAAGTCCATGAATTCGGCTATCTCTCTCGAGGTGTGGCGACGGGTTCCCTCGGAGATGAGGCTGTTGGTCAGTCCGGCCACCAGCTTCTTGTGCTGATAGGCTGTTCCAGCCTCGAAGGTTACGTCGATGCGCAGGATGTTGATGGCCTTGTCGTAGAACAGGGCGACGGGCTGTCCGTTGGAGAGAACGGCTTGCTGTGGTATCAGAGAGGTTCTGTCTATGGTCATGCTTTTAGGCGGAAGGGTTAGAAGGTTACGGTTAGTTTGAGGTTCAGCTGTCTGGCTGTGAGGAAGTTGGGTACGTGGTACTGAGCGTTGTCGTAGTCTGCAACCCACATGTAGGAAACCACATTCCTGTAGTTGAATAGGTTGAATATCTCGAGCGAAAGCATCACGTCGTCAACCATCTGGAAGAGTCTGGTGCTTTTGAGCTGGTCAAATTTTGAGAGCTCGACGGTATTACCCCAGTCGATTCGGAAATAGGAGGGGAGACGATTGTCGATGGATCGATCTTTCTGGTGTGGAGCAGTATAGGGTAATCCGCTGGCGTAGATAAAGTTGAGGCTCATGCACCAGAAGGGGACGGAGGGGATGTAGTCCTGGAAGAAGAGCTTGAAGGAGAACCTCTGGTCTGTGGGGCGGGCGAGCCAGCCTAAGGTGTCTCCCAGGATATCTTCTTGCGTCTTCATCAAGGAGAGGCTTGCCCACGACTCAAGTCCGGGGACGAACTCTCCACTAAGTCTCATCGAGAGTCCTGTGGCATAGGCTACGGCTTCGTTGGTGGCGTCGTAGCGCACGCGCAAGTTGTCTATGCGATAGGGTACGAGGTTGGTTATGTATTTGTAATATAGGTCGGTAGTGAGGTGGAAGGGCTTGTTTCTTATCTTGATGTTCCAGTCGGTTGTTCCGGCAACCTGATAGGAGTTCTGCGGTTGGAGGTTGAGGTTCAGGGTGCCGTCGTCGTGGCGGTATTCGCGGTAGAAGGGCGACTGGCTATAGACTCCTGCTGCGAGCTTGTAGACGATGTCCTGGTTGGCTTTGGGTTTGAAACTGAGGCTGGCGCGGGGCGAGATCATGAAGTGGGGCTTCGGTCCGTTGCTGTCGGCCTGGACTTTGTAAAGCTGGCTACGCACGCCTAGCAGGATGTTGTATTCGTTGTTCTTCTTGTCCAGAAGGTCGATGGTGCGTTGGACGTAGCCCATGGCTCTGTTGGTGGCGATCTGGTTCTGGGTGCGGCAGAAGTTCTGCAGGATGGGGTTGTGTGCCGAGGCGTTGCTGTCGCCTAACAGTATGGGATCGAATGGCATAGCGTAGCCGGCAGAGTCCACCCACATCCATTCGCGCATCTTGTCGTTTACGCTCTCACGTTGCAACTTCACTCCCCAGTCCCATTGTCCGAGGGCGACAAAATGGGAGGCTTTGAGTTCGGTAGATATTATACTTGTTGCCAATCGGTTGCGAGCATGCTCGAGATAGGTTCCTACTCCGCGGTCGAGGAGGTTGTTGTCGGGGTCGGCTCCCACGTTCACCTGATAGAGCCAGTATTGGCTCTGGATGTCGTAGATCTCGCGCTCGTCGATGCTTTGTGCGGAGGTTATCCATTGGTACTGAGTGCTTTCGTTGGGGTGGAAGTCGAGCATGAGTGCGCCGAGGAGGGTGCGGTAGCGGTCGAGTTCCTGACCGTCGAAATAGACGTCGAGCTGCATCTGCTCCTGGAAGCCTCCGAACATGGTGGTCCGGGACTGTGGGATGAGTCCGTAGATGTTGCGGGAGAAGATTCCCAACAGGCTGATGTCCAGCTTGTCGCTGGCACGATAGCCGAGGATGGCCTGCAGGTCGGTATAGTTTGTCGTGTAGTCGCCTTGGGTTTCCATCTTCCTGAAGATGTAGCTGTTGCTATGCTGGCGGAAGCCGAAGGAGTAGCTGAGTTTCTGCTCCTTGCCGAGCAGTCCTTGTGCCGAGGCTGTGGCGCCGAGGAGCGAGGCGGACACTTTGGCTTTGAATTCGGAAGGGCGCGAGTAGATGAGGTCGAGGACCGACGCCATCTTGTCGCCATAGGAGGCTTCGAACCCTCCGGGGGAGAAGCGGATGTTGTCGATGAGGTCGGGGTTGATGATGCTCATGCCTTCCTGCTGTCCGCTACGGATGAGCATGGGTCGGTAAACTTCTATACCGTTGATATATACCAGGTTCTCGTCGAAGGAACCTCCACGGACCGAATACTGGCTCGAGAGCTCGTTGTTGGATGTCACTCCGGGAAGGGTCTTGATGAGGTTCTCCACGCCGCTATTGGGGCCGACCATCTTCTCCAGGCGCTCGGCTTCGATCTTGGTGAAGGTGGTGGTGCGGTCCTTTTCGCCGTGGATGACGACCTGGTCCATAGTGGTTACGGCTGCGGGGAAGGCGAAGGTGGTGTCGAGGATCTGGTTTTTCTTCAGACGTAGCCTGGTCTCGAACGAAGGGTAGCCGACGAAGGAGATCCTGAGCGTGAGCGTCGAGTCGCTGGGAAGGGTGAGGGAGAATTTTCCGTTGGCGTCGGCGGCACAACCTCGCGTTGGCGAGTAGTCGAGGGTGACGATATTGGCGTAGGGAACGGCCTTCCTGTTGTTGTCTACCACACGTCCGCGCAGAACGCCCTGGGCACACAACGTGGTGGTTGCCAGCAGCAAGAGCGATAATATGGTGACAATTTTCTTGGTCATTACATGTATTATAACGTAATTATATAAAAAATATTGTGCGAGATGCAAATTATACTTGACTCAGCATCGGGAAGGAAGGGGGGGTGCGTCCTATCAACCGGCATCTAGCGTCCTATCAATTCCGAATCAATTCCGAATGAAGTACGGAATTGGCGGCTCCCTTCCTGCTGTTTGGTCGGAGGTAGGTTGGTTTAGTGTATATGGTTGATAAATAGGTTTTTACGTGTTGCTTCTTGTGTGGGGATTGAGCTTGGGTTGAGAACCTCGGCGAATTGTCTGTTTTGTGGCTCCCGAAAAAGGAATGGCGTCGGGCCTTTTGAAGGAAAAAAACAGAAATTTTTCGTCTTTGTGCAATATTATTGTAATATGCGCGTTATTATATATGAAAAAAATGTGCGCGAGTGCGCTATGTTTTGGTATAACGAACTGAAAACAATATAACTATGAAGACAAGACTCTTCTCCCTTATACTCCTTGTTATGATGGGCTCTGCGGCTTTCGCCCAAGATCTGAGCCTCACTTTTATGTCGCAGACCGACTCCAAATTCTTCGTCTACCTCGACGGCAAGCTGCAGAACGAGCAGTCGAAGGGTTTTCTTACCATCGACAGCCTCGAGTATCGCTACTATGTTGTCCGCGTTGTGATGGACGAACCCTACGAGGTTGCGATCACCAAGAAGATCAAGCCCACTGATGTGGCTCATTTCTACAAGGTTAACTTCAATGTAGTGAAGGAACGTGTGTTCCTGAAACTTGCCAAGGACGACCGTCAGACTTTTGAAGATTTCGCCGCCGAGGCTCAGCCCGAGGTCTCTCCCGAAGGCGAGAGCATCGAAGAGGCCCAGCCCGAAGACAACAGTCCTCGTCGCCGCCGCCAGAACGGCATCGATACCGATACCGGCTGGGGCACCACCGGAGCATCCATCAAGAAGGTGAAAACCAACAAGGTGATGGACGAGAAATAGGCCAATAGACTTTTATCTGGAAAAACAAAAATACATCATGAATATCAAATCTCTTATTCTCGCAGTAACCTGTATCGCTTTCCTGGGTAGTGCTGTTGCCCAGAACCAGGTCGACAAGCAAGGCCGCAAGCGTGGCCATTGGATTCGTACCGACAAGGACGGTTCCAAGATCTGGGAAGGCAACTTCAGGATCGGTCTCGAAGTCGACACCTTCAACTATTTCTATCCCAACGGAACCCTCCGCATCCGCAACGTCTATACCACCCCTGGTAAGATCTGCAACCACGAGGCTTACGACGAGCAGGGCCATCTGCTCGCCCAAGGCCGCTACAACCAGAAGAACCGCGACGGTGAGTGGAAGATTTTCCACGAGACCGGACGTCTGGTGAAGATCGCCCACTACAAGATGGGCGTCCGTGACGGCCAGGAGGTTATCTTCACCTCTGCCGGCGATACTGCCGAGGTCTCCAACTGGACCGACAACCATCGCAACGGCCGCTGGTGGAAGCGTGTGGGCAAGAACGGAAGCATCTCAGCTACCTATGTGAAAGGTGTTATCGAAGGCCGCATGGTCGAATACGACGAAGAGGGCAAACTCTGCCGCGAAGGCAACTACAAACATGGCGAAAAGGACGGCGCCTATCGTTTCTACGAAGGTGGCGTGCTTACCGTCGACGAGAACTGGACCGACGGCGTCCTCTCCGACCGCAAGGTGCTTCTGACCACTAAGTCGGGCAAAGAATATGTCTCCGTCTTCGCCATCGCCTATTTCTACCCACGTGCAAGCACCCGCAGCTCCGTCACCAAGATGGACGGCAAGGTGCTGGCTTGCGAAGAGACTGTTGAGGACATCTATTCCCGCGTGGGAATGGACCAGTTCATCACAGCCGACAGAAAGAACCGTATTGTGGCCGCCAAGTCCTGCATCCAGGGCTTCACTAAGGACAGCGAGGGCCGCGATATCCTCAAGCTCGATCCCGTTCCCGCTTTCTCCATCTTCCCCGACGAGGAATGTATGAAGATGGTCAAATCGCTCCAACGTGTCGACGAGCTTGACCAGTAAGCCTCTCTCCTGAAGAAATACGAGGGCTGCTTGTTTTGGCAGCCCTATTTTTTGACCTTTAACGACAACAAGAAAATGATTGACAACCCTATCATAAAGTCGCTCTGCGAGCGCAGAAGCGTGAAAAGCTACAAGCCCGAGCAGATTGCCGACGAACAGCTCGACACTATCCTCGAAGCTGCCACCTATGCGCCCACGGGCCGCAACGCCATGTCTCCCGTGATGGTCGTGGTGCAGGATGCCGAGCTGCTGGCCAAGATCGAGAAACTCAATGCCGTCGCTATCGGCGATCCCGGCAGCCATCCCTTCTATGGCGCTCCCACAGTAGTGGTGGTCTTTGGCAATCCCGAATATTCCCATTGGATGGAAGATGCCTCTCTGGTGGCAGGAAATCTGCTCAACGCAGCCCATGCCGTCGGCGTTGGCGGATGCTGGATTCATCGAGCCCGACCTGTGTTCGAAACTCCCGAAGGGAAAGCCATGATGAGAGCTTGGGGTGTTCCCGAGAATTTCATCGGCGTGGCCAACTGCATCCTCGGCTATCAGGACGCTCCCGCCAAACCTCGCGTCGCACGAAAAGAGGGTTACGTAATCAAAGCGCGATAAGAGATCGGAGGCCATGAGAATAGCAACCCATACGTTAGGCTGTAAGCTTAACTTCGCCGAAACGTCGCACATAACGCGCCAGTTTGTGCAGGCCGGACACGAGGTGGTGGATTTCAGGCAGAAGGCCGATCTCTATGTCGTCAACACCTGTACCGTTACTGCCGTCGCAGAGAAGAAATGCCGCAACGCCATCCGCCAGGCTGCCAAAAACAATCCTGATGCTATCGTGGCTGTGATCGGCTGTTTTGCGCAGAATGCTGCTGCCGAGGTGGAGAAAATACCGGGAGTGACTCTGGTGCTGGGAAACAGCCACAAGCACAAGCTCTTCCATATCGTGCAAGAGATGCAGAAGACACAGCCCGCTTGCGAGCGCCATGTCGACGATGTTCCGTCCGAATTTGCGTTGGCCTACTCTAGCGGCGACCGCACCCGCACGTTCTTCAAGATCCAGGATGGCTGCGACTACTTCTGCACCTATTGTGCTATCCCTTTCGCCCGCGGCCGTTCGCGTTGTGCTACAATCAAAGAGACGGTGGCTATGGCAAACGAGATCGCGCAGACGGGCGCCAAGGAGGTGGTCCTCACAGGTGTGAATACCGGCACCTTCGGCCTTCATACCGGCGAGAGTTTCATGGATCTGGTCAAGGAGCTCGATAGGGTAGAGGGCATAGAGCGCTATAGGATCTCTAGCATCGAGCCCAACCTTCTGACCGACGAGATCATCGATTTCGTTGCCAGTTCGCACAAGTTCGCCCATCATTTCCATATCCCCCTTCAAGCGGGAAGCGACAAAGTCCTCCAGCTCATGCGTCGCCGCTACGATACGGCCTTCTATGCCGAGAAGCTCCGTCGCATCAAAGAGACGATGCCCGAAGCCTGTCTTGCTGCCGACCTGATGGTGGGTTTCTATGGCGAGACGAGCGAGGAGTTCGCCAAAGCCTGCGACTTCATCGAGAGCCTCCCCATCAGCTATCTGCATGTCTTCACCTATAGCGAACGTCCCAATACCGCCGCCCTTAAGATGGAAGGCAAAGTGCCTGTGCAGGAACGGCATAAGCGCAACGCCATTATGCAGGAGATCTCCGAGCGAAAGAAACATCAGTTCTACATGGAGAACCTCGGCCGCACAGAGAAGGTGCTTTGGGAAAGCAACGAGACCAACGGCGAGATGCACGGATTTACAGGTAACTATATCCGTCTCCACACCTCTTACGACTCTTCCCGAGTCAACACCCTGGAGGCGCTGGTCCTCTCGCAGGAGAATGTTGTGGAGGAAACTCCCGAATAGTGTGCTGTCGGTCGGCTCCGCTTGCGAGCCAGACTGTCTCTCATAGAAAAGCAAAAGGCGATCCGTTTGGGCCGCCTTTTGTTATTGTCTTGGATGTCTCTTCTGAATTAGTAACGGTTGTTCTTCTCGAAGAAATTGACCATCTGCCATTTTCCGTCGATACGTTGGAAGTAGTAGACGTAGATGAGGTCGGAGACGAACCAGCTTACTGCGTATTCTGCGCTATTCTCGCGTACGTTACGCCAGTAGCGCAGGCGACGTTTGTCCTTGTCCATATGGAAGAGGAAGTCGGTATAGGGAACCCCTTGCTTCACCATCTTCATGCGGTCGTAGCGGAACTCGGGGTCGGCGTTCATGTGGAAGACGAAATCGCGCAACGATTCGGCGCCCTGGTTGCAGTCGGCCTCATCGCTGATGAACGATTCGAAATCACCAATGCAGCCGTGCTGTCCGAAGAGCTCGCGGAGCTGGTCGATGGGGAGGCTGCCTTCGGAGATGTAGCGTTCGGCGTCCTCAATGGATTTCTGGGCTTGGGCAAACGAAGCAGTCATGATAAGGGCTGCAACAAGTATGATATAGCGTAATTTCTTCATGAGATAAAGATCTTTTGTTTTATTAACGGACAGGTTCGAGAAATATTGTGTGAAAAGGACAAAAAGTTTTCATCCTTTTATAATATGTACCGGTAAGGAGGCTTTTCTTGCAGCCGTAGGGTCTCTTGTCCCCAACGAAGGATTGCTGATGGCTGCCTGGTTTCTGCCAGATGTAAGGCTTCCAGGTGTCCGAAAGGGTTGGAGTTTATCCTCTTGTGCGGCTCCGCTCCCGAGCCCATGGCGAGGCCCTTCCGAAAGCCTTCCGAAGGACTGCTGTTGAAGGTTTGTTGATAGTTTTTGAATAATTTTTCTGCTATTTCGGTAAAAAATCGTATTTTTGCCTTTTCTAACTAACAATATATATATTTATAATCTTATTAAAACTAATCTATTATGAGTGGTTTCTTTGGTATTGCTTCGAAAAAAGAATGCATCACCGAGCTTTTTTACGGTACCGATTATCATTCGCACCTGGGTACCAACCGTGCTGGTATGAGCACTTTTGATGTTGAAAACGGTAAGGTGCACCTGAACATCCACAACATCAGCAACTCCTATTTTCGTACCAAATTCGCCGGCGACCTCGAAGAGATGAAAGGTAAGCTTGGTATCGGCGTCATCAGCGACACCGAACCCCAGCCCGTTGTCGTCAACTCCCACCTCGGCCGTTTCGCCGTTGTTACGGTAGCCCGTATCAACAACGTCGCCGAGCTGACTCAGGAGTGTCTCAACAAGAACCTCCAGTTCGCCGAGCTCTCCATGGGCAGCACCAACGCCACCGAGCTCGTCGCCCTCCTCATCACCCAAGGCGAAACTATCGTCGACGGTATCAACAACGTCTATAGAAAAGTGAAAGGCAGCTGCTCTATGCTCGTGCTCACCGAGGACGGCATCTATGCTGCTCGCGACCTCTATGGCCGTACTCCTATCGTCATCGGTAAAGGCGACCACGGCTATGCTATGGCTTCCGAGAACCACAGCTTCATCAACCTCGGCTACGAGACCTGCCGTTATGTAGGCCCCGGTGAGATTGTTCGCGTCACCAGCGACGGCATCACCCAGATGAAGTCCCCCAACGACAAGATGCAGATCTGCTCTTTCCTCTGGATCTACTACGGCTATCCCTGCGTAGAATACGAAGATATCAACAACGAGCAGATGCGCCAGCGCCTCGGCTACGCTATGGGTAAGAACGACGACGTCGAAGCCGACTTCGTGAGCGCCATCCCCGACTCCGGTATCGGTATGGCCCAGGGTTATGCCGAAGGTAGAGGCATCCCCTACAAGAGCGGTTTCCTTAAATACACCCCCACTTGGAGCCGCAGCTTCATGCCCGTCAACCAGGAAAGCCGCCAGCTTGTGGCTAAGATGAAGCTCATCCCCTGCAAGAAAGTGCTCGAGGGCAAGGATGTGGTCTTCTGCGACGACTCCATCGTTCGTGGAACCCAGCTCCGCGACCAGGTGAAGATGCTCTACGACTGTGGCTGCAAGCACGTCCACGTGCGTATCTCCTGTCCTCCTCTCGTATACGGATGCAAGTGGCTCAACTTCTCCGCTTCCAAGACCGAGAAGGAGCTCATCACCCTCCGTGTTATCGAAGAGCTCGAAGGTGGCAAGATCCAGAACCTCGCCGCTTATCAGGACAGCACCACCAAGGAGTATGCCAATATGGTTGAGATGATCCGCAAGAAAGTGGGTGTCGACACCCTCAAGTTCAACGACCTCAACACCGTTATCGACGCCATCGGTCTGCCTCGCGAGCGTGTCTGCCTGCATTGCTTCGACGGCAACAGCTATGGTGACTAATCCGTCTACGGAACCAATAACCCTTTTTCTCGCACAGTGAAAGGATTGAAAATCATGCTGGTTGCAGCACTGCTTCTCGGCAGTTTTGCAACAGTTAACAGGGTGTCGGCTCAAACAACCGACACCCTTGCTGTGCGCGACACCACCTTTATCTCGCTCGGAGATCTGCTCAAGACCTACGGGCTCAACCGCCGCCATGTGGAGGACACGCTCGTCTTCCAGGAGTATCTCGACGACTGGGACACCTCCTTTGTGGCGAAAGCCAGCTACTGCCAGTCGCTCAGCCGAGCCGTCATCAGGATGCAAGGCAGCCTTGCCGAAATCTGCATCGAGCGCGACGGCCGCATGTGGTACGACACCCTGGTCTGCATCTCCGACTACTACGAATACTGTGGACGCCTGGCGATCTTCGCCAACCTCCTCCAGCACGACTACGCCTACTATCGCCGGCAGGAGAAGCTGCGTCTCGAAGCCATCCAGCGTGCCGAACGGCGCAAAGAGCAGGAGGCCCAGCGGGAGAAGGACTCTGAGCAGATGCGTCTCAAGCAGCGGATAGCCCTGCTCCACGAGTCGATAGAGACCCGTTGTCTGGCCAGCAGCGAGGATGACAAAGAGAAGGTTAAGGAGCTGAAGAACGTGCGCTACTGCTACCTTCCGGTCTACTACAAGTACGACCTCTCCTCCGTCCGCGCCACCGACGCCTCCATGGCCAAGCTCCAGGAGCTGCTCTGGTTCCAGCAGCAGGTGCTCGACAGCATCCTCGGCCCCTATTGCTTCGCCAACAGGATCGGCGAGTTCCCCGAGCGCTTCCGCGAGCGCTGCGGCAAACCCCATATCGATGTCTATAAGTCCTACCAGCGCCAGTTCCATTCGTCGGGAGTGCCTGTCGACTTCAACACGCTGGAAGGCTACAAGAGCTATGTCTCCCGCTGCCAGTCAATCCTGAGGGTGCAGGAACAGTATCTCTCTGTCGTCGAGAAGAGGGAAGAGCTGCAGTCCAAGGCGCTCTATCTGCAGGAGCGTTGTGCGCGCTCTCACAAAGATGTCGCCCTCTCCTATAAAGCCATGCAGAACGAGCTCGACCTCGTCCCCTCGTTTGTGCTGGAGAGCGACGGCCGTCATTTCCTTGATCAGATGGACGAGCATCTCGTCGTCGTCAGGCAGTATATCGAAGCTGTCGAGCGGCTGGACAAGATCGCACTCAAGGGCGACACCATCCAGAGCCGAGCCCAGAAGAGTCTCGCCGACATCGCCGTCTCCTACCGCAAGCTGGTGGCAGCCACCAACTTCGTCCCCAATTTCCGCACCCCCAAGGGTGCCACCTTCTACAACCAGGGCCTCGACGATTTCGAGGAGCTGCAGTGGGCCTATAACGAGGCCATCGACCTCCGCAAGACGATCGCCCGCCAAGACGACACCATCACCCATGCCAAGAACGCCCCCTCTGGCTTCTCCTCCATGTACAAGCTCGTATATAAGGCCCACACGCTGACGCCCTCGTTCACGGGGATCAGCCAGGCTTCGGTGTTCCTGAAAGGGCTCGAGGAACTGGTGGATCAGCAGCGCTACTTTATCGAGATCGCCCGCAACGGCGACGTCATCGCCCGCAACAGCAATTCCGTCAAGGTCCGCTCCAAGGATCTGCCCCATGTGGCTAAGGCCTATGCCAAGCTCATCGAGCCCTTCAGCCTCGAGCTCACCGCCACCACCGCTGCGGGGTTGCAGAAATATCTCGACCAGCAGAATGCTTTCCTCGATCTCCAGCGCCATGTGCTCCAGGTCGTCGAAGATCCCTCGCGCAGCGCCGTCGCCAACGCCCAGCTCAAAGGGGAGAAAGATATGGGACGTATCCGACTCTCGTTTGGAATCCAGGACTAGATTCCCGCTTTCCCCTCCGGCTTCCGCTCTCCCGATCCCTCAGGAATCCGCCTCCTTCCTCACCAGCCTCCTTTCCCGACTTCATTTACTCTCCCTTATGCTCACGCCCTCTTCGTGCTGCCCACCAAAAAAGTGGCCTCTAGAAATTAGAAAAACGAGAAACTGTTAGAGGACACCCAAAACAGATAGCAGCCATCTTCGTAGTGTATGGCTGCTATCCGGAAAGGTTGCCGGTTGCTTCGAGGGCTTTATTAGAGGACACCCAAAAACAGATATCAGCCATCTTCGTAGTGTATGGCTGCTATCCTGGATGTGTTGCCGGTTGCTTCGAGGGCTTGCGTAAGAAAGAGTCCTCTTCTGGCTTCGGGCAAGACAGGTCTTTAGAGGAAGGCTAGAGCATCTTCGCGAAAGCCTCAATCATGTTGTCGGCGCCGTCGAAGATCTCGCTTATGCGCGACGCCACCATATAGGCGGGTGTGGTCACCACCTTCAGCTCTTCGTCTACGGCGATGTCGGTGGGGTTGCAGTCTATCTGCACGGCGCCCCAGCTCTCTGCTGCCTGCGAGGCGGCGCAAGGCTGACCGAGGGTGAGCTTCACGCCTCTGCTTCCCAGCACACGGGCCAGGATGATGGGAGCTATGCACATCGCGCATACGGGTTTCTTGGCGTCGATAGTGGAAAGGATAGCTTTCTCCACCAGCGGCAGCACGCTCATCCTCTCGCCCTCGGCGTCGAAGGAGGAGAGGTTTCTTGCGGCGCCCATGCCTCCGGGCAGGGCGAGGCCGTCGTAGTCGGCGGGGCTGTAGTCGGCCAGGTCGGCGATGTTGCCGCGGGCGATGCGGGCGGCTTCAGCATAGAGGTCGCGCATCTCGCCGGTCTTGCCCGTGTTGTCCAGATAGGTGTACACGGGGAACTGGATCTTGGGGGCGAAGCATTGGTATTGTATGTCTCTGCGGTCGAGCGCCAGCAGCAGCGAGAGGGTCTCCTGCAGCTCGCTGCCGTCGCGGTTGCCGCAGCCAGAAAGGATGACAGCTACTTTCATAGATGGGTGATGCTTTTGGGTTTTGTGTATAGTGTGGTGTTTGCTAGCCGGCCTTCTCCTCCCCGTGGGGTAGGGCAGGGGGCTCTTGGGTCAAGGGGGGCGGGAGCTCCGCTTCTTTGCGATAGCGGCTGCGTTGCTGGGCCCACCCTTAATAAAAGGCGGCAACCCTGCTGGCTGCCGCCTTTGTCTTATCCTATTGTCGAGCCAATATTATTTGGTGCGGTTGTACTCGTCAACAGCCTCTTTGATGAGCTGGAAGGTAGCCTCGATGTCGTTGTCGAGACCCATAGAGAAGCGGATGAGGCCTTCGCTCATGCCCATCTCCTTCTGGATGTCCTCGGGAACCTCGCTGGAGGTGGACTTGCCAGAGTTGGAGAAGATGGTCTTGAAGTAGCCGAGGGAAACGGCAAGGTAGCCAACGCCCTTGTCCTGCATGATTTCCATGATGCGGCTGGCAGCGTCAGCGGTGCCCATGTCGATGGAGATCATACCGCCAAAGCCGAACTCTTCGTTCATCATGCTCTTCATGAGCTCGTGGTCGGGATGTTCGGGGAGGCCGGGGTAGTTGTATTTGAAGCCAACCTCTTTGAAGCGTTCAGCGAGATACATAGCGTTCTTGCTGTGCTGGCGCATGCGGAGGTGGAGGGTATGCATGTTCTTCAGGATGGAGGTGCTGCGGTGAGGATCGAGCACGGGGCCGAGGAGCATGGAGGTGCCGTTGTTCACGTCGATGAGGCTGTTGATGTAATCCATCGAGCCGCAGATAGCGCCGGCAACGCAGTCGTTGGTGCCGTTGATATATTTGGTCATGGAGTAGACGGTCACGTCAGCGCCCAGTCGGCAGGGGCTGAAGATCATAGGAGTGAAGGTGTTGTCCACGATGAGCTTAGCGCCGTTAGCGTGAGCGATCTTAGCGAGCTCGGGCACGTTAGCGATGCGGAGGAGGGGGTTGTTCATGGTCTCGGTGTAGAGCACCTTGGTGTTGGGGCGAACAGCCTTCTTCACGTCGTCGAGGTTCTGGAAGTTCACGAAGGTAACTTCAACGCCGAATTTTGTGAGCCAGTTGTTGAGGAAAGCGAATGTGCCGCCGTAGGTGGTCATGGAACTGAGGATGTGGTCTCCACATTTTACCTCGTGCATGAGCGCGTTGGTGATGGCTGCAAGACCGGAACCGGTGCACCATGCTGCCTCGGTGCCTTCCATAGCTGCGAGAGCCTGGCAGAGAGCAAAGTTGGAGGGATTCCAGTGGCGGCTGTAGAGATAGTAACCCTCGGTTTCACCGTGGAAGGTGTCGGTCATGAGCTGAGCCTTGGGGAAAGTGAAGGTTGCGGAGTCGGAAATGGAGGGGTTTACGCCACGGGTTGCATCGCGACCATCGAGACGCTGGATAGCTGTTGCGGGATCAAATTTAGCCATTGTTTTATTTTTTAATGATTTATATAATTTATTCTCTTTTTATCCGTTATATAATAGACTGCAAAAATACAAAACTTTTGCAAATAATCAAAGTAAAACACAAAAAACTTATAAACACCACGCGTAACCCACTGATTTATATATGTCTGGAAAGTTGATACTTTTCCCCGTCCCCATCGGTGCCGAGGATATTAACCTCTCTCTCCCTTCGGCAAATCTCAGTTTGCTCAATTCTTGCCACACTTTTGTCGTCGAGGAGCTGCGCACCGCCCGTCGCTTTCTGAAGAAGGCAGGCTACGAGCATGCCATCGACGACACCACCTTCTTCCTCCTCAACGAGCACACCTCCGTCGAAGAGACCGCCCACTACCTCGACGCCCTCGATCGCGGCGAGAACGTAGGTCTCCTCAGCGAAGCCGGCCTTCCCTGTGTCGCCGACCCCGGCAAGCTCGTTACGCGCCAGGCCCAGCGCCGTGGTGCCGAGATCGTCCCCCTCGTGGGCCCCTCCAGCCTCATGCTCGCCCTCATGGCGTCGGGGCTCAACGGCCAGAACTTCGCCTTCAGCGGCTACCTCCCCGTCGACAAGCACGAGCGCAGCGCCGCCATCCGCCAGCTCGAAGCCCGCGCCCTCAAGGAGGATCAGACCCAGCTCTTCATCGAGGCTCCCTATCGCAACAACCAGATGCTCGAGGCGTTGAGCGACACCCTCAGGGACGAGACGATGATCTGTGTCGCCGTCGACATCACCCTCGAAAGCCAGCAGATACGCACCCTCTCTGCCCGCCAGTGGAGGAAGGAGCGCTCCAAGATCAACCTCCACAAGCGCAACACCGTCTTCGCAATAGGCCGCTAGAGGATGGCGAAAAGTTCGCCGGTGAGTATGCGTGATAGGAAAACCCGCCGTCACTCCGGTCTCCGGTTCCTATATCCGTTACGCCATTTGCTACAGCGATCAGCATTTTCGTACGTTATCCTCCTCGCATATCATTTTTATGTGTATCTTTGCAATTGGAAAAATATAACAAGAAAACATACAACAAAAATAATATCATCATGAAAAAGTACTATGTCATCGGCGCTTTCGCCATCGTGTGCTGCATCATCCTTGCTTGCGCCCTCAATCTTAGAGGGGCTGTGAATGCAGCTGTCAACAATTCTACCGTCTCTGTCACCGGCTATGGTGAGAAGTTCATCCAGGCCAACCAGGCTTTCTGGGATGGTAGCGTGCAGGGCAAAGGCCAGACCAAGAAGGAGGCTGCTGCCGATATCCCCGCTGCGAAGAAGAAACTCGAGGCTTTCATGCAGCAGCACGGCCTCACCGTTGTGTGGGAAGAGGTAGACTTCTCCGCCGAGTCCCGCTCCATCTACAACAACGGCAGCTATGCTGGTTCCGTCTTCGACCACTACACCGCCAGCCAGAAATTTGTCATCAAGAGCTCCGACGTGCAGAAGGTCCACGACGCCTATATCGCCCTCAGTGCCCTCGAGACCGAGATCAATCTCTCCGTCGCCCAGCCTACCTACACCATCAGCCAGGATGTCATCGCCGAATACAAACTTTCGCTCATCGACGAGGCCAAAGCCAATGCCGAAAACCGTGCCAACCGCCTCATCTCTGGTTTCTCCAAGATCAGCGGCATCAAGCAGATCGATGTAGGCCAGTTTGTCATCGCCTCCAATGCCGATGCTTCGGGAGAAGAGGACGAGTGGTATTCGCAGAAGTTCTGCATGGAAAAGAAGATGAGCGTCACAGTTCACGCTACCTTCACCCTCCGCTAACCCCCGGCGGAGCTGTCAGCCAACACAACACAAAGGAGCAGACCCCCTGCTCCTTTCTTTTTTGCCTTTTTTGCGGAGCAGCCCGAGCGAACGGGAACGCAGCCTCCTCGTCGACGTCATTGCGACCGGTTGGGACGTTTTGCTTGGCGTTTTGCTTGACAGTCTAGATTGCGGACTGAACCCGCAATGACGGAATACAACAAGGCCGCAATGACGGAAAACAACAAGGCCGCAATGACGGAATACGAAGCGAAAGATTTTTGGACTTCATCCAAACTCTTCCAATAGCAGAAACGCCCCCTCGGTTGAGGAAGCGTTTCTTTTATCGGGTGGCCGCTGCTGATGTCTGTAGAAGCCACCGTTTTGGAAATTGGCGCCGGGGCCGGAGCCCCGACGCCTGGGGGGATCTTAGTACATGCCGCCCATGCCGCCCATGCCGGGGTTAGCGGGCATAGCAGGTTCGGGTTCTTTGATGTCGCACAGCACACACTCGGTGGTGAGGAGCATGCCAGCGATGGAAGCTGCGTTCTCCAGAGCTACGCGGGTAACCTTGGCGGGGTCGATGACGCCGGAAGCCAGCAGGTTCTCGAACTTCTCGGTGCGGGCGTTGTAGCCGTAGTCGCCCTTGCCGTTGCGTACCTCGTTCACGATCACGCTGCCTTCGAGGCCTGCGTTCTCAACGATCATGCGGAGGGGCTCTTCGATAGCGCGGCGGATGATGTCCACGCCGAGTTTCTCTTCAGCGTTCTCAGCCTCAACGGTGTCGAGCTTCTCGGCAGCGCGGATGAGGGCGGTGCCGCCACCGGGGATGATACCTTCTTCGATAGCTGCACGGGTAGCATGGAGGGCGTCGTCGAAGCGGTCCTTCTTCTCCTTCATCTCTACCTCAGAGGCAGCGCCGACGTAGATCACTGCTACGCCGCCAGCCATCTTGGCCAAGCGCTCCTGCAGTTTCTCGCGGTCGTAGTCGGAAGTGGTCTTCTCGATCTGGGCTTTGATCTGGGCCACGCGAGCCTTGATAGCCTCGGGATCGCCAGCGCCGTTCACGATGGTGGTGTTGTCCTTGTCGATGGTGATCTTCTCGCAGGTGCCGAGCATCTCCATGGTAGCCTGTTCGAGCTGGAAGCCCTTCTCTTCGCTGATCACGGTGGCGCCGGTGAGGATAGCGATATCTTCGAGCATCTCTTTTCTGCGGTCGCCGAAGCCGGGAGCCTTCACGGCGCAGACCTTCAGGCCGCCGCGCAGACGGTTCACCACGAGGGTAGCCATAGCCTCGGTCTCCACATCCTCAGCGATGATGAGGAAGGGGCGGCCGTTCTTAGCCACGGGCTCCAGGATGGGGAGAAGGCTCTGGAGAGAGGAGATCTTCTTGTCATACACCAGGATCAGGGGGCTGTCGTAGGTGCACTCCATCTTGTCGGTGTTGGTAACGAAATAGGGGCTGATGTAGCCGCGGTCGAACTGCATACCTTCCACCACCTTCACGCTGGTCTCGATGCCCTTAGCCTCTTCGATGGTGATGACGCCATCTTTGGAAACTTTTTCCATAGCTTCGGCAATGATGTTACCGATCTGGCTGTCGTTGTTAGCCGAGATGGTGGCAACCTGGCGGATCTTGTTGATGTCGCCGCCCACTTCCTGAGCCTGTTCCTTGATGCCGGCCACGATGGCGGCGCAAGCCTTGTCGATGCCGCGTTTGAGGTCCATGGGGTTAGCGCCGGCGGTGACGTTCTTCAGGCCGGTGTTCACGATAGCCTGAGCCAGCACGGTGGCGGTGGTGGTGCCGTCGCCAGCCTGGTCGTTGGTCTTCGAAGCCACTTCCTTCACCATCTGTGCCCCCATGTTCTCGATGCCGTTCTCCAGCTCGATCTCCTTGGCTACGGAGACGCCGTCCTTGGTCACGTGAGGAGCGCCGAATTTCTTGTCGATCACCACGTTGCGACCTTTGGGGCCGAGGGTTACCTTTACTGCGTTTGCCAATGCGTCAACACCCTTGCGGAGCTGTTCGCGGGCGTCGTTGTTGAAAACTATTTCTTTTGCCATTTTTTTTCTTTGTTTTTTTTTCGAGTCTCTCGGGGGTCTTTGGGGTCAGACAGGTCTAGATCGTAGGGTTATGGTCTCTTTCTCTCGTAGGCCCCTCGAGACAGGAGGGTTGATAGATCGTTTTTCTTTTTTCTGTTCGGTTTTTTTTCGGATAGGAACACTCTCCTTTTTTGGGGGAGATCGTCCTTATTAGATGATAGCGAAGATGTCGCTCTCTTTCATGATGAGGTACTTGGTGCCTTCCACGTCGATCTCGGTGCCGCTGTATTTGCCGTAGAGCACCACGTCGCCTTCCTTCACGGTCATCTCATGATCCTTGGTGCCCTTGCCCACGGCAACGACGGTGCCGCGCTGGGGTTTCTCCTTGGCGGTGTCGGGGATGATGATTCCGGAAGCGGTTTTCTGCTCAGCCTCTGCGGGTTTGATGAGCACGCGGTCTGCTAAAGGTTTAATGTTCATAGTTGTGATGTTTTTTTATTGATTATTTTTTTTTCTTTCTTTCTTTTTCCTTTTTTGTCCTGGAGCCGGAAGGGGAGGGGGGGGATCGTTGATGGGAGGGAGATCTGCTCGTCCTCGGCCCGACACCAGTAACATATCAAATAACGTGCCAAAGCCGAAAATATTACGCCCGACTGCCAAATTGTCAGTCCGTGGCGCATTTTTCTGCCAAAACCCCGCCACAACTCTGCCAAAAGAAGGATAAATAATAAAGAATAAGGCCCCGATGGCAGTCAAAAAACTGCCAAAATCACCACCGGATAAGCCTTTTTTTGTATGTGTTGATAACTTTATTTTATTTATTCTAGAAATACGTGAGGTCCCTCCCCCATTTCGGTCGGAACCTTTCTGTATTTACGTGTTTTATGATATCACAGCTCGTATTAATAACCAATCTGATTCTTATCAAAAAGGGTATCTGACATAATATATCGGGCAGCTCTCTTACTTGGAAAATAGGCATCGTAAATCTCCGTATTTGCTGGTATGTATCGTAGTCCTCTGATACTCAATTCAGCATCATCCTTTAGCTCTATGACAATCCAAGAATCATCTTCGTAGACGGATTCTACAACGCTATAGCTTTTTAGTCCATCCTTAACCTGTTGTACGATCTCTGGCAGTAATTCTTTTTTATAATAATCAGAAGCCCCTTCTTCTATGAACACAGAAATACCTGGGCGATTGTAGATAAAATGGTGTATCGAGTAGGTGATTCCGTCTTGACTAACTCTGATTTCATCTTGGTTGAACCATCTCCCCCAATCCTCAGGAGTGCCACATTCGGAAAACATCTTCACTTGATTAGTGACTTCAGAAACAAGTTTGTTTTTCGTGCAAGAGGTCATCAATATGCCCACGAAGAACAGAAGTAGGATTCTTTTCATAAAATATCCCTGATACGTGTCGGGTGCAACATTTGTTTTTATATATGATTCTTACTTTATCAATAGGATTTGATTGTTGGTAATCTATATCACTCTCCTTTCCTATGCAGCTCAACCACTTCACCCAGACGATAAGCTATTATCCACGGACACAAGTCCCCGTTGTCATCACGGGTCAGGCGGTTGCCATCCAAAGAATAGCGCTCTACCTTCCCTTCTTCATCCTCTGCGGGGAAAAAGGAGTATCCCGTGACCTTCACCAGGGCGGTATCTCTTTCCTTGGCATATCCCACAGCCAGGCTCAGATACTGGTACAGTTTGGGGAAATAAGGGAAGTTGCCGTTGTTCCATGCCATCGGGTCTCCCAGGTTCGGGTCTTTGGCATCAATCAGGTCGGCGTCATACAAAAGCCCATACTCGTCACATTGAAGGTATTTCTTGTATGTGGTATCCTTGATCTCCCTATATTCCTCCTTCTTGCTTCCGTCAATGATGGCGTCGAAATACACCTGCTTGATGGGGAGGTACAGCGTGTTGTCCTTGTTTGGCTCGTCGTAGTAGTCAAAGAGGGATGCGCCTTCGCTCTCTTGTTCGGGAGCAGCCTCTTGGGCTGTCTCTTGTTGCGTAGCCTTTCCCTTTTTTGCCGTCATCTTCTTTGCCGCCTCATAGGCAAACAGCTGTTGGCGGATATCGGAATCCGACAATCCCAAAGCGGCTAGCATCTGTTGCTTTTTCGTCCTGGTGTTATTGGAATTGACAATCTCTGCCACCTGTTCTTTCAATGTGCTCATAGTGATGTCTCTTTATTGGTTATGCTATTACTGCCTTGTGTATCTCGTTGACAAACTTCACCAGCCCGATGGCGTTCTCACCATAGATGTTCTGCCAACCTACGCCGGCAAAGGGAAACTCGTTCACCATAATGTTGGTGTCGATGTCGCCGTTCTTGCAGACATAGCTGATGATGGTGTTCAGCCATTCTTCCTGTTCTGAATTAAGGGAGGCGTTGTTGATGAATTGGGAGAAATGCCGTAAGGCTATATCTCTGTCGACGCCGATGTTGGCTCTGATGAACACACCCACGCTGATATTGCGTGCATTCTGCTCATACTCTTCTTTGCTTCCCAGCTCTTCCCACAGTATCCGCTCCAGCTCTCTGATGTCGGCCTGGTCAAGGGGCTCTATGGCGAAGATTTTCTGGATGACGGGCAGGTCTCTGTTTTGGGCAAGAAAGTCGATCACCCGCTGTTTGTAGGTCATCTGGGCTGTGAACCCGGAAGCGATGCCGTCGTCAAATGTCTCGTCTTTGATATCGACGGTGAAGACCTTTTCTTTTTCACCCACGAGGAACTTTATCAGATCCCTGAGCTCTTTTCTTATACGCTCCATGTTGCTCAGGGTTGCGTTGTCCCAAAACACCTGGGTCTGCACCTCTTTGATGGTGGCCATCCTGGCCATCACCTGTGGGATGGAGGCTTTCTCCTCTAGCTTGCTGGCTATGGCTGCGATGTTGGCTACGCAGTCGCTTGCGTCGGCACCTTCTACCAGCAACGACATCTCTACCGTCAACGCCAGGATGTCAAACCTCTTTGCTCCTTCGTCGGCGGTGCTGTGGGGCAGCAATGGGGCAATCTCATTCTTCAGGCAGTCGGCATCCACGGGGGATATATAAACCCAGTGCTTGGGCTGCTTGAACTTGGCCACCGCTGCCAGATGCTCTCTTACCGAGATATGCGATTCGTTGAGTTTCCCCACCTGCTTGACAAGCTGCTCCTTCAGTTCGTCGTGGAGATGCTTGTCGAACTCCACCGCCTGGTGTTCTGCCGTCTGCAGTTCATAGGCTATCTCTGTCTTCAGCCTGAACAGCTTCTCGGTGAGGGATATCTGCTTGGTTCCGGCGGGCTGCTTGATATCGGTGCCGAAGTATTCGAAATTCTGGCACCAGTCGAAGATGTAGAACTCCTTCTTGTCCTCACCCACACCGAATATCCCTTCCGACAGACGGGTGCCGCGGCCTATCATCTGGTTGAACTTGATCTTGGACTTGACAATCTTGAAGAAGACCAGGTTCAGCACATCCGGCACGTCGATACCCGTGTCGAGCATATCCACCGACACAGCAATCTGTGGATCGCCGTCCCTGACCTCGAACTTGTTGATCAGGTCTTGCGAATAGTTGACATAGTTGTCTATCAGCACGCAGAAGTCCGAGCCATATTCGGGATACAGCAAGCCGAACTGCTTCACAATCATTTCTGCGTGTTTGTGGTTATAGGCGAATATGATGGTCTTTCCTATGCGTTCTCCGCCCTGCACTTTCAGGCCGTTGGTCATCAGGTCTTCCAGCACCTGGTTGATGGTGTCGATGTTGTAGATATATCTGAATATCTCCGACCCTTCGACATCTCTGGCAGCCTCTTCGGTTGTCGCTAATGCTTTTCTCACACGTTCCCATTCCCACACTTTTTCCAGCTCCTGCTTTTCGTCGTCAGACAGGTCGTCGTATCTGATGCCTCCTCGCAGTATCTTTGAGCCACGTTTCAACCCCATATACGGCACAAGAAATCCGTCTTCGACGGCCTGCTCGTATTCGTAAGCAAAGTTGGGGATGCCGTCCTCCAGGTTCAGCAGCTCATAGGTGTTCTTGTCTATCTCTTCCCTGGGTGTTGCCGTCAGTCCTATCAGCAGACTGTCGAAGTAGTCGAATATCGCACCATATTTGCCGAACACGCTTCGGTGGGCCTCGTCGATGATGATAAGGTCAAACCGGCCAACAGAGAACTCCTTGTCGTCGGCATCGATGTAGTTGATCATCGTCTGATAGGTGGAAAACATGATACGGGCCGACTTGTCCTTGTTCTTGTTGTCCCCTTCGTTCAGCACACAGGTGGTCATGTTTGGCAGCAGCTTCACAAAGTTCTTGTGGGCCTGGTTCACCAGGGATGTTCTATCGGCTAAGAACAGCACATTCTTCACCCAGTCGTTCTTCGACAGCACATCTACCAGCGATATGGACACACGGGTCTTTCCCGTTCCCGTAGCCATCACGATAAGGGCTCTCCTGTGCTTCGAGTTCAGGTGTTCGCATACAGCGGTAATGGCCTGTTTCTGATATCCTCGGTCGGTGATCTTGGGGTTGACCTTCATATCCGTGATATCCTTTCTGTTGCGTCTCTCTATCAGACGTTTCAGGTCATTCTGCGAATGGAAGCTGTATAGCTGTCTTTGCGGATAGATGCCATCCATCACATAGGTCTCGAAGCCGTTGGTGTAGTATATCACGGGCTTCACGCCATAACGCTGCTCCAGGCACTGGGCATACAGCTCTGCCTGATGCTTCCCTTCGGATGGGTCTTTGCTGGTGCGTTTGGCCTCTATTACGGCAAGAGGTTTCCCGTCTTCGCCAAAGAGCACGTAATCGGCATAGCCAATGCCACTATCTGATGGCATACCCTGAACCTCGACCTCGATGCAGGCCTTGCCCGAAAGGATGCTTCCCTCGGTCTCCAGCACATCCCAGCCTGCCTCTTTCAGCATCACATCGATATATAGCTTCCTGGTCTCCTCCTCCGTCAGGTCTGTCCTGGGTGTGGGAACGGGTGTGGTGTCTATCTTGCTGACATCGATTGTACCGACAAACGAGCTCGATGGCTGTGGTTCTTGGGTGGGTTCCAGGTGTATCTGTGGCTTGTTGGGGATAAGATTCTTGTCGAAGGCTGGAAATTCGTCGATGACATTGAGTTTCACCAGCACAGAACCCACAAGGTTGTGTATGTTGAGCAACGAGAAGAACGACTCGCTCCGGGACACCTTTCCCGTGTGTGCCGACATATTGCCTACCTTTCTTACATAGTGCACAGCCTTCATCAGGTCGGGGTTGTTGATGAAGTTCTTGAACAGCTCACCATCAACCAGTTCAAACAGGGTTGCACGCTCAGGGATATCCTCATCGTGCGCAAGATAGATCACCCGGGTAATCCATTCCAGAGCCCTACGGCTGTTGATAGCCGACTGCTCGGGGTTAGACACCTGGTTAAGTTCTGCTGCATTGCAAAAGCCATAGAGGTCTTGCAGCAGGTCTATTTCTTTTAAGTAGTCGAAATTCAGCATTTCAATTTAGAGTTTAGAATGTAGAATTATGATTTTCTACATTCGATTTTTTTTGATTTTGTGGTTTTAATGATAGAAACCAAGAGTTTTATCAGTTCGTTGCAATCTGTAGAGATGCTGGTGTACACTTCCTGAGAAAGATAGTCTGTTTTGTTTAGGAGTTCTAACCAGTAAAGGGTTTCGTCGGCCTCTTTAAGAGCGATAAACAGTTTGGCAATAAAGTCAGCTTCCGATTGTCCACGCTTGGCCTCTCTACAGTTAGCACCAATACTGGTGCCCGACCTCAACACTTGTTTCGATAGCACAAACTCCTTTTTCTCGTCACACAAGTACTTATACATATTCACTATCCGAATAGCAAACGCCATACTTTTATCCAACAAAATATTCTCCTTCATATTCTTAGCTCCTAACACATGGGAGTCAAATGATCAATTTGTTATCGCGGGCATCATCTTCATTCACCACCTTCACATTAGAGTCCTGAATGTTCCAGCATTTCAACATTGGAGCGAGTTCTTTTTTTAGTTCAGCCATAACTGGTATCAACCATTCTGGCTTGCTATTTTTCACAACTAGCCACAAAACGCAATCTGCTTTTTGATATTTTATAGCCTTGATACTATTCGGTAACTCTTGATAGACATCCTCCAATCCTTCTCTTTTTGATAATGATGAAAACAAAATCGAAATAGAATTTTGGAATTTTTCTCTAATGTCATGAATGTACTTATCGTATGACTTTTTATTCTCGGGATCGGGATTACCTGGGTTGGGGTTTGTGGTTTTCGCTTCTACAAATCTCAAGACATCTTGCTTCTTCCACTTCCGTAGTTCAACAAATTCCACACTTTTGAGACCCCTTTTGTTACACACTGGCTTACTCTTTTCGATGAAATACGTGTTGCTATCATCCACTTGGAAAGTCATGTCCGACTCCTGAACATCTTTCATCATAATGATATTTCCTCTTTATATAAATTAATACTCTCACCCACGATTGGATTGTCAGGCATCTCCTCTTTTAGGTCCGAAACCAAAATTTGATTTTCTGCAAAGGAGAATGTAGGGATGGAAATTCCATTCTTATGCGCCAAAATATAGAGCCCTTTAATCACAAAGTAATTATGTGTGGAAATAAAAAACTGAAGACCATCCTTTGCTAATATCCCAATAATCTCCAATAATTGTCTGATTAATTGAGGATGAAGATTAGCCTCCAATTCATCAATGAAAACAATAGAATCCTTATTCAAATAATGGTTTCCCAATAGGCTGTCCAATATAGAGATTTTCTTAATGCCCTCCGAGGTGATGTCAATATCAAACAATCTATTCCCAGCATCTCTAAAAAGCCATGCTCCCTTTGACTGGTCATACTCAATTCGACCTCCGATAGCACCTTTCAATGTCTTTCTGGCTTTCGAGAAAGATGTCAAATTCTTTCCCTTGACAGTAGGGCTTAATGCTTTTGCCAGGTCGTAATAGGTCTCGTCAAATCCAAAAGATTGTTCATTATCTCTGCTTCTCAGGATTATTTTCTGGAGTGAAAGTACTTCTTTCGCAGGTAGAAAAATTGAATTCGTCTCCGTTGGGGAGTATTCATTGGTGACAGAAGACACTTCTTTCGTTGTAAAAGTACCAAAGTCAAATGAGAAAGACTCACCTTTTTCATTCGTCATAGCGAACTCCAGTTTATCATCCCCTTTTTTGACAATATTTTTTAGCTGTCTTGTTTGAAAAGTCCACCATAAATAATACGACAACAGTTCCTTAGAAGTTCTCGGGTCATCACCTCTTCTGAATCGTTCAACAGTCTTTGTTGCAGCGAACAAAGACTTGAGAAGGTAAGTCTTGCCAGACCCATTACTTCCGATAACCAGATTAATCTTTCCTAGATTATTGGCTTCAAATTCAGCTAAAGGGCCGAAAGATTTAATACGAATGTTTTTAATCATATATTATGTTTTTAAATATCTATTTTATAATCAACCTTATAGCGGTTTTTCTTAATTCTTAATTCTAAATTCTTAATTCCCAAACCAGTAGTCCATCCTTGAATCAAACAGCAACTGAGCCTCTTTGATGGATTGGTTTATAAGTTCTTTTTGCTTCTCTATCGCCTCTATCTTTTTGGCAAAGGCTTGTTGGAGGGAGAGAGGGGGGGTGATAATGGGCAGATCTTTGATAAACCCTTGGTTCGCCATCTTGAAATCTCCGTTTCCTATTGACATAAACAATCCATATAAAGATTGTAATTGATAATATACAAAATATGGATCGTACCCTTGCGTTTCATTCACTTTTACAAATGCAACATTTTGGTTTGTAGCGGTTTTTGTCTTCAGCAATCCGACCTTTCCGATTGTTGCACCAACCAATGCCACCAACACTGTTCCTTCTTCTAAAACTTTGGCACTTGAATGAGACAGACCCTCATTGGTAATATATTTCCCATCAGTCTGATAGATAATCTGATTTTGACACATATTAGAGCCTATCCAAGGAATATCTCCACCTTCCCAATATTCAGGTTTACTCTTTGATGGAGTCCCACCTGCACCAATAACGAACACTTCTCCATATTTCTTCACCGCCCACCCCCTTTCATTCTCCACAGGGTCGCCGAACATATCATAGAAGATGGATTGGGCGAGGTTGTCGAGTTCTTTCACCTGCTGTTTCTTCTTCTCTATAATCTCACTCACTTTGTCCAATTCTGAAACAATCTGCTCTTGAATGGGAAGTGGGGGGATTGGGATAGAGCATTCTTTTAGAAGTTTGTAATGTCTTGAATAGCCTAAACTCGGCACATTAAACCACCTGAGATAATAATAAAGGAACTTGGCTCTAATGTCATCGATAGGTTGTAGTATTTTTACACCATCAGCTCCCAATACAAAGTTGAAATCAATGTATTTCAAAACTCTTGTATGGTCTCCAAAGATAACTATTGGCTTCGATATTTTAAAGATATCCTCATCGTTATTCCAATAGCCACTAATCAAACTATCTTCTTGCGAGACAATTGGATACTTGCCCTCAGACAAATAATCGGAAGACTGTAGTTTTTTAGTGTATATAACCTTTTCAAGGCATGCCTCAAAACTCCGCCATTCCCAATTATGATTCATATAGTTGGTCTTTTTAATTATTATAAGCAAAGTACTTCTTTATTTCCTGAATCCATCCTGGTACAGAGTATGCTTCATTGTTCAATTCGGATACATATTCTTGGGCAAAAACAACCTTATTGTTGCCGTTATTACGGTTCAAGAACTCATCCACTTTCCGCTTTTCTGATTCTCTAAAGTCCATCGCTATCGAACTGGCAATTTCTTCTTTCTCTTCTCCTGTAATAAATGAGAAATCTTGATTCTCAATTGGATTAGTCAGTTTAAACAATACTTTATTGAAAGCCTTTCCATTAAGAGCATCTTCGATATCCGTGTTGGGGGCTTTGGGATTTGCTTTAATCTTAACTAATTGGGTTTCTTGTCCAACATTAACAATCCGCCTACATTTTAAATTGCCTTCTAGGTTTTCTTCCGTTTCGAATTCAACTGGTTGAGCATCGGTATCTGTTAGCAAGAAAACTTTTCCCTTAATTTGGCCGCTAGTTCTTAATTCTTCAAACAAAACGCTTAGGCGATTATATGTATTTTTTACTTCAGATGCTGTGCACACTGGAATGATGCGCAAATGGTTAGATTCTATTTCATCTTTAAGGTACGCATCTAAATAAATCTTATCGGATGAGCCTTCGCAAATAAGCCAGTTGTAAGGCTCGTCTGCAATGACGCTCATTAATATTGATTGAATAAAATCATTTGAACTCTTTAACATTATGTCTATAGGGAGTGGTCGGTGCACCTGTTTGGAATAATCTGCATCTTTGTGTTTTATTTCTTCCCTATACTTTTTGATATTGAAGATATGTCCAATTGTTTTGCCTCCATCGTTTGTGATGTTTGTTATTGACCCAGACGGAATGGCTGGGATAAAACCATACCAATGGGAGGATATTATTACCTGTCCACAAATATTACTCACCTCGAATAGCTTCTCAAACTGCTCATAACAAGCAGAAATGTGCAAAGAAGATTCTGGCTCATCTACAGCGATAATCAAGTTGTCCTTTGCCTCTCGATAATACTTTACAATGCTATGAATGAGAGTAAGGATTGCTTGCTGTTTCTCTCCAGAACTCAATTCTTTCAATGGAATATCCTTAGTGCTATCTGCACCTTCTTTGTGAAGCTGTCTTTTCGAGAAAAAATCCTCTATTATCAACTTGTATATTCTTTCTGGTTTTAAGTTGGGTTGAGAACTGGAAGGTGCTTTGAATTTGTATCTTGGAAGTTGAGAGGATAATTCCTCAACAAACCCCTTTAGACCTTGGCTAATATCACTAATTTGTTTTTTTGTCAAACATTTTGAAATAATTTCAGTAAGATTTGTATCAAGCAATGTTTGCAACTCGAGAGTTTCAAATCTGACAATGTTTTCTGGTTCAATATCTTTAGGAATATAAACGTATTGAAAGAGTTCGGGAATAATATCCAGTAGAGGAGAATACAAGTCCCTAACAAACTCCCATATTTCCTCTTGGGACTTATCTTTGTATTCGTCAGGAACCAGTTCTTTCAAAAAAACACTATCTCTAAAGAATCCGAAACTAATCTTTCTTTCGAGGTCTTTCCCTAGAGGAATAATGAAATCTGTTTCTCTGTTAACATGGCAGCCAGTTAGATGATATACGAAAGACTTGACCAAGTCTTGATACATCGAATTTATTCTTGGCAATGTATCCTCATAATTATCTACCACGTTCCAGATGACATCGTTGAGTTTTTCAACAATTTCACGATTTGCTTCGGGTATTTTTGTCTTTTCGACATATAGAATTGGAACCACATAACACTCATTTGGCTTGGGGCTAACAGAGTTATTCTTCTTAAAGTCTTTGCTATTAAAATAGAAATCAAAAGCTTCCAGAATAGAACTTTTCCCTATACCATTTTTCCCTATCAAACTACAAAAAGGTTCGTTGTTGGAAATTGGAATGTAGGTGAGGTTCTTGTAAACCTTGAAATTCCTTATTATTACTCCTAGTATCATCGGTTCTGACTATAGCTGTTTTTTAAGTTCGAGAACAATTTGACTAATTTGACTTTCCAATTCTTCTATTCTATTCAAAATCAATTCAGGCTTCTCATATTCTACCTTCACACGCTCCACTTCTTTGTACTTGTTGATGCTTAGGTCGTAGTCGTTGGCTCTAATCTCTTCCACAGGGACAAGGAACGACTGCTCCTTGCGTGTACGGTTTTCTTCGCCTTTCAGGTTCTTGAAGCGTGCTATCACGTCGGGGATATCGTTCTCCTTCACCTCATTACGCTTTTGGTCGAGGCTGTAGCCGTCGGCCTTCATATCGTAGAACCACACCTTGTCGGTTCCTCCTGCGTTGGTCTTGGTGAAGATAAGGATGGCTGTGCTCACACCCGCATAGGGCTGGAACACGCCACTGGGCATCGATATCACGGCTTGCAGACGCTGGTTGTCCACCAGCTCTTTGCGGATGCTCTTGTGGCCAGTGCTGTTGCCGAAAAGCACGCCATCGGGCACGATGCTGGCACAGCGTCCGCCCACGGTAAGCATTCGGGTGAACAAGGCCACAAACAAAAGCTCGGTCTTCTTGGTCTTGGTGATGGCCAGGAGGCTCTTCGACACAGCCTCGTTGTCTATGCTGCCAGCAAAGGGCGGGTTGGCCAGGCAGAGGGAGTATCTATTTGTATCGGTGTTGTCGGTCGAAAGGCTGTCCTGGTATTTGATATCCGGATTCTCGGAGTTGTGCAGCATCAGGTTCATGGCACCAATGCGGAGCATAGTCTGGTCAGTATCGAAACCGTGGAACATTTCGTTATCGTAGTGATACTTGTTCTTGGGGTCTTTGTTAAGCTCGGTCCTGTACTTCTCTGTGATATACTTGGCCGATTCAACGATGAAACCTGCGGAACCCATTGCTGGGTCGCAGATGGTGTCCTTCAACGTGGGTTCCATCAGCTCCACCATCATACGGATGATGTGTCGAGGGGTGCGGAACTGGCCATTGTTGCCGCTGGCTGCCATCTTGCCCAGGATATACTCATACACATCGCCCATCGTGTCGCGGTTGTTCATATCCAGGTCGTTCACGCCTTCCACAATCTTGACCAAAGTGCGAGCATTGGGGATAAGGAAGGTGGCACTCTCCATAAAGCGGCTATAGGCGCTTCCTTTGCCTTCGCTGAGGTTCTTGATGAATATAAATGCGTCCTTGCTGATGGTGTTGAACATCTTCTCAGGCTCAAAATCGATAAAGGTTCTCCAGCGAAGATTCTTGTAGGGAACGTCCTTTTCAGTATCAGGGTTAAACCAATCGCCATCTTTGAATGTAGGATTGGCTATAGGTGCCTGGAACAAGGCGGCGTTGGCCTCTTCTCTGGTCTGGGCATCATCCAGCATCTTCATAAAGAAGAGATAGGTCATCTGTTCCAATACGGTGATGGGGTTGGTGATACCTGCTGCGAAGAAGGTGTCCCAGATCTTATCAATCTTGTTTTTAATATCGCCTGTTATCATTTCTTGAATTGTTTTTCACTATGTGAAAAACGCAGAAACATATTTTTTATTGTATTGCGCGCGCAATAAATATTAATGCATCCATTTATATCCATAATCCTCGGTGATGTAATGTGTTTTGCAGCAGTCATTTATGTCACCTTTTTGATAATGATGCAATTACAAGGATTATAGGAAATTGTTGATAACTTTATTTGCATGGGTGGAAAAAAGGTTGTAATTTTGCAAAAAAAATATTTCGAGCTAATGATTGCAGAACATCAACAATATCAATCAGAAATAGTTCCCATTGAGGTGCTTCAAGAGGTCTTGAACGTGCCTATGGCTGCTATTGTGTCGATTGGCAGGACTGAAGATGTGCTGTATGATTGCGAACAGAGCGAATGCATAAGTATTGGTTCGCTCGGTGTTTATGCGGATGCATACATCCGAAAGCTGAAATCTTATTTCAGGCGTATGACCAGCAGGCACACCAGTGGGCTGGACCCTCACGAGGAGTCTGATTTTAATGAGTTTTGCAAACTTTACAAGAAGTCCGACCTTACTTATTCCCAAGCAAAGAAATGGGAGGATATCGATACCGATCTCCTCTATGAAGATTTCTATGCACTTGTCAAAGAAAAATCTCCCTCTAGCTTTAATAATCCCAATTGGCTGTATGACCCATCCAGCCATACCTATCGCAACCTATCGGTTGCTGACGACCAACCACAACCAGACGAGACAGCATCGGCTCATAATGAGTTTTTGATTCCTTCGTTGTTTGCAGGATTGGGTGGTATGTGTATATCACAACAAAAATTTGATTGTTACGATCCTGTAGATCAGCCGCATATGCTATATGTTGATCTTGACCTCATCGACAATATAGTATTGATTAAAGAGTCTCATTGTCTCGAACCCCCCAAAAACAAAAGACGACATCAGTTATTATATAAGATTGTACGATCTGAAGTCTATTTAATTCATAAGTCTAACCTCTCCCTTAAATCCCAAGATATCAGGCGGGCTTTTATACGGCGTTTTTTCCTGCCTTTCCGCTTCCATATCTTTTCGTCTGACGACGATATTCTCCCGATAATTGCCGCCTAAGGCTTTCTTTCTATTCGGCATTGCCGAAAATTTTTAATTTTTAATTTTATTAACCAAATATGGATCATTATAAAAGATCCATAATTAATCAATTTGGGAGTGACAAAATTTATGAACACTACGTTTGAAAAAATAGGCAGAATTACCGTTCAATTTTTTAGTGATCTAATGGAACAAATAAATTGCCAGCCTGCATCGCAACCCGATATAGCACGCTCGCAATCATCCACAAACACAAATATGAAAGATGCTATCAGAGAAGCAATTCTATACGTGCAACACCTTACCGATAATAAAGGGAGATATCTCTTTACACAAAAAAATCAATGGTTCGGAATATATAGGATACTGGTTGACAAGAAAATTGTCAAAAATCAAGCTTACAGAGATTTCGGTATGTTTATTGACAATTTACAGATTGGCGAACTTCGTGTAAATCTTAATGCAAGAGAGCTGTCTAAATGCAACAAAGGAACGTTGTCTAATAAATTTGAAGCATGGGATCTATCCCAGGCGACGTCCAGCATCCAATTTGAAAAATTACACAAAATAGCTGTTGAATTCAAAACGAAATTAGAAGAATTGCTACCCGAATAGAGCAATTTGCAAAAAATCAGAGCCCCATTCTTGCGTTGAGAGTGGGGCTTTTTTTTGCGTCCAAAGGATAGAACTTGCGTTCGTAACCGCGTACTTGCGTTATAACTTGCGTTAAGTTATAAATCAATACTTTATGTCGGTTTTTTGGCGTATTTTTGCACTCGAATTCAACACGAATTTGAGAGCCCTTTACCTTCGGTGATATTCCCATCGCCTCGGTAAAACCCAAGCGAGCTTGGTTCTACACTCGGCTCGAGAGAACATTGACAAGCCTTTGTAAAGATTCACCTATGAGAACTGCCCACCGGTGGCTAGCGCTGCCTCTGGGCACCAAGCGCCCCCGGGCGCACAAAAACAAAAGAATTTCTCATCATCGTTTAGGAAAATATTTATGAATAAGAGCGGTCCACTCTCAATGAGTGGCCCTTTAGGGCTGCTTGAAGAATCCTTTTCGTGAGCAAGCTCACAAAGCATTCTTCAACCAACCCCCTTCTCCGCCTTCGGCTCTCCTCTTATCCATAAATAGAAAATGCTCTCTCTGATAGAGAGCTAAAATTTCGCATTCTGCGAATAAAATATAAATGCCGCGTCGACAAGTATTTTATGCTCGAAGAGCAATTTTACGCATCGACGATGCGATTTTCCATTGATGGACGGAGCCCCATTGGGGGCTGAGAGGCTGTCGGCGAGGGGCTGTTGAAAGCCCGCTTTCATAAAGCCTCTCGACGGCAGGCACGTAACGGTCGTCAGACCGTCTGTCCATCAGTATTTTCCTATCAAAAAAAGGGGATTATATACGTGTTGGCAGTTCCCATTACAAGGACAATAATCCTCTTCTACAAGAGACCGCGTCATTGCGGGCTACGACCCGCAATCTAGACTGTCAAGCAATGAACACAACGAGTCGCAAACCAGTCGCAATAGATTGCGGATCAAGTCCGCAATGACGGAATACGAGGAGCCTCTGAAAGGTTTAGGGCTGCTTGAAGAATCCTTTTCGTGAGCAAGCTCACAAAGCATTCTTCAACCAACCCCCTTCTCCGCCTTCGGCTCTCCTCTTATCCATAAATAGAAAATGCTCTCTCTGATAGAGAGCTAAAATTTCGCATTCTGCGAATAAAATATAAATGCCGCGTCGACAAGTATTTTATGCTCGAAGAGCAATTTTACGCATCGACGATGCGATTTTCCATTGATGGACGGAGCCCCATTGGGGGCTGAGAGGCTGTCGGCGAGGGGCTGTTGAAAGCCCGCTTTCATAAAGCCTCTCGACGGCAGGCACGTAACGGTCGCCAGACCGTCTGTCCATCAATATTTTCCTATCAAAAAAAACCTCAAAGAGCCAAGCGCCCCAGGGCGCACAAAAACAAATATTCTTTTATTAATCATATTAACAACCCCGTGAAAGGACACGGGTGCTGAGAATGGTGGCAGGAGGACTCTTCCTAGGTTTAGCGCGCAAAAAGTCCTATTGTCTTCCATGCTCACGAACATTCTTAGCTATGAAGAAGAAAAAAGTAACCCCCAACTCTAACACTGACCTCTGCGTTGATGTCAAGACCAAACTCGTCAAGGACCATGTGGCCAAGGTAGGGAAGAACTATGCCGGCATGCTCCGGCGCGACAACGAGGATCACTACACCTTCACCGAGTCGCAACGCCCGAGCAAGGGCAAACGGGCTCCTCAGGTGTTCTCGGGCCGGTACATCACCGTGACCTGCAGCGCCGATGGATTGCTCCGCCTCAACCTCAAGGCGGTGTTCATCACCAACGGCTTCCCTGTAGAGGAATTCTCCCAAGGCGTATCAGACGAGATTGTCTCAGCAATCGGCAGCCTTGTAGAGAAATAGTCTCATAAAGAGCATTTTACAACCGAAGCGTCTCAGTGTCTCAGTGTCTCAGTCCAAAAAAAATGGGTCTCAACATCCCTTCTTATAATACTTATATTATTAATATATATATAGTTATATAGATAAGAATAGAGTTGAGATGCCTCAAAAATCGGACTGAGACACTGAGACTGAGACGTAAAATTTTTAACATTTAAAATCAATCGACAGTAACACAATGAATTACGATATCACTAAAAGGCATGCACCAAAGATGCCGACCCTCGGAAAGGGTACAGAATGTATCAAATTACTCCTCTCACAGGCCTCAAAAGACATGTATCAACCCCTTGTTCCGATGTTTTTCCCGTACTTGGCGCTCACATGAGTGGTTCTGAATTTTGTTATCCCGACCAAAGTTGGAAGGAACCGAGTGGCATGATGGCCAATTTGGTGGCCGAAAGTGGCGGAAATAAAGGTCAACTCTCCAATCTCGTGGAAGCGCTCTGTCGCGACTTCCGCACCCACGACGATGCCGAGTTGCAGAAGCTCGTGGAGTGGCAACGCCAGATCAAGAGCAAGTCGGCAACCAAGGAGAAGCCACCCCGTCCCGATGTGGCTTTCTGGTTCCCGCCCGCCGATGTGACCAACGCCGCCTTCATCCAAAATGCCATGGCCTGCGAAGCCTTGGGCGACCGCACACAATACCTCAACCTGCCCGAGGTGGAGATGGCCGACCGCATGTGTGGAGGGCACAAGCAGATCTCGCAGATGCTGCGCAATATCTACGACCGCCAACGTGCAGGAGCGTTACGTGCGACGGCTGACGGCGTGACGGGCAACCCCACCCTGCGTGTCAACCTCACCATCTCTTCTACACCTTTCTCTACTCGCAAGTTCTATAAGAACGACCTCTTCAACGGCACCTTCGGCCGTATGGTCTTCTCCTACAAGCCCCGCACCTCACGCGACGGACGCATACCCCGCCAGGGCAGGTACACGGAGGCGTTCTATAAGGAGCTCGACGAGTATCTGGCACGGCTCGGCAGCTGCAGGGGCAGGTTTGTCGTGCGCCCGCTCAATATCCTTATCGACCGCCTTGCACAGGAGATGGCCGCCCTTGCCGATCTTACGGACGACGACGTGCTGTGGGATATGTCGAAGCGCGCCCTTGTGTCGGCTTGGAAATCGGGCTGCATCCTCTGGGTGCTCAACAACCAGAACTGGACCAGGCAGATGGGAGAACTGGTGGAATGGCTCGTCTACCACGATATCTGGAGCAAACTGCAGATCTTTGGCGACATGCTGAACGGTGAGGGCGCTGAAAGTGGTAATTCTAGAAACAACGGACCGAAGAATATGCTCAACGAACTTCCGGACACCTTCAGCCAGCCCCAACTCGAAGCCTTGCGCCTCAGCACGAGCAAGAGCAAGGAGGGGGCAAACCATCAATTGCGACTCTGGAAGAGCCGAGGCTTCATCACCTTCAGCGAGGAGACCGGGCTCTACACCAAGACCGAGGCTTATCTCAACCGCGACAAGTAATGGACAGGCTTGAGTTGCAAAAGCTCCGCGACCTCCCGATAGAGGAGGTCGCCGGGCGACTCGGCCTCCGAGTTACACGCCACAAGGCTCTCTGCCCTTTCCACGCCGACCACCATCCCAGCCTCTCCTTCGACGCGCGGAGGAACACCTTCCGCTGCTTCGTCTGCGACGCCCACGGCGGCGTGATCGACCTGGTGATGCGCTGCCTCAACCTCGACTTCAAAGAGGCCGTGAGGTGGCTCTCCGAAGGCGAAGCCCCGCCGCCCCAAGCCCCCATAGGGGCGGCGGAACGGACCTCCCGGCAACCCGCCGCCGACACCCGCAGGACGGCCTTCTCCGCCTCGCGCTACGAGCCCTATTTCCAAAACCCCACCTTGAGCGAAACGGCACGCCATTTCCTCTTCGACGAGCGCAAGCTTGACCCGAGAGTGGTGCGATGGTGCCAGCTCTCATCGTGGCAGGACCGTCAGGGCGCCGAATGGCTGCAGATACCCTACCGCGACGCTGACGGCCGCCTGGTCGGCATACAGAGCCGCCGACTGAAAGGAGGCGGCGACACACCCCGCTTCCGCTTCCCGCAAGGCAGCATCTGCTCCATCTACAACCTGCCCGTCCTCGCACGCCTCAAAGAGCACGACGAGCTCTGGATCACCGAAGGCTGCTCCGACTGCTGGGCCATGCTCTCCTCCGGCCGCCGCGCCATCGCCATCCCCAGCGCCACACTCCTCTCGCCCCGCGACAAGGAGCTCCTCCGCCTCCTCTGCGCCCTGACGGACAACGGAGGCCTCTCCTTCCACATGTACCCCGACCAGGACCTCCCCGGCGAACGCCTCTTCCTCCAGCTCAAAGAGCTCATCCCCTCCCTCCAGCACCACCAGCTCCCCAAAGGATGCAAGGACTTCTCCGACCTCTACGTGCAACGAAAACGATAACGATAACGAAAACGATAACGATAACGAAACCCTTTCGGAGGAGCGAGAGAAGAGAAAGTTTACTTTCTTTCCCGGGAGTTGCGTAGGAGCGAGCATAGAGGAAACTTGTTTACTCTATCGAGCCGAAGCAACGTAGACGAATGTCAGCCGAAGAAAGGTCTTGGGCGCAGCCCAAAACTTTTAACCTTAACCTTTAACCTTTAACCTTTAACCCTTTAACCCTTAAACCCTTCAACCATCATGACAAAGAATTTCACCATCGAGGAGTTCCTCCACTCCGCCACGGCCTACAAACTCCATATCTCCAACAACCCCGACCTCGAGCAGATGGCTTCCCTCCAGGAGCTCGCCATCCACCTGCTGCAGCCCCTGCGCGACCGCTACGGCAAGCCCATCACCATCACCAGCGGCTTCCGCTCCGTGGCCCTCAACGCCGCCCTCGGCGGCGCCCCCAACAGCCAGCACACCAAAGGACAGGCCGCCGACATCATCGCCGACGGAGGCCGCGACAACGCACTCCTCTTCAAGCTCATCGCCGAGCACCTCTCCTTCGACCAGCTCATCTTCGAGGAACGCCTCCGCAACATCCCCACCCCCGACGGACAGCACACCCTCGCCCGCACCACCTGGGTGCACGTGAGCTACATCCACCGCGGCTACAACCGCCACCAGATGCTCCTCACCTCCAACGCCTCCGGCATACTCCGCACACAAGGCATAGCCTCCAACTGGAGAGAGGTGGTATAGGACCCCAGGCCCCCCCCCCAGCCCCCCTTAAGGGGGGGATGAATACTTCAATATTCACAAAGGTGACCTCTAATAATTAGATTGAGATGGATTGCGATTTATTTTGAGCGATTTTGAATGGAAGCGTGCAGGTGCATAGCGGTGCTATGTGCCAAACGATTGCATTTGAAAGCGCCAAAAGAAAACGATAAGACACTCAAGCTAATGTTGTTCATTTTTTAATTATTAGAGGTCACCACAAACACACAACACCATGAAGAACGCACTCACACAAGACGAAGTCTGCAAGGAGTACTGCCTCTCCTTGGCTACTATCTACAGGCTGCGGAAGAAAGGGATACTCAAAGCCCACAAGTTCCTCCCCGAGAAGAACAGCACGGCCTACTTCTTCCGTTCCGAGATAGAGGCGGCCATGCGAGAAGTGGACGAAGAGAGCCACTTTCTGCCCGACGACAAAGCGGGCAAGTTATAGTCAATAGCTTTCAATACATTTCATAGGCTTTCAATACATTTCACACCTTGCTTTCGGCCGAAAAATTTCGTATCTTTGCAAATGTTGAAAGGGAGAGAAGAAGGCAAAGGTAACCTCTAACAATTAGATTGAGATGATTTTTGAATTTATGCCGAGCGGATTTCAAACAAAGGCGAAGAAGCATAGCCGTAGCTATGGTTCGACGTTTCAAGAGAGCGAGAGCAGAGAAAACTTGTTTTTCTTTGCCGAGCCGAGGAAACGTCTTGCAAAGCAAAAGACTTTATGAAGATGAAGAAGAGCCGGTGGCTCTTCGATAGGCCAACGGCCGGAGAACAAACCTGCCGACAGAAAACAAAAAGCACTCAAGTCTAATGGATTAAAAAAAATAATTTTTAGAGGTTACCGAAAGCGACGGAATGACCGGTCTCCGCCGCCAGCCCCCTTAACCTTGACCTTTAACCTTAACCCTTTAAACTATTAACCCTTTAAACTATTAAACCTTTAAACCCTTAATCATCTATGGCACAAGTAAGACAAACCAACACCCTCGGCTTCCGCGCCACCCTCGACAACGTAGTCTATTATACCGTCAACGGCAAGACCTACGCCCGCAAGCGCCCCATCATGCCCCGCGCCATGTTCAACACCCCCGCCGCCAAGAAACGCCAGTCGCTCTTCAAGCTCGTGGGCATGCACCTCCGCTTCCACCACGGCGAGTTCGACCACCTCTTCGACAAACGCTCCTCCTGGACCGCCGCCAACGCCTACCACAAACGCAACGCCCAGGCCCTCCGCGCCGCCCTCGACACCCTGGCCGACCGCATGGTGGCCGGCGACATGATCAGCACCACCGAGGTGGAGAACGCCATCGCCACCTACGCCACCGCCAACCCCACCGCCATCGTGCTCGCCGACAAGAGCCCCTACGAGCTCAAGTTCCTCACCGGCTCCTGGCCCGCCACCATCACCCTCTCCAACGCCAGCGGCAGCCGCACCACCATCGTCCACACCAACAAGGGCGTGAGCACCACCGTCTTCCCCGACGGCGCCTCCTCCTCCGGCACCACCCCCGGTCAGCCCCCTCAGGGCAACGACGACGACGCCATCGGCGAGTAAAACCACCATCGGCGAGTCACTCGCCGATGATGGAGTGAGGAGCGAGGAACGAGGCAATCGCGTCATCACGTTATCACGCAATCACGTTATCACGTTATCACGTCATCACGTTATCACGTCATCACGTCCTAACTCCTCACTCCTAACTCCTCACACCTAACTCCTCACTAACTAACTCCTCCCCTCATGGAAACAATACTCAATTTCGTACTAGCGCTCACCACCCTCCTGGGAGGCATGGGATGGCTCGTGGAGCGACGGAAGCACCGGGCCGAGGGCGAGAAAGCCGAGCTGGACGTGTCGGTGATCTACGTCAAGGAGTTCCAGAAGAACATCGTGGAGCCCCTGAAGGAAGAGCTCCTCCGCCACCGCACGGCCATCAACGCCATCACCCTCTGCCCGAAGTATCCCGACTGCCCCGTACTCAAACAAACCCAAGAAGATCTGAAACCCTGAACCGTCATGAAGAACAACAAAGAAAACCTCGACCCCGCCGTCGTGGCCCCCTGGATCAAGGCTATCATAGCCTTCCTGAGCGCCTTCCTGGGCGCCATAGGCGGCTCGGCGATAGGCTGAGAGGTCTTGGATGAAAAGCCCCCAAGGCTGGCGTTTTCATCAGCAGGCGGCCTTTCCCCCAAACGGAGAAGCCGCCTCGCTATTGTCGGTGCAGCGCGGCATATAGCTTTGAGCCTTGGGCTTTGAGCTATGAGCTTTGAGCTATGAGCCTTGGGCTTTGAGCTTTGGGCTTTGAGCTATGAGCTTTGGGCTTTGGGACCTTCAACCCGGAACCTGGGGCTTGCTGCCTTCGTCCCGGCATCCTTTGTTGATAACTTGTTGGGGGAAATGAAATTTTTTCTCGCGGGTTAAATATTTTTTTGTATATTTGCAAAATCTTATTGTACTGAAAAAAATAAATAAAACATTAATAATGAAAGGTAAAGGCATTATCATGGGCGTGCTGGCTCTCGCAATTGTGGGCCTTGTTGTCGCCATTTACAGCAGTGTTATGAAACCCGTGCGTTTCGAACAGGATTTTTATACCCGTCGCGATGCATGCGCGTTGAAACTTAAAACCATCCGCGTTCTCGAAGAGCAGTACAAGCTTACCTATGGCAAGTACTGCGGCGATTTCGACACCCTCGTCAACCGCCTCCTCACCGAGGACAGTCTCCACATCCGCCAGAAACAGATCAACTACGACGTGATCCCCGAGGACGTGAGCGTGAACGATATGCTCGAGTCGGAAGCTATCAAGCGCGGCTACATCAAATACGAAGAGGTTTATGTGAACCCCATCGCCCAGCTCCGCGAACAGAAGAAGCTCGACTACACCGACGCCAACGGCGCTGTGAAGACTTTCACCGACCAGGAACTGAAGAACCTCTGCTACATCCCCTATCCTAAGGGCACCACCGAGAAGTTCCAGCTCGAGGCCGGCACCATCGTGAACAACGGCTTCAACGTGCCTGTGTTCGAGTGCAAGATCGACCTCAAGACCCTCATGAGCGACCTCGACGACCAGCTCGTTCGCAACAAGATCGCTGAGATCGAACGCGTGAGCAGCAAGTATGCCGGCTGGAAGGTTGGCGACATGACCCAGGCTATCACCGACGGTAACTTCGAATAAAAATCTATCGCAAACCCCTTAAAGTAGTGGCAGGAGGCAGATGGTCTGCTGTCCTGCCACTACTTGTAAAACAAACTCTATGTCGTACACTACCAACTTTTTCATCACCTCCGACAAAGACGTTCCTTCGTGCGAAAAGAATATCTCCATTTGTCTCCGCGCAAATGGATTTTCTTTTTCCCTCCGCAGCCTCAAGGGCGAGCTGCTCACCGTGGGCGAGGTGGCCCACTGCTGGAGCTCCTCGATGGCCGACGCCATGCGCGTGATCAAGCAGGCCTTCGCCGAAAAGGGCATCATCCTCTTCGGCTACAACAACGCCGAGCTGATGGTGGTGACCGACCAGGCTGTGTGGGTGCCCGAAGCGCTCTTCGACGCCGCCAACAGCCGCCACTACCTCGACGCGCTCTACTCCATAGAGAAGGGCCACTCGGTGATGGAGGAATACAACGGGGAGGCTAAGGCTCATGTGGTCTTCTCGGCCGACAGCAACGTGGTGTCGGCATTCAAGATCGTGCTGCCTAAGATCAAGGTGCGCTGCATCCAGTCGGCTTTCGTCAACGCCGGCACCCTGGGCATGTGCCAGGAGGGCAGCCTCGTGGTGGCAAACCTGCGCGACGGCGGATGCGACATCAGCGTGATGAAGGAGGGCGGACTGCTGCTCTCGAACTTCTTCGCCTGCGCCAACCGCGACGAGCTGGTGTACCGCCTCCTCAACATCAGACAGCAGCTGGGCCTCGAGGAAGAGGGCCGTGTGCTCCTCTGCGGCGACGTGGACAGAGAGCTCTTCGCTTTCGTGCACCACTACTTCCCCCGCCTCGACCTCTACAACGGCGCCAAGCTCCGCTTCCCCAACCCGGAGATGGCTCGCATCCACCGCTACAAGAACGCTGTCCTATACGTATAATATATAGGTAACCTCTATTATATAGGGTGACCGAACGACAGCCCGTGGGCAGAAAAACCAACGGCATCCTCGAAAGGGATTCCCCCCAAAAAAAACTGATCGTCAGAGGCTGCCACATCATACAACACACAACATAAAGAAACTATGCGCATCATCGCTGGCTCGCTCCGCGGCCGCCGTCTCAACCCTCCCGCCAACTTGCCCGTGCGCCCCACCACCGATATGGCGCGCGAGAGCCTCTTCAATATCCTCAACAACTATGTGGACTATGAGGAGTGCTCGGTGATGGACCTCTTCGCCGGCACAGGAGCGGTGTCGCTGGAGTTCGTCTCCCGCGGCGCTAAGGAGGTCACCTCCATTGAGATCAACAGCCAGGGCTGCGAATATATCAAGCAGACGGCCCAGCAGTTTGGCGTGAAGAACATCCATGTGGTGCGCGCCGATGTGTTCGACCTGCTCAAACGCGCCTACAAGAAGTTCGACATCGTCTTCGCCGACCCTCCCTATGCCTGCGAGGATCTGCCCAAGCTGCCCGACCTGGTCTTTGAGCACGACATCCTCAACGAGGACGGCATCTTCATCCTCGAGCATCCGAAGGAGTATGACTTCGCCGACCATCCCCACTTCTGGCAGCACCGCGCCTACGGCAAGGTGAACTTCTCCTTCTTCGCCATGAAACTCGACGAGGACGAGGAATAGGCCTCCAAAAACGGAGTTGACGACAAAAACACTCTCTTTGCGGCTGCCGTCGTTGTAGACCTTGTGTGGACCGGGATGACCGTCCCCCCCCCCCATCCCGAGCTGAGGCGCTCGGCGAAGGCAGAAGCCCAGATCAGACTCTAAAGTACAAAAAAATATCAATCATATGAACGCAGTAGTAAAAACCAATTTCCAGTTCCCCAACCAGAAAAGCTTATATGTAGGCAAAGTGCGCGACGTGTATAACATCGACGACAAATATATGGCTATGGTTGTCAGCGACCGCATCTCCGCTTTTGACGTGGTCCTTCCCAAGGGCATCCCCTACAAGGGTCAGGTGCTCAACCAGATAGCTGCCAAGTTCCTCGATGCCACCAAGGACATCGTCCCCAACTGGAAGCTCGCTACCCCCGACCCCATGGTCACCGTGGGCCTCAAATGCGAAGGCTTCCGCGTTGAGATGATCGTTCGCGGCTACCTCGCCGGCAGCGCATGGCGCGAATATAAGGCTGGTGCCCGCACCCTCTGCGGCGTAGCCCTCCCCGAAGGCATGGTGGAGAACCAGAAATTCCCTACCCCCATCGTCACCCCCACCACCAAGGCTGACGAAGGCCACGACGAGAATATCTCCAAAGAGGAGATCATCCGCACCGGCCTCGTGGCCAAGGAGGATTACGAGCAGCTCGAGAAGTATGCCCTCGCTCTCTTCCAGAGAGGCACCGAGATCGCTGCCGCCCAGGGCCTCATCCTCGTCGACACCAAGTACGAGTTTGGCAAATGCGACGGCAAGATCTACCTCATCGACGAGATCCACACTCCCGACTCCAGCCGCTATTTCTACGCCGAAGGCTACGAAGAGCGCCAGGCAAAGGGCGAACGCCAGCGCCAGCTCAGCAAGGAGTTCGTACGCGAATGGCTCATGGAGAACGGCTTCCAGGGTAAGGAAGGCCAGCAGGTGCCTGAGATGACCGACGCTATCGTGAACTCCATCACCGACCGCTACATCGAGCTCTATGAGCACATCACCGGCGAGAAGTTTGAGAAGGCTCCCGAAAGCACCGACGTCACCGCCCGCATCGAGAAGAACGTCACCGAGTGGCTGAAGAATAACTAATCTCTGTTATTCAGCCCCCAGGAAAACAACGATAGAAGGCTGCGCGACTAACCCCACGCAGCCTTTCGTTTCTTCCTTGAGCCTTGAGTTATGGGCTTTGAGCTTTGAGCTTTGAGCCTTGAGCTTTGGAACTTGAAACTTGAAACTTGAGTCTTGGGCTTTGAGCCTTGAGCTTTGAAACCTGAAACTTGGAAACTGAAACCTTGAACCTGAAATCTGCAACTTGCCCCTTGAACCTATGAAAAAGATCCCGCACACATTCACCATCGTCTTCTTCCTTATCCTTATCGCCGCAGTGCTCACCTGGTTCGTGCCCGGGGGCGCCTTCTTGCGCGAGACGGTAGAGGTGCAGAACGCCGACGGCAGCCTCTCTACCCGCGAGGTGGTGCAGAGCGACTCGTTCCACTATGTCGACTCCACTCCGCAAACCTGGCAGGTCTTCTCTTCGCTCTTCAACGGATTCTGCGACAAGGCCGACATCATCGTGTTTATCCTCATGGTTGGAGGCGCGTTCTGGATTCTCAACAACAGCCACGCTATCGATGTGGGTGTGATGGCTTTCCTTCGCAAGGTGCAGAAACTCAATAGATATGCTTTCTTCAAGAAGCTTGGGGTGGAGAATATCATCATCACACTGGTTATGATCATGTTCAGCATCTTCGGCGCTGTGTTCGGCATGAGTGAGGAGACGCTGGCTTTTGTAGTCATCTTCGTCCCGTTGGCCATCTCGATGGGTTATGACTCCATCGTGGGTCTCTGCATGTGCTACGGCGCCGCCCATGTGGGCTTCGCCGGTGCTATCCTCAACCCCTTCACCATTGGCATCGCTCAGGGCATCGCCGAGCTACCGATCTTCTCGGGCCTCGAATACCGTCTCTTCTGCTGGCTGGTGTTCACTGTGGTGGCCATTGCCTTCGTGCTGATCTATGCGGCAAGGGTGAAGCGGCATCCGGAGAAATCGCCTGTCTATGCTATCGACGACTATTGGCGCAGCCGTGCCGAGGAACAAAACGCTTCGGAGGTGGTCTACAGCAGTCCCCTTGTGGCTTGGATCGTATATGGGGTCATCAGCGTTGTTCTTGTCGTGGTGGCAGTAAAGATGCCTACGACGACCATCGCTGTTGGCAGTAGCAGCTCGGAGATGGTTATCCTTCCTGTCCTTGCTGGTCTCTTTATCCTCTCTGCGTTTTTCATGCTACGCAAGAGTGTCCACTTCTTCATCCTCGATCTGTTGCTCTTCACGATCGCCTATCTCGTGGTGGGGGTGCTGGGCTACGGATGGTATGTGATGGAGATCGCCTCGCTCTTCTTCGCCATGGGTCTGTTGAGCGGCATCGCCGACAGCCAAAGTGCCGACAGCCTGGCGAAGCTCTTTCTGGCTGGTTGCAAGGATATCCTCAGCGCAGCCCTTGTGGTAGGTCTGGCGAGCGGCATTATCTTCATCCTCCGCGACGGACAGGTGATAGATACCATCCTCTACGGCCTCACCCGCTCGCTCGCCAAGACTGGCGAGATTGCCAGCGTGGGCGCCATGTATGGCTTCCAGACGCTGCTCAACATCATCATGCCTAGCGGAAGCGCCAAAGCGGCGCTCACGATGCCTATCATGGCTCAGTTCGCCGACCTCATCGAGGTGTCGCGACAGACGACCGTGCTGGCCTTCCAGTTTGGCGACGGCTTCACGAATATGCTCACCCCCACCAGCGGCGTCCTCATCGGCTGTCTGGGCATCGCCCGCATCCCTTACGCCACCTGGCTCAAATGGGCCTGGAAGCCTATCGTGGCGCTCATCCTCCTGGGATTCCTGCTCATCCTGCCTACGCTCTATATCGCCCTCCCCGGATTCTAGGACAAGAGGTTGCCTAAGGGCTTCATGGAAAGAGAAAGAAGCCTTTTGGGGAAGCTGTCCTGAGAGATAGCTGCTGTGATAAGTATCGCAGCAAGCACCGCAGAAGTATTGCAGAAATATTGCAGAAATATTGCGGCCACCCGTCAGGGTGGCCGCATCTTGTTGGGAAGAGTTTGCAAAAAAGAAGCGGATGGGGGAGGGGCTACTGGCGCTCCTGGAGGGTGACGGTGATGATGTCGCCGGGCTGCTTGCCGATAGCCTTGCGGATCTCTTTCCTGATGCCGATGATGTGGCCGGGAGTGCCCATGCGGCAGAGGAGCCCGTCGTAGGGGTGGCCGTCGAAGGTGGCGTGGACGCTGATGCGCCCTTTCCCGAACTCCTGACGCGCGTCGTAGGGGAAATCGACATAGGCGGCGTCCTGATCGGGGACTTTCTGTATTACGGCTTCGAAGGTATAGATCTTATTGTTCATGGCTGTTGAAATATTCCACGGTGTCGGCGATGAGGAAGATGCTTCCGGTGATGAGGATGAGGTCGCCAGCGGTGGCTCTGCTCTTGGCTTCTTCGATGGCTTCGCCCACGGTGGGGAACGCGGAGCCCTGCATGCCGAGCTCGGCGGCTTTGGCGGCGAGGATCGTCACATCAAGCCCACGGGGCACGGAGGGCTGGCTATAGTAGAAATGGCTGGCGTGGCCTTTGCCGGCGTTGCCGATGAGCTGAAGGATGTGGGAGAAGTCTTTGTCGTTGACGCAGCCGTAGACGAGGTGGAGGTCGTCGTACTGCATGGTCTGCAGCTTGGCGAGCATCTCGTGGACGCCGTCTTCGTTGTGGGCCGTCTCACCGATGATGAGCGGCGCTTTCCCGAAGCACTCCCAGCGGCCGTGGAGCCCGGTGTCGCTCACGACGTCGGCGACGCCTTGGAGGATCTGCTCGTCGGCGATGGCGAAGCCTATGTGGCGCAGCTCTTCAACGGCCTGCATCACGGTGGCGAGGTTCTTGAGCTGGTAGCTTCCCGCCATGGGGCTGACGAGATGGGGGAGGAGGGTGACGCCTTCTCGCTCCACCCGGAAATGGAGCTCGGTGCTGCTCGACCCCTCGACTTCCTCGATGGTGTAGTGCTGGTCGGCGAAGATGATGGGCGCCTCCTTCTCGGCGGCTTTGGAGAGGAACACGGGCTGGGTCTCGGCTTGGGTCTGTCCGATGACGACGGGGGTGTGCTCTTTGATGATGCCAGCTTTCTCACCAGCGATAAGGGCTAGTGTGTTGCCGAGGAACTGGGTGTGGTCGAAGCTGATGTTGGTGATGATGGAGAGGAGCGGGGAGATGACGTTGGTGGAGTCCAGACGGCCACCCATGCCCACTTCGATGACGGCGATATCGACCTGCTCGTTGGCGAAATAGCTGAAGGCGAGCCCTACGGTCATCTCGAAGAAGGAGAGCTGGTGGCTGTCGAAAAAGGTCTTGTTCTTTTCAATGAAACGGGTGACATACTCCTCGGGGATCATCGCTCCATTGATACGGATGCGCTCGCGGAAGTCCACCAGATGGGGCGAGGTGTAGAGGCCGACCTTGAGGGCTTTGCCGGTGGCGCTGCTCTCGGTCTTGTGGAGGATGGAGGCTAGGAAATGGCTCACGCTCCCTTTTCCGTTGGTGCCGGCGACATGGATGCTCTGGAAGCGGGTCTCGGGGTGTCCGAGGTGCTCCATCATGTCGAGGGTGTTGGTGATGTCGGCTTTGTAGGCTGCCTTGCCCACACGATGGTACATGGGCAGGGAGTTGAACATATAGTTGAGGGTCTCTTGGTAGGTCATGAGGCGATGGGGTTGTGTGGGTTCAATGAAGAATGCGTAATTGGAGATGGCCTGTGTGGCGCCGGTGGTGTCCAATTACGCATTGCGGGATATGCATTCGTGTTTATTTCCGGGTGGGGATGGTGTAGGTGAGGCCAAGCATCGCGTTGAGACGCTGGCTGGGGTAGTTGGTCCAGTAGAAGTAGCGCTGGAAGAGCAGGTTGTCGAATTTGGCGAAGAAGGAGAGCGCGCGGTTGTGGATGTATTCTACTTCGAGGTTGAGACCGAAGCGAGGGTCAATTTCGGACTTGTTGGTGAAGGCGTAGCTGGTGCCGTTCCACTGGCATTGGCCTTCCATAGGTCCGATTACGAGTCCCTGGAGATGGACGAGCACTTTGTCTTTGTAGTTGACATTGGCGGTGAGGGTGACGTCGTAGTCGGGCTGATAGAGGATGGGGAGCTTCTCCTTGTCTTCGGAATAGACATAGTAGTGGCCGCCGAGCTGCAGGCTGATCATCTCGTCGTTCACGAAGGTTATGTCGGCGCCGATGGTGGTGCGCTGGTAGTTACGGTAGTAGGGGGTGAAGACGTTGTCGAGGCGGTAGTTGCTGTCGAGCCAGAAAAGCATGGCGTCCTTATAGAAGGTATGTTCCACGCGCGCGTTGAGCTCGAGCTTCTTGCTGAAGTTGAAACGCACGTGGCCGAAGAGATCCCAATGCGAGGTGGCTTTCACGTCGGCATTAGGACCGACGAAGGGGTTGGCCAGGCGGATGGCGTTCCACGAGTTGGCGTCGAGGCCGCCGCGGGCTCCGAGGCTGAGGTTCATGTTGTCGTCCATGAAGGAGTGCGATGCCACAACGTCGGGGAAGATGCGCAGCTTCATGGTGTCGGCATTGGTGAAGGCGTCGCCAGCGAGGGTGACTCCAGCATGGATCTGGAAACCGTTGAAGATGAAATCCATGTAGGGGTTGGCGGTGAGGATGTTGCGGACTCCCTTGCAGGTGTCGAACAGGTCGGGATGCTTGTAGGCGAGGGGGGCGTAGAGGATGGTGTCGTCGATGGCCTTGGGGGTGTATTTCTCAATGAAGCCTTCCCATCCGAGGTTGAGGTAGGCGATACCTTTATATTCTTTGAACATGGGGAAGCCGTAGTGGACGGTGCCGTTAGCTTTCATGTGCAGCTCGTTGAGGCCATAGCGTCCCATGAGGTCGGCGATGCCGATGTTGCCTGCGTAGCCTAGCTTGTTGACGTCGGTGTTCAGGCTCTTCACGCCTGCGTTCCACTGCAGATAGTTGTACATCATGCCATAGTCTCGCTTCTGGATACTGTCGTGGGTGAAGGGCACTCTGGCGATGGTGTCGCCCAGCACAGCGTTGAGGGTGCTGTCGGAGAAGCCGTAGAACATGTTGTAGTCGTTGCTGTAGCTGATGTCGGAGGAGAGCTGGATGTTGTCGTGGAGGATGTACTTGAAGAAGGCGGAGAGGTTGGTGTTGGAGAAATGGTTCTTGCCGTAGTAGTCGGGCGAGAGGCCGTAGCCGGGGAAGGAGTCGACCTGGGGTTCGAGTTGCTTATATTTGCCGAACCAGTCGAGCTTGCCCCACGACGACTGGTGGTTCAGGCGGACACCATAGTTGGTGGTCTTGCTCTGGGTGGAGCAGTAGTAGAGGTCGGCTAGGGGAGTCCAGTAGTTGCCCATGCCGAAGCGCATATAGTTGTTGTAGAGGGTTGCTGGTTTGGCTTTGAACTTGAGGTAGCTCAGCTCGCTGGGGTTGAAGATGGAGGTGAGGCGCTGGGGGGTGATGCTGTATTTGAAGTTGTGGCGGATAGTCTCGTTGGTGTCGGTGATGAGGGGCGCCACGTTGAGCTTGGTGCTCTGCTCGATGACGGGCTTGTAGTCGCCCACCACGATCACACTCTCGTTGTAGGTGTTGTCGTTCTGGGCCAGAAGAGAGGAGGCGCACAGGCAGGCAAGTAAAGCGGCAAATATCTTTTTCATGTGATTCATCTTTTTTCTGTTTGGGATTGGGTGGCCTGAAGGAGAAGTGCCGTCGGCGGGAGGGCTCGTCGGCTGCTCCTCGCTGGTTTATTCTTCGTCTCCGAGGGGGACTTCGATCTCGATCTCGTTGGTCTGTCCGTTGCTGGGATCGGAAGCTTCGGCTTCTGCCATCAGGATGGCGTTGCGTTTCTGCAGCGCCTCGTTGATGAGGGCGTCGGCAGCGGCGCTGTGGTCGCTCTCGTAGTTGTCGATGATGCTCTGCAGGGTCTGCTTGGCCTGGAGGTTGTTGCCTTGGGCGTAGAAGATGTCGGCCCAGAGGATGAAGGTCTTGGCCAGCCAGTAGTCGCTGCTGGGAGGATTGGAGATGATGCCTTCGATGGCTCGCTCGGCGGCAGCGTCGTTGCCCTGGAGGTGGAGGGCTTCGGTGCGGCGGTAGATGGCCTCTCCGCTATATTCGCCGTTGGGCGACTCGAGTAGGTTGGCGTAGTAGGCGTTGGCCTGGTCGAAGTTCTTGGCGTTGTAGTAGGAGCGGGCGATGCTCACGGTGGCTTCGTCGCGCAGCTCGTCGGTGAGCTTGCTCTCGTTCAGCAGCTCGTTGGCGGCGGAGATGATGTTGTCGTGGTTCTCAAGTCTGTTCCAGCAGCGGAGGATGCCGGTGCGGGCTTGCAGACGGCTGTTGTCGCTCTCGGCCAATGCCAGGAGGCTGACATAGTAGTCGAGGGCTTTGTGGTTGTCGCTGAGGTTGAAGGCGATGTTGGCTGCGTTGAGCAGCGAGGTCTCGGTGTATTGGTTCTTGTTGCGTTTGGCTACAGACTCGAAGTGGGGGAGGGCCTGCTCGTTCTGTCCCATGCGGAAGAGGCAGTCGGCGAGGTAGTAGTGTGCGTTGAGCGAATAGAGGCCGTTGGGGAACTGGCGCAGGTAGTTCTCCAGGCTGGGGACGGCGTTGCTGTAGTCGCCCTCGTAGTAGCGGTTGGCGGCGGCGTTGAAGGTGATGGAGTCCTGCTCGTTGGAGGAGATGACGATCTTGGTCTTGGTGCGCACGTAGGTGAAGTAGTCGTCGACGCGGTTCTCGGCGATGTAGATGTTCTTCACGGTCACCAGAGCGTCGCGGGCTTCGTCGGTGCCGGGATATTTGGCGATGAGCTGTTCGAAGTTCACCAGAGCCTGTTCGTTTCGGTTGGTGTTGTAGTAGATGAGGCCTTTGTTGAGGAGGGCTTCTTTCACATAGGCGCTCTGGGGATATTCGTTCTCGAACTTGTTGAAATAGAGCAGCGCCATCTCGTTGTTGTCGCACACGAGGTAGGTGTTGGCCATCTCGAACATCGCTTTGCTGGCGAGGGGCGACTCTTTGTAGTTCTCGAAGATGCGGTTGAGATAGATGAGCTTGTCTTCGCTCTTGCCGATGGCGCCGTAGCAGAGCGCTTTCTGGTAGGTGGCATAGTCGGCGTCCTTGCCGTTGTGGCTGATGACGTAGTTGTAGCTCTCGATGGCGGTGGTGAACTGCTTGCGCACATACTGGCAGTCGCCGAGGCGGTTGTAGGCGTCGGCAATCTGCTGTCCGTCAACCTTGCCGTTCTCGCGTCGGATGAACTGCTGGAAGTTCTCGGTGGCGTCGCCGTAGTTGTCCACGGCCATGTTCACGTATCCGTAGGTGTAGAGCGCCTGTCCGTAGTGGGGGCTGTTCTTGGCTTTGCTGTTGAGGAAGAAACGGTCGAGGCTCTTCTTTGCTCCTTTGGCGTTGTCGAGGCGATATTGGGTCTCGGCCAGAAGGTAGAGTGCGTCGGCCGAGCGCTGGACGTCGGCGTTGACCCTCACGGCTTCCTGGAACAGCTTGTTGGCCTGCTTGATGTTGCGCTCGTTGAAGAGCTCGATGCCGCGGTTGATGAGCAGTCGCTGGTAGGCCTGGTTCATCTCGGCGTTCTTGGGTTCTATCTTCTCGATGAGGGCGAGGGCGTCCTTGTAGTTGCGGGTGGAGAAATAGAGGCCGGTGAGGATCTGGCGTATCTCAGCCTGGTGTGAGGTGCGGGGGTATTTCTTCAGGTAGGACTCAAAGGATTTGATGCTCTCGTTGTAAGCGTTCTGGTTGAGCTCGCTGGAGAGTTTGGCGTAGTTGAAGAGTGCGTCCTCCTGGATGGTGGCGTTGTGGCTCATCTCGCTAGCATGGCGGAACATCGTGCGTGCGTCCTGCTTGCGTCCCAGCTCGAGGTAGGTGTCGGCCAGGGTGTAGATGGCGTTTTGTCCGATGGAGTCGTCGCTGGTGACCTTCTTTTCAAGATAGGTGGCGGCGCTGTCGTAGTTGTGCAGCGTATAGTAGCTGTAGCCCAGCTGGTAGGCGTTGTCGTAGGAGAGGCGTTTCTGGCTCTTTCCGCTTGCCAGCTGCTTGTTGCTGTTGTCGTTCTTCTGCTCGGTGGCGAGGGTGGCTTCGGCCTTGCGGTAGTGTTTCAGAGCCTGTGCATATTCTCCGCGGTTGAAATAGACTTCGCCCATCATCTCCTGCAGCTCGCTCTTCAGCGGGTCTTCCTTCTCTTCCATCAGGATGGGGGCCATCTGCAGGAACTCGTCTTCTTTGCCGAGGTAGTAGTAGATGCGGACGATGTAGCATTGGGCTATCTTTCTCAGCTTCTGGTCGCTGTTCTTGCTGGCTTCGAGACGCTGGAAGTTCTTCAGGGCCTGTGCGTAGTCGCCGTCCTTGTACTGGATGTAGGCATAGTAGTAGAGCGCTCTCCCCTGGTAGGCGGACTGGCCGTTCATGATATGGGAGAAGCAGCTCTTGGCCTTGTCCTTGCTGCCGGCCCTGCCCATACTGTTCTCTATGAGATGGCAGTAGCCCAGCTTGTATTCAAACTCGTCGCGATGGCCATACTCCACTTCGGCACTGTTCACCTTGTTGTATTTCTTCAACGCGTCGCCATAGTTGCCGGCGTTGTAGAGGGTGTTGCCTTCGTAGAAGTAGGCCATGTTGGCATGCGAGCTCTCGGGATAGAGGCGAAGGAACTCCTCGAGGCGGTACATGGCGTCGCCGTTCTCAAGCTTCTGCGAGCATACTGCGGCATAGTAGACGGCGTCGGCAGCCTTCTTTGGATCTTCAAGAGGCGATGCTACCAACACATCAAAAGCATGCTGCGCTGCTGCATATTTGCCCTTCCTGTAGAGGTCCTCGGCGTTGCGGAACGCCTTCTCCGACCGCTCGTCGGAGGAGCTCTGTTGTCCGAAAACGGGTGCCATCGCCATCATGGCAACGGCTATAACGATTAGATTCCTAAACCTTTGCATATTCTTGTGCTTTCTTATTTATTTTACAAAGATACTTAAAATAACGTCGGATCGGCATATATATTATACATATTTATCAACAAAATTGTGTGAATAGTGTTGGAGGATGGTTGTTTGTTGACAATAACTGTCTACGTGTGCAGGATCTGCAGGCTTCCTAGAAAGAAACAGAAAGACGCTCTGCGAGGTCTCCAAAACAATAGGGTGGAAATCGCCCTATATGAAATCTTTGGTCGTAGTTGTGTCGTACTTGTGTCGTATTTGCGCCGTATCAAACCCCACCTAATTCCCACTTAATTCCGACTCAATTCCCACAAAAGCCGGAATTGAGTCGGAATTGAGTCGGAATTGAGCCGGAATTGAGTCGGGTTTGATGGCCGTCTGATACCTGTTTGGTACAGGGCTGATATAGGGTTGCTTTCGTCCGAACCCAGGGCGGTAAGGATCGAAGGTCGGGGCTGACGACAGGGAACAGGGTCACCTATCGGGGTTTTCTTCCCGGTTCGGATGGTTGAAGGTTGGCTCAATATTAGTTCGCGCAGGTGATATTTATTGTTGTGTTTTAATATTTTTTAGTATTTTTGCAGACTCAAACTAGACCGGCTATGAAACGTATCATTCTCCTTCTGTTGATGTTAGGCTCCTTCTTTATGGGCGCCCAAGCTCTTACTTTTCCGATTTCGGAGCTCGAAAACGGAGGCATTCGTCCCGATTCGGCGATGACAGAGGAGGGGGATGACGACACTTCGTCGTTGCCGTCGGGGTTCCGTCGCACGTTGGAGGAGAAGGCCCACAAGGTCTATTTCTTCAAGATAGAAGAGGAAATCGCTAAGCCTGCTGCCCTTCGTGTGGAGAAGGCGCTGGCTGAAGCCGAAAGGGTGGGGGCTGACCTCATCGTGGTGAAGATCAACACCTTCGGTGGAGAGCTGGAGAGTGCCGACAAGATACGTACGGCTTTCCTGAAATGTCCGATGCCTATCTACGCCTATATCGACAACAACGCCGCCTCGGCTGGCGCCCTGATCTCTATCGCCTGCAACGCTATCTATATGCATAGCGGCTCCTCCATCGGCGCCGCCACAGTTGTGGACCAGATGGGGCAGGTGCAGCCCGACAAGTATCAGAGCTATATGCGCTCTTTGATGCGCACTACGGCAGAGGCTAGAGGCTATCGCAGCGACATTGCTGAGGCTATGGTCGACCCCGATGTGGTGGTTCCCGGCATCAGCGACAGCGCCAAAGTGCTCACCTTCACCACACAGGAGGCTATCGACAACGGGTATTGCGCGGCACAATGTGAGTCGTGGAAGGAGCTGCTCGAAAAAGAGGGCGTGAAGCGTTATACCATCCGCGAACAGCGCTATTCGTTTATCGACAAGCTGGTAGGCTTCCTCGTGAGTCCTGCCGTGAGCGGCATCCTCATCATGCTCATCATCGGCGGCATCTATTTCGAACTCAAAGCCCCGGGCATAGGCCTTCCTTCTGTCATAGCCATAGCAGGCGCCCTGCTCTATTTCGCTCCCCTCTACCTCGAGGGGCTGGCAGCCAACTGGGAGATACTGCTCTTCGTCGTCGGATTGGCCCTCATAGCGGTAGAGATCTTTGTCATTCCAGGCTTCGGTATCGCTGGCGTGAGTGGCATCTGCTGTGTGGTAGTAGGGCTGGCTTTCAGCATGATAGGCAATGTGGGATTCGACTTCTCCCATGTCCCTGTAGAGGCCATAGGAGAGAGCTTCCTCGTCGTTCTGCTGGCGATGATGATAGCCTTCCCAGTTTGTATCGTGCTGTGCAAGAAACTCTTCGAGAGCAACATCTTCGGCGGTCTGGCGCTCAATACTGTGCAGGATAACGCCGAAGGCTATACTGTGGCCGAGGACGGAAGCAAGGGGCTCGTAGGCGCCGAAGGGGTGGCGACAACCATCCTGCGTCCTGCAGGCAAGGTGGAGATAGACGGCCGGATATACGACGCCATGAGCGCCATCTCCTACATAGAGAAAGGGGAACGGGTGCGTGTGAAGTCCTACGAGAACAACACCCTGGTGGTTATCAAAGCATAGCAGATTACCTTATTGCGAAATAATAACTGAAAAAATAATAAACACTTATGAACTTGACAAAAAACATTAAGGGCGACCTGATGGGCGGCTTCACCGCCGGTATCGTCGCTCTGCCTCTCGCACTCGCGTTCGGCATCCAGGCCTTCAGCGGCGTGAGCGATCCCTCGGCAACCTCGATGGGAGCCCTCGCCGGCCTCTTCGGCGCCATGATGCTCGGTTTCTTCGCCTCCCTCTTCGGCGGAACCCACTCCCAGATCTCCGGCCCTACCGGTCCTATGACCGTAGTCACCGCCTCCCTCATCACAGCTGCCTGGACCACCTCGCAGAACATGGGCACCGTGCTCGTGGCTATGAGTATGGCTGGCCTCTTCTGCGGCCTCTTCCAGATCCTCTTCGGCGTGATCAAGATCGGGAAATATGTGCGCTATATCCCCTATCCCGTGCTCTCGGGCTTTATGAGCGGTATCGGTGTCATCATCATCCTCCAGCAGATCTATCCTCTGCTCGGCCTCTCCACCTCTGGCTCCATGATCCAGATCCTCGCCGGCATCCCTGCCGCTATCCCCGGCACCAATCTCATCGCCCTCATCCTGGGTATCGCCACCATCCTCATCATCGTGCTGCTGCCCAAGATCTGCCCCAAGGTGACTAACATCATCCCTGCAACCCTCATCGCCCTCATCGTGGTTACCGTCATCTCCCTCTTCATGGGCGACGGCCTTCCCATCATCGGCGAAATCCCCAGCGCTATCCCCACTCCCGTGTTCGTACACAACATGGTGCATGATGTAGACTGGTTGGCTGCTGTTCAGGCTGCCATCGTTCCCGGTCTCACCCTTGCAGGCTTGGGCTCCATCGACACCCTGCTCACCTCCGTCGTTGCCGACAACATCACCAAGACCCACCACAACCCCAACAAGGAGCTTATGGGCCAGGGTATCGGTAACGCTATCGCAGGTCTCTTCTGCGGTATCGCCGGCGCTGGTGCCACCATGCGTACTGTCGTCAATGTGAAGAGCGGCGGCCGCACCCAGCTCAGCGGTATGGTTCACGCACTCTTCCTCCTCGCCGTGCTGCTCGGTCTCGGTAGCATCGTGAAGTTTGTCCCTCTCTCTGTTCTGGCTGGTATCCTGATCACCGTAGGTTGGGGAATCATCGACTTCAAAGGCTTCAAGGATCTGCTCCGTATCCCTCGTGCCGACGCCTTTGTGCTTATCGTTGTGTTCCTTATGACTGTCTTTGTCGACCTCCTCACCGCAGTAGGTATCGGTATGGTTATCGCCTGCGTCCTCTTTATGAAACGTGCCGGCGACCTCTGTGAAGGTAGCTATGCTACTGGCGAGATCGACAAGAACGTCCCCTGGGCCGATGAAGGTGGTATGCCTGAAGAGCTGCGTCACGCTACCTATGTGCAGCGTCTCAACGGCCCCGTATTCTTTGGCTCTATCACCCGTTTCCAGGAGGTGATGCATGATGTTCCCACCGACGTCAAGGTGGCTATCATCCGTATGAAGCTCGTCTCTTTCATGGACCAGAGCGGTGCCTATGCTATGGAGACTGCTATCAAGGATCTTCAGGATCAGGGTGTTATGGTTCTTATGACTATCATCCAGCCTCAGCCTATGTATATGCTTAAGACTCTAAATATTATTCCTGGTCTTGTTCCCGAGGACCACACCTTCAAGACCTTCGAAGAGTGCACCGACTACCTCCGCGAACATCAGGCAGAGATCCTCTCCAAATAGTCTGCTAGCAGGCAATAATCAACAACAAAAAAAAGAACGGCTTCCACGTTGTGGGAGTCGTTCCTTTTTGACCTATACGCCTCCTTTTTTTTCGGCCAGAGAGTAGCCCTTTTTGATGCATCTCCGTTACATCCCCAAAGGGTACGGCGGAAAGAAACACAGACCATTGCTTGTGCTCTGTGCTTTATATTCGGAAGAAAGCATAGGAGTATAGCCGGATGGTATCAGGCGGGATCGACGTCGAAGGTGATCGTGATTCTTCCGTAGGCTTTGTCGTTCAGTATGGCGTTGGCGTGCTGAAGGATGATCTCTTTGCCTTTGGAGACAGGTTCGTTTCGCTCAAACCGCACCATTATCTTCTTTATATATTGTCCTCTTATGCGGCTCACGCTAGGATACTCGGGCCCCATCACCCGCTCGCCAAGGTTGCTGCGCAGCATAGCGGCGAAATTGGCTGCTGCAAGGTTGAGGGTGTCGGCATCTTTATGCTTGATGGTGATGTCGATAAGTTTGTAGAAGGGCGGATAGCGGAACACGCGGCGCTCTTGGATCTGGCTACCATACATAGATAGGTAGTTGTTCTCCATAGAGTCTCTGATGGCTTGGTGCCAGGGGTTGAAGGACTGTATGATCACCTTGCCCCGATGGCCATGGCGTCCGGCACGTCCGCTGACCTGAGTCATCTGCTGGAACGCACGCTCGTAGGCCCTGAAGTCGGGGAAAGAGATAAGGTTGTCGGCGCTGAGGATTCCAACAACGCTGACGTTGTCGAAATCAAGGCCTTTGGTAACCATCTGTGTTCCTACAAGAATGTCGATGTTGTGATCCTCGAAGTCGTTGAGGATCTCGATATAGCGCTGTTTCTGTGACGTGCTGTCCAGGTCCATGCGTGCTATCTTGGCTTTGGGGAAGATGATGGAGAGGTCGTCTTCGATACGTTCGGTGCCGAACCCTTTCATCTTCATCGCTGTAGAGTGGCAGGCGGGACACTCGGTCGGGACGGGGATAGAATATCCGCAATAGTGGCAGCGCAAACTGTTGGAGCTCTTGTGGTAGACCAGAGAGACGTCACAGTTCACACATTGAGGGATCGTGTGGCAGGCGTCGCATTCCAGACGGAGGGAGAACCCTCGTCGGTTCTGGAAGAGTATCACCTGCTCGTTGTTCTCGAGCGCCTCTTTGACGCTGTCGGTAAGGAGCTTGGAGAAATGCTCAGCCTGCACCTCTTTCTTCCGGTGAGCATCTTTCATGTCGGCGCACAGCACCTCGGGCATCTGTAGTCCGCCATAGCGCTTGTCCATGACAGCAATGCCATATTTGCCCTGCTTGGCGTTGAAGTAGCTTTCGAGCGAGGGGGTTGCGGAGCCTAGGACGGTGTAGGCCTTCCAGAGGTGAGCGAGATAGATGGCTGCATCGCGTCCATGATAATGGGGCTGAGGCTCTATCTGCTTGTAGGAGGGGTCGTGCTCTTCGTCGACAATAACCAGGCCCAGATTGTGGAAGGGGAGGAATAGGGCGCTGCGGGCTCCGAGAAGGAGCGAGTAGCCATCAGGACCCGGGTCGAGGGTCTTCTTCCATACTTCGGCGCGCTCGTTGGCACTGAACCGCGAATGGTAGACGCCGACTCTGTTGCCGAAATATTTGCGCAGGCGGTTGATGATCTGTGCCGTGAGCGCGATCTCGGGCAGCAGGAAAAGGACCTGCTTGCCTTGTCGCAGGGTTTTGTCGATGAGTTTGATATAAACCTCGGTCTTTCCGCTGGAGGTGACGCCGTGGAGCAGAGCCGTCCTAGGGAAATCTATAGGAGATGCTCCCTCTTGGGGGCGGACTATACCCTGTTGCAGATATTCGAAAGCATCTTGCTGCTGTTCGCTGAGGACAATGGTATCGACGTCGGTCTCGGCATCAAACTCCTTCAGGCGGCTCTCTACCTTGTTCTCTTGGAGGATCACCTCGTTCTTGATCAGGGTGCAGAGCGCTGAGTCGGAGAGCTCCTTGATCTCGGTGATCTCTTTCTTCTTTATGCTCTCTTTGCCGAAATGGCTGAGCTGCATGAACTTCATAAGCACCGAGAGCTGCTTCCTTGTAGTAGCCTTCCTCTCGAGCTCGTCAAAGAGATTCCTCATCTCCTGCTGGTCAAGATATCTGGGGTTGAGGGTAAGGAAGGTGGTAGACTTGGGCTTGAAGCGTTGTTTCAGCTCCTCGTCCATCATGATGATATGCTTCTCTATCATGGTCTTGATGAGCGGCATGATCTTCTGAAATCCGGTGATCTCCTGTACTTCGTCGATGCTCAGCACTCCCGCTTTGTTGTCGGTGGTGCGGTTCATCAACGCCTCCAGGACCTTCATCTCGTTGGCGCTAAGGTCGTCGTAGGAGCCGTCAAACTCGGGGTGGATGGCGATATAGGACTCGCTGGCAAGTTTGAAGGCAGTAGGAAAGGCGTTAGCCATCACGTCGCCAGGGTAGCACATATAGTATTGTGCCATCCATTCCCAGAAGAGGAACTGCTGTTCGGTGACGATGGGAGCGGGCTCCCCTGTGCTGGTGACGTCCAGAATGCCCAGTATATACTTTGTCTTATACGCCGGCATATTGGTGTGGATGCGGCGTATGAGTGCGGAATAGAGCCTCTTTTGACCGAACTGCACAACAACACGCTGTCCGACACATATGCTCTCGTTGTACTCGAAAGGCACACGATAGGTATAAGTGTCGGGCAGGTGCAGCGGCAACAGGACGTCAACAAAGTAGGGGGTCTGTTCCATGACAGTCGGGGGTGGTTGTCGGCGGCTATGGGTGGTCGCTATTTTCTCACCTGGGTGTAGATAAGCACCACCTTCTCGCCCTGCAGGAGGCTGAGTTGGTTGTCTTCGATGATATAGTGGTCGACAGCGCGCAGGGTCTGCATATACTGACGTTCCAGATTCATGAAAGGTTCAGGGCAAGCCATCTTGGTGCCGTTGAGTTCGCCGAAAGAGATCTCGCCTTGTCCGGAGAATTTGAAGTCGCCGAAATAACGGTTGCATCCGCTAGCTCCGCTGACGTTGTTGGCTTCGGGGTTGAGCTGGATGGTGACGGGGTTCTGGTCCTCGGCATAGGTGATGTCCTTGCCGCGCATATTCACAAGCTGCCATTCGGTGATCTCCTTAGAGAGAGACTGCCCCATGGCTTTGGCTTCTACGTTGTCTTTGTGGCATTTGCAGCTGCCAAGAGAGAGCAGCGCTACGAGTGAGAATAAAGCAATGCGTTTCATGATAATATCTCTTCTTTGTAATATACTTTATAGAATTTCCCTCTGTCGTCTTCGCCCTGCTCGATGAGCTGGCTGTCGCCGTGGACGTAGATGTGGAAGTTTTTATCGAGTTTGATGACGCTCTTGAAGGAGCGGGCCTGTTTCTTTACCGCGCTGTCGTTGATCTCAAACTGGTCTTGGAGCTGGATGTCGTTCTCCTGCTCGTAGTTCTGACGGTATTCGTTGAAGCTCTCGATCACTTCGGGCTGCTGGAGCACCTGCTCTGCAAAATCCTCCATAACGAAGTTGTCGTTCTTCTTGAAATAGTCCACGCTGCGGTTCAGCAGGTCGGCCTGAACGGTGTTGGTGACGTCCTCATACATGTTGGGCATCTCTTTCACAAACTCCTTGTAGGCGCGCATCACCTCGTGGGTCTGGTAGTATTCATCCTGTCTCTGCTGCAGGTGCAGGAAGCCGTCTCTCCAGTAGGCGGCGTCGGTGACGCGGTTGGTGGCATCGACGACGCTGACGATATAGCCATTCTCCTCTTCAAGGTTGAAGATGAGCGCCCCTTTGTCGAGCTTGTTGATATTGATACCCTGATGGACTTCGAGATGATAGTCGGCCATGCCTGAGTTGTCGCCTTCGTTGCGGCTCCACTCCTCGTCGCCATGCTGCACCTTGAGGAAAGCCTCTTTGTTTTCTGATTTGAAGAGGCCGATGGCGCTGGTTTCCTGCCCGTTGAACTGGCATTGGTCGAAGTAGACGACAAAGAAGTCGCCTCCCTTGATGTTGGCGTTGAGGGTCTGGTCGTAGAGATGGACGGCGATCTGCTTGCTCTCCTCAAAGAGGGTCTCGGGGTTGGCGAAGATGTTGGAGCAGTGGCGATAGACCTCGTTGTGGTCCAGCTGGTTGTCTTCGTCGTAGAGGTTGTGGTATTCCTCCACTTTGAAGGGGGTGATGAAATAGCGCGCCAGCAGGTCCTGAAGCTGATCGGTGATCTGCAGAGGACTCTTGGAGAGCACATAGCCCTCGTCGACGGCTTTGTTTCCAATGCGGTGGAGGACTACTGATTGTATTGATTGCGAGTCAAAGATAGGCATTTGATATTGTTGTGTTATGATAGTTGTCTCTTAGTCGAAGAACTTCCATATGATACCATAGAACACTCCGATATCGTCTCCCGGATAGTGGGGGAGGAGGAGATACTGGTGCAACTCTTCGAATGGGGTGTTGAAGTGGCCGACTTTTGCATAGATACAGGCTCGCTGGATGCGGAGGGTTACGAAGAAATCGGCCCAAAGGTAGTTGCCAACTTCGTTGGTCCGCTGTTGATAGAACATTCCCAGAGCGGGATTGTAGCCGTCGGCATAGTATTTCGTATGGTAGCGGATATCGAATCCGGTCTGCATCTGGAGTGCGCCCTTGAAGAGGGAGAAGTCGGCATAGACGGAGTTCTTGGTGGCGAAAAGAGGAACGCTGAGCAGATTGCTGTTGGACGACTGCTGGAGGAACTGCTGCATGTCTAAACAGAACCAGCCTTGGCGCCATTGCATCGAAAGAGAGGCTTGCATCAGTTGCGTGCTTCCTTCAAATGTCTGGGGCATCATCGAGGCTCCGATTCTGGTGATATTGGAGAGGTTGGAAAGGGAAAGTTCCAACTTGCCCATGAGATGATTGCTGTCGTCTGTTCCAAGGTTCCACTTGTAGTCGGCGGACAGCCGTTGGCATTGTTCTTTCTTCAGGCTCTCGTTGTCCCAGCGGTAGTTGTTGGAGAGATAATGGAAATAGATCCACGCGGGCGACTGGGCCTTGATGTCGGCATGGAGGCCTACGGAGTGCTTCTCCATCTCCCGCATCAGGGATGCTCTCAGTCGGTAGTCGCCCAGCTCATGCTCTCCCATAGCGGTGCTCTGGGCTTCGGCACGCAGGCTGTTCTTTCCTGCCGAGAGCAGGGCGGTGGCATAGGCATCGAGGCTCGCCCATTTGGTATACTGCGCGTCCATCGAAACGGAATGCAGCTGGGGCTTGATGCCAAGCGTGATCTTGACGGGGTTCTTCCACCGGTGGTCCATATAGGCGTCGTTGGTCCAGAAGATGTTGCCGTTCAGGGAATAGGCGGTGGTGGAGTCAAGCGTCTGTGTGGAGTCGGCAAAGACGTTGGGGTAGAACTGGAGGTTGGGGTCGGGGTCGGAGTAACGGCGGTTCCATTTGGCGAAGTCGATGTGCATGCCCCATACTCCGGAATTAATCACTCGGGGAGCGCGAGGAAGTAAGGTGTCGTATCCGATGATGCTGTCGCGCAGCAGGTGGAGCGTGTCTCTTTTGACGACAATAGAACTGTCGGTTGCTATAGTGCGGGAGACTATGGTGTCGTAGTCAACCTTCTTTGTGATAGGGCGCGTCTTGTAGAAGGGGCGGACGGTGTTGTAGCTCTGATGGAGGAAGAGGGTGTAGTTCTTCCACTGGTTCTGTGCTTCATACAGGTTGACCTCTGCTCCCGATCTCGAGTCGGCGTCACCCGAACGGAACTGGTTGTCGTTCACCAGTCCTCCGTTCTCGCCTATCTGCTCGTTGCCGCGGATAAAGCCGCCTTGCAGCTGGTAGCGGGCATCCTTGGAGTAGTAGTTGGTCGTTACGTCGAAATACTGGTCCTTCACAGCGCTGTTGGTGTATTCGCCCTCGCGGCTGATGAGGTCATAGTCGAAAGCGAAATTCCAGCGGGGGGTGATGTTCTGTGTGTGAGTGACTCTGACCTGGTTGTCTTTGTTCAGCGAGCCGCCGTAATAGAGGCTGGTGTAGGGGCGGCGGGTGAGATAGAACGTCAGGTCGTCGATGCTTTTGTTGTAGGCCGGGGTGAGCGACGGTGTCAGCCAGCTCCAGGCCATATTCTGGGGCTCACCATACCAGAGCGAGAGGTGAGGATGGCCCAAACCTCCGGCAGAGAGATAATAGCGGCTGTTGAATGCGTCCTGCTTGTCGACAAAGGCGAGGCCGTGCGGTTGGAGCGACGGACGTCTCTCCTTGGTGACTTTGGGGGTGTTGACGTTCGTGGAGAACATACGTACCGCGTCGAGGAGAACAGAGTCGGCCTCCTCTACATGGTCGTAGTCGATACCTTTCGGCATCCCCTCGTTCTCGTCCTCGATGGTGTCGTTCTCGTTGGGGTTGAACCCGTTGGGGTTTACGGAGTTTCTCAGCGGACTGTTCTGCTGCCCTTCGTTGAAACGGCCTCTGGAACCAGTAAAAGGCCCTAAACCGTCGCGCACAACTTGTGCCTCAGCATAGAAACCGAGGAATAGGACTATCAGGAAGAGGAGTGCGCGGCGCATAGGGTGGATGTTTTTTTTGTTAGAGGAATAAGGAATGCGGGTGTGCATTCCTTATTCGTGATGGGGTTTTACTGATGGAGGAAGCGTTCGACGTCCATAGCTGCTACGCAGCCTTTGGCGGCAGCGACGATGGCCTGACGGTAGTTGGGGTCGCATACGTCGCCGGCAGCGAAGACGCCGGGGATATTGGTGCTTGCGTGAGGATTGTCGACTTTGATGTAGCCGGCCTCGTCGAGTTCAACCTGGCCGTTGAGGAAGTCGGTGTTGGGCTTGTGGCCGATGGCGACAAAGAAACCGGCGATGTCGATGTGGCGGATTTCGCCAGTCTTGACGTTTTTGATGTCGGCGCCGGTAACGCCGTCCATGTCGTCGCCACAGATCTCCTGGGTGGTGCTGTCCCAGAGAACTTCGATCTTAGGATTACTGAGCACGCGATGCTGCATGGCCTTGGAGGCGCGGAGCTCATCGCGGCGTACGATCTGATAGACTTTGTTACAGAGGGTTGCCAAATAGCAAGCCTCTTCGCAAGCTGTGTCGCCACCGCCTACTACGGCAACGTCGAGGTTCTTATAGAAGAAACCGTCGCAGGTAGCGCAAGCTGATACGCCTTGGCCGTAGAGTTTCTTCTCGCTCTCGAGTCCGAGCCAGCGTGCCGAAGCGCCTGTGGCAATGATAACGGTTTCGGCTTCGATTTCGTTGCCCTTGTCGTCAACGGCCTTGAAAGGACGGTTGGAGAGGTCGATGCTGGTGATGGCACCCTTGCGGATGTCAGCGCCGAAACGCTCGGCCTGTTTGCGGATGTCGTTCATCATCTCTGTTCCGTTGATTCCCTCGGGATAGCCGGGGAAGTTCTCGATCTCGGTGGTGATAGTGAGCTGGCCGCCGGGCTGGATTCCTTCGTAAAGGATAGGTTTGAGGTCAGCGCGACCAGTATAGATTCCTGCGGTATAGCCAGCGGGGCCAGAACCGATAATTAAGCAACGTGTATGTTCCATAGTGATTTATTGGGTTTTCTAGTTGTGAAATGATTTCTTTCTTTTTCTTAGAATGTGTAGCTGACGCCGGCCGAAATAAGGCGGTTGAAAGCGCCTGAGTTGTCGCGCGAAAAGCGGTAGGCGCCCTTCTTTCCCTCGTGGACAGAGAGGAAGGAGTTGGTGTAGCGGGCGTCGATGCCCCAGTGTTTGGTGAGCCTGAGGTTGATGTTGGCGCAGAAGGGGAGTCTGTCGACCTTCTTGTAGAGCGCTTCTGCTTCGGGAAGCTCGACGCCACCCTCGTCCACACGAACCTGAGCCAGCACACCGGGTGCCAGTCCGGCTCCGAGGCGCAGTCTGCCCATCGACCAGCATAACATGACGGGGACCTGGACATAAAGAAGCGATATCTCTCGGTTGAGGTTCTCTACGACAGAGCCTTTGTTCGATACGCCGAGCTCTACGAGCATGCGGAAGTGGCCACCGAGCGAGAAGGAGGTGTTGACGCCTCCGAAATAGCCCAGCTTGTTGTAGCTGCCGCTGTTGTCGCCGTCGATCTGGCAGAAGTTGGCTCCGCCGACAAGGGAGAAGTCGAAAGTGCCTTGGGCTTGGGCGATGCCGAAGCATACAAGGAGCGTAAGGGTTGCAAGGATTCGTTTCATAGTTGGTCTTCTTATTATTGTTGGTTTATCTTTTCCACAATCTTGGTGGTGGAGAATCCGGGTACGAAGTCGATGGTTACCACGCGGCCGCCTTTCTTCTCGACAATGTCGTGGCCCACGATATCCTCGATCTTGTAGTCGCCGCCTTTCACCAGCACGTCGGGCTGCAGGGCCGAGATGAGGTCGAAAGGGGTGTCCTCCTCAAAGAGCACCACATAGTCGATGAATTCGAAAGCTGCCAGCACAAGGGCGCGGCTTTGTTCGTCGTTGATGGGGCGGGCGGGCCCTTTGAGCCTCTTCACCGAGGCGTCGCTGTTGAGTCCGAGCACCAGCAGGTCGCCAAGGTCGCGGGCCTGGGCCAGATAGGCCACGTGGCCGTGATGAACGATGTCGAAGCAGCCGTTGGTGAAGACGACCTTCTCGCCTGCGCGTCGGGCCAGCTCCTGCTGCAGCTGCTGCAGGCTGACGATCTTGCTCTTGATGTTGTCGAAGTGCGACATCATGCTTTCCCCTCCTTCCTTTTCATGATAGAGAAATAGATGAGGAACAGCATGCCCACGACGATGGTGATGGCTTGTTGCGAGCCCCACAGGAGCCAGCCGCAGGCTGTCCCTACCTCCATGCCGATGCCGTAGATGGCCAGCGCCATCTGTACCAGCACGGGGTATACGCCGATGCCGCCTTGGGAGAGCCCCATCCCTACCGAGCCGAAGAGGTAAAGCACAAAGGCGGCTTCCAATCCCAGCCCATAGGTCTCGGGGAAGGCGTAGAAGATGATCAGTCCTCCGAGGATGTAGAGGAGATAGATGGTCAGGCTGTAGAAGGTGAAGAGGAGCGTTCCCTTTACACCGAGGTGGAAGATGCTCTTCACGCCATCGATGCAGCCTACGAGAAACTTGTCGATCTTCTGGAAGAAGGTGTTCTTCAGCAGCTTGTTGCGCAGTCTGAGATAGAGGAGTATGGCGGCGGCAGCAGCCACGAGGAGCACCACCAGCAGCAGCCCGAGGCTGGGCAGCGCGCTGAGTTTCTCCGACAGTCCGTCGATAAGCCATCCTTTGATGGTGTTGTACATGATCAGCACCCCTGTCGCTGCCACGAGGAGGAACAGGAGCGTGTCGATGAGCCGTTCGGTGACTACCGTCCCCAACGATTTTTCGATAGGGATCTTCTCGCTGGTGCGCAGTACAGCGCAGCGCAGCACCTCTCCCAGTCGGGGGAACGCCAGGTTAGCCATATAGGTCACCACTACGGCGCCGAGTGTGTTGGTCAGACCGGGGTTGTAGCCCAGGGGTTTGTAGAGCAGTTTCCAGCGGAGGGCGCGCACCAGGTGGCTCAGCAGCGTGCATACCATGGCCACACCTACCCACCAGTAGTTGGCCGAGATGAACGACTGCCAGATCGCGCTTTTCTGCTCGGGAGAGAGCTTCAGCAGAAACCAATAGATAAAGAAAATGCCTATACCGATAAAGACAATAAACTTCAGTATGTCGCTGGTTCTCTTCTTCATGGGATAGGTCTAGGGTGGGGTTTATGCCAGATGGTTGTCTTTGGGGAAGATAACGGTGGGGCGCCACTGTTTGGCTTCTTCAAAGTCCATGGAGGCGTAGGAGGCGATGATGATCAGGTCTCCCACTTTGGCACGATGGGCGGCGGCGCCGTTGATGCCGATGACTCCGCTGCCACGCTCGCCCTTGATGGCGTAGGTGCTGAAACGGTGTCCGGAGGTGATGTTGTAGATGTCAACGCGCTCGTTCTCAATCATGTTTGCTGCCTCAAGCAGGGCTTCGTCAATAGTGATGCTACCGATGTAGTCAAGGTCGGCTTCGGTAACGGTAACTCGATGTATTTTTGATTTCAATACCTCAATAAACATGGGCAAAAATTTTTGCAAAGATACGTTTTTTTACAAAAGTATCCACAATAATAATAAAAAAACAACGCCAACATAGAGGATTATCTTCTTTCCGTCGGCCGGTTCGAAGTAGTCCTCGTCGTCGAAATCGAATCGGCGACGCATCTTGTGGCTCCTCATTCTCTGCATGATAGCCTCTCCTTCGCTGGTCGCTGCGCCGGCCTCCGAGGGGGCCTCTGTGGCATTCTGGCCGAAGCGGGGTTTGTAGTTGAAGGTAGGCATCTCTTTCTTGCGAAAGAGGTCGGAAAAAGAGAATTTTGACTTCTTTTGGCGCTCTTTTCTGTCGATGTCACGCACTCGTTGTTCGAAGTAAGCCAGATCGGCCGACACTTGTGTCTTCTCTTCTCTCCGCTCTTTGGCGGCCTGCTCCATGGCATATTTGGCTTTCTTGCGCTCCCATTCTTCTTTCTTGGGGTCGTAGAAACGTGGCTCGTAGTGGAACTGGCGCGGCTTGGGGGTGTGTAACATGGGCATGGCTTAGTAGGATTTGATAGGGTGGGGTACGTGATGGGTTATTCGCTGATGACCAGGTTCATAGGAACGTCGAAGGCTTCGGTGGGGATGGTGTCGAACATCTGGAAGTCGAACGCCACACCAACCTTGACGGCGTTGGGCGTGGATTTGAGCATGCGGTCGTAGAACCCGCGGCCTCGCCCCATGCGGTTGTTGTGCTTGTCGAAAGCAACGCCGGGCACGACGATCATCTCCACGCTGTCCAGCTGGGTGAACTCCTCTCCGGTGGGCTCTCCGATGCCGAAGTCGGGGCCGCTCACCAGGCATTCGGGGCCGGTGTATTGGCGCAGCTTCAGGTCGTCGCCGTCAACGCAGGGCAGCAGGAGGGTCTTCTCCTTATACCAGCGGTTCACAAATTCGTGGGTGGCCACCTCGTCGTCCATGCTCCAATAGAGCAGGACGATGTGGGCTTTCTGGAACGATTCCAGCTGCTCCACCTTGGCCATGATGCCACGCGAACGGGCTATCTTTTCGTCAAGAAGGACGGCCTTTTTGGCCGCCCTTACTTGTTTACGTAATGCTGCTTTATCCATTGTTGCTGTTTAGAAAGGCAGGTCGTCGTTGTTGTCGGGCATAGCGGCAGCAGGAGCGCTGGCGAAGGCGGCGGGAGCGGCAGCGGCAGGAGCGGCACCGGCTGCGGGAGCGGCACCGGCTACGGGAGCGGCAGCAGCACCGGGAACAACGCGGATGCAACGCAGGCCGGTGTAGTAGCGATCCTGATATTCACGGCTTTCTACAGAGAAAGTGACGTTGACCAAACCGCCCATGGGGAGGTTGTTGAGCATAGCGAGACGATCTTCGCCAAAGAGGGTGAAAGCGGCCTTGCGAGGATAGGAGCCATCCATGAATTCGATAACGAAACCGCCACGTTTCCAAGGACCACGTTCGGTCTGACCTTCAACAGTAGGTAAAATCTTAATTAATGTACCAGTAAGTTCCATTCTATTGTGTTTTTAATTATTAATTATCAGTCTGTAAGAACCACAGCGAGGCTCTATGATCGTTCCTTTAGAGAAAGCAAAAATACACAAAACTTTTCAAATTCCCCAAAGAATATTGCAAAAGTTTTCAACAACTTAAAAACATCTTTGATAATGAATGCGATAGAGCGGGCAACGCCGCAAACGTTTGCCTGGCGGCAGCCGGGCGGCTTCGCTGTCCTCTTTCGTCTTCTTCAAATTATGGTAACCTCTAAAAATTAGAAAAAATGAGTAACATTAGCTTGAGCGTCTTGCTGTTTCTTTTTGGCGCTTCCAAGCGTAACCGCTTTTGCACACAAGACGTTATTGCGGTTCGGCAAAATCAGCAAGCTGCTTCTGCTCTCACTCCGCAGATAACGGTGGCACATAGCACCGCGCCGTTTGTGCAAACCGAGAGCAGAATAAGCCCGATTATTATGCCGAGGCGCAGCCAAATGTCACGCAAGTAATGCACCTGCGCGCTTCCTCTCAGAATCACTCAAAAATAAGCAGCAATCCATCTCAATCTAATTATTAGAGGTCACCTATACAAGTTTTCTTCGTGTCAATGCGAGAACATCGTCGCATGGTATAAAGGTATCCAAGTATCCAAGTGTTTTTTAATGAAAAACACCCCCCAAAAAATGTAAAATACTAATGTATATAATATATATTATATTATTATATTTATTTATTTTTTTTGAGTTGCATAGCGGGATACTTGGATACTTGGATACTTTTTGTTCCCAAAGGTATCCAAGTATCCAAGTGTTTTTTAATGAAAAACACCCCCCAAAAAATGTAAAATACTAATGTATATAATATATATTATATTATTATATTTATTTATTTTTTTTGAGTTGTATAGCGGGATACTTGGATACTTGGATACTTTTTGTTTCTGCGTTTTTTTATTTATGATTCATATATAAAAAATTTTTGTATGTGGAAAACAATTCGTACTTTTGCAAGTGAAAACAACTCCACAACAGAATAAAAAGAACGTATGAAACTAGTTAATACTAACCAAGTTATGGATCACTTGGGCATCAGTCGGGCGACCATATACCGCTGGATGAAGAAGGGATTTATCAAAGGCTACAGACCTTCGCACAAATCAAAAGTTATTTATTTCGATTTGAACGAAATAGAGCGACTCATCAAAAAGTAAATATACACTAATATATATGTAGCATCTCACTAGCATCTCATTTCCGGGGGGTAGCATCTCAAATTTGAGATGCTAGTGAGATGCTACTATGCCGAAGAGGACACGCATCCGGCTCTTAAGGGGATAGCTTCCTACTTCTCGACAACAATCTCTTTGAAGTCCAGGAAGTCGGGATGATGGCGGTATTCATAGCCCGTCCCAATGGGGACATAGACGGTGATCTGCGACTTGTCGATACCCCAGAAGGCCGAATATGAAAACTTAACAGCAATGAGGTGTTCGACTCTGCAATGGATCTCCCGCAGGCCTTTGCAACCTCCGAAGGCATGATCTCCTATCTCAGTCACGCTGTCGGGGATTACGATGCTCGTGAGGCCTGTGCAATCATCGAAGGCATATGCTCCTATCTCAGTCACGCTGTCGGGGACTTTCACCACACCAATCTTGGATGGCAAACAGGTTTGTAATAATGTTTTGTCTTTGGAATATAGAATGCCGTCTCCTGCAGAATAATGCTTATTCCTTTCGTCTACAATAATGCTCGTGAGGCCTGTGCACCAAGAGAAGGCTCTTGCTCCTATCTTAGTCACGCTATTGGGGATTTCGATGCTAGTGAGGCCTTTGCACCAAGAGAAGGCACATTCTCCTATCTCAGTCACGCTATTGGGGATTTCGATGCTCGTGAGTCTTTCGCAACCAGAGAAGGCATGTTCTCCTATCTCAGTCACGCTATTGGGGATTTCGATGCTCGTAAGGCCTGACCGGCTGAAGGCTCCTTTTCCTATCTCAGTCACGCTGTCGGGGATTTCGACGCTCGTGAGGCCTTTGCAATCATAGAAGGCATATTCTCCTATCTCCGTCACGCTATTGGGGATTTCAATGCTCGTGAGGC
>JAKSMR010000040.1 GCA_024400495.1 Bacteroidales bacterium
AAAAAAAAAAAAAAAAAAAAAAAAAAAAAAAAAAAAAAAAAAAAAAAAAAAATGACGAATTGTCTCCGCAATGATACCGCCTACAGGTACATAGTTACCAAAAAGATTCGCGCCTTACAGTCTTAAAAAATATTAAAACACACTTTGAGGTCAACTTTTTTGCCTTCTTGTTGCTCATATAAATAAAGCAAGTTCAAATCTGAGTGTCCAAGCCGGCTTCAAACTAATGGAAGTTGTCTTTTATCAATGAGCCGAGAGGGAATCTGGGGGGGGGCAGCCAGGCTGGCTCACCTGCCCGCATCCAGCTCCTCTTCGGTTGCCAGCCTCCAGCAGAACTAACGCCGGATTTCTCGAGCTTGCCATAAGCATTCAAAGACAAAAAAATAAAAAAAACATACCATCATGAAACGAATCCTGTCATTACTGCTGCTACTGGCAGCCACGATGTTCTCCACCGCCCTCTACGCCCAAGGACATTTCGACTGGGTGAAGAGCTATAATGGTGTGCCGGATCATAATCATCGCACTGACATAAATGCCATTGTGGGCAGCGTTGCTGATTCTGACGGCAACTTGTACATCTTAGGCGAATTCACGCCAGGTGCACAGATTGACGGCACCGACTTGCTACCATTCGCACCCTATGGCATCGATCATAATATTCAAAGTGTCGTCATAGCCAAACTGAGCCCTGACGGCCAACTGCTTTGGCATAAGTCCATCCATACAAATTACGGCGCTTCTTCGGTAGGAGTGGGCATACAAATCGTTGGCGACACCTCCATTGTGTGTATGGCTCGTATAAACTGGCCAGGTGATAGACCCGATAATTACACATACTTCTTAGATACACTTTGGCTTGGAAGCAACGGGACAGGATTCCCTACAGACAGCCTTGTGTCGGGGAAGTTTTTTGCATATCTGGAATTTGATAAGGCAGGGCAATTGAAAGAGCAACACTTCCTAACGGCAGCCTGTATCTATTCTGACGGGACTGTAATGATGCGGGATTCGACTCATTATATAGATGGCGGACTAGCCTGTAAGGCTTGTGCAATAGATAACGATGGGAATATTGTTTGTGTGGTTTCTACAGCTGTTGGCATACATACTTTCAGAGATAGTACATTTTGGGGTTATAGACTGTTATTGGATGGAGGTGAAAATCATTTTGACATACCCATACAAGTGCCTACGTCTAGCAAGAACTGCCAGATATTAAAGTTTGCTCCACATTTTTCCCAATTACTGAGCCACCAAGATTTATTTGAACCCAATAATACTAATCTTGATCAAATGGATCCTTATGTATCATCCCTAATGACATCGCCCATTGACAATTCCGTATATTTACTATTCACGATGATAACTAGTAGATTCCCCATTGACTTTAGAATAGTGGGATTGCCAGATGTGAGCATTTTGACTAATAACAGCACAGAGTATTCTTTTCAAATCAAATACGATAGCCTACTGAATCCGCAATGGCTCTTTCAGTTAGACCATGCATTCACCAGTAGTGATTCATCCACAAGGAAGAGCTATTCGATGTATGCTCAGAGCCTTGATGAAGACGGCGATGTGTATTGTCTTGGATGGATTTGGAATCTGGCAAACTCTCCTATCAACTTTTATGCTGACACATTCAGCATTGATGTAAGAAACGGAGTCTTTTTTGTACGGTTGGACAGCGATAGCGGCCATGCTTTGTCGGTTGGTGAAGTACGTTCGTCTGGGCGCTCGCTGTTTAATGGATTACATGCCTATATGATGGTAACCCATAATAATTACGTCATTGCCCAACTCTTGTATCAAGGTGACATCTACATGCGCGATAGCACAATCACAAATCCGTTCCCTAATCATTGGTCCGCAGGTCTGTATGTTTGGGACAAAGAAGGTCATGAGGTGGAATTTATAGATTATCTGTCGAGTGGTGGTGCTGATGGCGATCCTCGATCCGTTACCCTGCACGACAGCATCCTATATCTGTCAGGACAGTTGGTAGGCGGAGGCACCTTCGGTGATCACACGCTCCCGGCAGGATACCGTGCATTCATCGCCAAATACGTCGATCCCGCTTTCATGACACCCTATGTCTATAAAGACACCACAGGCAATGGTGGTGGTAATGGAGGCAACGGCGGCGACACCAACGATGTCCGCATCGTCATGGCTGAGGACGGCAACGCCTTTGTGGCCTACCCCAACCCCTTCCGCCAGCGCGTGAACATCGAATACTCCGGCCAGCAGCCCATCACCGCCGCCTACCTCACCGACATCATGGGCCGCACCGAGCAGGTTGAGCTTTCCACCACCGCCCCAGGCCGCTACACCCTCGACCTCACCGCCCGTCCCCAAGCCGCCTACCTCCTCACCCTCGTGACCCAAGACGGCTACCGCCACACCGTAAGGCTCCTCAAGCAAAGCGACATCTTCGGAAACTAGTCACTAATCACTAATTTAATGGAATAAACTATATACTTATGAGAAAAACTGCATTCTTATTCTTGATGCTATGGCTTACGTCGATAGCGACAATGGGACAGACTCCCGGGCATGATGTCATCCTTATTGGCGACACGGCCAGCGGCACGGAGAGCACTGTGCTGCCGTTCCAGACCTACAACACTACCACATCGCAACAACTTATTCTGGCCAGCGAGATGAACGGCGCCGCTACGATAACGGGGATAGACTTTTACTGCATCACCCCTTCGACAACAAGCCGTGGCACCTGCCAGGTGTATCTGGGGCATACTGTCCAATCCAATCTCAACTCAAGAATGGCTCCCTACTCCGCACGTTTCGAGCTGGTATCTACCGATACCTTCGCCTGCACCACAGGCTGGAACCACTTTGAGTTGGACAGCACCTTTTTCTATAATGGCGTGGACAATCTGGTGCTGATGGTCTGCGCGCCCAGCAACTACACAACCCCGTCTCTTGTCGCATTTGCTGAAAGCAGCACGCCTAGCCAGTTACTGGCACGTTATGCCAACTATCCCTCTCCCAATCTGCCTCCGAATCTTATTGGATCAGGGCGACAGTACCGCAACGTGATGCGCATCCACACGACGCCTGTCACATACGCCTCAACCTGTCCGCCACCGACGTTGTGGTTCGACTCCATAGGTGCCGACGCTGCGCGTATGGTATGGAGTCCAGGCTATCAGGACATCGCATGGGTGGTGCGCTACATCACTGACGGCGACTCGGCTTGGCACAGCAGCGGCCTGGTGTGGGGCGACACAACCTACACCCTGACCGGGCTCACCCCCAACACCCTTTACGAGGTTCGCCTCACAGCCTTCTGCACCGATACCGAGACGACCATCGTCCATCATCTGCAGACCAATTGCACACCCGACACGATTCCTTTCAGGCTAGGTTTCGAATCGCTGGCAAGCCTTCCCGCCTGCTGGAGTTTCCTACGTGGAGGCACAGGGGGCACAGGCTCGCTTCCGGGCTACAACGACAATGCCCATACGGGCAGCCGCTCCTTGCAGATGAACGGCGGGGCTGCCATCCTGCCCCTCCTCAACGTTCCGCCCGATAGTTTGGAATTGCAGCTGTGGGTGAGAAACAGGTTGAGTGGCAACGTGCCAATGCAACTCGTCGTGGGCCTCATCATCGATCCGTTGGATATGACCACCTTCGTTCCCTTCGACACGATAAGCATCCGCAACAACGAAGGCTGGCAGCCCAAGATAGTCCATTTCGGGGGTTACTCCCGCGACATGGGGCGCATCGCCTTTGTGTCGCCGAATCCCACGCAGGCGTATCTCTGCATCGACGATGTGCAGGTTACCCGCAAATCGCTCTGCCCGACCATCATGGGAGTGACAGTGGACGAGATGACGGACACGTCGGCTCTGGTCCGCTGGCCCGGCACAGGGCCGGCCTTTTACGAGGTGACCCATGGTCCCTACGGCTTCGATCCCGACACCGCCCAGGTCATCTCCAACATCCATGCCGACAGTCTCCTGCTCACGGGCCTCGACCCCTATACACGCTATTCGGTGTATGTGCGCCCCGAATGTCGCCTGTTTACCAACTGGTCGCCCGTGGTGACGTTCCGCACGGAGTGCGCCCTCCTCGACTCCGTTCCTTTTGTCGAGGGGATGGAGGCTTTCGCCACGGGCACCTTGCCCACCGACTTCCCCTGCTGGAGCGGACTGGCCAAGGTCAACACCTGCGTGGTGAATGGCTCTGCCGCATTCCCCACCCATACGGGCAACAGGATGCTGCGCTGGGAGCAGTCGTTAAATAGCTACGGCATTCAGCACGTGTCGCTGCCCGCCATCGATACAGCTGTTCTGCCAATGTCGTCGCTGCAGCTTGAGTTCTGGGGCAAGGGCAACCATTACAACCACTACACGCCCTACCTCATTGTGGGAGTGATGACCGCCCCTGACGACATGACCACCTTCCAGCCCGTCGATACGGTAGAGATAGGCCAGGAATACATGGAACACTACGTCGTGTCGCTGGAGAACTTCTACGGCCCGGGCCGGTATGTCACCCTCGTAGATTACAGTCCCTTAGCAAGCAATTACTGGACTGCCTACCTCGACGACATCGTGCTGAGCGAGCTGCCACCATGTCCTGAGATTAGAGACGTCACCATCACAGGCATCACCGACAACTCTGCGACGCTGACCATCGACAGCACCCGCAACGCCGTGGCATGGCAAGCCTATGTCGACACCGTGGACAGCATTCCGTCTGCCGTGGCTCTTCCGCTCTTGAACACTCGCAACGTCACAATATCACTCGATTCTTCGACAACCAACTACCTCTGGGTGCGCGCCATCTGTGTGAAAGGCGACACCTCTGAATGGTTCGGCCCCGTGAGCATAGAGCCCGGCGCGTGGAACATGCGTGCCAACCGAAGCGACACGCTGATACTCTGTGGCGGCACCCTCTACGACGACGGCGGCGCCAACAGCTACGCCCAGCCCCTCCAGAATAGCTGGATCACCCTTCTGCCCTCCGAGGCAGGACACCTCGTCACCGTCAGCGGCAGCTGCTGGAAAGGCAGCTTTACTGAGGTATTGGAGATTTTCGATGCCGACAGCACCCTGCTATGGACCAGTCTCGGCAATGTCAACAACTACTACCCCCACAACATCCTCACCTTCGGGCCCGTCACCTCCTCTTCGGGCCTGCTCCGCCTGCACTTCACCACCGACTCTTGGGGCGGCAGGTTTGACGATACCTCCGCCTTTATCCAAGTACAGGTATCCTGTATCCCCGACACTTGCGTGATCAAGCATCTGCGTGCCGACCCCGCGGTGCCTGCCACCGACACCTCCATCGCTGTCACCTGGGAGTGCAACGGCGCCTCGCTCTATGAGATCGAATACGGAGCCGTGGGCTTCAGCCTCGGCAGCGGCACCCATGCCATCGCCAATACAGAGCAGTTCATCCTCACCGGCCTCCACAGCCTCGACCGCCGCGACATCTATGTGCGTAGCATCTGCGGGGTGGGCGACACGGGCGCGTGGTGCCATGCCACATTCCAGACCCTGCCGTGCCCCGATGCCGTCTATCGCGACAACTACGACTCCACCCTCGCGCCGATGTCCGACGAGGTATCACCCCTCGGCATGAACAGAGCGCAATACACCTACACCCAGACCCTCATCGACTCCGCCTATCTGTCCGGACTTGAAGGGGACATCACCGCCTTGGCTGTGCGGCCCGCTAGAATGGCATTCTCGGAATACCTAGCCCCCGTCACCATCTATCTCGCCAACGTCCCCGACACCGCCTTCGATTCCACCTTCATCGTGCCCGACAGCCAGCACCGCTTTGTGAAGGTCATCGACTCCGCCAACTTCAACCACGGACTCGACACTAGCTGGATCACGATGCCTTTCGACCACCCCTTCCTCTGGGACGGTCACAGCCAGGTGCTCGTCGCCGCGCTGCGCAATATCAGTGGCGAAACCAGTGGTGGCGCATCCTATAGCGCCCACCGCCACCGTCGCAACGTCACATGCTGGTATGCCGACGCCGTGCCCATCGACATCGACAGCGCCCGCACATGCTACGCCAACAACTCCGTCGGCGACATCCGACTCTTCTCTAACCTCTGCCACTCTTGTCCCCTTGTCACCGGACTGCATGTGGGCGACATCACTTCGCACAGCATCTTAGTAGCGTGGGACTCCACGGATAATGCTCAGTCCTACCTCCTGCAATACGGCCCGCATCCCTATTCTCTTGTCGAAGGAAACGACACCATCGTCACGGGCAATAGCTGCCTGATAGAGGGGCTTGCCGCCCAAACGGCCTACGACATATATGTACGCACCCTCTGCGGCGAGGATTGGTATGCCGAAGGCTACACCTCTATCACCGGCATTGTTACATCGCGCGGTGAAGCCGTCGACCTCGTTGCTTCTGACGGCCTTTGCCTCCTCCAGCCCAACCCCGCCACCAGCCAGGTGTCTGTTCAGGGCATTGCGCCACAGGAGATTGTCAGCATCAAGGCGTTCAACATGAGCGGCCAGCAGGTATTGTCCGTCTCCGGCTCCAATCAGTTTGTCGTGGACGGATGGCCCTCGGGCAGCTACATCGTCGGTGTGCTAACCTCCGATAGCCAGTATCATTATCTCAAACTCATCAAACAGTAGTCATAAACGAAGTAAGGTGAGCATGAATTACGCAAAAAATATTTATGAAGAAATTCGTGAGTAATTTATGACAATTCGTGTTCACCTTATAGACCCCCAAGCGAGAAGGACAAGGGGCGCATTGGCATGCGCCCTCTACCTCCTCACCCTCGTGACCCAAGACGGCCACCGCCACACCGTAAGGCTCCTCAAGCAAAGCGAAGTCTTCGGAAACTAAAAGACTAGGTATATCCGGTACAATAAAACGATAATTTCTCGTTATTCTATACGAATAGATACTAAATTATGCCGATATAATGACACTTCAAGACATGGATAATCTGCAAAAGATGGGAGGTGTTCCTTTCGATTTGGGGGTACTGCAGTCGCTCTACCTCCGACTGTAGGCATATCTCCGACAAGGCAATACGATTAGAAGCCGAAGGGCGCATCATCCGACTGAAGAAGGGCCTTTATGTAGCCAGTCCCGAGGAGGGTGAGGTACTGTCGCTACAACTTGTGGCCAACCACCTGTATGGCCCTTCGTATGTATCGATGAGCAGCGCACTCCGTTGGCATGGATTGATACCCGAAAGGGTGGAACTGGTGCAGTCGGTGACAACCAAGCATTCGCGCGACTTCAGCAACACATTAGGCTCTTTCCGATACCAGAACTGCTCGGCAGCATATTTCCCCATAGGGGTCACGATGCAGGGCAGCGGCAATGTGCGCTTTCTCATGGCCTCCCCCGAGAAGGCCTTGTGCGACTACATCAACTTCAACAAGGTGCAGCTGCGCTTTGTCAAGGATGTTTTTGCTATCCCACTCGGTTTTTGTATCTTTCACTCCTTCGTCGTGTACGATGCTGCACCTTAGGAATATCAAAATAAATTTTGCTATCCCACTCGGTTTTTGTATCTTTCACTCCTTCGTCGTGTACGATGCTGCACCTCAGGAATATCAAAATAAATTTTGCTATTCCACTCGGTTTTTGTATCTTTGCAGTCGCAAATATAAATATCCCGACACTATGAAGAAGGTACTCTTTTTGATTCTCGCCCTTATGACCGGTCTCGCCGTCAACGCGCAGAGCAACTTCGACGCCCGCATGCGCAATGCCGTCGAGATGATGGATCAGGGCCTCTTTCCTCAAGCTATCTCCCAACTCGAAGGTGTGGTGAAGGACTATCCCAAATCCTTCATCCCTCGCTACGAACTGGCTTATGCCTACCTGCTCAACGGCGACCCACAGAAAGCCTACACCTGTCTCAAAAAGGCCAAAGGCTGCAAGGACAAGACCGACCAGTGGTATCAGCTTATGGGCACCATGGAGGATGAATATCTCAACAACCCCGACAAGTGTATGAAGACCCTCCAGAAAGGACTCAAGGAGTTCCCCAACAGCGGTCTTCTTCATGTAGAGATGGGCGTGATGCACCAGATCAGAAAAGAATACGACGAAGCCGGAGCCTGCTATCTCGGCGGTATCGAGCGCGACCCTATGTTCACCAGCAACTATTTCCGCGCCGCCAACCTCTACCTTGCCTCCAGCAGACCTACTTGGGGACTGATGTTCTGCGAGATGTATATGCTTCTCGACCCCTACTCCGAGCGCGCCAACGCCATCAGCAAGAACCTCGCCGAGTTCATGCGCCAGTCGGTCTCTATCACCGACTCTTCTATCTCCATCACGCTTGGCAAAGAGTACACCATCACCGTCGACCCCGACAACATGACCTTCATGATGCCTTTCGAGGTCACCTATAACCTCAAAGCCAGCCTCTCCACCATCCCTGCCGCCATCAAGGGCAAGACCGAACTCGACATCGAGACTCTCACCATCATGCATCGCGCCCTGATGGATGAGTTTACCAAAACCGACCCCGAGCGCCCCGAAAGCAAGAGCCTCAGCCAGAAACATGGCGACATCCTCTTCCCCTTCCTCAAGCGCATCGACGACGCCGGATTCTTTGATGTCTACTGCCACCTTCTCTATCGTGGCATGGGCGACGACGCCATCGAATGGCTCGAAGACCACCAGTCTGAGCTCGAGGACTTCCACAACTGGCTCCTGACAACCCCCTTTGTAATCACCACCCAAACCGCCTTCACACCCCGCACGGCTAAAGCCTACAACCTGCTCGAAGGCAGCTCTGAATAGATCCAGGGTAGCGCCCTACTGCAGAGGAGCACCACGAGAGCCGCCACGCATCTTCGCCCCCCCCATAGGACTGCTCGTAGAACCTGCAGCACGCATCGGTGCCCCCCCAAAAAACCCAACTTAGCATACAAACACAAACACCACACATACAGCCACTTACCACAACCTCCAAAACAGAGAAAGGAAAAAAGAAATCCGTTTGCCTGCAGACAGATTTCTTTTCATCCCTTTGCTGTTTCAGACACATCACCAACATGAATCCTAAAGCCGCATTCAGATCTCTTCGCGTAAGGGCCACCCCTCTAGTTCTCTCAGGCGTGGCAATGGGCATTTCCTCCGCCCTTACCTCAGGACAAATAAAATGGGCCGTGGTGCCGTTTCTTGTGCTCACGGCTGTTTTCCTTCAGTTTGTGAGCAACCTCTCCAATGAGCTTGGAGACTCTATCCATGGCACCGACCGCGACGATCGCGAGGGCATGAGGTACTCGCTACAGAGCGGCACCCTCACCCCCAAGGACATCAAGGTGCTCATCGGCTGGTGCATCGCCCTATCGTGTCTGTTCGGCCTGCTGATGATACGCTTAGCCGAGGGGACGCTCTTCAGCCTCGAGGCGGTCGGCTTTGTGGTGCTGGGTCTGCTGGCTATCGTGGCCGCCATGCGCTACACGCTGGGACAGAAGCCTTATGGCTACCGCGGGCTGGGCGACATCTATGTGTTTCTGTTCTTCGGCCTCGCTGTGGTTGTGGGAGGCTACTACCTTTGCTCGGGCGACACGATGATATGGCACGCACTCCTGCCCGCCTGCGCTATGGGATGCTTCAGCGTGGGCGTACTGAACGTGAACAACATACGAGACATGAAGGCCGATGCAGCCACCCGAGTCACCATGGCTATCCGCATGGGCGAACGCGGCTCACGAGCCTACCAGACGGCGCTTGTCGCCATTGGCTGGGGATGCATGCTGGCGTGGTCCCTCTCCTCAGGGCGCGGACTTAGCGGACACCTCTACGTGCTCACGCTACCGCTCTTCGTGAAGCACCTCATGGTGGTGTGGACAAAGAAGGACCGCGACCTCGACAAGATGGTGCCCATGCTCTCTATCAGCACCTTCCTCATGGCTCTGCTCACCTTCATCCGGTAAACAGCCGGGCAGCCGGCGATCTGAAAAGAAGGTTCGCCATAACTTTGCGCAGATGGCTCCGCGTGGAGATTGTACACGAAGTTTCTAGCATCCTTCAAAAGCAAAAAGCGACCTATCCCGGGATAAGTCGCTTGATCTTTTTTTTCTGCCTGTATATCTTATTCGTCGACGGGCGTGGCGACGAGCGTACGTATGCCGTCGGTTTCGGTGATATCGATGCGGAGATAATGCTCGGGGAGGATGGGCTCGATCTTCTCGGTCCACTCAGAGAAGCAGTAGCTTCCGGAGAAGAAATACTCTTCGTAGCCGAGGTCGTAGGCTTCGTCGAGACTCTTGAGACGGTAGAAATCGAAATGGTAGACAGGTTCGCCGTCGCCGGAGGAATACTCGTTGATGATGGCGAAGGTGGGGCTGCAGACATTGTCCTCGACGCCGAGAAAAGCGCAGAGCTCCTTGATGAGGGTGGTCTTCCCCACACCCATCTTGCCGAAGAAGGCAAAGAAACGCTCATCGGGGAAGGTCTCAATGAGGCTCTTGGCCACCTGGGGGAGCTGCTCGGTATGGCTAAAGGTGAGTTGCATTATTTTTCAGATTTTTCCTTTAGGTATGAAGGCTAGCGGAGACGGTCGGCGGCGCGAACCTTTTCTTCGTCTTTCTTGATGGCGCGCTGGGCAAGGAAGAAGAGCAGAGCGCTGGCAATGGGAGCCCAGGTGCCCACGCTATAGGTCACGTGAGGGGCGTCGCCGAAGAGATAGCCTATATGCTTGAGATAGGAATCGGTGGCCCAGAAGAAGACGAGGAAGATATAGACGACGTTGAGCAGGAAGCCGAAGGCGACCCAACGGATCTGGATGATGCGGTTCTTGTAGAGGAAGATGGACACGAGGGCGATGACGCCGATGAGGGCTGCCAGAACGGCGAGGGGCCAGAGATGGATGTAGTCGGCCTGGCCGATGAAGGTGACGTTGCCGAGCTCGTCTTCAACAGAAGGCTGAGGGATGAGGTTGAGCGAGGAGGTGGCGTACTGTCCCACATAGGTGGCGATGGGGAACATGAAAAGGAGCGCCACACAGACGGCGGCAAGCACGAGGAAGAAGGACTGGATGCGTTGTATCATTTTTTATTCTTTTTTGCTTGTTTATGATGGGGGAAGCGAAATGGGGATGTCTTGTCGCTGCTTCCCAAGAAGGCATTATTCGATCTCAAAGGGGTAGTCGAAAATCTTGCGGGCATTGCGATAGTGCCATTTGCCCTTGACTTCGGCGTCCTTGAGGAGGATGAAGCCGGGGTTGGAGCGGAGCATGGTCTCGATGGCAGTAGCGTCGGCGAAATAATAGATCATCTCGCTGAGGCCGTTGTCGTAGAGCAGAGGCTGCACCTCCTCGTCGAGGGCGGAGGTAAGGAGGACGAAGTTGATGCCTCTCTCGACGCAGAAGGTGTGGAGACTCTGGATAGCCTTGATGCCGTCGTCGCCGAGCTTGTCGATATGATGGATGGTGCCGATGAGGACATAGTTGGCGTTGCCGATAATGTCCTTGGCGTAGTCGTCGCCATCGGGGCCGAGCATGGAGAAGCCGTCGGCTTTGATCTCATAGGGATCTTCGACACGGCTGTCGACGAACTCCCAGTTCTCGCGCCATACGCTGTCGTTCCAGTAGTCCATCAGCTTCTTGGACTCGAACTCCATGACTTCGCCGGTATTCTTTTCCTTATAGGTGACATAGCTCTTCACCTCGAGATCTTCGTCGAAGGGCATCATCTTGTTGCCGACCTTCCAGGCACGGAAGTCGATGCAAGGTTCGTTGTTGATGTTCCACATGGCGAAGATGACCATAGCGGCGGCGGCAACGATGGAGATGAGTGTCTCGCGCTCGAAATGGCGACGGTAGTCCCATCGTTTCTTCTTCTGGATGAAGATGATGAGAGTGGGGACGAAGAGTGCCACGTTCTTCCAGAAGGTCTGCCAGTTGGTGAGCTTGATGGCGTCGCCAAAGCAGCCGCAGTCGGTAACCTTGTTGGTGATGGCGTCGATGAGGGTGGTGGTGGTGAAGAAGATCATCATCAGCATGAGCACCCATGCCGAGAGACGGCGGTAGCAGTTGAAGATGAGCATGATGCCGATGGTGAACTCGAGAGTAACAAGGGCCACAGCAAGGGGGGTGGCCAGAGGCGTTGCCCATTCGAAGGTGAAGGAGCCGATGCTCCAAGCAGTCATATACTCGTGGACCTTGAAGGAGGTGCCCATGGGGTCGACACCTTTCACAAAGCCGGAGAAGATGAACACGAGGCCGACGATCCAGCGGCAGATGATATTCAGGATGTGTGAAGATTGTGATTCTTTCATAACAAAGGTTGGTTTAGTGGGAATTCGTATGATGGGGTTCTGTGTTGTTGCAAGGGGTCGGATGTTTCCGGAACCTGGACCTCAGCATCCTTCAGAGAGGCGGATGAGGCAGAAGAGGGAGTAGTTGATGATGTCCATATATCCACCTTCGGGCCCCTCGGAGATGAGGGTCTTGCCCTGGTTGTCTTCGATCTGTTTGATGCGATAGAGCTTCTGGAGGATGAGGTCGGTCATAGAGCTGACGCGCATCTGGCGCCAAGCCTCGCCATAGTCGTGGTTCTTGCTGAGCATGAGGTCGATGGTGCGGCGCAGGTGCTTGTCGTAGAGCTCCATGGCGCGATTGAAGGGGAGTTCAAGCCCTTCGCTGTCGCCAAGCTCCTGCTGGATAAGAGCCATAACGCAATAGTTGACCATAGCAACAAACTCGCCTTCTACGCCGTCGCCAATCATATTCACACCGCTCTCCTGGATGCTGCGTATGCGGTTGGCTTTGATGAAGATCTGGTCGGTAAGCGAAGGTAGCCGGAGGATACGCCACGAGGTTCCGTAGTCGCGTGATTTCTTCTCATAAATGTCGCGGCAGCGCTTGATTTCAACTTGTATTTCTTCCTGGGTATTCATATTGTCGACTGTTAATTTTGGGGCTTTCTTTCGACAAGGGACGCCGTTTTTTATTTGGATATTGACTCTTTTTTGTATATTTGTACCATTAAAACATATGACAATTATTCCTTTGTGTGCTGAAAGTCAGCAAGCAACGGAGTTCTAATCGCACAGAAAGCATGCACAAAGATACAACTTTTTCGCCATTCACCATCAAACTCGGTGAAAAATTGCACACTTTTTCATCTCCCGTAGTGATGGGTATTCTCAATGCCACCGCCGACTCGTTCTATGACGGAGGCCGCTATACCGACGAGGAAACCATCGTCAGACGAGCCCAACAGATTGTGGCCGAAGGAGCAGACATCATCGACATCGGCGTTGTGTCGTCGCGTCCGGGAGCTCAGCTCCTGGCCCCCGAAGAGGAGGCAGCACGCCTGGCTCCCATCGTGGCTCTGGTACGCAAGAGCCTGCCCGACGCTATCATCTCGGTAGACACCTGCTTCTCCCTCCCTGCCCGTAAGGCCGTGGAAGCCGGCGCCGATATCATCAACGACATCTCGGGCGGACAGTTTGACAACAAGATGTTCCCTACCGTAGCACAACTGGGTGTGCCTTACATACTTATGCACACCATAGGCACCCCCGACCACATGCAAGACAACCCCCACTACGACGACATCCTGAAGGAGGTGGCGTTCTACTTCTCCTCCAAGCTGGAGCAGCTATACCGGCTTGGCGCCAAGGATGTGATCCTCGACCCCGGATTCGGCTTCGCCAAGACCCTCGACGACAACTACGACCTCTTCCGCCAGCTGCCCGAGCTCATCAAGCTATTCCCCGACAACCCCATGCTTGTAGCCGTATCGCGCAAATCGATGATATACAAGCTCATGGGCACCACCCCCGACGAAGCCATGCCTGGCACCCTCACCCTCGGCGTGATGGCGCTGGAGTATGGAGCCCAGATGCTTAGAGTCCACGACGTAAAAGAGACCGTTCAATCCATCAAAATATACCAGAAACTATACAAATGCTAGACATCATCCCCCTACCCCTCCTCGACATTGCTGGATGGAAACTGCAGGGACTGCCTGAGCTGCGATGGGCAGACATGTTCGACATCCTTCTCGTTGGCATACTCATCTACCAGATCTACAAGCTAGTACGCGGTACCAACGTGATGCGTATCTTCTGGGCCATCATCATCATCTACATCACCTGGATGGTGGTGTCGTTCTTTGACATGAAGCTCTCGGCCACCATCCTCGAGCAGTTCATCTCCATCGGACTCATCGCCCTAGTGGTGATCTTCCAGCCCGAGATACGCCGTTTCCTCCTCCTCATCGGCACTAAGACCGACGTGAGACAGAACTCCCTACGAAAGCGCATCCTCTTCTGGCACAGGAAGAAAGAAGAGGAGAAAACGCTCAACTTCGACGCCTATATCCAAGCCTGCATGCACATGAGCCAGAGCAAGACCGGCGCCCTGATCGTCTTTGCCCGCCAGAACGATGTCGACGACATCATCGCCACAGGCCAGAGTGTCAACGCCCACGTCTCCGCCCCTTTGCTGGAAGCGCTCTTCTTTAAGAACTCCCCCCTCCACGACGGCGCCGTCATCGTGCGCGGAGAGACGATTCTTGCCGCCCGATGCATCCTCCCCGTCTCATCAAACAACGAGATTGACCCTAACCTCGGCCTGCGCCACCGCTCTGCTATAGGAATAAGCGAGGTAAGCGACGTCATCGCCGTGATTGTGAGCGAAGAGACTGGGGCCATATCCTATGCCGTCGCCGGAGAGATCCGACACAACGTCAGCCCTTTACAGCTCAGGCAATACCTCGAGGAGAACGTCCTGTAACAGACCTCTCTTCTACCTTAAAACAAACCCGCCCACCCGGCGGGTTTGTTGCGACAAAGGAAGCCTCTAGCACCTAGGTAGCGCCTATGTAGCACCTCGATTTCGCCTATGTAGCGCCTCGATTTCGCCTACAATTGCAGAGGCTAGTGGGACGCTACCCCCGAGTTCCACACCGCCCACACAGACACAACGGGATGCCTCGTTCATAGACATTTCTTTTTTCCCGAAACCTTGAAAAAAATATCGAAAAACGATAAAAAATTATTGTATATTAAAAATTTTTCGTATCTTTGCCCTATAAAACGAAATGTATTATAACTATGAATAATACCAATAAAATGCAGAGAATTTGGGTGTTATACGGTTTGTTCTTTGCCGTAGTGCTCTTTTGTGTGGTGCTCTTTTTAGGCAATATCGTCTCCTCAGAGGAGCCCTATCGTCTCAACAACCTCGCCAACCAGACCGGCAAAGCCGGCTTGATAGTCACCGACCTGCACCCCACCCCACAGTCGCGAAAGGCCGAAGAATACACCATCGACGGCACAGACAATACCGCCTTCATCACAACCCACTCCTTCGACGCTTTCATCAGTTTCAGCGACAAGCACGAGATCTACACTCCCAGCATCCGCTGGACGGTAGCGCTGCAGATCTTCTCCGTGGTAGCCTTCGCCTGCATCTTCGCCTTCGTCGTGATCCTGCTCGTCTCCTTCTACAAAGCCATCCGCTCGGGCCGCGTGTTCAACAAGAAAAGCCTGATATGGATACGCCTCATCGGAATACTGATGATCCTTCTGTCGCTAGCCCTCGACACCTCGGTGTGCATCGAGCGCCATACCGCACGGGAGCTCCTCGCCAGCACAGGCCTGCAGGTCGACTCCGAGTTCACGCTGCATTACATGCGACTCCTGTTCGGCATCGTGGTGCTCTTCATGGGCGAACTCATCCACCTCGGCAACGACATGCAGGAGGAACAGGACCTGACAATCTAAGCCCCCCCAAAAAAAGAAAGACAAGAAAAGAAAGTTAGAAGCAAAGTAATGATTATCGTAAACCTAGATATAATGATGGCCAAGCGCAAGATGTCGCTGACAGAGTTGTCGCAACGCATCGACATCACACCGGCCAACCTCTCCATCCTCAAGACCGGCAAGGCCAAGGCGGTACGCTTCAGCACATTGGAGCAGATCTGCCAAGTGCTCAACTGCCAGCCCGGCGACATCCTCGAATTCCGCCCAGAAGAGACAGACACCACCGACGAAACAAAAGAAAATAATCAATAATAATCCATTAAATTAACCAATTATGAAGAAATCATTCTTTATGCTCCTCCTGCTTGTTGCAGCTGTAGCAACCGGTTTTGCCCAGATCGGCAACACCGGCTCCAAAACGGAGAAAAAGAGCGACCTCACCGCTAAGGTTCCCGTGGACAAGAAAGTACGTATGGGCAAGCTCGACAACGGCTTCACCTACTACATCCGCGCCAACAAGAAGCCCGAGAACATCGTTCAGTTCCGCCTCGTAACCAACGCAGGCTCCATCCTTGAAGACGAAGACCAGCTGGGCCTCGCTCACTTCTGCGAGCACATGGCCTTCAACGGCACCCAGTACTACAAGGGCAACGAAATGATCAACAAACTCCAGCAGAACGGTATCGAGTTCGGCCGCGGCATCAACGCCTACACCGGCTTCGACCAGACCGTTTACTATGTTGAGATGCCCGCCGACAAAGCCGACATGATCGAGATGGGTTTCAAGATCCTCGACGGTTGGGCTGGCAAGCTCCTCTTCACCCCTGCCGAGATCGAGAGCGAACGCGGCGTCATCCTTGAGGAATGGCGTGGCGGCCTTGGCGCCGACGAGCGCCTCCGCAAGGCCACCTGGCCCATCATGCTCAAAGACTCCAAGTATGCAAAACGCCTCCCCATCGGTACCGAAGAGGTGATCCGCACCTTCAAGCGCGAGACCATCACCCGCTTCTACAACGACTGGTATCGTCCCGACCTGCAGGCTATCGTGATCGTTGGCGACATCAACGTCGACGAGATGGAAGCCAAGATTAAGAGCTACTTCGCCGGCTATGCCAAGAAAGAGAACCCCCGCCAGCGCGTAGAGTTCGACGTTCCCAAGAATGTTGAGCCCCTCATCGCCATCGCTACCGACAAAGAGGCCACCTCTACCGTCCTCGAGATGTTCTGGAAACACGACAAAGCCCCCCAGGGCACCGTTGGCGACTATCGCCAGATGCTCGTCCGCAGCCTCATCAACGGCATGCTGAGCGACCGCTTCAGCGACATCTGCGAAAAGGCTACCTCCCCCGCTATCGCTGCCGACGGTGGCTATGGCGGATTCCTCAGCCGCAGCTGCGACGCTTTCACCCTCTATGCTATGCCCAAAGAGAACCGTATCGACGAAGCCGCCAAGATGCTCCTCACCGAGATGAAGCGCGTTGACGAGCACGGTTTCCTCCAGGCCGAACTCGACCGCCAGAAAGAGGCTCTCCTCGCCCGCTACACCAAGATGGCCAAGGAAGAGAACAAGACCAACAGCAACAGCTTTGCTGACGAATACACCAACCACTACCTCGATGGCGACGTAATCCCCGGCATCCGCCAGGAGCTCCGCTATGCTAAAGAATTCGTTCCCGAAATCACCCTCGCCGAAGTAAACGAGATGGTTGCCAAGTGGATCACCGACGAAAACTTCGTATTCTACCTCACCGCTCCCGAGAAGGAAGGCTACAAAGTCCCCACCACCGCTGACGTGAAGAAGATCATCGCCGAGGTGAAGACCATCGCTACCGAACCTTGGGTCGACAACTTCAAGGATGAGCCCCTCTTCACCAAAGAGCTCCCCGCTGTCACCGCTCAGGTTACCAAGAACAACACCGAGCTGGGCTACAAGGAATACACCCTTCCCAACGGTGTCAAGTTCATCGTAAAGGCTACCGAATACAAGGCCGACGAAATCCGCATGATGAGCTACGCTATCGGCGGCACCGGCATGTATGAGGACAAAGACTGCTACCAGGCTTCTGTTGCCTCTGGCCTCATCGACGGCGCCGGTATTGCAGGTTTCTCCTCCACCCAGCTCGAGAAGAAGCTCAAAGGCCTCATCGTCAGCATCAGCCCCAACGTAGGCGGCAACTATCAGGGCTTCAACGGCTCCTGCTCGCCCAAAGACCTCGAGACCATGCTCCAGCTTCTCTACCTCTACTATGACGCTCCTCGCAAAGACCAGGAGGCCTTCGACCGCGACATGGAGGCTATGCGCACCCAGTTCAAGTTCATCGGCGAGAACCCCCAGTACGTACTCATCAAGAAACTCTACGAGACCGCATACCAGAACAATCCCCGTCTCACCATCATCCCCACCGAAGCTCAGCTCAAGAGCGTAACCCTCGATGGCGTTTACAACGTATTTAAAGAGCGCTTCTGCGACGCTTCCAACCAGACCTTCTTCTTTGTTGGTAACGTAAGCGACGGCGACATCGCCCTCATCTCCAAATATCTCGGAGCTCTTCCCTGCAACGGTAAGCAGAAAGCCGACAAATTCATCAACCGCGAACCCAAATTCGCTCCCGGCGTCAACCGCGAAACCGTTTACAAAGGCTCCGACAACCAGGGTATGCTCGTCATGATGGGTGTTACCGAAAATTTCGTTCCCACCTACGAGAACCGTATAGCTATCAGCGCCCTCAGCGACGCCATGGAGATTACCGCTCTTGAAATCATCCGCGAGAAGATGGGCGGCACCTACAGCCCCAGCGTCAGCGTTGATTACGACATTGAGCTTGACGGCTCCGCCAAGGTTCAATGGATGATGTTCATCAACTGCGATCCCGACAAGGCTAACGTCATCGAGGCTGCTCTTGTTGACATCGTTAAGCAGTACCAGAAGAAAGGCGCCGACAAGAAGACCCTCAAGAAAGTCAAAGAGCAGATGCTCCACAACCGCAAGAACGCTATGCAGGAGAACGGCTTCTGGATGAGCCAGATCTACGGCAGCTACATCTTCAAAGAGGACCGCAACGAATGGGTCAACAACTACGAGAAATTCGTGAACGGTGTTGACGCCAAGCAGATCAAGGCTATGGCCAACCAGTTCCTCAACCTGAACAACTTCACCCTCGTCACCCTCAAGCCCGAGACCAAATAATCTCGCTTAAGGACCGACCTGTAACAAAGGCGGCGGCACACGTGTGCCGCCGCCTTCTCTATTATCATCAATTCCACCAACGAGCATACTCCCGTTTCCCCACCTTGGGCAACAGACACACAACTCTCTGCTATTGGTTTACAGTATCTCACACATTTTCTTCACTATATTCAAAAAACACAACCGTTTCCGTTTGGTTTTCATATCTTACAGCACTACATCAAAGACATAGCGAAGGGTTAGCGAAGAGATAGCGAAGACATAGCAAAGGGTTAGCGAAGAGGTAGCGAAGACATAGCGAAGACATAGCAAAGGGTTAGCGAAGAGATAGCGAAGACATAGCAAAGGGTTAGCGAAGAGGTAGCGAAGACATAGCGAAGAAACGAGCAAACAGAGAGCCTCCCGAGAGGCCCGTCCCTACCTTCCTTTTTTCCGCTAGCGGGAAAAAAGATCACATCTAGTTATGGTACAGGAACGACCTCTCAAAAATTGATTTCTTGACGATTTGGGAGTCTTACTTTTGAGCAGACATCAGCACAAGGCCCCGCGACGCCGGGGGAACAACCCACCAATCCACACGTTGGACGCCGACTCCACCAACGCGTTTTCTGACATCATTCCATCCGGCACACAATATTTCAACAGTCTACACGTTATTACCTATAGGTAACCCTTTCTGCCTCCCCGTCCTCCACCTATAGGACAAGCATGAAGGGGCAGCCGACAGAAACCATCCATAAACTTATACGATCAAATATGGAACTACCCGATTTCCTTCTTCATCGCGACCCCGAGACCTCAAAGGTCGACTACGGACACGCCTTCCTCATCGCCGGCGCCTATGGCAGAATGGGCTGCGCCATCCTCGCCGCTAAAGCCTGCCTGCGTTCAGGAGCCGGACTCATTACCTGCTATCTGCCCGAGCCCTGCGTCGACGCCATGCAGATAGCGCTTCCTGAAGCCATGGTTTCCATCTGCCCCTACGAAGAGTCAGACAACACCTTCCCCAAAGACCTTAACCGTTTTGCCGCCATCGGCATCGGCCCTGGGATAGGTACTTCCGACGAAGCTTACAGCACGATGAACCTCCTTCTGATGGAGATGTCCGACAAAACTCCCTTGGTCATCGACGCCGACGCGATAAACCTCCTTGCCTACAACGGCGAGCTGCTGAACTACCTCCCCAAGAACGTCATCCTCACACCACATGAGCGGGAATTCGACCGCCTGTGGGGAAAGAAATTCTCGTCGAGAGAGGAGCGGCTGGCAGCGTTACCACAGCTGGCAGACGAAATTGGCGCCACTATCGTCCTCAAAGGACACACCACAGCAATAGCCTCTCCCAAGCATCCTATCTCATTCATTACCACCGGAAATGCGGGCATGGCAACAGCAGGAAGCGGCGACGTGCTCACAGGAATAATCCTAGGCCTATTATCGCAGAACGCAATGATTTCCAGCAACAAACGCCTCTCCTTGCATCAAATCGCAGAGATTGGCGTTCAAATTCATGGCAAAAGTGGAGAAATAGCAGCACAAAAACAAGCCGAATGCACCATTATCGCTAGCGACCTGATAAAAAATTTACAATACGCAATCAACTGAAAAATACACCAGTAGACAATGCCGAGAAAAGTTTTTTGAAAAAAAATTTTGTCGGTTCAAAAAAAGTGTGTATTTTTGCACTCGCTTTCGAAAGGAAGAGAGACAAATTCCTCAATAGCTCAGTTGGTTAGAGCACCTGACTGTTAATCAGGGGGTCGTAGGTTCAAGTCCTACTTGGGGAGCAAGAAAAGAGACATCAGACGATGCCTCTTTTTCTTTTGTGAGAGCCGGCAGCCACTCCCGTGCCACCACCCTCGCCCCAGCATCGCACCTACGCCCCCTCCATAGGAAACCCCGAGGCCAGATGCCCGCCAGGAGACTACGGCAAGCAGACAGAGAAATCCTCCCGCCCTCTCACGCAATAAAAACGGAGACGTTACGTTATTAATAGAAAAGAAAAAATCAACACAATGCAAACCCTCCTAGCTGTACTCGCATGTGCCCTGGTGATCATCGGCCTTTCCTTTGCCGGTATCGCCATCAAGATACTAGTCAAAAAGAACGGCGAATTCAAGCGTCATTGCTCCTCCGTCGACCCCTATACCGGGGAGCGGTCGGGCTGCGTGTGCGGAAAAACCGTTTACGACAACTGCAAAACCGCGCCTAATTATCACCCACTTGAAGTGAACCGAGAGCTTTTGAACGAGATAAAAGGCAAATAATTTTTGTCAATCCAGAAAAAGTTCGTACTTTTGCAAACTCAAACCAACAACCGGAAAGGTGGCAGAGTGGTCGAATGCGGCGGTCTTGAAAACCGTTGAGGGTCACACCTCCGGGGGTTCGAATCCCTC
>JAKSMR010000041.1 GCA_024400495.1 Bacteroidales bacterium
AATCGCTCAAAAATAAGCAGCAATCCATCTCAATCTAATTATTAGAGGTCACCATTAGAAAATGAAAGGCTCGACAAAACGATTCATAAGTGGAACCCAACTGCGTCTTCGACGACAACCTCCACACCAAGCAGTGGCACAACGTGATGGACCGGCTCATCATCAGCCTAATCGAGATGGGGAGGAACTGTGTCAGTTAGTTTCTTGCGCATTGAACACTATGATGGAAAATATTTAATGAGTGATATATGGAAAGACATGTGAAATTAAGTTTTGGGCTGGCTGTTTCAGCCCTGGCATCGATGGTACTATTGGCTAGTTGCGGAGGTAGGGAGAGGAACCGCCTCCCTAAAGAGGCAGCCTCGATGCCTGAATATGTTGCGGAGGATTATGCGGAGGCTCTGAGCGAGTTGGAAGACCTGGAGTACTCCTATCAGCACTACACGGTGGCCCCATCGCCAGAAGCCTTGTCTGAGGTGGTGGAGTGGTTGGAGGGGCTGTCGTTTGAATTCGATGCTGACGAGCTCGACCACGACAACCTGGCTACCTGCCGCAGACTGAAGCTGAGGATCGACTCCACCAAGCTGGCCATCCGGAACCTGCTCGACAAGGATGTCGTATCGATGAAGCGCAGTCTGATAAGCCTCGAGGACCATTTGTTGTCGGGAACAGAAGAGTTCCCTATCTATCTGCAGAAAGGCTCGATGCTCTATCTTGATTTTGCCAGCCAGGGACAGGTCGTGGTGAAGCTGATCAATGCCGACAGCCGTTCGGTGGTGAAGACCTATGCAGCCAAGAAGACCATATCGGACTCCCTTCAGGTGACGAATTCGGCCATCTATTTGATTGAGCTGGCACCCAAGGGGAATGTATACGTCGATGTTGATGTTCGCCAAGGGAACCTCTCAATGGACCAGTTCTCCTCATCCAAGACAATTCAGACAGAAACTGTTCAAGCCAACGCCGGCGATTTCCGAGCCACCAAGGTGAACGGCATCCAGATGCAGCCGGTATTCGAGGAGCCTAAGAAAATCACACTCCGCTCGCAAGGGAAAGCATTCTTCTCAGGTAGCAGCAGGAGTGTGGTGACAGTCAATGTCCCCAAAGGGGCTGTCGACTTGCTCTACAGCCTCCGCATTTCGACCAACGAGGGCGACCAGGCATCGGACGGACAATTCTGCAAGGAGATGAGCGAAACCTATAAGAAGGTGAAGTTCCTAGGTCTCCCAGTCTATGAGTCTCAGGGCAACAAATCCAGCCTGATACGCGAGCTGCTCAACAACAATGTTCCTCCTCGTGAAGAAGAGGCCTATTGCAACATGTATGTGTTTACGAGTCAGGATCAGGCCAAAAAGTTCCAGGACGGGACTCCTGCCGCAGAGCTGAAATACAATGTGGATCTGTCGACATTCGGCACCCAGTCGTGCAACGGAAGGATACCCGTAAAGGGGAAATCGACCATATACCTTGGATTCGAAAACGAGCGATTCCGCTACAGCAACTACCTTTGGCTGGAGGTGATCAGCTCGGTACCTCACACAGAATACTACCAAAACAAATACACATTAGGTGACCTCTAATAATTAGATTGAGATGGATTGCTGCTTATTTTTGAGTGATTCTGAGAGGAAGCGCGCAGGTGCATAGCGGTGCTATGTGCCAAGCGGTTACGCTTGGAAGCGCCAAAAAGAAGCAGCAAGACGCTCAAGCTAATGTTACTCATTTTTTCTAATTTTTAGAGGTTACCATTAGCAAAATAAACAACTTAAAATACCGAATCATGGGAAAAATATCAAAAGTAAGGTCCGTTCTCTACACCACCGCAAAGGTGTTGGGCGACGTGGATGCAGTAGCCAAGGGGAAAGTGGCAAAACGCGCTAAAAACAGACTCTTGGGCAAAGCTGCCGGCAAACTGCTGAAGAAACTCTAGGAGCAGAACAGGAAGGCTGCCTGCCGGCTACTACGAGGCACGAAGACGACGTTGAAGAACAACACGGGAGCGGGCTGAGCCGAAGTGTCGGCATGAGTCCTTCCCCGAAGAGACACTATACAAATCCAAACAAACGACAGTTATGAAACAAATATTCCTTAACGAAAGACTAATCCTCGCTATCATCATTATCAATGCCATTGTCATCTTCACTCAGGAATGCGGCGTTACTGCGCAATGGATAGGAATCGTAGATGTGGTTTGCTCCCTTATCTTTATGATTGAGATGGCCGTAAAGCATCATGAATATGGAGTCAAGGGATACTGGAGCAATGGATGGAATGTGATGGACGGCATCCTGGTAATCTGCTCTCTACCCTCGGTAATCGCGTTGTTCATCCCTACTGGAATGATGGACCTGTCGTTCCTCTTGATACTGCGAATATTGAGGGTGTTTAGATTCTTCAGACTGGTGCACGCCTTTCCTGGTTTCACAAAGATAGCACACAATTTCGGACTGGCCCTGAAGCAATCTTATGCTGTAATGCTGGGGCTGATAATCATGGTGATAACATTCGCTTTGATCAGCTGCAGCCTGTTCAGGGAGGCTGTTCCCGACTATTTCGGTAACCCTTTTGATGCCATCTACTCCACCTTCAGGATATTCACCGGGGAGGGATGGAACGAGATCCCCGATACCGTGGGAGAAGCCGTCTCTCCTATAGCAGGACACCTGGTGAGGGTGTATTTCTGTCTGATCCTGGTGATAGGCTGCATCATAGGCATGAGCCTGTTGAACTCCATCTTTGTGGATGCTATGGTTAGCGACAACAACGACGACGTGAAGGATCAGATCAAAGCTTTGGAAGAAAAGATCGACAAGCTGCTTGAAGGACAGAAATCGTCAGACGACACCAACCCAACCTGCTGAGGGGACAGGCAACCGACAGGCGACCTCTACAGCTCAGGACTATGAAGAATATCAGAAGTCGCCGGTCGTTCCCTCTTGGAGGAAGGAGCTTATATCCATCCCCTGTGGGATAAAGATCCAAGGAGGAACCGGGGTGTATCCAGAGTGTATCCGGGACGCATCCTCGCACTTAAAGGGACTTTATAGGGACTTTAAAGGGACTTTATAGGGACAAACAAGACAGAAAGTCACTTTAAGGTCCCTTTAAAGTCCCTATAAAGTCCCTTTAAGTAGTCCTATGTAAGAGGTATGTAAGGGGTATGTAGGGGCTATGTAGGGGCTATGTAGGGGCTATGTAGGGGCTATGTAGTATGCCGAATGCTACAAGAATGCACGGAAAGAAATCTTCATTATGGAGAGCCTTCAAAAAAAAAGAAATACTCCCAATAGCAGAATTCTTCGTATCTTTGCATCGTCTCCAAAGGGAAGACACAAAGCAAAAAGGCACATATACAGCAGCAAGACAAGCACATGCAACCCACAGGCAGTATCATGACACCACTTAGGAAATCAATACTTCTCATCTTCGCATCCATCATCATGGGTGTGGCTGCGGGCTGGCATACGAGTTCAGACGGATTGGATCTTTCCCACGAGGTCTCAAGTTGCGATTTCCAGGACGACGAGAATTTCGACATCCTAGTGCAATCGCCACATGACTATATGTTGGTATCCGAGACCGACTTCGGTCCTTGCATTCCTATTCATCATATCCACTGGCTGATGGAAGACACCGCATCCGAAGGTGCCGTTACCCCCATCGGCCTTCCCCTTCGTGCCCCACCAGTTGTAGGCTGACGACACACATCCTTTCTTTCATCTCCACCTGTCACTTCGCTGAAGACCTGGCACTTCTCCTGCTTACCGTCCTTCTCCGCAGTGAGCCAGGCGCATAGTATCATTTATGGCAACCGTCCAAAGGCAGCATTTTCTCCTTTATCGGTCGCGCTTAACTATCAACCTTTCAACTTATTCACCAATGAAGCGATACATCATCACCATACTTCTCCTTATCACAACTACAGCCCTATGGGGCCAGAGCCACACCATTGCCGGGAAAGTAGTCGACCTACAGACCCTAGAGCCACTCCCTTTTGCAAATGTGGCCCTTTTCACAACGAACGACACCCTATTCTATCGTGGCAAGTCCACCGATATCGACGGCTCCTATACTATTGGCGATGTCTCGTCCGGCACCTATCTTCTTCGGATCACCATGGTTGGCTATCAAACATTCTTCAAGACCATCGAAATAACAAGCGACATCACCCTGCCTGCCGTCAAACTTTCCAGTGGCAGCCAACTTGACGAGGTCCTTATCACTGCCGCCCGTCCGATCTTCACCATGGATGGCGAGAAGAACATCTACAACACCTCCGACGACCCTTCTATCCAAAGTGGGACAGCCATCGATGCCCTCCAGAACGCTCCAAGCATTGGAGTAGACGCCGAGGGTAACATCCGTTTGCGCGGCACACAAGAGGTGAGCGTATGGATCAACGGACGCGAGAGCCGTATGAACCAGGAGTCACTAAAACAATATCTCAAAACGATGCCCGCCAATGCCGTAAAGCGAATCGAAGTGATCACCAACCCCTCTGCCCGCTATGGAGGAGGAAGACCGGTTGTGAACATCGTCACCCACGACACAAGGCGAGAGAACCAGTTTCTTACTTTCGGAATCAACAGCAGTACGAAACCCGAGTTCACCCCATGGGTGTCCTATATCTTCAGCAACGCCAAATGGGAGTATGACATTTATGCCAATATCGCCTTCTCGCGTGAAGTATCGGCGACAACTGGCTCTGATGTTCTCCTCAACGCCAACGGCGACACCTCGAGAACAGGCCACTACAGACGTTCCGACAACGAGAGGACATACGGCTCTCTCCTTTCTGCCGATATCACCTTCCACCCCGACAGCAGGACGGCCTGCTACCTCTGGGCATCCGTGATGCCAACCTGGTCCAGGAGGGAAGCCTCCTTGTCCGCAACCCGGACCGAACATCTCTATCAACCTGGAGACCATTCCTTCATCGAACACACCTCCAAGCCTTGGGGGCGGAAGCCTAGCGGCGGACTCATGGACGGCATCTGGTACGAGAAATCGTTCGACGACAGCACAGGACACATGATAATGCTGGGCTACTACGGCAGCCTCTGGGACAGAGACAGCCTGGTGTACTGCTCGCGGCAGTATCTCTCCCTGACACAGAATTCTATCTCCTATAACCAGCAACACAAAAGCCACGAATGGTTCCATTCCATCGAAGCATCCTACCTGAAACCCTTCGGGACCCGCGACAGCCTCACCAGCCTCTTCACCAACGAGTTCGAGGCCGGAACCGAAGCCAACCTTGTCCGATCATCCGCCCTGATATCTACCGACACATTCTTCAACGGTCTCCCCTCCCGCTGCAGCTGGCTCAGCAGCCAGACCCTTTCCACAACATCCTCAGCCTCCCTCTTTGCCAGCCTTCTCCATCGATGGGGAAGGATGACCATCAAAGGCGGACTCAGAGGCAATCTGTCGGCCGGCAACTACCGCTACCCCGATGTTCCCTTACACGATTTCAACCATCATTCGATATCGCTGACGCCCTCCGTACACATCACCTACACCACACCACAACATCACACGCTAGCCCTGGACTACTCCCGCAGAACCACAACCCCGGAAACCGGCAGCTATAGCTCCCGACGCGTCTACAGCCTCGACGCCTTCTCCGTAGGCAACCCCCTGCTGGAGAACGGAGCCAGCCACCATCTCGAACTCAAGTGGGACATGTACAAGGACGGACTAGGCTCGATCGGCATCAACGCCTTCTACCTCGGCCAGACCAGACACCAAGGCCTGCTCACCGATGTGGTGCTCGACAACCAGGTGTTTCATCGTATCGTTACCTTCAGCCAGCCCGTCAACATCGGCAACGCATGGAACGGAGGAGCCGACCTCCATCTTGTCTACCGACCCAATGCCTACCTCAACGTCAGGTTCAACAGCAGCCTCTTCTACGACTACCTTCAGCTACGTTTCCGCGAAGGACAGCAAGCCTATAGCAACGGCCTACTCTGCTATTCGTTCCGACTCAATGTATGGACGAAGATATGGAATACCCTACAGCTCTTCGGAAACGCCTACTACAGCAGCCCCACACAGAACATGCTCGTCTCCACCTTGTCCCGAAAAGGTGTCGACATAGGGCTCAACGCCGACCTCTTTCATCGGAAGCTGAGCGTCAACCTCAGCGTCAACGACCTCTTCGACCAGAACGGATGGTCGACCGCCAATTCGAACCCCTATCTAATCAGCAGCAACCATCTCAAACAGCATAGCCGCTACCTCAGCTTCGGGATCACCTTACGATTCGGACAGATGGATCTGGAGCGAGAAGGCAGAAAGCCGCGAGGTCGGGCCTCAAGGTAGTCGCGCCTCACCAGCTCTCATACAACAGAGCCGCCCGCGCTTTCAAAAGGCTCGGGATGGGCATTTCACATGCTCCATCCCGAGCCTTTCTCATTCACCTCCCGTCTAATCAACCACCAGTTTCTTCGTCACCCACCCGCTATCGGTATGGATACGGAGGAGATAGGTAGCAGGCTTGAGGCTTCGCACATCCATCACTATCTGGGTGCCGGAGATGGAGGCCGAGCCAAGGGAACGGCCGAAGAGGTCGTATATTTCGATGAGATTCATCTGCGAGGTTGAAAGGACCTGCACACTTCCGTGTGTCGGATTGGGGTGGACGAGCACTTCTACCGGGGCGGATTCCACGATGGGGATCTCTACCAGCTGGCCGCCTCCGAGGCGTATGCTGTCCCACTCGCCGTAGTAGAGCGAGTCGACAAAGCACTCTGCCCTCACTTTGACGATATAGACCACCGAGGTGTCGACGACAGGGATTGTGTATCGGGGCGTGTTGCACGAGGCCCAAGTCCATGTGCTTTCTGGCGTACCCTCGATGCCGTACATAAGATTCCAACGGGTGCTGTATTGCGAAGAATCCCACATAAGGAGGAGGGACGACGGGGCGGCTCCCGAAAGAAAAATCTTCTATTCTAAAAATTCTTCGTACCTTTGCACACCCAATCTACAACAAAATGAGAATTGACAAACGCCACACCCTCCGCGACGTTGTGGGTGAGAAGATGCTTCTGATCCAAGGCCGAACGGATGCCGAAAAGACCAAAGTGATTGCCTTCAACGAGAGTTCGGCCATGCTTTGGGAAGCTTTTCTGGACAAGGATTTCACGGTGGAAGAAGTGAAACAGAAACTGCTCGACACCTACGAGGTTGACGAGGCTACGGCCGCCAACGACGCCGCCCAATGGGTGAAGACGCTCCAGGAACATAAAATCATCCTTTGAACAATGCTGCTCTCTATCGCCAACAAGAAGGTGGCCCTCTCCGGAGGTCCTGAAGCCGAGAAGGTACGCACCATCGACGGTTTCGCTCCTTTCGTGCTTCCCGACGACGAGGCTTGCCAGCCCGACTGCCACGTGCTCTTCGGCCAGAGATGGGAGGAGGGCAACGTCGGCGAGGAGCTTTATGCCTTCCCCTTCGAGGACGCCGACATCCGCTGCCGTTTCGTGCGCGACAGAGAACAATACCTTTTCTACATGCTGCCCGGCGGCGACGACGCCTCGACATTGCAGATGCGCTACTGCTGCGGAAGCGGACGCGTGCTCTGCGCCACCCGTAGCGGAGCACCCACCCTCGACGAGACGATGCTGCGCTATGCCATATGGTTCGCCTTCGTGCTCTTGGGCATCGAGATGGGCGTAACCCTCGTGCACTCGTCGGCGATAGTGAACCACGGCCACGCCGTCCTTTTCCTTGGCGAAAGCGGCACAGGCAAGAGCACCCATACCCGCCTGTGGCTGAACCACATCGGAGGCTCGCGCCTGCTCAACGACGACTGCCCCGCCCTTGCCATCGAAGATGGACAAGCCATCGTTTACGGAACCCCTTGGAGCGGCAAGACACCTTGCTACCACAACCGCCGTTTCCCCCTCAAGGCCCTGGTGCGACTCTCCCAAGCCCCCGAGAACAGGATTAGCCGGCTCGGCACCATCGCCGCCTTTGCCGCCCTTCAGCCCTCCTGTCCGCCAGCATTGGCCTACGACAACGACCTCTCGGGGAAAGTCATCAGGCTCATCTCCGACACGCTCACCACCACTCCCGTCTATCACCTCGCCTGCCTGCCCGACCGAGAGGCGGCGATGCTGAGCCACAACACGGTTTTCGCACAATGAGCCACACCCCGATCATATTGCCCAACGAGATTGTCTTTGCCGAGGTGGAAGCCTGTATCGCCCGCCACGAGCGCATCACCATCCCCTTCCGCGGACGCAGCATGGAGCCCTTGCTCCAGGAAGGCTGCTCGATAACCCTCGCCCCACTCGACAGAGCGGCAGAAGTGGGCGACGTGGTGCTCTTCCGCCACAACGGGATGCATATCCTCCATCGCATCGTAGCCATAGATGGCAAGCACATCACCACCCAAGGCGACAACTGCATCAGCAAGGAAACGGTCGTGGCAACAGACCTCGTCGCCCTACTCAACCAGGTGACGTTCCCCGACAAGCAGACGCTCTCCTGCAGCAGCAAAGAATGGGCACGACGCTCACGACGTTCCCTGGCTCGAAAACGGGCTCGCAACCTGCTCCTGGGCTGTCTCGGCCGCAAGACACGAAGGTGGCTCTCACCCGCCTATTTCGTGCTCCTAGCCCTACTGATGTGGGCTCCGATGGGCGTGCTGGGCATTCCGCTCAACAACTTCGTCCTCGGCATCCGCCTCGACCACCTCATCCACGCCTCGGTCTTCGTCCCCTGCGCCCTTTTCCTGATGGACTGGCTCCTCGGGCCGGGAACACCACGCTCACGCAGGCGTTGGCTGCTGCTGTGGCTCTGCGCCATCCTGGTAGGGGTGACGACCGAAAGCGGCCAGTATCTCCTCCCCTATCGCGGATTCGACATCAACGACCTCATAGCCAACTTCCTCGGCGCCACCCTCGGGTGGTGGCTGCTGGCCGTCGCCAGAAGAAAAGCCTAGCCTCCCCTTTCCCGAAGCCACAGAACCCGACACTCCGGAACCTTCCTTCCTCGCGAATTCGCGCGCGAGCGCAATTTTGTTTTTTATATTAAGATTTTTTTGTATCTTTGCACTACCCAAACCATCGGGAACTAACGCTCAATTCGAAACAAAAAACCAACATATATGGCTGACTGCTTAGTAATTACACCAACCTACAACGAAAAGGAGAACATAGAGAATATCATACGAAAAGTCTTTTCGTTGGATAAGGAATTCCATATGCTCATCATCGAGGACAACTCGCCCGACGGCACGGCCGACATCGTGAAATGCCTCATGGAGGAGTTTCCCGAGCGCCTCTTCATCAAAGAGCGCAAAGGCAAGCTGGGCCTCGGCACCGCCTATCTCGACGGCTTCCGATGGGGCTTGGAGCACGGCTACGACTATATGATTGAGATGGACGCCGACTTCTCCCACAACCCCGAAGACCTGCCCCGCCTCTACGAAGCCTGCGCCGCAGGCAAGGGCGACGTGGTTGTCGGATCGCGCTATGTCGACGGCAAGATCAGCGTAGTGAACTGGCCTATGGGACGACTGATGATGTCCTACTACGCCTCAGTCTACGTACGTACCGTCACCCGCATGAAGGTGATGGACGCCACCGCCGGCTTCGTGTGCTGGAGCCGCCGCGTGCTCGAGAAGATGAAGTTCGACAAAGTGAAATTCGTCGGCTACGCCTTCCAGATCGAGATGAAATATACCGCCACCCGCCTGGGATTCAAAGTCTACGAGGTGCCTATCATCTTCACCGACCGCGTGCTTGGCGTGAGCAAGATGAGCATGAAGATCTTCAAAGAAGCCTTCTTCGGCGTGTTCTCGCTCCGTTTCCGCAACTGGAAGAGATACTAAGACTATCCAACAACCACGACAATCCTCATTCAACGAATACCCCCCGACCATGAAGAAACTTATCATACTTTCCTTAACCTTGGTCATGGCATTTGGAGCCATAGCCCAAGAGGGTCTGCTCAGCTCCAAGCAGCTGATGGATCGCAACCTCTATCCTTCCTATCCCATGCGCATGTTCCAGTTCGTGCAAGGCAACAAGATCACCTACTACCAGGATGGGAAGCAGTACATCGTCTCCTTCTCCAAAGGCAAGCTCGGCACTCCCGCCGAATACACAGCTCCCGAGAAGAAAGAAGCCGACGCCTCCGAGAAACGTATCGCCCGTCCTAAGGGCGACAACCTCTATGTCACCTTCGGCGACAAGAAATGGGACAGCGAGAGCCTCAACACCCATGCCGGCCTCGTCTTCGGCCAGAGCGTCCACCGCAACGAGTTCGGCATCAACGGCGGCATCTTCTGGAGCCCCAACAAGAACAAGCTCGCCTTCTATATGATGGACGAGAGCATGGTGGCCGAATATCCCATGGTGAAGACCTCCAAGAATGGTATCGCCAAGGCCCAGCCTTTCCGCTACCCCATGGCTGGCGAGAAGAGCCACGAGGTGCAGGTAGGCATCCTCACCGCCGACCTCAAACCCCTCTTCCTCCAGACCCGCAAGGACAACAGCGTTGAAGAACGCGAGATGTACCTCACCAACCTCACCTGGAGCCCCGACGAGAAATACCTCTACATCGCCAAGATCAACCGCCAGCAGAACCACATGTGGCTCGAACGCTACGACGTGGCAACAGGCAAACTCGACAAAGTGCTCTTCGAAGAGGAGAACAGCCGCTATGTAGAGCCTTGCGAAGGCCTCTACTTCCTTCCCAACAACCCCAACCAGTTCCTCTGGTTCAGCATGAAGGACGGATACAAGCATCTCTACCTCTACAATACCGACGGCAAAGAGATCAAGCAGCTCACCAAAGGCAACTACGAGGTTGAAGGCATCATTGGCTTCGACAAGAAAGGCGACAACCTCTTCATCTATGCCAACAAAGACAACTTCATCGGTCGTGCCGCCTACAAGGTGAACATGAAGAGCGGCGAAATGAAGCTCCTCACCAGCAAAGAAGGCACCCATACCGTAGTCATCAACGAGCAGGGCACCATGATGGTCGACCTCTACTCGTCGGTAAACATCCCCGCACGTGGCGTCGTCATCGACCTCGTCAGCGGCAAGCAGGCCGAGCTCTTCTCCTCCGAGAACCCTCTTGCCAAAGACTATGCCATGCCCGGCATCCAGACCGGAACCATCAAGGCTGCCGACGGAAAGACCGACCTCTACTACCGACTCATCACCCCTCCCCATATGGAGCAGGGCAAGAAATATCCTACCCTCGTCTATGTCTATGGCGGCCCTCACTCCCAGCTCGTTACCGACAGCTGGCTGGCAGGCGGCAACCTCTACTTCCTCTACCTTGCCCAACAGGGCTACGTCGTCTACACCGTCGACAACCGCGGCACCGACAACCGCGGCTTCGAGTTTGAGAGCTGCACCCATCGCCAGCTCGGCACCATTGAGATGGCCGACCAGCTGGAAGGCGTGAAATTCCTCCAGAGCCTCCCCTACGTCGACAAAGACCGCATGGGCGTTGAGGGATGGAGCTTCGGCGGATTCATGACCATCACCATGAAGCTCGCCCACCCCGAGATCTTCAAGGTAGCCTGCGCCGGCGGTCCTGTCATCGACTGGCGTTGGTACGAGATCATGTACGGCGAACGTTATATGGATATGCCCTCCGAGAACCCCGACGGCTATGCCAACAACTGCCTTATCAGCAAAGCCAAAGACCTTGACGGCCGCCTCCTCGTCATCCATGGTGCAGAAGACAATACCGTCGTCTGGCAGCACAGCATCGAGTTCATCGAGGCCTGCATCAACAACGGCAAGCTCGTCGACTACTTCTTCTATCCCCACCACGAGCACAACGTCCGCGGCAGCGAGCGCGTGCACCTCTACGAGAAGATGTTCGACTACTACGAGACTCATCTGAAATAACATCCACCCCTAAAGACCGCTGTCCCGCAAACCATGAAACGACTGACACTCCTATCCACCCTAGCGTGCTTCCTCCTCCTTGGAGGCCACGTCCTTGGCCAGAGCCGCATGCAGCAGCTCTACAGCCAGGCTTTCCAATACCAGCGTCAGTACAAGCCCGACAGCGCCCTGATCTGCATCGAAGCCATGCTTAGCATCGACAGCACCTTCGTCCCGGCATGGAACCTCAAAGGCTATCTCTACGAAGAGTCGTATGCCGACTATGACCGAGCCCGGCAATGCTACGAGAAAGCCCTGGACATCGCTCCCAGATACCTCAAAAGCTACATCAACCTCAGCCATCTGCACTATCTCAAGCGCGAATACGACGAAGCCGAGAAGCTGGTGCGCAAAGCCCTGGAGATCGACAGCACCTATGCCGACGCCTATTTCAACCTCGGCCTCATGGCCAACGAGCAGCACTACCTCAGAGAGGCCTTCGTCCATATGCGCAAAGCTGCCGAGCTGGGCTCCAAACCCGCCAAGCTATGGCTTGAGAACAACGACAACGACGGCCCGATGCAACATTAGGTGTGTCCTATAAATCAATAACAGGCCCCATCATTAGCAACACTTTCCTGAACCCCATAACAACAGAACCCAATATGTTTACCGGAATCATAGAAAAGACCTCCAAGGTCGTAAATATCGAACAAGAAGGCACCAACTTCCACTTCACCCTCGAGATCGACTTCGCCGACGAGCTGGCCATCGACCAGAGTATGGCCCACGACGGCTGCTGCCTCACCATCGTCAAGATCGATAAAGAGAAGAAACAATATGTCGTCACAGCCATGGATGAGACCATGCTCAAGACCAACCTCAGCACCTGGAAGCCCGGTACCGAGGTCAACGTAGAACGTGCCATGAAGATGGACGGCCGCTTCGACGGACACATCGTCCAGGGTCACGTAGACCAGACCGCCACTTGCACCAAAGTCGTCGACGAGGACGGCAGCTGGCGCTACTATTTTGAGTACGACCAGAAGAAAGCCCCCTCCATTACCGTACCCAAAGGCTCCATCAGCATCAACGGAGTGAGCCTTACCGTAGTCGACAGCGAGCCCGGCATGTTCTCCGTGTCCATCATCCCCTACACCCACCAGGTCACCAATTTCCACAACTTCGTGCCCGGAACTGTAGTCAACATCGAGTTCGACGTCTTTGGCAAATACGTGCAGCGCCTCATGGAACAGTACGGCTTCAAGCCCGCTACCCAAGGCGAATAAGACACCTTAAGGCGATCTCCGGACAGAAGGTCGCCCTAAGCCAAAGTTTTCCTATAGGAGGCTCCTTTGCGAGCCTCTTTTTTTGTCGGAATAAGGTTCAAAAGCGAGGACAGTTACCAACAACGCTACTGCACGGGACAAGGGTTCCTACGCGCCAGAAAAAAAGAGCAACTACGGTTGGGAGAGCAGACCTGCGGCAAGAGACTACGGCACCGGATCGTAGCCCGAGCCGCCCCATGGGTTGCAGCGAAGGATGCGTTTGAGAGCCAGCCAGCCACCTTTGAAGGGGCCGTATTTGATGATGGCTTCCTTTGCGTACTGGGAGCAAGTAGGAGTATAGCGACAGGCAGGAGGAGTAAAGGGAGAGATACAGTTCTGATAGAACCGGATGAGGAGAAGGAAGAGCCAGGTGAGGAGTTTCTTGATCATGGTCAGAAAATGCGGCTATTGCTGTTCTTCGGCAGGGGCAGACGACAGCTCCTTCTCTGCTGCTTTCAGAAGAGCATCCACGAGTTTCTCGTGTTTATGATAGAGGGAATGGAAGGAGAGGATCTCTGTGTGGATGTAGCTCTCGGCCAGGATCAGCTGAAGGCCCCTCTCTCCGAAATACTGATGGAGGACAGGTTTCTGCAGACGGTAGCACTCGCGCATAAGCCGTTTGACCTTGTTTCGGTCGACGGCGTGCTTGAACTTGCGCTTGCTGGTAACCACGAGCATCTGCACGGGAGGCTCGCCTTCGGGGAGAGGCCTCACCATCCAACGCACGCTATAGGGAAATTGCAAAAGACGATGTCCTTTCTGGTAGACATCGTCTATAAGCTTTTGGCTGCAAAGTCTTTCGGCTTTGGGGAGCGTATAATCCATTTCTGCGGTCATGAACTAAGCCTTGTTTTCGGCCTTGGCGGCTTCGGCTTCCTTGCGAGCCTTTTCGGCGGCACGTTCGGCACGACGGGCGGCAGCCTTGGCTTTCTTCTCTTCCATCAGCTGCTTGTATTTGGCGCGGCTGGCAATAACCGATTTGGTTTTGCGGGGTGCCGGCGTGGAGGAGGAAGAGGATGAGGAAGAAGAGGAAGAGGCCTTGGTGCGGGTGGTCTTAGGCTTGAGCGTGGTGGGTTTGTTGACGATGACAGCATCCTGCTGCTTGCCGTTGATGAAGTTCTCGATGGCCATAGCCATGGAGGGCGAGGTCTTGGTGGGAGCTGCTATAGCGATAGAGAGGCCGGCCGCGTGGAGGGCGGAATGGGTAGAAGGGCCGAGAGCGGCGATGAGGATGTTGCTCTCTTTGACATCGGGGAAGTTCTGCAGCAGCGAGCGCACGCCTATGGGCGAGAAGAGCGCCACCATGTCAAAGTCGTCCAGGTTGAACTGGCTGAGGTCCTTGGGGACGGAGCGGTACATGGGGGCCTTCGTGTATTTGAACTTAGCCTTGTCGAGCAGCTTGGTGTATTCGGTAGTCTTCTCGTCGGAGCAGGCGAAGAGATATTTCTCGTCGCGATGCTTGGCCATCACGTCGATGAGATCGGCGAAATGCTGGTCGCCGAAGAAGACTTTGCGTTTGCGGTATTGGGTATAGTTCTGCAGGTAGTGCGCGATGGTCTCGGTAGAGCAGAAATATTTCATAGTCTCGGGGATGACCTCTCTCAACTCCTTGGCCATGCGGAAATAATGGTCAACCGAGTGTTTGCTGTTGAAGATGACAGCAGTATATTCGGTGAGATGGATACGGGTTTTGCGGAACTCCGAAGCAGAGATACCCACCACGTCAAAAAATTTGAAAAAAGTGAGGTTGAGGTGATGTTTTTGTATCAAATTGCGATAGGGAGACTTCTCCATATCGGCGGGTTCGGGCTGCGAAATCAGGATATTCTTTACTTTCATCGAGTAGATTATTGTGTGCAAATTGCTGGTTTTTACTGCATAATCAGCTTAAACAATACCACAAAAGGCACCAATTCGAGAATGCAAAGATACGAAAATAAATAAAATCGTGAGTTTTTTGTATTAGATATTATTAATCCGACGCTCCTGATAAAGCGCACCAGGAAGAAAAATGCCACCACTCCGCCCAGGATATAGAGCAGGGTCATGTCGCCCTGGCTGGAGAAGTCGCCGTAGAACGACACCAGCAGCACGGGAACAAGGCAGATGGCGCAGATGAAATGGAAGATATAGCTGATAGCCACATAGGCCTGCATAGTCCATGTGTTCTCGAAACAGATACCCAGCAGCAGCGCCGCTCCTGTGCGGAGATAATATAGCGCCATATATGCCACCAGCACGATGATGTAGTTGATTATCGGGAACGAAGTGGGCATATAGACGTCGAAGAGCTGCATGCTGCGGAAAATGCCTAGCGAGATGGCGACGACATACAGCAGCGAGACGGGCATGAGGGAGAGCTCGTTTTTGAAGTTGTGGTCGCGGAAGAGACGGCTCATCGCCGACATATTTACAGCAGACTGGACGGTTTCCGACGTCTTGAGCCTGTTGTGCCGCACAAACCAGCCCAACCCCGTAGCAATGGCTATGATGAGCAGGAAGACCCACGATCCGGCGCTCTCGTCTCTGCGTTCGTAGGCGAAACCCACGCCTCCATGGGGCTGGAGGCTGTGGCCTTTGAACATACTCTCCACCTCTTGTGGCTCGGGTCCTTCGCAGGCGAGGAAGATGGAGTCGAGGTTGATGAACGAAAGCTCCTCAGCTGTGTCCTTATGCTCCTCGGCGTGGTAGCTGGTGTCGTAGAAGAAATACTGCTGGACGGGGCTTTCTTCGGCCGCAGCAGCCACTTGTGGCGCCGGCTTGGCGACGACCTTCTTCGCCGTTCCCGGGTCGGTCACCACCTTGGTCCTGAAGCTGTCCTGCAACGTCTTTGTGGCGGTCTCCTGGGCGGGAGCCGCTGTGGTGGTGGTTTTCATCGAGGTGTCTATCTGTTGCATAAGGCCGTTAGTGTGTGATGACGAGACGTTGGGTTGCTGTGCCCGACAGTCCGCGGACAACAACAAAATAAATACCTAAACGCAGATTATGGGCAGAATATTGTATGAAACGGGAAGAATTATTGCAAAATTTATCAACAAGGAGCCCTTTTTCGTCAAAAATGCAGACATCTACCGGCTCGTCGGCCTCGAAAAAGAAGGTCACCTGCTCTTTTGCGGGGTTAGGATAGAGACGGCACCAGGGCTGAGCGACCGGGACGATGGAGAGCGCGCCATGCGACAGGGTGTCGCACCACGTGCGGCAGTTCTGTTTTGTGGCGGTAAGCGAGAGGAACCCTTCTTCAATAGGACGGCAGAGATCGAGGGTGGCGGAGCCCGTGCTGTCGAGCAGGCACACGCCCAGCAAAGTGGTGTCGTTGCGCAGGGCGGCATAGGAGAAGGGCGTTCCTTGGAGGCGCAGAGAGGTGGCGCCGAGGGCGACGCTGTCCAGCAGCTGCAGCGAGAGCTCCTGGAGCGGCCCCACAAACGGCATCAGCGACGGGTCGCCAAGCAGGTGGTACATCTCCCAGTAGACCGCGTCGTAGGGCGAGCCCGACTGTGTGACGGCGAAATTCCCCGCCTGCAGCAGCTGTCCTTGGGTGAGGACCTGCTTGCCGGGGCTCTCGCCATGGGAATGGAGCAGGCGGTCGAAGGCGCCGAGGGCGGCGCTGTCGTAGGACGGGTGTGTGGCGAGGGGCTTGGCGCCCACGCTCCAATAGAAATCCTCGTTCCAGAGAGTCTCGTTGTTGGAGCCTATCACGCCGATAGCGCCTCCCCTCCTCTTGCAGAGCAGATGGGAGCCGAAGCAGTCGGATGTGATGTCGTTGCTGCTGCAGGCGTTGTTCACCCACAGAGCGGGGCTGTCGTTTTCGGGCAGCGAGTCGATTGTGGCATTCTGTATTGTGGGCCGGTACCAGCCACGGCTGCGGGCGTGGCCGCTATACATCACCAGTCCGGCGCCCTCGCGGATGCGGGCCAGGATGGTGTCGCGTAGGGTGTTCGACGTTTCGTTGTAGAAGCAGCTTGTGTCGATGGAGGGAAGGGCTCTGGGCAGCTCGTTCGCCACGTAGTTTACCGAGCCGTTGGTGGCCGTAGGTGCCGGCTCCATAGGCTCGTCGCCAGCCACGAGGAGCGCGCGGCCGAGGTAGCCCGGGTCGGCCATCAGGCAGCGCTCATATCGGATGGTCTTCTCCACGACAGCCTCGAGCTGCGACGCGTCGCTCACCAGCCATCGTCCCACCTGAGCCTCGGGCAGGTAGTCGCCGGTAAACTCGGCATAATAGAGGTCCGACACCTGTCCGCTCAAGCCAGGGATATGGTGGTTGCCGTGGAAGGCCGGTATTGCCGTTGTGGAGCCCACAAGGAGGACGAATGCCGGCGCTGCTGCCGACGAGGCGGCGGTGTCGAAATAGGGGGCTATGCGGGCTTTGATGCTGTCGCGGTCGGTTGTATGCACGTAGATTTCTTCCACTTCGATGCCTTTTTGCCGTTTCCACATCACGAAAGGCCGCAGGGAAGGCCTGTATTCCTCAGGAGAGACCAGCAGGAGGAGAGGGGCCGCCACAGGTCCGTGCCAGCCGTTGGAACAGCTCTTGTTTTTTGACCGAGGCTCCTCTACCGGAAGCGCGGCAAAGGGGTAGCGGCGCCAATGACGCCAGGTTCGTTCCTCGTCGGCGCCGGGATAGGAGACCTCTACGGTAAGTGTCCTGAACATCGAGAGCGTGCCCTCGTGCCCGTCTGCCACAAACGGCGAAACCGTCAGTCGGGCTATGCGACGCCCCTGCATCGTGCCGAGGACACGTATGGAGGCGACAGGAAGGACCGTGTCGGTAGGGATGCCCTCCTCTGCCACGCCCCCTTTTGTGGCCGGCAGCGGCACCCGACGCAGCACCATCGCGTGCTCGCGCCACACAGGCACCCTCGTCGTATCCAGCAGGCGTATCTGTGGTGTCGCCCCCTCGGGGACTACTATCAGGCGGCTCCACACGGGGAGGTCGGCAGCACCTGCGATGCCGCAGCTATGCAGCCCGGGGCTCTGCACCACCACCTCGCCATTTACGCTCCTGGCTATCGAAGGGAGGGCGAACTGCAGGCTGACGCGGTAGCCGTCGAAGGCGTTCTGCTCCACCACGCAGCACTCCTGCGACCAGGCCGACGAAAGCCCTGCCGACAGAAAGAGCGCAACACAAGCCACCAGCCCACGCAACAGACCGGCTGCGCGACGGCATAAGAGGCTTATCGGTATTGTTTTTTCCATAGGTAACCTCTAAAAATTCAGTTTCAGACGATTTTTGATTATGGGCGAGCAGGTTTCTTCTTTGAACGAAGGCGCAATGCGGTGCATTGTAACTGAGCGAAAAGAAGAAAGATGCCGTTCAGAATCTAAAAGCGTGAAAAAGTAATATTTTTTTATATCATTTATCATTACGTTGAATTTTTAGAGGTTACCCATAGTCATAAGTGGCGGTTGACGACACAAACCACATTGCAAAGTTACTAAATTTTTGTCTATTATACTTTATTTTTGTATTTTTGCATCGAGTAAAGCCCCTCGCCACACCAGCGTCGGGAGGTTTTAAGTGACTATATACTAGAAAGAAACACACATCCAACATGAAGTGCTCTATACCTAAAGGAACGCGCGACTTTTTGCCTGCAGAGATGGCTCGTCGCAATTATATCTTCGATACTATCCGCGAAGTTTTCAAAACTTTCGCCTTCGAACCCATCGAGACACCATCGCTCGAAAACCTCTCCACCCTGATGGGAAAATATGGCGAAGAGGGCGACAAACTGCTCTTCAAGGTGCTCAATTCGGGCGATTTCATGAAGGATGTCGACTTCAACCAGGACTATCATAAGGTAGCGCCCCAGATCTGCGAGCGCGGCCTCCGCTACGACCTTACCGTGCCCTTTGCCCGTTTCGTGGTGCAGCATCGCGACCAGATCGCCTTCCCCTTCCGCCGCTACCAGCTCCAGCCCGTCTGGCGCGCCGACCGCCCCCAGAAAGGCCGCTATCGCGAATTCTACCAATGCGACGCCGACATGATTGGCTCCACCTCGCTCCTCAACGAGACCGAGCTGGTGCAGATGATCGACCTCGTCTTCCAGCGCCTCGACATCGAAGTAACCGTGAAGATCAACAACCGCAAGATCCTTGCCGGCATCGCCGACCTCATCGGCGCTCCCGACAAGCTGGTCGACATTACCGTCGCCATCGACAAGCTGGACAAGATAGGGCTTGAAAACGTACAGAAAGAGCTGCAGGAACGCGGCCTTACCGACGGCCAGATACAGGCCCTCGACCCCGTATTCAACCTCAACGGCACGGCCATGGAGAAGCTCGCCCAGCTCGAGCAGCTCTTTGCCGACGTGCCCACAGGCCTGAAAGGCGTCGAGGAGATGCGCACCCTCTTCACCCTCATCGCCGACATCGAGCCCAAGTGCCACATCGAGCTCGACCTCACCCTCGCACGAGGCCTCAACTACTACACAGGTGCCATCTTCGAGGTCAAGGCACACAACGTCTCCATCGGAAGCATCTGCGGCGGCGGACGCTACGACAACCTTACCGGCATCTTCGGGATGCCCGACGTCAGCGGCGTAGGCATCTCCTTCGGCGCCGACCGCATCTACGACGTCCTTACCGAGCTCGACAAGTTCCCCGCCGACCTCGGCCAAGCCGCCCGAGCCATCATCATCAACTTCGGAGGCGACGAGCAGCGCCATGCCGTCAAGCTGGCGTCCCTGCTGCGAAAAGCCGGCATCTCCGCCCTCGTCTACCCCGAAGCAGCAAAGATGAAGAAGCAGATGGAGTTTGCCGCCAAGAAAGCCATCCCCTACGTGCTCTTCATCGGCGAGAGCGAAGCCGCCAACGGCACCGTCACCATCAAGACCATGGCCACCGGCGAACAGCAGACAATAGCACAGGCTGCCGCCATCGAGGCCCTGTCGTAGCATCCCCTACCCCCAAAAAAAGGGGAAGGAGGCCTGCATTTGCTCACCCGAAACGAACAAAAACCACAAGCGTAGCCGTCGTCGGCTACGTTTTTTTTGTGATGCCGACCGCCAAAAACCAGGCGACCACCAACGGTTCTGCGCGTCGGTTTTCGCTTGTGTCGGACGGGGCGTCCCTGCGTCGCAACAGGCAGGCATCAGGCAAGCGGATTTTTTTGCGATGAGACGTGAATCATGTCGCAATCCGCGATGTTATGCGACATTGGTGCGAGGCAGAAATCTCGTGTCGCCCGGGCGCTGCCCCGACAACCTCCCGCCCTACCGCAGACACTACATGACCGTACCGTCCTGGCCGCTACTGGTGGCGTTTCGGCAACGACAACATGCCCCCCCTTAGCTTCACCACCCTCTCCCAGGAACTGCAGCTCGCCAAAAAGGCCGTCGCCAAACACCGAAAGGACAACTGCCTCGTAGAGAAGTAAGCTCTCTGGTCTCTTCAAAGTCCTATAAGCTAGTCGATTAAGAATTTTGAGGAAACAAAAAAACTGACAACTGACAACTGACAATGAAAAAAAAATGCATCACCAACCCCTATATACTATATATAACTAATTAATTATTAATAAGATATATAATCCAAAGGTGCTAGGTGTGCCTCGCAAAAAGTCATTGTCAGTTGTCAGTTGTCAGGAAATCACCAAATCAAATTCTCTAAAAAGCAACAAACCAATGAAATACGATATCACAAAACCTCACTCACCTAAGATGCCTGTCCTCGGAAAGGGTACAGAATGCCTCAAATTGCTCCTCTCGCAGGCCCCAAAAGAGATGAATCAGCCCCTCGTGCCCATGTTTTTTTCATTTTGGTGCACATTTGAAAGAAATCGAGTTTCTCTATCCCGACCAAAGCCGGAAGGAACCGTGCGGAATGATGGCCAACCTCGTTGCAGAAAACAACGAGAACGGAGGATAATCGTCAGACAGCAAAAGAAGCCCTCTGTGGCGGCTTTCGGTCGCTTGGACGCAGAGTTGGCCACCGTACGGCCGATTGGGCGGTAGAGAGGGAATATGCCACCTTCTCTCGGCGCCTGATCGGCGAGAACATGTCTTGTGCCAACGCAACCGACATCACCCTAAGAACTGC
>JAKSMR010000042.1 GCA_024400495.1 Bacteroidales bacterium
GAAGAAACGGGAGAGCAGGTGGTGGTCAATAGCTTTCAATACGTTTCATAGGCTTCCAATACGTTTCACACCTTGTTTTCGGCCGAGAAATTTCGTATCTTTGCAAATGTGGAAAGGGAGAGAAGAGGAGGCCCGACGGAAAGACCGGTCCCGTCGCAAGTCCCGCCCCTCCCCGGAAACAAAGACGTCTACCCCCCCCAAAAAAAAAACAATCTCCACCCTCTAACCTCCAAACTCAATCTGCTGAATGACTGCTTGCTCTTTCAAGAATCCCACAGGAAGAAGCGGTTCCTCTTTTAGATTTTTTTTGACAATTGGAATTTTGTTTGTATATTAGCAAAGTCAATTGCGGGGTGCAATTGTTAAAAAAAACAGGCGGATTGAGTCGGCCTCCGGGCATGGCGCAAGGAGTCTCCCGCCCGTCGCTATCAACAATAACCGGTTGAGGCTGCCGGTAGAAAAAAGAAACAGTTATGACAGACAATCAGCTCAATCGCAGACCCGACAACTATCTTGTCTGGGCTATCCTCACCACCATCCTTTGCTGCCTGCCCTTCGGCGTGGTTTCGATCGTCTACTCCTGCAAGGTGAACAACCTCTGGGATGCAGGCCAGGAGCAGGATGCCTACGACGCAGCCCGTAAAGCCAAAAACTGGGCCATCGCCTCGGCAGTTTCCGGCGTGGTGTTCTCGATCCTCTACATCGTGCTTATTGTAGTCTTCGGAGTGGCATTTGCTAACGCTGGCGATCTTTTTAACTTCTAGGTGATAAATTAAAGGTGACCTCTAATAATTAGATTGAGATGGATTGCTGCTTATTTTTGAGCGATTCTGAGAGGAAGCGCGCAGGTGCATAGCGGTGCTATGTGCCAAGCGGTTACGCTTGGAAGCGCCAAAAAGAAGCAGCAAGACGCTCAAGCTAATGTTACTCATTTTTCTAATTTTTAGAGGTTACCTAAAGAACCCGTCTCTAATAAATCCACTTGTTATGAAAACATGTCCTTCCTGTGGCAAGCAGTTTGACGACTCCGTCTCCTATTGCCCTTCGTGTGGCGCTTCCATGTCACAAAGCCAGACAGGCACCACTATGCCCGAATCGCGTCCCGCTCCTGCGGCTCCCGAAAAGGATAGAATCGTGGCCGGCATCCTGGCAATCCTGCTTGGCTGCCTCGGCATCCAGTATTTCTATTGCGGCAAGAATACGGCTGGCATCGTGTGCATCCTCATCTCCGTGCTCTCCTGCGGCATCGGTGCCGCCATCTTGGAGCTGCTCACCATCATCCAGGGTGTGCTGATGCTCACCGGCACCCAGGAGGCCTTCATGGAGAAGTATGTGAAGACCAACTCGTCGTTCCCCCTCTTCTAAGTGACGATGGGTGGCTTCTAGGGGATTCGTAAAAACTGATCTCTAGAGGTAGCCATCCACCTGTTTTAATATAGGAGGACAAACAGATAAGAAGGAGAATAATCATCCTTGCTGTTTTGCTGGCGCTTGTGGCTGGCGGAGTCATCTATCATGAGTTCGACCCGGCCATGAGCGTCTTTTTCCCTAAATGTCCGATCTATGCCACCACGGGACTCCAGTGCCCGAGTTGTGGCATCCAGCGTGCCATGCATCTGATGCTCCACGGCTCGTTTGTCGAGGCCTTCCGCTACAACTGGTATCTGCTCCTCGTCTTCCCCTATGTGGCGTTGATCGTGGTGGCCGAGTTGTTCTCGGTGGAGAAACTCCGCCGGGTGCTCTACAGCAACCCTGTGCTGATAGCGTATCTGGTCTCCTATTTCCTCTGGTTCGCCCTGCGCAACATCCTCCACATATAGTATGGTCCCCGCCCTTTATCAAAGGGTGGGTGTCGGCTGCCGCTTTCGTGCCTTCGGGGCTGCGAAAAGCCTTTGCTGCTACCTCCAGCAGGCGGGATTGGCGGAGGAGGGGAGGATTGTGACTTTCATCCCCACGAAGACGTAGGGATGCAGGCGTATGAGGTCGATGTTCTTCAGCCGCACACATCCTTCGCTGGAGGCTGTTCCCACCTTTTCGGGGAAGCAGGTGCCGTGGATGCCGAAGGTGCTGTTTCCGGGCACAGAAAGGCGGAAGAAATAGGGGCCGTAGGCTCCCTTGCGCGGGCCGTAGCCGTCGCCGAAGTCGTGTGTCCAGTAGCGCGAATCGTGGATGGAGGTGATGGCAAAGGTGCCTTCGGGAGTGCGGCAGTCGCCCCAAAGCAGTTTCTGCCCGGGGTGCTTCCCAACACAAACGGGAGCGGCAAAAAGTGTGTCGCCCCCGTCGGATATCACGTATAGGGTAAAATGTTCTTTCGAGACTACGATGCGGTTCTGCGCGCGGAGGGTGGTGGCAAGGGAGAGAAGCCCCAGCAAGGCCACAAAGGCCGCGAATGTACTGCTGCGCATCGTCGGGTCGGGCAATGGGATCAACCTACCGACTCTTTGAGTTTCTCGGCGTTCTCGGCCAGCTGCAGCGCCTCGATCATGCCTTCGATGTCGCCGTCCATAAAGGCGGGAAGGCTGTGGATGGAGTAGCCGATGCGATGGTCGGTGACACGGCTCTGGGGGTAGTTGTAGGTGCGCACCTTCTCGCTACGGTCGCCGGTGGCTACGAGGGTCTTGCGCTTGGAGGACATCTCCTCCATGTATTTGTTGTACTCGCGCTCGTAGAGGCGGGTGCGAAGGACGACGATGGCTTTCTCGAGGTTCTTGATCTGCGATTTCTGGTCTTGGCAGCTCACCACGATGCCGGTGGGGATGTGGGTGAGACGTACGGCGGAGTAGGTGGTGTTGACGCACTGGCCGCCGGGACCGCTGGCGCAGAAGGTGTCCTTGCGCACGTCGCTCATGTTCAGCTCTACGTCAAACTCCTCTGCCTCGGGCAGAACAACAACGGCGGCGGTAGAGGTCTGGAGACGTCCCTGGGTCTCGGTAGCGGGGACGCGCTGCACGCGGTGCACGCCGCTCTCGTATTTCATCAGGCCATAGGCTTTCTCTCCGGTAACGTTGAAGGAGATGGCTTTGTAGCCGCCTGCGGTACCCTCGTTGAAGTCGAGGATCTCGACCTTCCAGCCTTTCTTCTCGCAGAAGCGTGAGTACATGCGGAAGAGGTCGCCGGCAAAGATGTTGGCTTCGTCGCCACCCGTACCACCACGGATCTCCACAACGGCATTCTTCGAGTCGGCGGGGTCGGCGGGGATGAGCATGATGCGGATCTCTTCTTCCAGCTTGTCGCGCTGTTCGGTAGCGTCGTTGAGCTCCATCTTGGCCATGTCGCGCATCTCTTCGTCTTTCTCGGTGGCGAGGAGCTCCTTGCAGCCGGCGATGTTCTCTATCAGCGCTTTGTAGTCGTGATAGGCCTTGATGACGGGCTGGAGATCTTTGTAGTCTTTGCTCAGTTTTACGTAACGCTTCATGTCTGCGGTGATCTGAGGATCGTTCATCTGTGCCTCAATCTCCTGATAACGAGTGTATATGGCTTCGAGTTTATCTAACATCTTGGTATAATTTGAGAGTGCAAAGATACGAAAAAAAGTTGAATTGGCAGTTCTTTTTATTTTTCGTGCCTGTTCTACTAGGTTTACCTTATTATTATCTCCCGCAGAAAGGTGTGAGGGAGCCTGTCTTTTTCCGGCGGCTTTCCCTTTCTTTGCCTTGTGTGTCGTGGTCCGAAGTGGCTGACAGAAAAAAGAGAAAAGGAACTCGCGAGGAGTCCCTTTCCAGTGCATAGCATTATTTATTTCAGATGTGTATTTGGGGCATCAATCGGGATTGTCGAAGAGAAAACCGTTGAGACGGCTCATCTTTCCGTTCTGACCCATGGCGGAGCGGCTCACTTCGCTGTGGCTGCTGGGCATGGCCATGGCCATAGCACCGCCGTTGGGGAGGGTGTTCTCGATGTCGGTAATGCTGTCGGGGTTGCTGCGCAGACGTTCGATGAGGCTCTTGATGCGGTCGGCACGCTGGGTGACAGAACGTTCGGTGCTGGGACCCTGAGGTGTGAAGGCTCGGGTCATCATCTCTTCGGCAGTCTGCACAGGAGCCTGGGCCACGACGGGTTTCTCGGCAACGGCTACGGGCTCGGTAGCAGCCGGGAAGTCGAATACGGGAGCCTGGAACACGGGAGCCTGAGCAACGGGAGCGGTCTCAACGGCGGCTTGTGCAGCTTCGCTTACGAGCTTGATCTCGTTGATGGCCTGGTTGGCCTGGCTCATGGCGGGCTCGTTGAGGCTCTTCTCTTCGGCTTCCTTCACCTCGTCGTCGAGTACGAGCACGTGAACTTGTCCCTGGTTGGCATTTGCTTCAACGGCAGGCTTGGGAGCGTGAACGGGTTCGGGCTCAACAACGCTTACGGGCTGTTCGGCAACGGCTTCGGGCTCTTTGTTGATGACCTTCATCTCGGTATCGTTGACGGGCTCGGCAGCAGGTGCGGGCTCTTCCTTGGTTTCGTTTTGGAGAGGCCAAACTTTGGTTTCATCCTTTTTTACATCATCGTGGTTGGTGTGTTCGAAACCGGTAGCGATGAGGGTGATCTTGAGCTCTTCGCCGAGGCTGTCGTCGGTACCCATACCCCATTTGATGTTGGCTTCGTCGGTGCCGATCTTGGAGGTGAGGCAGTGGCTGATCTGGAGGAACTCGTTACGGTCGAGAGGATGCTCGGAGGAGCAGGTGATGTAGTAGAGCGCTTTCTTTGCTCCGGCGATATCGTTGTCGTCGAGGAGGGCAGAGGTGGTAGCGGCCTCGATAGCGTCGTAGGCGCGGTTTTCGCCCTTGCCGATACCGATACCCATGAGTGCTGTTCCGCTATTGGCCATCACGGTGTTGACATCGTGGAAGTCGGCGTTGACAAGGGAGTCGGAGGTCATCAGACCGGCGATGCCTTCAACGGCGGTATAAAGCACGTCGTTGGCCTGAGCAAAGAGGTCCTGCATGAAGAAGTTGCCCTGGTCGAGCACTTTTTCGTTGCTGATGATGAGCACGCAGTCGGCATGCTTGCGCAGCTCCTGGATGTATTGTTCGGCGATCTCGCGTTTCTTCTTTCCTTCAAAGTCGAAAGGTGTAGTAACAACAGCTACAACGAGCATTTTGGGGATGTCGGAGTCGTAGTATTCATTGTCAACGCTGAGGTCGATCTCTTTGGCGATCTCGGCAATGACGGGAGCGGCACCGGTACCGGTACCACCGCCCATACCTGCGGTAATGAAGAGCATCTGGGTGTTGTGAGAGAGCTTCTCACGAATGATGTCGGCTTTCTCCCATGCGAACTTGCTGGCAACTTCGGGATTTCCACCGGCTCCCAGTTTGCTGAGCTCGATCTTGTTGGGGATAGGACTGCGATGCAACGACTTCATGTCGGTGTTGCAGGCAATGAATTCTACACCCTCGATTTTCTTATTGTACATATGGCTCACCGCATTGACACCACCGCCGCCAACACCGATAACTTTTATGTAGGAAGGCTGTTCTTTGGGGGCGTCAAATTCCAATATGCTGCTTGTATTTTCGTTCATTTCCATGTATGGAGTAATGTATTCTTGTTATTTTATTGTCTTTTGTGCTTGCTTATTATACTCTAACGTGTTGAGATGTATTTGATTACACCAACAACACGTTGTTCTGTCCAAGGTGTAAAATTACCACAATTCCGGCAACTATACAATAGTTGTGCCAATTAGTTAATAACAGAGTTATGAACAATGGCAGGAAACGGGGCTTTCTAGAGGTCGTCTTCGTCGACATTTTCCTCGGTGAAAATCTTGGTCAGCCACGAGGAAACGCTCTTGAATGGATTCTTGCCTTTTCCTTTGTTGTCGTTGCCTTTCTTGTCCCCGGGTTCGGGAGCGGGTTCGGGTGCTTCGACGGGGGTTCCTGTGGGCTTGCCGAGAATTTCGTTGGGGTTGGCGATGGGCTCTTCTTCTTCAACGATCTCGCCGTTTCTGCGGCGCTCTTCCATCTCGCTTTCTTCAATACCATAGAGAAGAAGGCCGATACCGGTGGAGTACATGGGGTCGATGATCTCTTTGGGGGTATCTTTGGCGAGGTGGGTGTTGGGCAGACCGACACGGGCGGGAATGCTGGTGGTGAACTCGGTCAGCTCTTTGATGCTCTTCAGCTTGGAACCGCCACCGGTGAGGACAATGCCGCCGATGAGTTCCTGGGCATAACCGGATTCGGTAATCTCGTAGTTCACCATCTCGAGGATCTGATGGGTGCGGTCTTTGATGATGCAGGCGAGGGTCTTCATGCCAATCTCAATAGGTGGCTGATAGTGGAGGCCGGGAATGGAGATGATGTCGTTCTCGTTGACAGTCTCGGGAAGGCAGCAGCCGAACTTGGTCTTGAGAGCCTCGGCGTGGTTCTTGAGGACTTTGCAGCCGGTCTTGATGTCGTTGGTTATCACGTTGCCAGCCAGAGGGATGACGGAGGTGTGGCGGATGATTCCCTCAAAGAAGAGGGCGATGTCGGTGGTGCCGCCTCCGATGTCGACGATGGCGGTGCCGGCGGTGCGGTCGGTGTCGTCGAGGATGGCATAGGAGGATGCGATGGGTTCAAGCACAACGCCTTTGATCTTGTAGCCTGCGGCGCGTACGCTCTCGCGGATGAGGATGAGGTTTCTGGTCAGTCCGCTCACAATGTGGAATTTGGCTTTCAGCTCTTTGCAGGCAACGCCAATGGGGTTGATGTTCTGGCTCAGCTCTTCGCCGTCGGCATAGAAGGTCTGGGGGAACACATGGATGATTTCTTCTCCGGGTCCCATCATCATGCGACGCTGGTCGTTGATCAGTTTGTCGATATCTTCCTGATCTACGTAGTTCTTGCCGTTGGGAAGCATCACGGAGCCAACATTCTGGCGGCTTCTGATATGCTGGCCGGCAACACCTACATAAACCTCGTCAACGTCGATGCCGGCTTTGTCGGAAGCTATATCAACGGCTTTCTTGATGGATTTGGAGGCGTCGATATAGTTGGCTACGGTGCCGCGTTCAACGCCTTTTGACTCGGTCTTGCCGTAACCTAATACGGTGACGGTGCCTTCGTCGTTCCTCTGCCCGATGAAGCAGGCAATCTTGGTAGTACCTATGTCGAGGCCTACAATAATTTCGTGATCGTTTTTCATAATGCTATACTTATTTTTTTATATTCTGTGTTGATTAGCGTTGGGTGCAGATGATCTGCTTCTTATATTTCAGGTTGATCTGCTTGTAGGTGTTCCATCCTACCTGGTTCATGGCTTTGTGGTAGAACACCAGCAGGTCGCTGAATTTCTTCTCTAGGTTGTCGGCGTCGCCCACGATGACGATGTGATTGCCTACCTTGGGGGCTAGACAGAGGTCGCCTTTGTCGTCCATGTAGAGCTGGTCGAACAGAGGGCCGTATTCCTGGTGCTTGTGGAGGAACATTGCCAGCGCCCAGATCTGGGCGAGAGGCTGTCCTTTTGTGCTGTCCTGTTCTGCCATGGCCTTGAAGTTGACGCTGTCGCATCTGATGGGGAGGTGCTGTTTGATATAGCCGTTGCCGACGAGCACATCGGCGCTTCCCTCGTTGCTCAACGGCATATAGCAGCCTTCTTTGTCGAGGTAGCATTCGTGGCTTGCCGTGCGGGTGATGGTCTGGGCTTTGATCCCTAGCGAGTCGATGGCGGGCTTCTGCTCTACCGAGACGTCCTTGGTGGCGAAGAGGCGGATGATGGGGGTGCGCTGAGTGGCGTGGATCACGATGTCGCGTCCGATGCTTACCGAGGTCTCGCAGTGCTCTACATACACGTTGGAGCAGATGGTCTCGCTCACTTTCTTGCAGTTGACATTCTTCACCTGCTGGCTTCCCAACGTAGGCATCTTCTCTACCACAAGGTCGTGAAGCGATTGGGAGGAGACAAGGGTGTCGCAGCCGGCATAGTCCACCACCACCTTGATCTTTCTCACAGGCGAGTTACGGCGTAGGATATTGCAGCCAATAACGATGATGGCCAGAACTACGGCGAATGCTATATAGAGCCATGTCTTCTTTTGGTTCATATCGTGTGGTGTTTATTGTTTAGTTGTTGCGTAGCAGTTCTTCAATTTTGGGGACAAGGCGGTCGATGTCGCCGGCGCCCATGGTCACCAATACATCGGGGTAGAGGGCGGGGATGAGCTCCAGCACCTGTTCGGGTGTGCAGAGATATTTCGAAAGCTTATTGATCTTGTTCAATATCAGTTTCGATGTCACTCCGGGGATTGGCGTCTCTCTAGCCGGATAGATGGGCATGAGGATTATCTCGTCGAGAGGAGAGAGGGCTTCGGCAAAGCCGTCGGCAAGGTCCTGGGTGCGGCTGTAGAGGTGGGGCTGGAAGATGCCGACCACACGTTTGTTGGGATAGAGATACTTTATCGACTCGATGGTGGCGGCAATCTCTTGCGGATGGTGGGCATAGTCGTCGATATAGACTATCTCAGGTGTGTTCACGTGATAGTCGAAGCGGCGTTTGATGCCGGAGAATGTCTTCAGACCGCGGCGCAGCTCTTCCTCGGTGATGCCACACTGCATTACCACTGCGATGGCGGCAACGGAGTTCTCGACATTGTAGAGGGTGGAGTTGTTGAGCTCGAGGTCGTAGATTACGCCGTAGGGAGTGCGAAGGTCGAAGAAGATGCTTCCTCGGCTGTTGCGCACGTTGATGGCGTAGTAATCGGCTTCCATGCCGTGGGCTGTGTAGGAACTTACGGGGCAGGGGGCGAGGTCGGTGTGGTCTTCATCGTGATGATGCTCATGGTGGTCATGCTCCTCTTCTTCATGGCTGTGTCCGACACCGAGGTTGCCTTCTTTGACAAAGAGATGTCCTTCGGGCTGGGTCTGCTTTGCATACTGGCGGAAGGCAGCGAGCAGGTTCTCGTGGGTGCCGTAGATGTCGAGGTGGTCGGGGTCGGTGGCGGTGATGACGCTATAGAGCGGATGCAGTTGGAGGAAAGAGCGGTCATATTCGTCGGCCTCCACTACAACATAGTCGCTTTTCAGATCAACAACCATATTGCTGTTGAAATTCTTGGCAATTCCACCCAGGAAAGCGCTGCAGCCGATGTGGCTCTGGTGCAGCAGATAGGCAATCATGCTTGAGGTGGTGGTTTTGCCGTGCGAGCCGGCAACAGCTACACATTTCTTTCCTTTTGTCAGTTCGCCCAGCATCTGGGAGCGTTTCATCATAGTGATGCCGCTTTTCTCGAGATGGACAAACTCGGCGGTGTCCTTCGGCACGGCAGGGGTATAGATCACCATGTCGATACCTTGAGGAATCAGTTGAGGATTGTCCTCATAATGCACGTCGATGCCTTCTTTTACCAGCTGTTGGGTGAGGGGGCTCTCGGTGCGGTCGTAGCCCGAGACCTCATCGCCGCGCTGTTTGAAGAAGCGCGCCAACGCGCTCATGCCGATGCCTCCTATGCCAAGAAAATAGTATCTCATTGCTGTGTGGGTTATATGCCTGTGTGGCTGTTTGTTATCTTGCTGTTTGGGTGTTGACAATCTTGTCGATCTCGTCCACTATGCGATCGGCAGCGTTGCGCATACCGAGTTTCTTGATAGCGGCGCTCATCTGAGCACATTGCGCTTCGTTCTTCAGTAGGCTTGACATCACTGAGATGCCGTTAATCTTGCACTCGTTGTCTTTCACCATAAGGGCTGCCCCTTTGTTTACGAGGGCCATGGCGTTTTTGGTCTGATGGTCTTCGGCAACATTGGGCGAGGGGATGAGGATGATGGGCTTGCCTACGAGGCAGAGCTCGGAGATGGCGATGGCGCCTGCGCGGGAGATCACTACGTCGGAAGCGGCATAGGCTTTGTCCATCTCGCTGACGAACTGGTGCACTTTCACCCATTGTTCCACGCCGGAAGCCTTCACGGCTTCGACAGCTTGTGAAAACATCCATTTGCCGGTCTGCCAGATGATTTGGAGGTCGTTTTCTTTGAAATAGTTGAGATGGGCGAGGATCATCTCGTTGATGCTGCGTGCACCGAGGCTTCCACCGACGGAGAGCACTACCTTCTTTGATGCGTCCAGGCCAAAATGAGCACAACCTTCTTCGCGTGTGGCAGCCATGTCTTCGATGACTTTGCGCACGGGATTGCCGGTGAAGACGATCTTCTCCTTAGGAAAGAAACGCTCAAGTCCGTCGTAGGCTACGCAGATCTTCTCAGCGGTCTTGGAGAGCATCTTGTTCGTCAGCCCAGGATAGCCGTTCTGTTCCTGCAGAAGGGTCTTGTATCCCATTCGGGAGGCCGTTTTGAGGGTGGGTGCGCTGGCATAGCCTCCCACACCAACCACGATGTCGGGGTTGAAACCGCGGATGATGCTCTTCACCATACATTGGCTCTTGATCATCTTGAAGGGAACGGCGAGGTTCTTCAGGGTCAGTCGTCGCTGCAGTCCTGCAATGGGAAGGGCCTTGATCTCGTAACCTGCTGCGGGCACTTTCTCCATTTCCATACGACCTTCGGCGCCTACGAAAAGGATCTCGGCGTCGTTGTAGCGTGCTTTGATGGCGTTTGCTATGGCGATGGCGGGGAAGATGTGGCCGCCGCTGCCGCCTCCACTGATGATTGCTCTCATATGATTGTGCTTTGTTGGGTGTGTATTTTTGTGTCTTACTATTTTTCTTGTCCGATGCCTATTTGGTGGCGTTTGCCATCTCTTTCAGCTCTTCGAATCCTGCGTCTTTGAGTGCTTTGATGTTCTCTTTCTTGATGGCTTTATGGGTGTTGAAGGAGACTGACTGTATCACTCCGAAAGTTACGCCGACCATAATCATCGACGAGCCGCCCGTGCTGATGAGTGGCAGAGTCTGTCCTGTGATGGGGAAGAAGCCTAGCGAAACGCCCATATTCACCAATGCCTGGATATAGATAAGGGTGCATAATCCGGAGCAGCAGAGGTAGGCGAAGGTGTCGTTGCAGCGTCGTGATAGCTTCATGCATCGCAGGAAGATTATGGTGTAGAGGATGAACACCAGCAGTCCGCCCCAGATGCCATATTCCTCAAGAATGATGGCGTAGATCATATCGCTCTCGGCTTGAGTCATCAGTCGGGCTTGGATGGTGGAGCCGGGACCGTTGATCTTCAGCCCTCCGGAGGCAACAGCCATCTTGGCGATGTTACCCTGGTAGTTGAGGTCGTTGGTGTCGGGGTTGAGCCAGTCTTTCATTCGGTGGCCGATGGTGGCGATACGGCCGAAGGACTCCTCTTGGGCAACTGCTACGCCTGCCTCGGTGTAGAGCTGTGAGCGTTCGACAGAGTGTTTGTAATCGTTCATCGAATATATGATGAGCGCCACGGCCACCACGACTACGATGAGGATGGTGCGAATCCAGTACTTGAAGTTCACCTTTCCATAGAAGAGCACCATCATCGAGCACATCAGGTAGAGGGCTGTGGTTGAGAAGTCGTCCTTGAAGTTGAGTCCGGAAACGATGAAGATGATAAGGAGGAGCTGAAGGAAAAGTTGCAGGCTGTCGAGCTTGTCCTTGTGCTTGTCGATCATCGAGGCAAGGAAGACCATCAGCGCTGGCTTGGCAAACTCCGATGGCTGAAATGAGAAGCCGAATATCCTGATCCAGCGCTCACCATGTGTGGCGATGATGTAGAGCAGTCCGGCGCAGCCTATGAGCATGACTACGAGCGACAATTTCCTGAAAAGTTGATATGGTGTGTTGCTCACCACTACGGCGCAAAAGATAGAAATCGCTATGAAGACACAGTGTTTCAGCATCGCACGTTCGGGCGTGGAGCCAGAGTTGATGATAGCGCTTCGGCCGATGGAACTATATACCGCCAGCATAGAGAAAGCTAGCAGACCGAAGAAGAGTGACCATATGACTTTGTCTCCTTTGAGTACGTTTTTTAAGAGCTTATTTTCCATAGTGTTCGTTTTTGTCTGATTAGTTGTTTCTTTTTATAAAATAATGAGTCTTGTCTATAGGGTTGAGTGATGGGAACTTTAGCGGTATTGTTATTCTTTTTCCTGTTTGATGGGTTTCTGATAGGATAGAGTCCTGTTTTTTGTTCTTTAGTCGATCTTGCGTCATCCTCGTGTCGCTCTAGCTTCGCGAAAGAGTATGGATGAAGCTTGTCTGCCTGCTCTCTGCTCCGTTGTAGGATGGAGGCAGAGGCTTCGACGGACGTGTTAGAGCTCGTTCACTTCCATAGTGAAACGCTGGCCTTCGGCATCGAGAGGAACGCCGTTTTCGCCTGCCGGGGAATAAAGAACTTTGGTGTTGTCGAGGTTGTTGTAGAACGCGATGTGTACAGCCTCGCCGATAGAGCGTGCGTCGACCACAGCAGGAACGACGGTGTCGAAAGCTTTGTGGAGCTGGCTGTTGTCGTTGCCTACACAGACGAGCATGCGCACCTTCTCTTTGGCAACGCTTCTCAACTTGGAGTAGTCTGCCAGCGAGTCGTCGCCGTTGGCAATCCATACCAGGCTGCCTTCGTTGCTCTCGAGGGCATACCAGGTGGCGTTGACGTTGCGCGAAGCGGCGTCGTTCACAAATTCGGTCCCGCGGATGCGTGCGACAAACTGCATACGATAGGCAGTCTCGTCCAGTCGGCTGAAACATTCCTTCACCTGCTGGCTGCGAAGCTTGCGGAGTTTCTGGGTTTCGATGCTTGCCAAGCCTTGGTGTGTGCCGGCCTGTGTTTGTTTTGCTAAAGTTTCAATACTCATTATTTCAGATTGTTTTTTTGTGTTGGGGTGATGTATGAAGTGTGTGCTTGGAGTCTTTCTTTTCTATCGCAGTTTGAGCGTCACGATGCTCACCACGGCGAGAACGATGGCCACGATGAAGAACCTCATTACGATTTTCTCCTCGGCGATGCCTTTCTTCTGGTAGTGGTGGTGCAGCGGAGTCATGAGGAACGGGCGGTTCTCTACCGGAACGGGAACACCGACGGGCAGCTTGTGCTTCTTGCGGTAGAGCTTGCAGCCGGTGGTCTGGATGATCACGCTCAGGTTCTCAACGATATAGATGCCGCAGAGGATCACCAGCAGGATCTCCTTGCGGATAAGGATGGCGAAAACGGCGATAATGCCGCCGATAGCCAAGCTTCCGGTGTCGCCCATGAAGATCTCAGCAGGGTGGGTGTTGAACCAGAGGAAGCCGATAGTGGCGCCCATGTAGGCGGCGATGAACACGGTGAGCTCGCCGATGTTGGGCAGGTACATGATGTCGAGGTAGTTGGCAAAGATGATGTTGCCGCTCACCCATGCCAATATCGCCAGCGCGCCGCCATTCACGGCTGCCACGCTCGTGGCAAGGCCGTCGATGCCGTCGGTGAGGTTAGAGGCGTTGGAGACAGCAGTGATGATGAAGATCACAATCAGCACATAAAGCAGCCAGACCCATTTCTTGGCCCAGTCGCCCATCCAGGTGATGATCTTCGCATAGTCCAGCTCGTTGTCCTTCACGAAGGGGATGGTTGTTCTGGTCGATTTCACATCCTCGCCGGAGTAAACGGTCACGCTCTTCTTGCTATGCTCAGCAACCTGCTGTTCGCCTTCTGCTTCGGTGGTTGCCGAAACGCGGTCGCCTTGCAGCTCCATGGTTTCGCGCACGGTGATGTCGGGGTGGAACATGATGAGCAGGCCGACCACAAGACCTAGGGCTACCTGTCCCACAACCTTATACATACCGGGCAGGCCTTTCTTGTTCTTGCGGAAAACCTTGATGTAGTCGTCAACAAAACCTACCAGGCCCAGCCATATGGTGGTTCCCAGCATGATGAGCACATAGATGTTGTCGATCTTGGCAAAAAGCAGGGTGGGGATGATGATGGAGGCGAGAATCAGCAATCCGCCCATGGTGGGAGTTCCCTCCTTGGCTTTCTGTCCCTCGAGGTTGAGGTCGCGCACAGTCTCTCCGATCTGTTTTCTGCGCAAGAACTTGATGAAGGGCTTGCCGAAAAGCAGCATGATTATCAGGGATGTGATAACCGACATGGCAGCGCGGAAGGAGATGTATTGGAACACGCCTGCGCCAGGAACATCAAAGGCTTTGTCGAGCCAGTCAAAGAGGTAGTAGAGCATAGTGTATGATGTATTTTTGTGCTGTTGTATTAATGTGCTTTATCTTATTCTTTTATTTTTCGGGGTTGAGGATGGTGCGCAGCTCCTCCTTGTCGTCGAAGTGGTGCTTCACGCCGTTTATGTCCTGATATTTCTCGTGTCCCTTGCCGGCAACCAGGATGATGTCGCCTTCCTTAGCCATCATACAGGCTGTCTTGATGGCGCTGCGGCGGTCGGTGATGCGTATCGAGGAGGCCTTCTGCTCGGTGGAGAGTCCTTCTTCCATTTGGTCGAGGATGGCGTCGGGGTCTTCGGTGCGGGGGTTGTCGGAAGTGAGGATGAGTCGGTCGGTGTTGGTGGCGCCGATCTTAGCCATGATAGGCCGTTTGAGCGGGTCTCTGTCGCCGCCGCATCCTACCACGACGATGAGGTTTTGTGTGGGTTTGCGGACGTCGTTGATGGTGTTGATCACGTTCTCAAGCGCGTCGGGTGTGTGTGCGTAGTCTACGATAGCGGTGATTCCCTTGCCGTTCACATATTCGAAGCGTCCTTCGGCAGCCTGAAGCTGGCTGAGCAGCATCAGCGCCTCGTTGGGCTCTATGCCAAGCAGCACGGCGGTGCCGAAGATGGCCATAAGGTTGTATCCGTTGAATCTTCCCACCAGCTGGCACCACAGCTCCTGGTTCACGCCCCATTCTCTGGCGTTGATCTGCAGGTTCAGTCCCTGGAAGGTGCTCTCCAGAATCTTGCATCGCAGGTCAGCCATGCTCTGGAGGCTGTAGCTCCTCACGGTGGCTTTGGTGTTCTGCACCATCACCATGCCGTTCTTGTCGTCCTTGTTGGTGAGGGCGAAGGCGGAGGCGGGGAGGTCGTCGAAGAATTTCTTCTTGGCGGCGATGTACGAAGCCATGGTCTTGTGGAAGTCGAGATGGTCGTGGGTGATGTTGCTGAAGATGCCGCCAGCAAAAGTCAGTCCTGCTATGCGCTCCTGGACGATGCTGTGCGAGCTCACTTCCATGAAGCAGTATTCGCAGCCTTTCTCCACCATCTTAGCGAGCAGCTCGTTGAGAGCCAGCGCGTCGGGAGTGGTGTGGGTGGAGGGGATCTCTTCCTCGTCGATCTTGTTGACGATGGTCGAGAGCAGTCCGGTGTGGAAGCCTTTCAGGCGGAACATGCGGTGGAGGAGTGTGACGGTGGTGGTTTTTCCGTTGGTGCCGGTGATGCCCACCAGCTTCAGCTTGCTCGAGGGGTGGCCGAAGAAGTTGTCGGCCATGATGCCCAAGGCGCGGTTGCTGTCCTCTACCTTGATATAAACTACCTTGTCGTCTTTCTTCTCGGGCATATGCTCGCACACAATGGCGGTGGCGCCTTTCTCTATTGCGCCATCGATGTATTTGTGGCCGTCGACGTGTACGCCTACCTGTGCCACAAAGAGCGAGTTTTCTTTCACAGCGCGCGAGTCGAAAGTGATATTGCCTATCTCTATGTTGGCAACATCCTGTATCTCGCATCCGATGCCTTTGATGATATCGTGTAGTTTCATAGTGTCTGTTCTTCTGTTTTCTTCTAGGTTGGGTTCCGTTTTATCTGTTCTCCAGCGTCAGGAACACGGTGGTGTTCTTGTTGAAAGGCGTTCTTGCCTTGGGTTGCTGGCTCACCACGCGTCCACAGCCCGAGAATTTCACGTTCAGGCCCATCTTGTGCAGCAGAGCCATAGCGTCCTTGATGGTCATTCCCTTGCAGTCGGGGATGATTTGCTTGGATGGGAGGTGGTAGGGTGTGTAGTAGCCTTCTACGCCTTCCTTTTCCGACTGCTTGTAGGTGGTCCATTGGCAGGTGGTGTCGGCGGTGCGGTATTTGATGTTGAGCAGGTGGTAAGCCTGGCGTATCTCCTTTTGGTTGCCCTTGGTGATGACAGGCCAGGGGTTGAGCTTCTGCTCTTCCATATATCTGATCTTCTTCTCGAGGCTGATATTGCCCAGGCTCTTGTCCATAGCCATCACGCAGCTTGCTATTTTCTGGAACACCTTGGCGGCGTCTCTACCATAGGCGGGGATGTCTTCGGCCACCACGATGCAGGAGTATTTGGGGTTGTCGGCGGGGAAGAAGCCGGCGAAGCTGGCGTTGTAGGTGTGGCGTCGGTAGTTCTGTGCCGTGCCTGTCTTGCCGGCGATGCTGTAGGCGGGGTTGAGCAGGTCTTTGCCCGTTCCGGTCTCCACTACGCCCACCAGCATATCGGTGATGATCTCGGCCGTTTCGGGGCTGCAGATATGTTCGCGCAGCACCACGGGCTTGATCTTGGTGTGCTTCTTGCCGTTGATGATCTCTTTGCAGAAGAGCGGTTTCATCATCCTGCCCTTGCCGGCGATGGCGTTGTAGAAGGTGAGGATCTGCAGAGCCGAGGCGTTGGTGGAGTAGCCGTAGCAGAAGTTGAGGAAGTCGCGCTGCGAGGCGTTGAGGTTGTTGATGTGGCAGGGAGCCTGATAGACGTTGAGGTCGGGGTTGATGAGGTCGTAGTAGAACGTCTTCTCAACGGCGTTCTTCAGGCGGGTGCGCTGGTTGCTGTAGTATTTCCATCCCAGCTCCATCATACCCACGTTCGACGACTGTGCGATAACGGTCCTGATGTCGGCGGTGTCGATGGGGCGGCCGTTCTCGTCGTGCATCTCGTGGTCGTCGTGCATATCGTTGGGGTTGCCCGAGGCGGTCTTTCCGGGGAAGATCTTCTGGCGGATGCGTACGCGCTCGTTGGGGTTGATGGTGGTGTCGTTCATCATTGCCGTGAGGATGACGGTCTTGAAGGTCGAGCCGGGCTCATATACGTCCGACACAGCCACGTTGGCGCTGTGCATCTCTTTGTAGGTGCGGCTGTGGTTGCTGGTGTCGAGGGTGAGGTTGCTGCAGGCCAGCACATATCCGGTCTCCACCTCCATGAGGATGGCGCATCCGCGGCGGGCGCTGTAGCGGGTGAGGAGGTCGCGCAGCGAGCTCTCGGCGATGTCCTGATAGCGTGTGTCGATAGTGGAGACGATGTCGCTGCCGTCGATCACGGGCTGCTCGATGTTGGCGCTGTCGTCGGCGTTGAGGAGGTAGCGGATGCCCTGGTCGTCGGGGAGCCAGGTGCCTTTGGTGAGGCGGCGGCAATGGATCTTGCCGTCCTGTCCGCGGAGGATAGAGTCGTAGTATCCCTCCAGACCGGTATAGGTGCGCAGCACGTCGCCGTTATAGAACCCGATGACGTTCTCGGCCAGCGAGCCGTAGGTGTGGGAGCGTATCTCACGTATCACGCTCTCGTTGTCTTTGTTGAGCACCACCAGGCGGTTCCATCCTTTCACGTTGCGTATCTTGTCCCAGTAGCTGTAGGGGATTTTCTTAGCCACGGCGAAGCATCCGTGGGGGCGCTCGGAGTTGTATTCGGTGAGGATTTTCTCGCGGTACTGTGCTGCCGTCAGCTTGGGAGCGGCGGAGTGGAGCAGCTGGCAGACCTTGTTGAGGTTAGAGTCGGCGAAGGTAGCCTCGGTCACAGCCGATTCCATGATGACGTTGCCTTTGCTGTCTTTCATCACGCGTCCGCGGTCGTTCTTTTTCGGACGGCGGGAGAGGTCGAGGTAGAGGTCGCAAACAGGCATGGTGGAGGCGATGATGTTGCCGTCGCTGGAGTAGATGTTGCCGCGATGGGCGGGCAGGGTGCGGTATTCGTGGGTTCGCAACGCTGCCTTGCGGCGCCACATATCGCCGTCAACCCAGATAACTTTGACCATAGAGCCAAGGATAGCCAATGCCGCAGTCACCACCAGCACGGCGCTGGCAATTCGGGTAGGTGATAGTTTCTGAGTGTTCATCGTTCTTTCCTGTTTGTTCGGTTCGTTCAATTTCTTTTTCCTTTTCTTTTTGATGGTTGTTTCTTTTCAGAAGGGAAGGGTTGTCAGTCGTTGACGATTTCGTAGGGAGGTCCGGAGATCAGGCCCACCTGAGCCGAGTCGAGCACCTTGGCGATGCGCGAGATCTTGATCGACTCCTGGTATTCCTTCTGCATCTGCACCCGCTCTTCTCTCAGGTAGTTGATACGCTCCTCGGTGGCGTTCTTCTCTTTCTGCAGGCTCTCGATCTTGTAGCGGATGAAGATGAGGACGATGCAGAAGGCGAAGCTGAGGAACAGCAGCTTGCGTTGTTTCATGAACCATTCGCTCTTCAGGATGTCGCCCTGGAAGATGTACTTCATCCATTGGCCGAAGCTGCGACGCTCCTTCTTCTTTCCTTCCTCGTGTGTGCTTTCTGTATCTTTGTGAGGTGTGCTTTCTTTCTCGTTGGCAGGCTCCGTGGCTGGTGCTGCCATAGCGGGCTCTTCGGCCTGTTGGGGCTGAGGCTCGGGAGCGGGAGGGGTTCGGAACTTGTTTGCCATTGTGTGAGATGTTTCTTTTTTTAGGTGGCTCGGTTTTGTTGCCTTGCCGGTATTTATATATTGTATTATTCTTTTTATATATTCCTTTTCTGTTATTCCTTCTCGCCGGCTATCTTCTCTGCCACCCTCAGCTTGGCGCTGCGGCTGCGGTTGTTGCGTTGCAGCTCCTCTTCGGAGGGGGTGATGGCTTTGCGGCTCACCAGCTTCAGGGGGACGATGGGGTTGCCGAAGAAATCCTTCTCCAGTTCGCCCTCGAAGTTGCCGGTCTTCATCAGGTTCTTCACCAGGCGGTCTTCGAGCGAGTGGTACGACATGATCACCAGGCGTCCTTCGGGAGCCAGCACCTCTATGGCCTGCTGCAGCATAGCCTTGAGGGCTTCCAGCTCGCCGTTCACCTCGATGCGCAGGGCTTGGAAGAGCATAGCCAGGAATTTGTTCTCCTGGTTGCGGGGGAGGTGGCGTTTCACGGCGTCGCGCAGCTCGAAGGTGGTCTCTATGGCTTTCTCTCTTCTGGCGGCGCATATCGCTTTGGCCATAGCGCCGGCGTTGGGCAGCTCGCCGTAGAGTTTGAGCACCCGTTTCAGCTCCTCTTCCTCCAGCTGGTTCACCAGCTCTTTTGCCGAGGACTCCTGTCGGCGGTCCATGCGCAGGTCGAGCTCGCCGTCGGTGCGGAAGGTGAAGCCACGGCTGCCTTCGTCGAACTGGTGGCTGGAGACGCCCAGGTCGCCCAGGATGCCGTCCACTTGCCTTACTCCCTGCAGGCGGAGGAAGCTCTTCATGTGGCGGAAGTTTTCGTGGATGAGGCAGAAGCGTGGGTCGTCGATGCTGTTGCGCAGGGCATCCTCGTCCTGGTCAAAGGCGAACAGGCGGCCGTTGGGGCCGAGCTGTTCCATGATGGCACGGCTGTGTCCGCCGCCGCCAAAGGTGACGTCGACATAGGTGCCGTCGGGGCGGATGTTCAGTCCTTCGATGCATTCAGCCAGCATTACTGGCACGTGGTATTCCATGGTCCTTCTCCTGTTCTTTTACTGCTCCGAGCTGCTGTTGCCCAGGCGTTCGTTAGCCTGTGCTGCGTAGTCGGTTCCCTGTTCGTTCATTGCGTTCTGGTACGTGTCGCGGTCCCAGATTTCAATCCAATCGCCGAGGGATAAAAGAACCAGATCCTTACCGGATTTGAGGAAGGCTTTTTGTTCTGCGGGGATAACGATGCGGTCGCTGTTGTCGAGCTCCACGATGTTGCCTTCGCTGAACTTGCGTAAAAGTTTGCGGTCTTCGACGGAATAGGGGTTCAGTTTGGATTTCAGCTTCTCTATCTCGGCCTCAAAGCTAGCATAGGTCCATAGCTCCAGACATTCGGCGTAGATGCTCGACTTGAGTACAAAACGGGTGTCGTCCGATTGCAGCTGCTTTTTCAGCGCAATTGGCAACTTGAAACGCCCGTTGGTATCAAGCTTACAGTATTCTTTTCCAAGCATTAACGCCATTTTTTAACTATTTTTTATGCTTCGTTTGAGGTTGCTAAATTACTAATAAATTTCCAATAATTGCCAAAAATTTCCAAACAGTTCCATTAATTTCCATTCGCAACCATTCCGTTCCTATTAACGTAAAACCCGTTCCAAAGGTTTCGTTTGGGGTGAAAATAATTCTACTGCATCAGTAAATCAATAAGTTGCATGGTAGGGAAAAGAGTTGCGGAGCCTCTGGAAATTTTTGGAAACGGGCGTTCACAACCTGTTGATAACTTTTTTCGATTGCCATTTTGTTCCATCCCCGTACCGGAGCCCGAAGGGGAGGGGGATTTTGCCCTCGCGTTTCCTTTTTTTGGGGGGTGGATTTCGAGGGAGGAGGGTTCCTTTTCTGCCGGGCGGGGGTACAAAAAAAGAGAGAGGGGTGCTTTCTTCAAGCACCCCTCTCTGTGTGTGTGGGAGGGGATCTGGCGGGCGGCGCCAGCCTTTTTTCGGGGGGGTCTCGTCGGGGCCCTATTCCTTGTTTGTCTTTTCTTCTTTTTTGGGGGTCTCGTCCGTTTGGGCGGCAGCCTCCTTTGCGGGGTCTTTGGCGTTGGGCACCCAGAAGATGACCACCAGCGACCCTATCGTTCCGGCAATGGGGACGATGATGCGAGCCACCGAGCCTTGTGGGATGAAGACGAAGGCCGAGAGGAAGCACATGCCCATCATCAGCACTATCACGCCCACCTTGCCCCAGGGGCGCATTCCCCCGCGGCTCTGGTAGCCCCGGATGTAGCGTCCGAGGAACGACGCGTGGAGCCATTTCTGCAGCCGTGGCGAGCTGCGGTAGAAGAGCCACGACGCCAGCAGCACAAACGGCGTTGTGGGAATTCCCGGGACGACCACGCCGATAGAACCCAGTCCTACCGCTATCAGTCCTAGCGTGATATAGATGTATCGTTTCATTCTTTTGCGTGTAAATGTTAAAATTTAAGATTTTCTTCTCCTGCGGCCGTGAGGCTCTTGCCGAGGCGAACAGGAGTGCAAAGGTAAGCAACTTTTTCTGAATGGCAAAAAAATCGTAGTTGCTCTGTCGCGATCCCCTCTTTTTTTGGGAACTATATACCTGTTGGCAGTTATCCTAGCGGAGACAATTCATCATCTCTTCATAGCAGACCTCGTCATTGCGGGCTTGGGAGTTGCAGAGGAGCGAGAGCAGAAGCAAAACTTGTT
>JAKSMR010000043.1 GCA_024400495.1 Bacteroidales bacterium
CGATAGGCCAACGGCCGGAGAACAATCGCACTCAAGTCTAATGGATTCAAAAAAAACTAATTTTTAGAGGTTACCATAAGTTGTAACGAAGATGGTAGCGTGACGCCATTTGAGGATATCGATGTCGGAAAATTTATGTCGATTACCGAAAAGATCATCTATCGTGTTTTTCTGGACGAGGACCTGTAGGCCGCAGAGCCTTCCGAAAGAAGCACCCCGCTATCGCTTTCGATATCCACGTCCGGGATAATAGCGAAAGGCAACATCTGAGGTTTCTCATTTTTTTTCTGATTTTAGAGGTTAACAAAAGTCCATTACGGCAAGTGATCCTTGCTATAATGGACTTAACTCATGATTCAAAGCCAACAGCCATAGCCAAAGCCCAATGCCCAAAGCCCAACAGCCAAGGCCAACGGCCAGCAGCTATCTCTTCAGCCCGGCTTTGAGGGAGCGGATGACGGCTGAGTTGAAGCCGCTATGGTCGAGCTCGTTGAGGCCTTTGATGGTGATGCCGCCTGGGGTGGTGACTTTGTCGATGGCTTCCTCGGGATGCCAGCCGGTCTCTTTGAGGAGCCTGACGGCACCTTCCATGGTCTGGAGGGCTATCTGCTTGGCCTGCTGGGGATAGAAGCCCATCTCGACGCCTCCTTCCATCTGGGCGCGGACATAACGCATGACGTAGGCGAGGCCGCAGGAGGCCATCATCATGCCGGGCTCGACGAGATGCTCGGCAACGACGGAGGTCGCGCCATCGAGCAGGAAGAGGTCGACGACGGAACGGAGGGCTTCGTCGCTAGCCTGCGCGCCTCGGGCGACGAAGGTCATGCTGGCGTTGAACTCGGCTGCGATGTTGGGGATGACGTAGAAGTGGTTGCCTTGGCCGAGGGCCTGGGAGAGCATCTCCGTGCCGTAGTTGGCGGCACAGCTGACGACGCTCTGGCGGCTGGGGTCGACATGGGGCTGGATCTCCTTCAGCACGTCGTCCATGAACCAGGGCTTGACGACGAGGATGATGATGTCGGCATCGCGTACGGCAGCTCGGTTGTCGGTAGTGACCTGGAGCTGGGGGAAGAGGGCGCGGAGCTGGTCGAGCTTCTCCTGGCTGCGGTTGGCGACGACGATGTGGTCGACCTGGCCGCTCTTGGCCCATCCTTTGATGAGGGCGCCGCCCATATTGCCGGCACCTATGACTGCTATCTTCATTGTCTGTTTCGTTTGGCTTTTAGCTTTTGGCTGTTGTGTTTGTGTTGGCGAACGGTGCCTTCCGGGGGCGAGGAGGCCTAGAAGTAGAGGTCGCGGCCGCCTTCGCCGATCTGGCAGAGGTTGCCTTCGACGCGACGCTTGAGCTCTTCCTTGGGGAAGGTGTTGACGAGCTGGCTGAGGAGGGCGAGGCCTTTGGCTTTGGTCTCGGGGCTGGCGTAGTCCTCGAGGTACTCGCGGAAGGTGAACATGGCGTTGGGCTTGCAGAACTCCTTGATGAGGCCGGGCTTGGCGAGGTCCATGAAGTCGGCTCCCACGCGTCCTTTGCGGTAGCATCCGGTACAGAAGGAGGGGATGTAGCCGTCGTCGACCATGGCGGAGATGACCTCGTCGAGGCTGCGATGGTCGCCAAGGGTGAACTGGGCTCCTGTGTTCTCCTCTTCCTGGGCGTAGGCTCCGGGGTTGGTGCGGGAGGCTGCGGAGATCTGGCTGGCGCCGTATTTGACGAGCTCGTTACGCATGGCGGCACTCTCGCGGGTGGAGATGATGATGCCGGTATAGGGCATGGCGATGCGGATGATGGCGACGATCTTCTTGAAGTCTTTGTCGCTTACGGGATGGGGCACATGGGTGGAGAAGGGGGTGCCTTCGGCAGGCTCGATGCGGGGGAAGCTGACGGTATGAGGGCCGCAACCCCAGTCTTCCTCGAGGTGGCGTGCGTGCTCCATGAGGGCGAGGATCTCGAACTTGTAGTCGATGAGGCCGAAGAGGACACCGAGACCGACGTCGTTGATGCCGCCGGCCATGGCGCGGTCCATGACGGTGAGGCGGTTGAGGTAGTCGGCCTTAGGGGTGCCGGCAGGATGGAACTCGCCGTACTTGACGGGGTCGTAGGTCTCCTGGAAACAGACGTAGGTGCCGATGTGCTCGGCGTGGAGCTTGGCGAAGTCGTCGATGCTCATGGGTGCGAGCTCGACGTTGATGCGACGGATGGTGGAGCCTTTCTCGTCCTTGGCGGCATAGGTGCGACGGATGGCTTCGACCATGTAGTCGGTATTGTTGCGGGCGCTCTCGCCACAGATGAGGAGGGCGCGCTTGTGCCCCTGGCGGAGGAGGGTGAGGGCTTCCTGCTCGATCTCGTCCATGGTGAGGACCTTGCGCTTGAGGGTCTTGTTGTCGCGACGGAAGCCGCAATAGAGGCAGTTGTTGACGCAGGCGTTGCCGGTATAGATGGGGGCGAAGAGGACGAGGCGCTTGCCGTAGATCTCTTCCTTGGCATACTGGGCGGTCTGGAGGATCTGCTCGATCTGGGCTTCGTCTTCGATGCAGAGGAGCTTGGCGACATCGTCGAGGTTGAGGCCTTTGAGCTGGCGGGCTTTGTTGAGGATGTCGTTGACCTGCGCCTGGGTGGGCGTGTTATTTTCGAGGAGACCGTAGAGCTTTTCGCGGTCGATGAAGTTCTGGAATTTCATATATGTTGTTATTTTTTGTTTCTTTCTTTCTTATTGCTGGGTTACTACGGCTTTGGCCTGGACGCCAGGGAGGCGGCCGAGCTTGCCGGAGAGGCTGTTGATGTCGTTGGTGGTGCCTTCGACGATGAGGGAGATGACGGCAACGGGCCTCTCGTGGAAGGGGAGGCCTTGGCGGCAGAGCACGATATGGGCGTGCTCGGAAATGAGGGCGTTGACGGCTGCCGACTGGCTACGGTCGGCGACGAGTAGCGTAATGGTTCCTATTCTCTTTTCCATCAGTACATGACTTTTGGGTTAGAAAGCCGGGGCGGGCTTGTGGCAAGAAGATAAAAAAAAGCGGGCCTTCGCTAGACGGGGCGAACGAGTCGCCCCACCAGGGAAGGGTAGAGGGGGACGCCTACATGCGCTCGAAGCGGTAGGTGAGGTCGTTCTCGGAGAGGAGGTGGAAGCGCTCGGTAAGGTAGATGGTGTTCTCGCCTGCGCTATGGTAGAGGAAATCGCGCGAGTGGGTGACATAGGTGCCGTCGATGGCATCGTAGGTCTCGTAGGAGAAACGGACGATGGTGTCGCCGTTGCGTTTGACGAAGGGGATGGCTTCGTAGCGGCCGTCGCCATCGCCGAGGTCGGCTGTGATGGGGCGCTGGTAGCCGCGGGAGTCGCACCAGAAGGCGCCGGAGTTCCAGAAGAACATCAGGGCCTGCTTGGTCTCGGGATAGGTGATGCCGTTGAGAGCCCAGGAGCCTTCGAGAACTTCGTAGACTGTGGGGGCATCCTTGTGGCAGGAAGAAAAAATCATGACGGACATGGCCACCGCTACAAAGAAGCTAAACTTGTGATTTCTAATGTTATTCATAAAAAATGGGTGTTTGTGTATCCTTTGCAAAGGTACAATTTTTATGTCATCTATGAAAAACTTTTTTGCCATGACGTGTTTTTTTTGTACATTTGCAGTCGCAAACCACATCATCGTTTTACAAGAAACATACAATAAAACAATGGAATATAACTTTCTTAAAACAGCAACAGAAGGCAATATAGCTATACTCACCATCTCTGCTCCCAAGAGCCTCAACGCCCTCAACTCCACCATCCTCGGCGAGATCGGCCATTATGTGGACAACCTCCCCGCGTCGATCCGATGCCTCATCATTACCGGCGACGGAGAGAAGAGCTTCGTGGCTGGCGCCGACATTAGCGAGATGGCCGGCCTCAACGCCCAGGAAGGCGAAGCTTTCGGCAAACGTGGCGCCGAGGTGTTCCGCAAGATTGAGACTCTCCGCATTCCTGTCATCGCCGCCATCAACGGCTTTGCCCTTGGCGGAGGCTGCGAGCTCGCTATGGCCTGCGACATACGCATCTGCTCCAACAACGCTCGCTTCGGCCAGCCTGAAGTGGGCCTGGGCATCATCCCCGGCTTCAGCGGCACCCTGCGCCTGGCTAAGCTCATCGGCATGGGCATGGCCAAGCAGCTCATCTATACCGGCAAGAACATCAAGGCCGACGAGGCTCTGCGCATAGGCCTGGTGAATGCCGTCTACGAGCCTGCCGACCTCATGCCTCAGGCTATCGCCATGGCCGAGAGCATCTGCGCCAACGCCCCCGTGGCTGTGGCTTATGCCAAGGAATGCATCAACGCCGAATATGACCTCTCCGACGACGAGGCTATCGCCTACGAGAACCGCCTCTTCGGCATGTGCTTCGCTACCGAGGACCAGAAGAACGGCATGAAGGCGTTCCTCTCCAAGGAGAAATGCACCTTTGAAGGCAGATAGTTCGGAAAAAGGGGACGCGTGATGGGGAACAGGCAAGGATGCCTGCCGCCTAGGTGTCTTGGGACAGAAAAAAAAAAGAAAGGCCCGAGGGCTGCCGTGGCCCCCAAAAAAATATTGAATAATATAATAATCTAACAATAACATAAAAACCTAACAACATGAAAATTTGCGTTATCGGTACCGGCACTATGGGTGCTGGCGTAGTACAAGCTTTTGCACAGGCAGGTATGCCCGTGATGATGAAGAGCCGCTCGCAGGCTAGCCTCGACAAGGCTGTTGCCAAGATCTCCAAAGGTCTCGCCCGTCTCGTAGAGAAGGGTAAGATGGAGCAGGCTGCTATGGATGCTGTCCTGGCCAACATCTCCACTACCGTTGACTACAACGACTTCAAGGATGCCGACCTCGTTATCGAGGCTGCTTCTGAGGATATGAACATGAAGAAGGAAGTGTTCGCTATGCTCGACACTATCTGCAAGCCCGAGACTATCTTCGCTACCAACACCTCCTCCCTCTCTATTACCGAGATTGCAGCCGCTACCCAGCGCCCCGCCCAGTTCATCGGCATGCACTTCTTCAACCCCGCTCCCGTGATGAAGCTCGTAGAGGTCATCCGCGGCCAGAAGACCAGCGACGAGGTATGCGCTAAGATTATCGAGCTCTCCAACAACATGGGCAAGGTTCCCGTAGAGGTCAACGAGGCTCCCGGTTTCGTCGTAAACCGCGTCCTCATCCCCATGGTGAACGAGGCTGTAGGTATCCTCGCCGATGGCGTAGCTAAGGCTGAAGATATCGACAACGCCATGAAGCTTGGCGCCAACCATCCTATGGGACCCCTCGCTCTCGGCGACCTGATCGGCCTCGACGTCTGCCTCGCTATCATGGAAGTGCTCCATAGCGAATATGGCGACGACAAATACCGTCCCCATCCTCTGCTCCGCAAGATGGTACGTGCCGGCCTCCTCGGCCGTAAGAGCGGCGAAGGCTTCTTCAAATACTAAGCCGCTATCTTGCTTAGAGATACAACACCAAACGCCTCGCAGACTCCTGCGGGGCGTTTCTGCTATTGACGAAAGAAATGGTGGGATCGACACAATAATTTTAACAGTCTGACGTTATACATATATAAAGACTGATAAAAATCGCAACTATATGAACTTCATTATGTTTGGCGCCCCCGGCGCCGGAAAAGGCACTCATGCCGACCGATTGGCAAAACGTTACGACCTCGATCATATCTCTACCGGCGACCTCTTCCGCGCCGAGGCTGCTACCGGGTCTGAACTCGGAAAGAAACTGCAGGAAATCATGGACGCTGGTCAGCTGGTAGACGACGAGACGGTGTTTGCTGTGCTCGAAAGCGCCTTGAAATCGCGTAACAAAGGCGTCATCTTCGACGGCTTCCCCCGTACCGTCCATCAGGCTGAGATGCTCCACGGACTCCTCGACCGTCACAACCGCAAACTCGACGCTGTCATCTGCATCAACGTGCCCGAAGAGGAACTGGTGAGAAGAATACACCTCCGCGCCCTCATCTCCAACCGTAGCGACGACAACGAGGTGACTATCCGCAAACGTCTGCAGGAGTACGAAAGCAAGACTCTTCCCGTGCTGAACTACTACCGCAATTCGGGACTCATAGTGGATATCAACGGACAGTCGGAGATCGAAGAGACGGCCGAGAAGATCAAGAGCGTGGTTGACTCCAACATCGTCTATAACAGCTGGCTGCAGCTCACCAAACAGGTGCATGGCGACGTGGTGGGGCTGACAGAGGCGTGGGACAAGACTTTTGCCAAGAGCGACAAGGTCGACCACCAGAAGGTGACGTTCAAGAACCGCTACGGCATCACCCTTGCTGCCGACCTCTATATGCCCAAGAACGCGCAAGGCAAGCTGCCTGCCGTTGCCGTCTGCGGCCCTTTCGGCGCCGTGAAGGAGCAATGCTCGGGACTTTATGCTCAGACGCTTGCCGAACAGGGGTTCCTCACCGTGGCCTTCGACCCTTCGTTTACGGGCGAGAGTGGCGGAGAACCTCGTAATGTGGCTTCGCCAGGAATGAATACGGAGGACTTCTGCGCTTCTGTCGATTTCCTCGTCACCAACGACAAGGTCGACCCCGAACGGGTGGGCATCTGCGGCATCTGCGGCTGGGGCGGCATGGCTCTTAACGCCGCCGCTATCGACACCCGCATCAAGGCTACCGTTACGGCAACGATGTATGATATGAGCCGCGTGAACGCCCAAGGCTATTTCGACGCTATGGACGAGGATGCCCGATACAAGCTCCGCCAGCAGCTGAACGCCCAACGTACGGAGGACAGCCGCAAGGGCAGCTATCAACGTGCAGGAGGCGTGGTGGATACCTTGCCCGAGGATGCGCCCCAGTTTGTGAAGGACTACTATGACTACTACAAGACGCCTAGAGGCTATCACAAACGTTCGGTCAACAGCAACCAGGGCTGGAACACGACCTCGGCTCTGGCTTTCATGAACACTCATATGCTGGCCTACACCAAGGAGATCCGTAGCGCCGTGCTGATGCTCCATGGCGACAAGGCCCACTCCTGCTATTTCAGCAAGGATGCCTTCGCAGACATGGTGTCGGGAAGCAGATGGGCGGCCAACAAGGAGCTTATGCTTATCCCTAATGGCGTCCATACCTCCCTCTACGACAACAAGGACGGCCTCATCCCTTGGCAGAAGATCGTCAATTTCTACAAGGAGAATATGTGATTCTCGCCAGGTGACCTCACAATGGGATTCACAAACATTGATTCCCAGAGGTTGCCACTAAGCCTTCAGGGGCTTGGCGGGGGATAGAAGAAAGAGACGGGCTTCGTGTCCGTCTCTGCTTTTCTGAGCGATTATATACAAGTTTTCCACAACACGTATATAGTCTCCTTACATTTTCGTTATCGTTATCGTTTTCGTCAAGGACAGCCAACAGCCAATACCCGTTGCAGACAACGCGTACATGGTTTCCTTTTCTTTACCGTTTGAGGTAGTTCTGGTATTCCTTTATGGCCCGCTGTTCTTGGGTGGGAGTGGGCTTCATACTGTCGAAATAGACGGGCTCGATGATGCGCCGTTTCCAGGTGCCGGCAATCTGGTTGCCGAAGAGTATCACGGGGTAGAACATGCCGTGGTTTGCGTTGTAGCACTTGGGCTCGTGGAAAGGACAGACGATGGCACTACGGTCCTTGTAGCCAATCAGGATCTCATCGAAGGCGGCAAGGAGCTTGCAGAACTTGGGGTTGCTGCGGCCTGAGAGGTTGTTGGCGTGGAAGTGGTAGTCGCCTCGGGTGGTGATGGCGTCTCCGAGGGAGAGGATGGCTTTTGCACAGTCACTTTTGGGGAGTCCGGTCCACATGACGAAGTCGTCGAGTGTTGCTGGAGCATGACTTTGGAAATAGCGTTCGGCCAAGCGGGACATGGCTTCCTCTTTGGTGACGGGCTCTTGCATGGTGACGCGCTCGTCCAGCAGAGCATAGGAGAGGGGGCTCTCTCCACTGCAGACGAGTCCGACGGTCTCGGCCATGGCGAGGAAATAACGCGTATGGAGGGCACCGAAGTCGTAGCGCGAGAAGATGGGGTAGAAGTCGTCGCGGGTCAGGTTGTGCCAAACGGAAAGCTCTTTCCTGATGATGGCGTAGGCCTGCTCAAACTCGTCGTCGCTGATCTCAATCTTGTGTGCTTTCATCGAACTCTTGTAGAGACTGGTGTTGCGCCGTTCGAAGAGGGGGAGCATCCAGCGGATGTCGTTGCGGCTGACGATATGGCAGGTGCCTCGGTTGAGGTGTGTACGCAGAATCTCTCCTTTGGCGAAAGCCTCTTCGACGGCCTTAAGGGAGGGCTTCGCCATTCGGGAGGCGATGGCCCACTTGGCCATCTCAAGGTCCTGGCCTTGCATCACGCCCATCCATTCCACCACCTCCTGCGGGGTGGAGGCGAAATGGGAGACGAGGCGTTGGTTGACCAGCCTGCGTTTGGCTATTTCTAGAGGGTTCATAGGTGTGGGGTGTCCTGATCTGAGGTGCGAGGATAATGAAAAAGGCAACAATCGTTGTCGGGTTGTTGCCTTTTTTGTGTGCTATTTCTTTTTCTTCCAGTCGAAATAGAGCATTCCAGCTGTCCAGGCGGCGGCACAGAAGAGTGCCCATAATGCGCTATTCATGACTATTTCACGATAATCTCGTTATACTGCCACCAAAGCTGCATCCATTGGCGGAAGGCTTTGTACTCTTTGGCCTCTTTGATGATGTCGCGCTCGATAGTGAGGCTGCGGGTGGCGATGATCTTGCTGCCTTCCTGACGGATGTTGATCTCCATAGTGCCGAGACCTTTGAGGGCTTTCTTGACGGCTATGGGTTTGCCTACCATCTTCATGCCGTCGGGGAGGGTGATGGTCTGAGAATAGCTCTCGGTCTCGTTGGCGACTTGCAGAGGCGCTTTGCGCATGCTGCTGAGGGCTGCGGGGTTGATTCTTGTGCTGAGGCTGCCGGGGGCGGAGGGAAGCTTGACCTTGTAGTAGCTGCCTGCCATGGGAGTGGGCTGGAAGGGGACGTCGCCGGAGATGACGAAGCGGGGTGCTTCGTTGCTGGCGGGAGCGGCCTTGGTAAGGTTGGAGGAGTGGGGGAGGATGGTGTATTCTGTTCCTTCGACGACAACAATAACGTTGCCTTCTGCCGAGACGGCTACTTTGTCGAAGCCTACCTGATGGAGGAGGGAGGCGAGGAGGACGGCCTTATCCATCTTGGTTCCGCAGTTGGAGGCCCAGGTCTCCTGCGCAGGAGCGATCTTGTAGTTGGTGGCGGAGAGGGGGATGTCGTTGGTCTTGATGTTCTCGTTCACATAAGTGCAGATGTTCTTTGCCCAGGTGAGCTTGTCGTTATCCTGAAGCTCGGTAGTGAGGAGGATCTCGGCGTCTTTGACGCTCTCGAAGCTGGTGATGGGTTGAGCCTGCTCTTTGTTAGAGATGGTTACGATAGGGTAGAGCTCTTCAGCAGCAGGGAGATAGGAGTCGACATAGGTCTGTCCTACGTTGGTGTAAACCACGCGGAAGCTCTCTTCGTTGTGCTGGGTTTCGCAGTTGAAGGCGGGTGCTCCGGTAAGGGCGTTGGTGAAATTGGTCTTCGGCTGTGCGTTCTTGGGAGCGTCGACGATGACCTCGTATTTCTTCACAGGGCAGTCCTGGGGGATGATGAGTCTCTCGTCGAGGATAGCGCTCTTGCTCTTGATGGTGTAGTCGAGCACGATGGTGCATCCATATTCCATGCCTGTGTGGACGATGGCCATCTCGCGGATGTGGTTGTAGCGGCCGCAGTCGACACAGTTGGAAGGCAGCTGCTCGATAAATCCGGCCTTGGGCATATCGACACGCTTGCCATCGGCTTGGATGGTGTAGCATTCGTTGATCTTGAGGGTCTGGAAGTCGGGGTTCCAGAGGATGAAGCTCTCGCCTTTGTCGGCATAGGCGGTAAGGGCTTTGTTGCGGATGATAGTGATCTCCTTGCGGAAGTTGAACTCGCTGGTGCCGTCGGCATTAAGGGTATAATGGCGACGGATGAGCTGGTATTCGGCGTCGGGGCTTTTGGAGAGGTCTCCTTGCTTGGAATAGACGCCTTGGTATACTGAATTCTGTGCGCCGGCAGAGAAGCCGAGGGCAACGAGAACGAGGATTAGTATCTTTTTCATGATGATTCTTCTTACTTTTTACGTCGGATTGCTTACTTGGAAAGGACTACAGGTGTTGTTGCAAGAGTCTTCTGGTTCTTTACAGCCTGACGGAAAGCGGGCCAGTCGGAGGCTTGGTAGACACGTTTGTTGAACATGGCTGTCTCGCCGAAGGAGAGTCGCTTGCCGTCCTCGCTAAGCTGATAGCCGCAGCCGAAGTTGACGGCAGGATGGACAACAGACTGTATGACTTTGGTTTTGCCATGGCCAAACATGAACTTGGTGTATTTGGAGGGAAGGGTGATGTCTTCTTTGATCTCTACCAGTCGGCTGCAACGGTCGGCAAAAGCATATTCGCGGCTCTCGACATTCTCGTCGAAAGAGAGATGTCCCATGGCGCGTGCATAGAAATTGCGGGCGCTAAGGGGGATGAACATCAGGTTGTCGCCATCCACAACAGCATAGTCGGGAATCTCGAACTTATAAGTGATGGTGACAGGCTGGTCGAGGTAGTGGTCGTAATCGGTATGGGTGACCTCTTTGACAACGGTACGATGGTCGATGCGGAGAAGTTCGGCTTCAAGGTTCTTGCTCCATTCGCTAGTTCGGCAGTTCATCACGCCACGTACGGAAGCATCGCTCTGGCCTTCGGCGGTTATGGTGATGGTTCCGGAGAGCTTTCCGTTCTTGGCAATCTTGGTTTTTGCGTTGATTCTTACGTAGTGGTTCTCTGCAGGAGATACGGGAGTGTACATGAGGGTGGAGCCGTTGGGGGTGCCCATCAGATAGCCCTGCTGCTGCTCGGCGCTACTCCAGAGCTCGCGAACGTTGGGAACCCAAGTGGGGTCGAGCATGATGTATTCGCCATTTCTTTTCTGGACGGCACAGACGCTATGGTTGAACTGGTCTGCGGGGATGGGGTCGATGCGTTCGTGAGCCATGGTCATAGCTGCATATGCTTTGAAACCGGCAGCACGGAGCATGGTGACAAGCATTCCTGCTTTGTCCTTGCACACACCACAACGATCGCCGAAGTTCATCTGGGCGTTGTGTAGGGTAAAGCCTTCGCCTTCGCCCATAGAGATTCCGGCATAGCGCATATTGTCGGCAACCCAATGGGTTAAGATGCTGATGGAGTCCATCTCGTTTTTGGCGTATTGGAGAAGTTCCTTCACCTTGGCCGTCACTTCGGGGATGGTTTTGAACGAGCCGTAGTCTTCGTTGACGCCATAGAACCAGGTCGATTTGCTCTCCCAGTTGGGAGCGGTAGAGAGGAGGAGCTTGCAGGCTACGTCGTTGTGGGCAACCATGCGGGGCTCGCTTTTGACGGGCTGGATCTTCTCTTTCACAAAGGTGTATATGGTGCGGTCGCCTTCAACGGTCTTGCTCTCTTGAAGCTCTCCGTTGTAGACATGGTACTGGAGATTCTTGTTGGTGAGGACACTAACGGAGTAGACTTTTTTCTCTACAGGCTGCTCGGACCAGAAGGGGACGATGTCGTAGTAGTGGCCTTTCATAGGGGGAATGTAGCGGCTGTCGTCGCCCAGAAGCGCATAGGTGAAGCCTTTGCGGAATAGGGTGTATTCCACTTCGTCGTTGGGATTGAGGTGTCCCACTTCGACCATCTTCTGGCTGGCGCCCCAGTAGATCATACGAGCGGGAGCGATATAGTCGTATACCTTGGCGTTGCCGGCGACGCGCTCTCCTTTGTCGTTGCAGAGGAGGAGGGTGTCGGTGTTGCCTTCGTTGCGATGGATGAGTACCTGACGGAACTCAACATAAGCGCTTTGGGGATCGTAGTCGACTTTGATGACGTTGTTGTTCTTGCATCCTGTGAAGTCGAGCATGAGGATGCGTTGGTGGATGGTGACATAGCTCAGACCGCTCTCTTCCATGTAGACAGTTGTGCTGTCGTATTTCGTGAGCTGGTGGTTGCCACGGAACCAGGGCAATACGGCATCCTGGGCCCAAATGGAGAGGGTGAGGCTGGCCAGGATGGCAAGGGTGAGAATCTTCTTCATATTATATATTATGTATTATTTCTTATTAATAATAGGGCGGATCTTGTCGATGAGTCGGATCATGAGCGTGAGGGCGATGGGATAGATGGCGGGGTTGAATGTCTGGGGTAGGAACCAGAATCCGGCCATCAGTACTACCAGGCAGAACATGGTGAAGAGGAGCACCACGATGTTGCTTTTTCTTAGTCGGATGGCGATGTAGATGAAGAGCGGATTAGCCCATAGTAAATTCCAGTTGAACTTGGTGCAATAATGGTCGCTTCCGAACCAGAGGAACAGGATGACGAGGGAGCAGATGTTGACGAGCCATAAGAGAATCTCGTCCAGCCATACCAGTTTCTTCCCTTTTGCCCAGGCGATGATGGTGAGGGCAAGCACCACGATGAAAAGAAGCCAGAAGCAACGGGTAGGGTTCAAGCTGGGCTTGAAGGGCTCTTTGGTCTCGGAGAGGATCTGGGCTTTCTCTCCCATCAGCAGTTCACCCGTACTTACATATTCTCCTTTGGCATTCTTGGTCTTGATGGTGGTGGTGTCCAGTTGGTTCATCATCTCCATGGGGGAGAACATATACTCCATGCTGTTGCACACTTTGTCGCAACGTTGGCCGAGCACGATGTCCACTCCCAAACGCCACCATAATTGGTAGGTCTCGGTAGGGATGCGAAGCATGTCGCGATAGGTGATCTCGGTTTCGGGCATGTATTCAACAAAGGCTGTGCGATGGCAGAGCGAGTTGTTGATAATGTCGCGTACGCGTGTCGCGCAGTTGTCGCGGAAGAAGTCGTATTTGTAGAAACGATTCTCGGGCAGATAGTTCTCTTCGATAAGCAAGAAGAGGTTGTTCCGTTCCTGCTTGGTGAGGTTGAGCCGTTGCTCCCATACGGCACGTCCTTCCCAATCGTATTCGGCGATGAAGTTGTGATAGGTGCCGCGAGAGATGCAGTAGTCCAAGCGTCCTTGGCAGAACTTGAGGTAGAAGTTCTTGGTGTTGAAGTTGAAAGTTCCCCAGTTGTAAACAAGGTCGAGGTTCAGCTCTGGGTCGCACACGCGGATGGCAGAATGGCCCCAAGTGGTGTAGTATTCTTCGCCAGGACCGCAGGTGAGCAGGCTCACAAATGAGGAGTCGCCCAGTTCGGCCTCGAGATGCTGGGCTTGTACCTTGGGCAGGACGATGGCCAGGAGTGTGAGTAGTATGATAGTCAGACGTTTCATGGTCGGAGGATTGTCTTTGTTCGGTTTTGTTATGGTTTGTTACCTGCAAGATTAGGTAACCTCTAAAAATTCAGTTTCAGACGATTTTTGATTATGGGCGAGCAGGTTTCTTCTTTGAACGAAGGCGCAATGCGGTGCATTGTAACTGAGTGAAAAGGAGAAAGATGCCGTTCAGAATCGAAAAGCGTGAAAAAGTAATATTTTTTAATATCCTTTATCATTACGTTGAATTTTTAGAGGTTACCATTAGTTTTTGTCTCCCACGCCGTGTACTTGCACTTGGGGGAATGGGATCTCGATGTGGGCTTCGTTGAGGGCGTCGTAGACGTTCTCGCGGATGCGTTTCCATACAACCCAATAGTCTTCGGTCTTCGTCCACATCCACATGGCGATGTCAACCGAGCTGTCGCCCAGGTTGCTCACACAGACGGATGGAGCGGGATCTTGAAGGATCAGGGGGTCGTTGTTGATGACGTTCATCAGCACTTCTTTGGCCTGCTTGAGGTCGGTCCCATAGGCCACGCTAGCTGTCACTTCGAGGCGAAGGATGGGCTCTTTGGAGTGGTTGATGATGGTGCTTGTGGCCAGCTGGGAGTTGGGCACAACGATGGTACGTCCGTTGAAGGGACGGATGGTGGTGTTGAAGATGTGGATATTCTTCACGTGGCCGGCATAGTTGCCGCTTTCGATATAGTCGTCGACCTTGAAGGGTTTGAGGAGCAGGATGATGACTCCCGAAGCGAAGTTCTGAAGGGTTCCCTGCAGAGCCATACCTACGGCAAGGCCGGCGGCGCCGAGGATGGCGATGAACGAGGTGGCTTTGATGCCGATGACGTCCATGGCCATGATGACGAGCATCACCTTCAGCAGTACGTCGACCAGGCTGGTGAGGAATCCCTTGAGCGAGGCTTCGGCGTTGCGCTTGTCGAGCAGCTTGGTGATGGTGCTCTTGAGCACTCGTATGAGTTTGAAGCCTATCCAAAGGATGAGGATACATCCGATGAGCTTGGGAATGAACCCCATGGTGAGCTCAACGAGCTCGCTGAGTGCGTCTTTGAGGATGGGATTCTGTCCGGTGACGATGTCTTTCATGTCGGCCAACGAGCTGACGTTGGCCAGCGAGTCTTTCACGGCTGAGTTGAGGCTGTCAACCTTGGTGATCACGCTAGGACCTTGTTGGGAGGCTATCTTTTCTGCATTAAGGCTTGCTGCGTTTTGTGCGGCAGCAGCAAGGATATTGGAACCGTCGTCTTGGAGCATTTCTTCTTTCTTGTTGGTAGGCTTGTACTGTTTCTCGTATTCAGATGGCTTTGATTATATAAAGCCGAAGAGCCGGCAAAAGTGCCTGCTCTTCGACTTTGGTATGCTATTGACTAGCAGAGTTCGTGGATTACGAGACCGGAACGGAGCTTAGGCTCGAACCAAGTGGTCTTGGGAGGCATGATGTTGCCAGTGTCGGCGATGTCGATGATCTGCTGCATGCTCACGGGATAGAGAGCGAAAGCAACCTTCATCTCACCATTGTCAACGCGACGGCTGAGCTCGCCGAGACCGCGGATACCGCCAACGAAGTCGATGCGCTTGTCGGTGCGGAGGTCCTTGATACCGAGAATCTTGTCAAGAACGAGGTTGGAGAGGATGGTAACGTCGAGTACGCCAATGGGGTCAGCATCGTTGAAGGTGCCGGGCTTAGCGTTCATCTTGTACCAATGGCCGTCGATATAGGTTGCGAACTCGTGGAGTTTGCTGGGTTTGTAGATTTCGGTACCCATATCTTCAACAACGAAAGCTTCGTTGAGAGCGTTGAGGAACTGCTCTTTGGTGAGGCCGTTGAGGTCTTTCACTACGCGGTTGTAGTCGATGATGTTGAGCTGGTTATCGGGGAAGATAACGGTCATGAAGTAGTTGTACTCCTCTTTGCCGGTGTGGCCGGGGTTGTTCTGCTTCTTCTCCTGTCCTACGAGGGCAGCAGCTGCGGAGCGGTGGTGACCGTCGGCGATGTACATGGCGGGAACCTTGGTGGCGAAGAGTTCAACGAGTTCGGCGATGCATTCTTTGCAGTCGATTACCCAGAAACGGTGGCCGAAGCCGTCCTCGGCTACGAAGTCGTAGATGGGCTTGTTGGCGGTGATGCTGGCAACGATTTCGTCGATGCGGGCAACAGCAGGATAAGCGAAGAATACGGGCTCAACGTTAGCGTTGGTGATGCGAACGTGTTTCATGCGGTCTTCTTCCTTGTCGGCGCGGGTGAGCTCGTGCTTCTTGATGATCTTGTTCATGTAGTCCTCAGAAGCTGCGCAAGCTACGATACCATACTGCCATTTTGCGTCGGCAGCGGTGGGGTTCATGCTCTGGGCATAGATGTAGAGTTTTTCCTCTTCGTCCTTAACGAGCCAGCCGAAATCCTTGAAGGCGCTGTAGTTCTTTACAACCTGGAGGTAAACCTCGGGGCTGTGTTCGTCGGTACCTTTGGGGAGGTCGATTTCTGCTTTGGTCACGTGGAGGAGGCTGTAGGGGTTGCCTTCGCATTCTACGCGAGCTTCGTCGGAGTTGAGAACGTCGTAGGGGCGGGAAGCCAGTTTCTCAACGATATCTACGGGAGGGCGGAAGCCCTTGAAGGGTTTGATGATAGACATTTCTGTTCGTTTTTTAGTTTAAAGTTCGGTTTTATTCTAGAGGAGGCGGATCAGCGATTGCAGAAACAGGATGGTTGCCTGCTCTCCAGCCGCTGATCGCTACCTGCAGGTTTTCTTATTCGGCGTAGAAGGGCATTTTTACAACTTTAGCCTTGAGCAGTTTCTCGCGAACCTTGATGAAGATCTCGGTGTCGACTTTGCTGTGGCAGTTGCAAACGAGAGCGGTACCGATGTTCTTGCCGGTGGAGGGGCTGGGGGAACCGGAGCGTACTTCGCCGATCTTGTTGCCTTCGGCGTCGCAAACCTCGTAGCCGCCACGAGCGATACCACGGTCGATCATCTCGAAACCAACAACTTTGCGCTTCAGGCCGGCAGCCTTCTGAGCGAGGAAGAGGTCCTTGTTGATGAATACGTTCTCTTCTGCTTTGAGTTTGGTGATCCAGCCGAGGCCAGCCTCGATGGGGCTGATGGTGTCGTCGATCTCGTGGCCATAGAGGCAGAAGCCTTTCTCCAGACGGAGGGTGTCGCGGCAACCAAGACCAGCGGGCTTGATGTCGAACTCTTTACCAGCCTCGAATACAGCGTCCCATACCTTCTTTGCTTCGGCAACGGGGATGTAGATCTCGCATCCGCCAGCACCAGTATAACCGGTAGTGGAGAAGATGATGTCCTTAACGCCGGCAAACTCGATGATCTGGAAGGTGTAGTATTCCATGTCAACAACGTTAGCGCTGGTGAGTTTCTGCATAGCCTTCAGAGCGTTGGGGCCCTGAACTGCGAGCTGTGCCCATTGTTCGCTTTCGTTTACGAAATCTTCGCCGAGTTTCATACCCATCTTGTCTGCAATCTGGCTCATCCAGTTCCAGTCCTTGTCGATGTTGGCAGCGTTGGGAACCATAAAATATTCGTCGTCCTTTACGCGGTAAACGAGCATATCGTCAACGATACCGCCCTGGCCGTTGGGGAGGCAGGTGTACTGAACCTTACCGTCGGTGAGGTCGAAAACGTTGTTAACGGTGCAATACTGCATGAACTGCTTAGCAACGGGGCCTTTTGCGCGGAATTCACCCATGTGGCTGACGTCGAAAACGCCAACGTTGTTGCGTACATTGTGGTGTTCTACGGTAAGACCTTCGTACTGAATGGGCATGTTGTAGCCAGCAAATTCAGCCATCTTAGCGCCTAAAGCGATGTGTAAATCGGTGTAGGGAGTGGTTTTCATTTGTGTAATAATTTAATTTATTGTGTTTTATATTGATTGCTTGCAAAAGTAATAGACTACAAATATACGAATATTTTTCAATATAATGGTACTATTTATAAAAATCTTACCAACAATTTTTCAACACGTCCTCTTCCCGGCATCGTTCTAGCGTCGCATCAAGGTCGTATTAAGGCCGTATTAACGTCGCATCAAGGTCGCAAAATCCCGAAGCTGACCCTTGGCTGGAGCGAAGTAGGGGAGAGGCAGAGGTGTCGCAAGGCTATAGTTTGGCCGTAAAAATAGGGGGGTGGGAACAAAAACAATACTATGTTGTATTTTTTTAGTATCTTTGCACTCGCATAATAGTGTGCCAATAAATCCAAACTGATACTCGATGAAACATTGTAACGGACTTAAATACATCGCTTTATTGCTTCTCTCACTTGTGGCTCTCCAACCCATCCGGGCACAACAGGATGTCGGCGTAGCTGTGGTGTCGTTCTATGCCGGCAACGGTCTCACACGCCAATATGCCGAAAATCTTGTAACCGATTTTGCCATCTATATCCACAATGCTGACCCTCAGCAGTTCCCGTTATACGAACGCAAGGATGTCCATCGCGCTCTCAACAATATCAGCAACCGATTTGGAAAACTCACCAAGGAGCAGACAATCCATGTGGCTGGCGACCTTGATGTGGCTTATGTCCTTGTTGGCGACGTTTCGAGCTACAATGGTATGAACAAGCTCACGATCAAGATTATAAACGCTCACGAAGCCAAGGCCTATTATACCGACGAAATCTCCTGGCGCAGCAATCTCCCTACTGCTGCTCCTCTCATCCAGTTGGCCGAGCGCACAGCCAAGCGTTTCGCCAATCTTCCCCTCCCGGTCTATGTCAAACAGTCGGCTCCCGTTGTGGGAAGGATCGTTTCTGTCAGCAACGACGATGCCCTTACCGACGACGAGAAGGCCCAACGCGAAGCCTGGCGCAAGGAGCAGGCCTCCTGGCTCCAGTCCCAGAACGAGGATAATGTGACAGAAAATGTCTCCTCCAAACGTCAGCAACGCGAAGCCGAAGATGCCCGTCTGAGACAGGAATATGCCGTTGTTGAGCTGCCTTCCAACCAAAGGACCGAAGCCCGTGATAATGAGTTTGCTGCACGTGCCCAACGCGAGAAAGACCAGCAGGACAGCATGGCTTTGGCCGACCTCGAGCGCCGTCGTCTGGAAAACCTGCAGCATGAACTCAAGAAGCAGCAGGAACTCGAGATGGAGAAAGGCAAGCTTGTGTTTACCATCGGCGACGTCACCTTTGAGATGCTCTACATCCAAGGCGGCACATTTACCATGGGAGATTACGAACATGGCGAACGCGACGAATATCCTGAACATCAGGTGACCGTCGGCGATTTCTATCTCGCTCCCTTTGAGGTGACGCAGCAGCTCTGGAATGCCGTAATGTACACCAATATCGAACGTCAGGCTTCCTCTGCCGATGCTGGCGAACTGGTTGGCGTGGGCGACAAGATGCCTATGTATTATGTCAGCTACGAGGAGGCTCAAAGGTTCGTCAAAGAGCTCAGCCGCCAGACAGGCATGTCCTTCCGCCTTCCGACCGAAGCCGAATGGGAATATGCAGCCAAAGGCGGAAAATATCAGTCTAAGACCCGTTTTGCAGGCAGCGACGTCCTCGACTTCGTAGGCTGGAATGCCGTCAATAGCGGCAGCCAGGTCCACGAAGTGGGAACCAAGATGCCCAACGCATTAGGTCTCTATGATATGAGCGGCAATGTGGCAGAATGGTGCCGCGATTGGTATTTTAATGGCTATTATGGCGTTTCCTCCAGCCTCAATCCCCAAGGTCCGGCCAAGGGTATCGAGCGTGTCGTTCGTGGTGGAAACTTCAATATGGGCAAGACCGACACCCGGATCACCAACCGAAACCATCGTCCCGCAAATGCCCATTATGCAACCATAGGCTTCCGTATCGCTATGAACGTTCCCGTGGAGTAGTATTCTCCGGAATGAAGGCTTTCGCTTTCTTTCTTGTTGTGCAGAATCGGTTTTGCAAAAGGGGTCTGTGGAGGCCTCTAATGTTGCCTATTTTCTGGTTTTGGGAAACCTCTAGTGGAACCAAGAAAAACAAATTTCTAGAGGTTGCCTTTTAGAGGACACCTCCAGTTTGGGGCGAGACACAGAATCTCCGTTCCGCTTAGAAGTGCGCCCAAAATGGAAAAAAAGCATAGGCGCAAGGGTCTGATTTGTGGTTGTGAGGCCCGAAAAAGGGCGTTTTTGAGGCTTTCTGTCTTTTTTTTTCTGAGGGCAAGTAGGGAGGATGATCAGGTTTTGTGATATCGTATTTGATTGGTTTGTTGCTTTTTAGAGAGTCGGACTTGACGTTTGTAGACAGTTAGACAGTTACTTTTTTGAAGGGTGCACATAGTATCTTTGGATATCATATCTTATTAGGCAACCTCTAAAAATTAGTTTTTTTTAATCCATTAGACTTGAGCGCGATTGTTCTCC
>JAKSMR010000044.1 GCA_024400495.1 Bacteroidales bacterium
CTGCCACAACTGATGCAAGGTCTGCCTTAGAGATCTTGATTGGAGTGCCGTCCGCGGTGAAGGCATTGATGAAAGCGGCGTCTGAAGCCTGGGTCAAACCTGCGTTGACTTCCTTTTCTGTAATAGTCTGCATAAGATAAAAAATTTATAAGTTAAACATAAAAATCAAAGTAAATAATCAATGCGAATGAAGAATGCGCTTGCGCTGAAGTTTGTCTCATCCGATGTGAACACTACGCACTGCGTTGCCGAGAAGGAGCTGATGGCTATTGCCGTATCGTAGCGCGACGCACCTCCAGCGTTCCTGTTGAACGGTGTTGCCTGTATCAGCAGATTGTCAGCCGTAAGTGCAGTCAGTCCGAGCTTGGTGTGCCATGCGCAGTTGCTCCAACTGATGGTCACGCCTGTCGACGTGGAGAGCGATACCGTAGGTATGCTGCCTCCGAGTCCCTGACCCTTGATCTGAGGAGACGAGGCGTTATTGCCGCTCCAGGAAAGAGTCACCCTTCCTGCAAACAGACAGACGGGGAACGGAGCCTTGTTGCCGTTGTAGTACGGTGAAAAGCCAGTGTTCATCTCAACCTTGAACCCCCTGCCGTCACACATTGCCTCCATGAGCATTCGCACCCCGCTTTGGTACATTGCCATGTAGTTCTGGTTGGTGATACCAAGCACATAGCCGTTCGCGCCGTAGATACTACGATAGACATTGATATCTGTCGTTACTACAACCGGATTGCTTGTAACGACATTGTTTACCATTGTCGTACCGTTGCGCCAAGTAATTGTCTTAGAGGCATACGATGTGCCAACTGCCTGTACGCTGGTAACGATGAACAGTGCATAGCGGTAGGCATTGCCCTGAGTCGAGACATATAGGCTAGGATCGGTCAGAGTGACAGAGCCCACATTATACAGGTTGGCACTGCCTATGGTCTGCTCCCATACGTACGGCGAGCTTGCAGTGACTGCGCTCGTGTCGGTGCTTGAAGAATATGCCCTTATCACCAGAGACGTGAATATCACAGGCGGCACAGATGTTTGGGAAGTGATTGTGGCTGCTGTGGTGAACGTACCCTTTACCGACAGCTTGAAGGTATCGGAACGTGCCGTGCCGTTATAGTAGCCTATCCTGATAGCCGACACACCGTCGGCTATAGCCTGCGAACCCGATGCCGTCGCCGTAGGAAGCGTGAAGTTCAGAGCCGTTGCATTGAACATCGCCCCAGGAGTCACCTGTTCTGCCGTAAGCTCATTGACGAGATTGTTCGACGCATCATAGAATGACAGTCGCTTGTTGTCCATCTCCGCGCGTTCACCCTCCTCGTCGCCGTTGACCACGCGCCCGCAGAACTGATACAGCTTCTCGACAGGATCGATGCCCACTACGCAGCGCCCGTTGTCAAAGGCGAAGATGCCGGTACGATATGTGCCGTCCTTGCGCCTTACGACCTGATGCCCCATCACTATTCCGGTATATGTGCCCGACAGGTCTCCTGTAGTGGGGTCGATGGTAGGCTTTGTGCCTGCATAGATACCACCGGCAAGAACATAGTTGCCAGACATCTGAGCCTTGGTACCGTCCCATTGCTGCACCCAAGCGAGCAGGTTTGCATCAACGCCAGCCACTGCAAGGAGCTGGACAGGCATTACCTCCTCCGCATTGTCCGTGTACGTCACGAGCTCACAGCCCCAAAGGAACGGATAGGTCTGATTTGGGACTATGTTACCTGTGCTCCAAGATGTCTTTACACTTGAAACGGTAGGCTGGGCAGGGACGGAGGAGGTGGCTGTACGCAGCTTGTACATCACCCTGCTCTTGATGGCGTTCTCCGCTACCAGTTCAGTTACTCCAGATACTTTCGTCATTTCCCTGGCATTAGAATGTAGCCGATACGATGATGAACGCTCCGCCGTAGGTCACGAGCTTCGCATACGTCAGCGTCTTCTTGTTAGGCTGTCCCGACACAGCATTGAGAAGGTCTGTGACGGTGGCTCCGGCACTCGAACGCGAGGTCCATGTATAGTTGATGGTACCCGTCTTGGCTGTGCCTGTGGCACGGTCGCGCACCGTGGCGGTAAGGGTCACGGTCTCATCCTTGCGCACCTCCTTGCCGACGTTGCGTGTCGTTCCTCCGGCGGTTGCAGTAGCGGAGATCACCACGTCCCAAGGGTCTGCGTCATCATAGATCTGTATGGCTGCGCTGTTGACGAGCGTGCCGTTCTTGTAGAGCTCCATAACTACGATACCTTCATCGTCCACCGAAGTGTCTGCCACTGAGACTGACACCTGCGAGCCTGCAGCATAGGTGTGGTCGATGCCTGACACGCCCTCGCCGACCACCTTGACAGAGTAGCCGGAAGGAACGGTCTTGCCCTTGTCGGTACCGCTCACAATGATGTGAGGCTCAAAGGTGAGTGTGTCGCCGTTGTCGGAGTTGGAGTCGAAGGAGATGCCGTTGATGGCCTCGATGAGAATGCCGTCCTGCGTACCGCCCGAGAGCTTGGCAATATTGATGTACTCGGTCGCGGTGATCGTGAACGAAGTGCCGCTGAGCTCCACGCTGCCCTCGAAAGATATAGAGTCGTTGTCGATGTTCGTGATCGAGGCAAGGTTCTTGACCACTGTCAGTACAGGTGTGCTCGTTCCGCCGTTTCTAAGCTGGAACATGCCGTCGAAGTTGCTCGACGTCTGTACGCCGCTGGAAGCAGCACCCCATGTGATGGCAGCACCGTTGTACTTCCATGTCTGCGTCGCCTGCAAGGTGAGTGCTGTCTGCCCGTTGGTGGTGTCGAACACCTTAGGGGTGAACGACGGACGCGAGCCTGTGGCTGTCGTAAAGTCAGGGATGAACGTACCGCCATCCTCCGTAACATACTGTGTGCGAGTGCCCGATGCCTCAAGCCTCACTGATAGCTGAGAGCCGTCCGACACTGCTATAAGCTCTATGGAACCAGTATATGCCATATATTATTCCTCCTCTTCTTTAGCAGGTTCAACATTATCTTCTTTCTCCGCATCGCCCTCTGTCTCCTCTTCGGATTCAACAGCCTCTGCGGATTCATCCTTTTCAGTCACGACCTCCGTACGAGTGCTTCCCTGCTCCTCAGGGATGACGTCCCCGTCCTTGCGGATGAGAGCCAGAAGCTCATCCTCGGTCACTATCTCGATGCCTGCAACGCCTGCAAGCATCATGATATCCTTGGCAGGGCATATCACGCGTCCGTCCTTCAGGCAGCGGTGGTACTTGAACTCCTCCCTGCCTTCCAGGTTCTTGCCTGGTACCAAAATGTAGTTCATATCCTTAAGTGTTAATAGTTGTTCTTGTATACCGTATTGCTGTAGCATATCACCCTGCCCTGCGAGTCGACCACCACCTTGGGGTTTGCCTCAGTGGAGCTTGATACGCGCTTAGGCTTGAGGCACGCCCTCTCCTTCACGTCAGGCTGGAGCGCCACCGACACGGTGTTTGTCACTCCGAGGTCGGATGCGGTCTTGCTTATCTGCAAGCCGCCACCCACCACGGATGATGCGCCGGTCGACTTTACAGCGTTCCATGCCACCAGATAGTTCTCGTTGGCAAGAGCGTCGCTGATGTCTCCGCTTCGTGAGGTGAGCTGGAGCGAGCGCGTGATCCTTGTAGACGTGAACACCTTGGCTCCCTCGGTGCCGAGCACCATGCCTGTCACGCTCGACGGCAGCTTTCGTGTTCGCGTGAAGCGGAGCACAAGTGCAGGGTCGTCGGCCACAGTAGGCTTGGATGCACCTGTCTTGTAGTATGCGGCACGGCACACGAGCCTGATGTTATCGAAGTAGTCGACCTTGAGGGAGAGGGACTTGCCGAGGTTGTTCGACGAATCGAAAGCCGAGTCGTCGATGAACGTCTGGTTGTCCTTCGACAGCTTCACCTCCACGCCGTTCGGCACCATGAACCAGAAATAGGCTGCGTTCGCATCCGGCACAGCCACCCCGTTACGGTAGAGCTGCACTGCGATGGTCTCCCTGCGGAAGCCGTTGGCGTCCTTCCCGATGCGGAGAGGGGAGAGCTTCTTGTATGGCACGAACTTAGCAGCCGCCTTCAGCTCGAACGATGCCGTCTCCGTGGTGTTGGTGGTGAGCGATGTATATACCGTCTGCGTCGACGTCTTGCCTGTCTGCGGGTCGACGAACGAGGCTATGCACTCGATGTTGACCGACTCTCCGTTAGGCACGTTGGCCGTCACCACGAGCGCCCACTGAGGGACTGTCACCCCGGAGACTGTGCCTGCCTCGGTAGCCACCTCGTAGCCTGCAAGGGTCTGCGCAGGCAGCGACACCTTCTGATAGGTACCGCTGATGCAGCGGCTGATGTTGTAGACCGCATTAGTCACCTTCTGGCGGCCCGACAGACCCTGCTGTCCGTTGGACTTGTCCATGGTAGCCACCCAAGGCACTATGACGTAAGGGGCAAGCACGCGGGATGGGCTGTATGTCTCCTCCGACTTGTCGAATGACTGGAGAGGGGAGCCTGACAGCTCGTCGAATCCCGATGCGTATGAAAGCGGATCTATGATTACCGCGATGTCCGAACCTGTAATTCTCATATCTAAATCTTATTTTACTGTTACTGTCTCACTGTAGCGAACCGACCCGTCCGAACCGTTGACCGGAAGCTCGACCGAGAAGGTGAACCTTGCAGGGCGCCTCTCCGAGAAGAACCTCGGACCGAGGTCGAAGCGCGATGCGTTCTGTACTATCCTTACTCCGAGCCCGCTGCGGGTGGTCTCATGCCCTGCGTCCCATGCCGCGTCGTCGGCTGCTATGCCAGTGTCGCGTGTCCATGTGAGCGAGCGGAGCGCCATGCCGAGAACCTTCTCGGTGATGTCTATGCCGTTATAGAGAAGCACCGCATACAGCTCCGTCTCCACGTCACCGTTGCGGAACATCTGTCCTGCAGACGAGTGAATCTCTATTGCCACGGTGTTGTTGCCGTTGACGCACTGCCAGTCAGGAGAATCCACCCAAGGCTCCTGCTTCGTCTTGTCCTTGAGGCAAACCCATGTGCTTCCAAGGTGAGTCACCTTGTCCTGTGTGAGAAGGGTATGGCGCTTGTCGGGAAGATCCTCCACATGCTCCACCTCGTCTGTGTAGACGCATCGGTAAGGCCTGTCACTGATGGCAACCTCATAGGACCACTCTCCACGCTCAGGCTGCTGTGTCACCACCTCTCCGTTGAAGTCCACCATATAGAGGTTCTCTGCAAGCAGGTGGCGGGCGAAGACCACGGTGTCGCTGTCCCTTATAGGGAGGTCGCGCCCATAGTCGAGTGAGTTCAGGAACTTGCCGATATATGCGGCATAGTTGCGCTGATGTATGGTAGGCTGGGTAAGGTTGTCAAGGAACGTGATACGGCCTTCACTCGAAGAGAGAAGCCACTGGCTCAGTCGCTCAAGGTCGGCTCCGTTCACGTTGCCCCGGTGGGCGATGTTGAACTCTGCCATCGGCACGAAGTTCGTTCCTCCGTCAAGGTCGTCCTCATGGTAGAGGAAGACAGTTATGGAGTTGTCAGAGGTGTCTACGCTTGCAATATGGTAGTAGCCCGTGTGGTAGTCACTGCCGCCAAGCGGTATCGTGTTGACTATCTGATAGACGATATCGCCCTCATGGAACGCATGGAAGTCGTAGTCGGTATCCTTATCGAGCGTCAGCTTGTAGATGCCATGCAGCTCGTCGCCTGGCTTCGATCCGTCATGACCCTGCTCATATCCGATGAGCTCGACCTTCTCGACCTTGCGGGTCTCGTCGAAGATAAAGTCCGATGACATGGCACGCAGACGATTGATGATGAGTTCCATCACCTTCATCGACTTTCGCACCTCAATCTCATCAGTCTGTAGGCGGTTGCCGTCCTCGCTCAGAAGAGTGCCGCGTCCCGCCAGGAACGAGTCTATTGCATCCTTGGACTGCCAGCCCTTGCCGAACGCGATACGCCCTGCTGCTTCATCGTCCCTGACCTTGGAGAGGAACTTGCCGTCCGTCATCTTCTCAACGGCAGCATAGGTGGGCACCGTTGTGTCAGCCGCCTCGGCAGAAGGCTCTCCGTCGTCGGTAGAGCGCCATATGTCGGTAACTGCCTTCTTGGCTGTTCCTATGATGAGACGCGCGAATGGGAGCAGCTGCGTGATGGTGTTGGTGATCTCATTGAGCTGGAACATCTTGGCCCATGCGCTTCCGTTCTCCTCGTTACGGTACTGGTCGGTGTCAAGGTTGCCGGATGCCGGCTCGTCAAGCCACCTGCGGTAGCCTGTATCAGAGCCTGACAGCTTGCCCATGTACATATACCAGTAGTCAGGGTCAGCGTCAGGGAGCTGCACCACGTTGCCGTCAGGGTCGGTGTACTCGCCATCCTCGTTCCGAGGGCATACCTCGCCCTTGTCATTTATGTAGGACTGACCGTCATCGGTCATGCTGCGACCGAACAGGTCAAGCTTCGTCTTCGCATAGACCACATAGGAGAAGTCTCCTGCGCGGCTGACAGCCATGTGCGCATAGCGTGGCACGTTGTCGTCGAAATGCGTGTTGTAGGCTGTAATGGTCCACTGGCGGTAGTTATTGTCGGGGTTATATGGGATGACGTCGCGACGGAAGGCCGTAACCCTGGCATTGGCATAGACGCTGACGGACAGCGTGTCCTTGTCTCCAAGTGCGTTCAGCGTAAATGCTATAGCATTTGGCGACATGTAGAAATCATTGACTGACGAAGGAACTAATGCCATATATAAATAACTTTGTGATGCCTTGAACTTAAGACACCACAAAGTTACATATTCAAGCTCAGCGCCTGGGGACCGCCAAGTCTACCAGAGCGCTCCGTTTAGGTCTGGCTTGCAGGTGAACTGCACATGGCACATGCCAGGCTTCGTCCTGTCTATGACGGTGAATGAGTCGTCCCTTGCGACGGTACACGGGATCCATTCCCCATCATACATGATCCACGCATGGCTGCTCGCGCAGAACTCATACGCCCACCATACAGCCCACTCATAGGTCACGAATCCGCTTGACAGCGTAAGCTCCGTGCGGTCTGCCGACTTGCGTGCAAACACGCGGGAGAACTGCGTAAAGCGCTCAAGCCTCGAAATGGTGTGCTCCTCGGTGTGACCGCTCACCTTCTCGCTCTCAAGCTGGAACGCCCTTGCAGACTCCATGACGCCGCGTGAGTTGACGAACTGGAACTGCATGCTGTTCCTGGGAGTGCTGTCAACATAGACCCTGTGACCGTCTGCCAGCGTCAGGCTCTTGCCTGCCTCCGACGCGAGTATCTGTCGCACAGCCGACTGTGGCGTTTCCCCCAGCGATGTGCCGACGACCACGTCGTCACCGACATACACAATCTCCTCGCCAGTATGCGGCTTGCGGGAGTATGACACGAGGATAAGCGACTTGTGACGCTCAAAGTCGCTCAACCCGCCCATGACGGCTGTACACTGTGCCGTCGGCTTTCCGCCGTTAAGGGGCGCAGGGTCTATCAGTACTCCGTCCTTCAGCCACACGTCACGCGCCTCGATGGAGGCCACGAACGTGGGATATGATACAGTGCCTCCCTCCAGCGGTGTATATTCATAGGCGTCGGCTGCGGCACGGAGGCACGAGGAGATGTCGAACTCCACCGTCTCTCCGCTCTTGGCGGGAGTGGAGAGCTCATAGGTCTTGCCCGATACCGTCACCCTGAGCTTCACGCGATGGAAGCTCACCGAGCCTTCGACAGGCTCGCTCTCCGCCTTGACGCTGTAGGTTATAGGGTTGCCCATGAAGATGGAACCCGAGGTCTTAATAAGGTTGCTTGCCATAATCAGAGTACATACATTTCAATGGTTACACTTTCAATTCCGTTCTCCCCTGTGATATGCGTATTAATCTTGTTGATCCATCCGACATAGTCGCCGATCCTGTAGCGCTTCGCCCACTGGATGTTAAGGAGCTCCGCCACCTCGCACTGCACCTCCAGCTTCACCACCTTGCGGTTAAGGAGGAAATGGGAGTACTCAGCCATGAAGGTATCATAGAGCCCTCGGCGCGCCACCTTCTCATCACAGAGCTGCTCCCCCGTCTCAGGGTCGTTGATGTAGGCGCGTATCTTAAGGGAGAAGCGCTCGCCGTCACCCACGCCCGGGGCCGTTCCGTTGTAGTCGTACACTGCGCCCCAGCAGTCGATGCTGTCGCTACTCATTCCGTAGACGCCAGGCACCATGCGCCACTTGGCTGAGCCGAATCCGTCGTAGTCGTAGTCGTAGTACTGGATGGTGGCATCGGTTCCTCCTCCTCGCATTACAGCTATTGACGTACCCCAGTCGTACTCCTGGAGAGGGGAGATGCCCTCGTCCGAGGACTCGGGGTCGAATGCCTCCTTAGTCCTGCTGGTCTCCACCAGGTACATGTCCACGTAATCGTCGCCGAACGCCGTCTGGATCCTTCGCTCACAGTACTCGTGCCACATATCCTCTGAGACGAATGCGGCAAGCACCTGCTCCTTGTCCGAGGCATTGAGGGAAGAGATATAGGCTTTCTCTCCAGTCTGGTCGCTCCTGACCTCTGTCTGGTTATCGGTACCCGCCGCCTTTTCCAGGCGCCCGTTGACGTCATTGAAGTCCACAGGCTGGAATCCCGACGACAACTCTTCGACAAAGTCCTCCATCTCAGGGGAGCAGTCGCCTATCTCCACGCCCTTGAACTGACCTACCTCGAAGATGACGGGATGGAACTCGCTCTGCGTGGTGGCATCACCGTCCACCTTGACGCGATACTTGTTGCCCGTAGTCTTGTCCACATAGAGGGACATGTCCGACACACCGCAGTGGGTTATGATCTGCTGGTATGTCTCATCGCTCTTGATGCGGCGGTAGTCCTTGTAGTCGTAGCTCGTGTCGTAGTCGCGCACACCGTTGGTGACATTGGCATCCTGCTCGCGCCTGTCGCTCTCCGCACTGTAGTTCATCCTGAACCCGGTGATCTTCTCGCTCATCTTCCTTGCGGAGATGACCGTGCAGTGCATGACGACAGGTTCGTCTCTGTCACGGAAGATGTCTCGGATGAAGCGGGGAGTCACCACCATCGACTCCTGGTCAAGGAAGAAGCGAATGCCGAAGGAAGCCCATAGGGAATCAATAATGCTCTGCACCGAGTCCTCAGGGAAGTTCTGAGAGTTGGCAAACATCTTCATGATGTTAGCCTGAACGTCCACGCTCACGTTCGATACCTCGATATCGGCATAGCGGAGCGTAGTACCGTCCGGCAGCTTGTCGCCCACCTTATAGAACTCACCGTTGTACTTCAGTCCTCCGACCGACTTGCTCTTCTCCCACTTGACCTCCAGCCTGGCTCCTGTATTGCGACTGCTCAGCCACCTGTTGATCTGGTCAATACCGTCATAGTCATATTGGATTTCTTCTACTTCTATATAGCTTTGAGTAGCCTCATTCCATTTTGTTACTCTAATTGGTTCTTTTGGATATTTCCTTTCAAGGTCGTACTTGCACTTGGTCGTAAAGAACGCAAGGCGCTTCATGTCTGCCACACTGAGAAGATGCTGATTGTCATAGCTTATGCCGTAGTCCTTCAGGTAATGGAAAAGACAGTCGAGGAAATACAGCACGTAGAAGCACACCCCGCTCTGCGGACGGTCCGCCTCAAGGACAAGGTATGGGTTGAAATGGGAGTTCTCTCCAGTTCCGCTCAGATCCACAATGTCGGAAGATGTGCCGTCCTCGTTCTCCTTGTAGTGCATGTAGCACACCCTGGCGTTGCAGAACTTTGCCTTCGGGTATTCGTCAGTGACGTTGGTAAACCTTGTAAGAAATGTAGGGTCCTTTCCGTTTGCCGCATCATGCTCTCCGTTACTGCCGTTGGAATAATGGTTGCTGTCCTCCACACATATTCCGGGAACGGAGAAGCCGAGGGCTGGGAGCTCCAGCTCCACATCCCCCTTGGTCTCACCCTTGTCCTGCCTGGTTCTTTCCCATGACCACGAAAGGAATCCCGTCTTGCCCGAGTTCTTGGTCTTCAGCGTACACCTCGCCGTAAAGGAAGCCGTCACGTTTCCTATCATCTCGCCGATCTGCAGCTTGTCGATGACCGGAATATCCTGGCATTCAAGGTCGCTGAAATAGTCGGAGAGGGAACGGACGTTGGAGCACATGGAGATGCTGACCCTGTCCGCAATCTCCTGGTCGTCAGCCGTAGCAACCTTGCCGTTGCGCAAGGGTATTCCGTCAACGAGGATTGACATCTCATTGTTCTCATGCTCAACAAGGCGCAGGTCTGACTGCACGTCGTCGACGTTGCCCAGAACCTCGCGGTTGCCGTCAAGCGGAACCTCGAAGCTGTAGGAGTATGTCTCCTGCACGTCGTTGAAGTATGGATTGGAATCCTCAATATCCACCGACGTGTCGGGAAGCAGGGCCAGATACCTGCCCTTAAGCCTTATTGCAAGATGGTTGTTCATATATAATTACTTCCATTTTTCGTTAGGTCCGAGGACGATGGCGCTGACGCCAACGTCAAGCCTGCGCGAGCAGCGTTGCATGAGCCTGGTCGAGCAGCAGCACCGACGCGTTCTTGTGAACCACTGCGTCAGCCATGCCCTTCAGGACGAGGCAGTCGGTGGAACAGTGCTCGTCCACGGCGCACCTTCCGCGCTCGCACGGTACGTTATAGTAGATGTCATGAGCCCTCATGACGCCCTCCAGCGCGTCATAGTGCCTCTGCAGGAGCTGCTGGAACTCGGGCCACAGGAGGCGGTTAAGGTCTGCCCAGTAGAAGACGATGACGTCCATCAGCTGGTCTATGCTCTCAGTGCGCCACAGGCGCAGGTAGCCCTCGCGGCACGTGTTCTCGTTCTGCCGCATCACTCTTGCAAGCTCGGTGCGGAAAGCCTTGTACTCCTTCTCTTCCATTATTTCTTCTTCTTCATCTGTTCGTATCGCTCATTCTCCTCCGCCATGTCGTTGATGTGCTGGAGGATGATTGTGTATGTCGTGCGGTTCACCTCCTCCTCGTTGGCTGCAGCATACTTTATCATCGTGGTGGTGGAGCGCGTATAGAGCTTGAGCGGATCATCAGCCTCGCCAGCAACCTTCTCCTTCTTGAATACCTTAGGGTACTGCTTTGAGAGATAGTGCATCATGCCCTGCCACCAGAGAAGAACAGCCTGGAACTTCTCCTCAGGGAAATCGTAGAAATACGGGGCGTTGTCATGCACCTGCTGTGTGATGAAATACGGAGAGGTCACGGTCTGGCCCGTCTCATCATCGACGTGTGTGACATCGGCATTGAAGAGGCACGCCATGAAGCTGGAGCGTATCTTCTTCACCTGCTCCTGAACCTGCATCAGGCGCGTGACACCGTACTTTCCGCTGTCGCGCTGCATCCTTGCAAGCGTGTTCTCGTATTTCTGAAGGTACGAGATATAGTCGCAGGCAATGCGGTACTGCCGCCACGTGAAGTTCTGCATGTACATCGACGGCCCATCGAAGGTCTTCTCCTCAGTCTTCTTGTCCTTGGCTTTCCTTTTCTTGCGGTCGCTCTTGCCGACCTTCTCCTCCGTCTCAGGATAGTGTGGCGAGAGGGTAAGGGCAGGATAGGGGAACGTCTCCACCTCGCTTGGCTGGAGAAGCCAGTTGAGACCGCCCTTCTGCGGTACGGGATTGCCCTTGCCGTCCAGCTCCGTCTGAAGGAGCTTTGTAAGCTCTGCAATCTCCCACACATAGATGCGGACAGGCACTATCTCACCGTCCACCTCCTGCATCTGACGGCGCTTCTCCTCGTCGCGGAACTCGCATTCATAGTAGGTGTGCATGAGAGCGACGGTCTCAGGGTCGAGGTTCTCCATGCCGTTCATGTCCTCGCCCTCCCTGTCATCGTGTCCTGGAGCGCCCTTCGGCACAAGGCCGTTGAGCCTGAAGAACACCTCGGCAAAGAGCCTGCCCTGCGAGTATTCGCCCGTCAGGTTGTAGTGCTTCGCCATGTCCACAAGGATGCGCGACACATCCTCAAGCTGCTCCGTCGAGAGCTGCTTCCACCCCTTGGGCATGTTTATCTTGATGCGCAAGTCGCGCTTAGGCTTGCTGTTAAGTCCGAAAAGATTCATTTGGATTAGATCAATGATGATACAAGCATTCCGTCGCCAGGATGGTCGCATGGGCGGTGAAGGCGAGGGTCGCGCGGGTCATAGTCGCACTTGGCGCGGTGCACGCCGTCGACAAGGTATTTATCCCTATGCGGCAGTCCAGGAATGAAAGGCGGCTTCTTCAATGCATGAGGGTCCTTGCGGTCGGTATTTTCGTCCGCAACCTCTTCCCTGCGCCAAAGGAACCAGTCGAAGAGCGGAGAGGTCTTCATCGCCTCCTTGTCGAACTTTGTCTGGTTTCTGCGGATATACTCCATGGCAAGGCGCGTATGACCGATGCTCTCCTCCTTGGCGTCCTTGCGGAAGATGACCTTTGAGCGAGCCTCCACCTGAAGGGATAGGACGCGCTGGAGCTTGTGGTATGCTATTTCCTCTTCCTTTCCGAGCGAGCCTTGCCTGTGCTTCCCGATAAGGTCGAGAAGGAGTTCAGTTCCTATCTCTGCCTCGATGTGTGTCTCCTGACAGTAGCGGATGTCGGGGAGAAGCTGAATGAACTTCTCGCGCGATTCGTAGATATTGACATACAGTCCGAACTCCGTGGCAGTGTTGAACAGGAGACCGTCGGCATAGTAGTAGTATGCGCTCTGCTTCCACAGTTCGATGATATCCCTCATCGCCTGGGCTTCGGCTGCCGGATCCGCCTCGTTGTCCACAGGCTCACCGGCTGGCTCCTCCTCGTCCTCGGACGGATCAACTGTCGCTTCTCCATCCTCCTCAGACAGCATGGCTGCTGTCTCTTCCTCATTTTCCGGCTGGCTGTCGTCTTCCGCATCACGTTTTCCGAGCGACTTCTGCCACTCCTCGAGCTGAATGAGCAGACGGTTGCTTGCCGCATGGCTCTCCCTTGCAAGCTGTGCCTTGTACTTATCGACCACCTTTGTGTCTGCTGCGTCATACCCCTGGCTCTCTGCAATGTTCAGACCTGCATCGTTCAGGGAAATGGCATGCACGTCGGCGGCACGGCTGAAGGCATCGAACACCACTACGCGCTGGCAGAGGTTCAGGAGCTTCTGCCATACGTTGCGCTTATCGTAGCTGTACTGCGCAAGCGGGACTACGATGTCGTTTTCCTCCATTGTCTTATACTCCTGCTGCAATCTGGCAAGAAGAGGGAGGCCGATGCGCTCGGCAAGGAAATCGTGCTCTGAGTTGTCAAGGAAACCGCGCACTGTGTCGATGTTCACCAAGACATGGCTTGGCAGGAACTGACGTATTTCTTCGGGTGTTGATACTATCATAATCGTTTGTTTTAGTGTTACAAAGTTACGGCATCGGGTGCCTCGCGTAGGTACACAAGAAAAGCAGGGCTATGCTCACGCACTGCCCTGCCGCTCATAAATTGAATAAATTTCCAAATGAAAAGTTTCAAAAACTTCTTGATGCATTCTTTATTTACCTTACAAAAAAATATGAGTATGTCTGACTACTCCCTCTGCCAGCCGCGATGGTTGCGGTCAAGCGTAGTGAGGGTCTTCTGGTAGATGTGCCAGTCAAGGTGCTCGTCCCAATGGTTCATCTCCTTAACAAGGTTGTAAAGGGAGATGAGCGTCTGCTGGGTAGGAGATAGCTTGTATTCCTTGATCTGGAGCATTTCCCTCTGATATGTTCCGCCGCTACTTGATGCACCGCCAGGGGTTGCACCGATAAGGTCAGGGTGGCATTCAAGGGTGAACATGATGATGCCCGATGCATCCGCAATCTCTGTCTTGTCAGCCTCGGCTGCGGTCTTAGTGTTGTATGGGATGGTCTCAACGCGGAATGCGTCATGGTCCTTTCCGTCAACTCCAGTGAACGTACATGCCGCGAAGGTCTGACCGTTGTTGAACTTGTTGGCTAGGAAGTTCTTGATCTTGTTGATCTCGGCTTTCTTGATAGCCTCCTTCTCCGCGTCGGTCTTCTGCGCGTTGATCTCCGTAGTCAGTTTCTCCAAGTACTCCGAATGCACGTAGATGATGCGCCCGAAGGTATTCTCGTTCTGCTTGCGGATGGCACGGTCGCGTATGATGTTCGATGCGAACTGATAGATGTCGTTGAACACGCTCCACCATGAAGGCTGGTCATAGTATGGTCTGCCAGGGCAGTAGTTCGAGAGAGGGAAGATCCAGCGTGTAGGCCTTGCCCAGAGGTTCTTGTCCTCCGGCTTCGACGAAAGGCGGAACTTGCGTATCTGCTTCTCAAGGTAGTGGGCAGGGTGCATAGGGTCGAGGGCAGGGAGTGCTGCAATCTTGTCCGATACCGTGCTGTCCGAAGGGTTGAGCCATTTCTTCGAAAGGTAGACAAAGCGCGAAATGCCGTTCTCGTCCATCTTCTCAAAGCGCGATTCCAGTGCCGACCAGTGTCCGAGTCCCACGATGCGAGGCTTCCACTGCGAGTTCTCCTTCTGCTCTGCGCCCTCCTGTGTGAGCTGCACCTCAGGGAATGTGGTGCCGAACATGATGAGCTCGGTAAGGATTCTGCGATTGAGCACGTTGATGTTGGTGCGGCGCATGAACTCCTTGACTGCCTTGTTGGTCCTCTTCCAAGTCTTGTAGTCTTCCTGCAGATGACCTATCTGTTCCTTCAGCTCGCATACCATATCATAGAGAGCATCGTCGGCTATGCGCTTGAAGTAGCTTCCGTCCTCGTCGTACTGCGGATATACCTTTTCCTTTTTCTTGCCGTTCTCCTGTTCCTCGTCGTCGTCGCTGATGAGTGGTACTGCTGGCATTCTGCCGTTGTCAATCACAATGCCCGGTGCGCTCTCGCCTCCGATGTTCTCGCCCTGTGCAGTGGCGCGAGGCGGCTGGTTGGTATAGTCCTTGGTGAGTTCCAGGAGCTGCTTCTGAAGTTTCAGTATTCGCTGCTTGATCATTGCTCCGGCAGAGGCATAAGGAATCTCCTCCTCGTTGTCGGTGGCGCCTGCATCACTGTAGAACTTATACACAGGCTGCATGCCGAGACCGCTTGCCACGTCAGCGTTGAACTTCAGGCCCGTGGCTGTGTAGGTGAGCATTCCTGCCGCGAGGGCAATCCAGTTGGGAAGCTGGTTGTTTGCGCCCCAAGGGATGTAGCCCATGCCTGGAGTACCGATGTTCTCCACTCCGTCTGTGCGCTCAGTGCCTGTAGATGTGAATCCTCCGGGGCACATAGGAGCCACACCGCCCACACGTCCGAGGTTGTCGCGGTCATGACCGTAGCCCCATCCTGCAGTCTGGCGGACTCCAAGGTGCGCGAAGTTCATCACGTCGCGCATTGAGGACAATACGTCTGCCTCACCGTCCAGGGACGAGCTCGGGAACACCGATGCCGGCAATACCTTATAGCCGTCTGCCTGCATTCTTGTCATCTGCTGCGACAGCTCGTCTGTGCGTTCTGTTTTATTCTTTACCTGCTTTGCCATAATCGTTTGATTTTCTACTGCAAAGTTAGTTCACATGCGTGGGTGGAAAGGTACACCTACACTATTTCGAACTCGGTAAAGCCTTCCTTTTTCAGATGCTTGACCGCATTCTTGAAATTCAAAGCCTGACGGTAGATGCAGTCCTTCTCAATGATAATCCTTGCTTTATGCATTGGAATACCACTGAGGTCAACTGTATCGGAGAAAACCATATCTGCTTTCTTAAGGATGTGAGTCTCCATGTTGTAACTGAACATGGTATGCCCTGGAACTCTCCGCGTAGAGCCGATCTTCTTGAACTCCTGCTTCTTTTTCTGCTGCATCTCAATGCGCTCCTTTTCCCTGTCCTCGGGAATCAGTTTGTCGAAAATCATAAACAGCTGTGATTTTTAGTGCGTAATAAATCTCGTTCCGTCGATCTCGATGATGAACTTGTCGAAGACCCACTTGATGTCATCTCGCTTGATGTCTCCGATAGGCTCCACCCATTTCAGGAGGCGTGTCTGCAGTCGGGTGTTGACCTTGATGCATACCACAAGTCCTTCAACGCGGTGTCCGCTTTCAGATACTGCGAGTACGCGGAAAGGCACACGCTCTGCTGGCACTCCCTCAGGTGGATTGAAGCCCTTCATCAGCTGCCCTGTCTTAGGGTCGCGCCACGTCCACTTCTCGGCATACTCGCGGATGTTCAGATAAGATGTCGTAGGCTGGGTTTTCATAACTTTGTTGCGATATATTCATCAGCCTTGGCGCGAGTCTTGAAAGTCTTGGTGATCTCCTTCCACTCGCTCCAAGGACTGTCCTTGTACTCGATGGCGAAACAACCCTGGTCAAGTTTCACCACACGCACTGCATATTTCTTGTTCATGACTGCTTCCGATTGAGAATAAATCGTCGTCGGGAATACAGATATTAAACTCTCGTTCAACCTCCATGATAAACTCAACCTGATCAAGCGAATCCCAGTCGAGATCCTTTTCACTGTCCATTTCCTCGGTGACGTCATTCGCCTCACAACCGAAGTCAAAATGCTCCGCATATATTTTACGATAAAAGCTGCGGGAATGCCCATTCCTTTAGGTGTGGGATGCAAGCAGCCGTTTTAATTATACATTCTTTTGTTCTTCTATATATCTGATAATCGTTTCTTCCGATATATGTCCGATGGTCTCACAATAATAGGATCTCGACCAGAGACACGGAAGCCTCGACTTGAGTTTCGGGAACTCCTCTCTTAACACCACCGATGTATATCCCTTTAACTGATTGACGATATGCTGTACCGCCAGTGTCGGAGTTGACTTGATAAACAAATGTACATGGTCGGGCATAACCTCCATGCTTTCGATTGTTATTCCGAGCTCCTGTGCCTTTTCATTCAATACCTCTTTCATTCTTATATCTATTCCGTCCACAAGAACCTTGCGTCGGTACTTAGGACACCAGATAAGATGGTAGCTGATATTGAATACACTGTGCGAGCTCGCTGTAAATCTGTCTTTAGTAGCCATAATTGTAATGTTTAGTTGATAATTTGCGACGCAAAGATAATAAAATATTAGTTAGTCGCAAAATAAATAACATTCTTATCTTGGGCTTTTCCTAAAAAAATATCATTTTTGCAATATGATTGCATACAAATACAAACTATATCGAACCAAACAGACGAAGCATCTTGACAAGATGTTGCGCGAAGCTTGCTTTGTATGGAATCATGCCCTGGCTTTGCAGAAGAGATATTATCGGCTTTATAAAAAGTATATAAGCAAAGTTAGAATGCAATCTCATTTTGCCAAGCGCATTTCTCGACATCTACTCCATTCTCAGAGTACTCAGGAGATTTTGGAAAGACTTGACAACTCTTATCAGCGATTCTTTGAACATAATGCCCTTCGTCCTCCAAAGTTCAAGAAGGCAAAACAGTTTTCTTCGTTCCTGTTCAAGCAGGGAGGCTTCAGTCTTAACGGCAATAGGGTTCGCATCAATAAGATTTCCAAGACTTATAAATTCTCATATTCGAGAGAGTACCGAGGTAAGGTCAAGACCGTCAAGTTCAAACGCAGTCCTCTTGGAGAATACTACCTTATCATTATGACCGATGCCGTCGCCGAACGCTATGGAAAGTCACTCAAAGGTGCATCCGTAGGAATTGACTTCGGACTGAAGACGTACATGACAATGAGCGATGGTTCTACCGTAGTGAATCCGCGTTATCTGAAAAAAGATCTACCTCAGATTCGGAAGAAGCAGAGAAGACTATCCAAAAGCAAGACTAACTCCAACCACAGGGAACAGAGGCGCAAGGATCTTGACCGTCAGTATGAGAGTATCACAAGCTGCCGTAATGACTGGCAATGGAAACTGGCTCACTCTCTTTGTCAGCAGTATGACAGAATCTTCATCGAAGATCTCAGGCTGTCCGGTATGACCAAGCTCTGGGGAAGGAAGATATCAGACCTTGCTCACGCAGAGTTTGTTAGCAAACTGGAGTATGTAGCCGTCAAGTATGGTGTAATCGTTCATAAGATTGACCGCTTCTATCCGTCGAGCAAGACCTGCACCTGCGGATATGTTAACAAAGGACTGACTCTGAATGACAGGGTCTGGACTTGTCCTAACTGTGGGCAGACACATGACCGTGATCTGCTTGCTGCTAACAATATACTTCGGCAGGGCATTGCCGAATTGGAGAGTGGTCGTAAGACTACGCCTG
>JAKSMR010000045.1 GCA_024400495.1 Bacteroidales bacterium
CATACACAACTTTTTTGAAAGAAATTATTAACAAATTAATTCATCCAACAGGTTATGGAGAATCTTGAAATTGTTCCAAAGCATAAATTAACGACAAACATGAATAGAAAAAAACAGCCTATTATGAACAGAGAGAACTTCAAACTACGATTTGTGGCGCTGGGCGGATCGTTGCTCACGAGCCTGAGGACTTTCGGCTGCGAGTTGGCGTTGGTGATGGCCTACTGCGTAGCGTTGCCGCTGTCCCACGGCCACCATCAGCTGACGATGGTTGCTGCGCCTATCATGGTGTGCTGCCTCCTTCTGCGCCAATGGATATTGACTTTGGAGAAGCGGTCGACGAAGGTGCTCCTCACTTCGGTGGAGCTGCTCCTGATGGCTGCCGCCGTGGTCTGCCTCGTGGTAAGAAGAGAGAACTCTATAGCGCCCGACACCACACTCGTGGTGCTGAACTGGGCCGTGACGCCGTTGCTCTACCTGCTGGGACGTCCGCAGCTGTGGAGAGAGAGAGGGATGCGCGAAAACGGGTCGTTCTTGGGGCTGACACTGAACACCTTCGTAGGAATCGGCGTAGGCTACGCCATCGCCATCGTGCTATTACTGCTGGGGGTGATGCTATACGCCTCTATGGAGTATCTCTTCTCGACCATCCTCCCATCGTGGTTGGGTTGGATTCTCACGCTGGTCTGCCTGGTATGGCTCCCCACCTGGCTGTGGATGGACAGCGAGCGGAGAGCTTACGAGCGTCCGACGATAGCGGGCTTCTGGGCTATCCTGCTGAACTATCTGCTGAAGCCGGCCGTACTGCTCTACACGGCTCTGCTCTACTGCTATATGCTCCGTATCGTGATCCTGTGGGAGCTTCCCTCCAACTCGGTGGCGTGGATGGTGTTCGCCTATGCCATCATCGCGCTGGTGGTGAAGATCCTGCAGCAGTATCAGGAACGGCCGATGCTGAACGGCCTCTTCAACCATATAGGATGGTTCATCCTCCCCACGCTGGTGCTTTTCTGGGCCGGGGTGATGAGGAGGATCGGCGACTACGGGTTGACTCCCGAGCGCTACTATCTGGTGGTCTGCGGAGCCCTGATGACGCTCTACTCGATATTTTCCCTCCCCCAGCTGCATAAGCGGAAGGTAGACTTCGGCTTCTTTATGCTGATGCTGGCTGCCTTTGTTGCCACAATCTCCATCCCCTCCCTCGGCGCCCATGAGCGGTCGATGCAGTCGCAGCTGACGATCGTGAGAGAGAACGCCAACAAAGCGGGCATGCTGACAGAAGAGGGCTTCATCGACCTCTACCACGAGGCCAGCCCGGCCGACACGCTCTACAGGAAGGAACACCACAAAGTGGGCGACGCCGTCTACTACCTTGAGGAGAACGACCCTAAAGTGCTGAAGGAGGAGCTGCACCTGACGAGCGCCACCCAGTACTGGAAACTGGTGCCCGACATAAATCGATGGGAAATAGAAGAACCGGAGCAATGGATTGGTCTTAGTATTGCATCCGAACTTAATGAACAGAAAGACTATCCCACCGTCTATCCCACCGAGGGCTTCAGGTATGTTATGTCCCGCGGCTTAGCCGGTAAGGAGACCATCCACTACCCCGGCGGAACATACAAATTTAACGAGAAGAAGATTCTCAACCGCCAGCTGGAACGCCTGGGCGTCGAAAAGGACAAGCTGACCCAGAGCTGGATGGACGACCACAGAGCGGAACTGCTGCGCTACGAGGACGACGAGGTAGTGATCTACCTTTATGGTTTCAATATAAAACTGCGCAACGGCAAGATAGAAGCATGCAGCCTCGTTCCCGATATTATCATGATCAAATAACAGTCCTTTCATCCAACAACCCATAATCCTCTATCCCCAAACCCATGCATCTCATCGACACCCACACCCATATCTACGGCGAGGATTTCGACGCCGACATACGAGAGACCCTGGCCCGCGCGGCAGCAGCAGGGGTGAAGACACTCCTCTTTCCCGCCATCGACCCCGAAAGTAACGACCGCCAACAGCGGCTCTGGGAACTGATAGAGCAGGAGGAAGGGAGCCCTGTGAGATGCCACCAGATGATGGGGCTGCACCCTACCTCGGTAAAAGAGAACTACAAAGAATGGCTGGAGGAGACTCGGAGGCTGCTCTTCGCCAACCCCGACGGCTATGTGGGCGTAGGGGAGATAGGGCTCGACTACTACTGGGACCGCACCTTCGAGCAGGAACAGATAGAGGTGCTGAAAGAGCAGATAGGCTGGGCCAAGCAACTCGACAAAGCACTCTGCCTCCATGTGCGCAAAGCCTACGAAGAGATCCTGCACCTTCTGAAAGAGATGAACCACGCTAGCTACCGAGGCGTGATGCATTGCTTCGGCGGCGGCACCAACCAGGCGCTGCGCGCCATCGAGATGGGGTTCTACATAGGCATAGGCGGCGTGGTGACCTTCAAAAACGCCGGCATGGCCCAGGTGGTGAAGGAGATCCCCCTGGAGCGCATCGTGCTGGAGACCGACGCGCCCTATCTGGCACCCGTCCCCTACCGCGGCAAGCGCAACGAGAGCGCCTACATCCTCGACATCGCCAAAAAAGTGGCAGAGATCAAGGAGCTTCCCCTCGAAGCCGTTGCCGAGCAGACCACCCACAACGCCCGCGAGCTGTTTGCCCTATAGGCCGGCCCACAGCAATGGCAGCCGGGCGAAAAAAAAACATCTGCCACGACGGCAACACCCACTCCCCCATCCCCTCTGCCCAGACGCAGGCCGGGAGCGAAGAATTATAAAAAAATTATTGTTATATTAAAATATTTATATATCTTTGCTAGTTGAAACCTTGCGCCTGCAAGGCCCGAAAATGTACTATATTTGTGTGAAAGATAACCCATTAGCGTTATCCCAGCACCAAACTAAAAACTATAAAGAACTATGACTATTGGTTACTTTGCCCTTATTATCGGCGCTATTTTTGTAAACAACGTAGTATTATCGCAGTTCCTCGGCATCTGCCCCTTCCTCGGAGTCTCCAAGGATGTGAAGAGCTCGCTCGGTATGGGAGGCGCAGTACTTTTTGTAATGCTCCTCGCCACCCTGGTCACCTATCTGCTCTACACCTATGTGCTGGTGCCCTTCAACCTTGCCTACCTGCAGACCATCGCCTACATCCTCGTGATCGCCGGTCTCGTACAGATGGTTGAGATCGTGCTGAAGAAGATTGCTCCCGCCCTCTACCAGACCCTCGGCGTGTTCCTGCCCCTGATCACCACCAACTGCGCCGTTCTCGGTGTTGCCATCCTCGTAGTACAGAAAGACATGAACCTCATCCAGAGCATCGTCTACGCCGCCAGCATCGCTGTAGGCTTCACCCTTGCGCTGGTGATCTTCGCCGGCATCCGCGAGCAGATCGAGCTTACCGGCACCCCCAAAGGCATGAAAGGTGTTCCCATCGCCCTCATCACCGCCGGCATCCTGGCAATGGCATTCATGGGCTTCGGCGGCCTCGTTCCTCTGCCCTAATCTCGCAAAAACAAGCCTACGAGAAAAGGCCGAAATTCTAAAAACAAACCTATAAATTAGGAAGAATATTTAAAAAAAAGAACTTATTTTGACCTGATAGATAGACCAAAGAAGGACTGAAAACCAACGAATTAACAAAAAATTAAGTTTTTTTCACTTTTTAATTTGGCAATCTACTGAGAAATAAGTGTACTTTTGCAACCGAAATCATTTAATTAGATAACAATTTAAAATTTACAAGAGATGAAAAAAGTAATGTTTGTAATGGCTGTTGCTGGCATGTTCGCTTTCGCAGCTTGCGGTACCAAAACCGTTGAAGAACCCGCAGTAGAAGAAACCGCTACCGAGGTAGTAGAAGAAGCTACCGAAGAAGCTGCTGCTTGCTGCGAAGAAGCTGCTGAATGCGCTGAAGAAGTTGCTACCGAAGCTGCTGCTCAGTAATCCACACAACGCTTTAGAAAATGAAAGGCTGTCCACCCGGACGGCCTTTTATTTTTCCCCCCTTCCTTCCCGTTCCCGAGGGCTCCTCCTTCCCAAAGACAACAACACAACAATAAAGCCACGCCCAATGGAGCGTGGCTTGTATGATATGGAAAGGCGGACGGGGAGCCGTTCGCGCCTGTTAGTTGCGATAGCCGATAACGTGGCGCACCTCCTCGATAGTGCGGCGGGCGCTCTCGTGAGCCTTCTCCTTGCCCATATCCATGATGCGCTTGAGGGAAGCCTCGTCGCTGTTGATGGCGTTGATGCGCTCGGTGATGGGAGAGATGAAGTTCACCATATCTTCGGCCAGCTGCTTCTTGAGGTCGCCGTAGCGGATCTGGCAACGGTTGTAGAGGTCGTCGAAATACTCAACCGTATCGGGAGTGGAGACGACCTTGAGGAGGGTGAAGAGGTTCTCGATCTCCTGAGGCTTGGTCTGGTTCATCTGCTCGGGGCCGCTGTCGGTCTTGGCGCGCATGATTTTCTTGCGGATTACCGAGGGCTCGTCGGTGATGAAGAGGGCGTTGCCTTCGCCTTCAGACTTGCCCATCTTGCCGCTGCCGTCGAGGCCGGGGATCTTCACCAGCTCGCCGCCGAAATTGAACGCCTGGGGCAGAGGGAAGACCTCCTTCTTGTACATATTGTTGAAACGGTTGGCAAAGGTGCGTGTCATCTCCAGATGCTGCTCCTGATCCTTGCCTACAGGAACCTTGGCGGCCTTATGGATGAGGATGTCGGCAGCCATGAGCGTCGGATAGGTGAGCAGGCCGGCATTGACGTTGTTGGGCTGCTGGCGGACCTTATCCTTGAAGGATGTCACACGCTCCAGCTCGCCGAGATAGGCGTTCATGTTGAGGAAGAGGTAGAGCTCGATGGTCTCGGGCAGGTCGCTCTGGAGGTAGATGGTCGATTTCTCGGGATCGAGGCCGCAGGCGAGATACTGCACCAGGATCTGGCGGGCGTTGTTGTAGAGGTTCTCGGGGGTGGGGTGGGTAGTGAGCGAATGGTAGTCGGCAATAAAAAAGAAGCAGTTGTATTCATCCTGCATCTTGACGAAATTACGCAAGGCTCCGAAATAATTTCCCAGATGGATGTTTCCCGTGGGACGGATGCCGCTACAAACGATTTCCTTATTCATCGAAATAGTATTTTTTATATTTTATTCTGTCGTGAAAAAGCGTTTTTAGAAAAACGCGATATATATAATTACGTAAAAAATGAAATAATATTTTGTACCATTGCAAAAAAAGGCGTACTTTTGCAAATTCAAACAGGTGACCTCTGATAATTAGATTGAGATGGATTGCAGTTTGTTTTTGAGCGATTTTGAGTGGAAACGCGCGGTGCTGTGTGCCAAAGCGGTTGCGCTCGGAAGCACCAAAGAGAAACGGCAAGACGCTCAAGCCGATGTTCATCATTTTTCTAATTTTTAGAGGGCACCGACAATAGATAAACCCGACCTCAAACACTTGTAGCATGCAGAACTATTGTATTATTATGGCTGGCGGCATAGGGAGCCGGTTCTGGCCTTTGAGCAAGAATGATTATCCCAAGCAGTTCATCGATATCTTCGGCACCGGGAAGAGCTTCATCCGCGCCACCTTCGAGCGTTTCCTCCCTGTGGTGCCTGCCGAGAACTTTATTGTTGTCACCAACGCAGCCTACAAGAGTCTCGTGCTAGAGCACATCCCCGAGCTCAAGCCCGACCAGGTGCTGTGTGAGCCCATGCGCCGCAACACAGCCCCCTGTCTGGCTTATGCCAACTACCATATCCAGTCCATCCTGCCCAAGGGTGAGGAAGCCAACATCGTCGTCTCTCCCGCCGACCATCTGGTGACCAACGAGGGCGAATTCCAGCGCATCATCACCATGGGCTTCGACTTCGTGAGCCAGCAGGAGCATCAGGACGCCCTTCTCACCATCGGCATCAACCCCTCCCGACCCGAGACCGGATACGGATACATCGAAGTGCCTCAGGAGATCATCGCCCAAGGCAAGACGTCGCGAGTGGTGAACGTGGCCAACTTCAAGGAGAAACCCAACCTCGAGAAGGCCAAAGAGTTCCTCGCCGCCGGCAATTTCTTCTGGAATTCGGGCATCTTCATCTGGAGCCTCAAAGGCATCCAGCAAGCTTTCTGCAACTTCCTGCCCGATATGGTCGCCCTTTTCGACCAGGGACGCGACAAATTCGGCACCGAGGAAGAGCAGCAGTTCATCAACGACCATTTCGCCCAATGCGAGAACATCAGCATCGACTACGGCGTGATGGAGCGCTCGCAGAGCCGCTACACGATCCCCGCCGACTTCGGCTGGAGCGATATAGGCACCTGGGGCTCCTTCTACACCCATGCCGAACACGACGCCAACGGCAACGCCTTGCTGGGCAAGATAGTGGTGAACGAATGCCAGAACAGCGTGGTGAACATCGAAGAAGGGACCGACTGCATCGTTCAGGGAATGGACCATTGCCTGGTAGCCTACCGCAACCGCTCGCTGCTGGTCTGCAAGCTCGACGACGAGCAACGCATCAAGGAATGGGTCGAAGAATTAGGCAAGAAATAACCGCACCATGAAACGACTTGCTCTTTTTGCGTCGGGCAACGGAACCAACGTGCAGCAGATAGCCGAATATTTCGCCGGCCACGACGAGATAATGGTAGACTGTGTGATCTACAACCGCAAGGATGCCTTTGTGGCCACACGGGCCAAGGAAATGGGCATCCCGGCCTTCTATCACCCGAAATCCGATTTCTTCGAGAGCGACGTGGTGCTCCGCCAGCTGCAGGAACGCAAAATCGACTACATCATCCTCGCCGGATTCCTCCTCCTCGTGCCACAAAACCTCATCGAAGCCTTCCCCAACCGGATTGTCAACATACACCCTGCCCTGCTCCCCAGCTATGGCGGCAAAGGAATGTACGGACACCATGTCCACGAAGCCGTTATAGCCAACCGAGAGCAGGAGTCGGGAATCACGATACACATCGTCGACCCCCTCTTCGACAACGGCAGAACCCTCTTCCAGGCCCGCTACCGACTTGCGCCCGACGAGACTGCCGACACCCTTGCGGCTCAAATACACCTTCTGGAGAAGGAGCACTTCCCCAAGGTCATCGAGCAGTTCGTTATGGGTGAGTTGTAATTAAAGAAAAAGAAACCATGCGTATAGCTATAAACACACGACTCCTGCTGCCCCATCGGCTCGATGGCATCGGCTGGTTCACCTACGAGACCTGCCGACGCATGGTCCTGCAACATCCCGAGCACGAGTTCTTTTTCCTCTTCGACCGCACCCCCGACCCTCAGTTCCTCTTTGCCGACAACGTCAAGCCCGTTGTCCTCTTCCCCCAGGCACGCCACCCGTTCCTCTGGATGGTCTATTTCGACATCAGCCTCCCCTGGGTGCTGAAGAAGTACCATATCGACCTCTTCCTCTCCACCGACGGATGGATGTCGTTGCGCACCAAAGTGCCGACGCTCGACGTCATCCACGACCTCAATTTCGAGCACTCCCCGGGATACCTCAAGCCCACCTACCAATGGTATATGACCCGTTTCTTCCCCCGTTTTGCACAAAAGGCGCGAAGAATCGCTACCGTGTCGGAGTTCTCGAAGAAAGATATCGCCGACACCTACCATATCGACCCCAACAAGATCGACGTGGTCTACGACGGCGCTCATTGCGACTACAAGCCCTGCTCCCCCGATGAGAAGATTGCCATCCGCGGACGCTACACCCAAGGCAACCCCTATTTCATCTTCATCGGCACCATCTCCAAGCGCAAGAACCTGGGCAATATGCTGCGAGCCTTCGACCAGTTCAAGCGCGACGACCGCCACAGCACCAAGTTCGTCGTCGTGGGAGCCACCATGTTCGGCAAAGGCGAGATAAGCGACATCTACCGGTCCTTGCGCTACAAAGAGGACGTCATCTTCCTAGGCCGTGTCGAGGCCCAGGAGCTTGCGCGTCTGCTCGGCGCCGCCGAGGCGCTCCTCTTCGCCTCCCTCTTCGAAGGATTCGGCATCCCTATCCTCGAAGCCTTCATGGCCGAGACGCCCGTCATCACCTCCAACGTCACCTCCATGCCCGAGATTGCCGGCGACGCAGCCTTGATTGTCAACCCCACCAGCATCGGCGAGATAGCCCAAGCCATGACCTCCATCATGCAGAAACCCCATCTGGCCGACGAACTTATCGCCCTTGGAAGAGAGCAACGCCAGCACTTCAGCTGGGACCGTACCGCCGCCCTCCTCTGGGAATCGCTAATGAAAACAAGATAGATGGCCCGAGTGAAACATAAGCTGCTGACGCTCCTCCTGCTGGCTCTTGTGGCCTCCACGGCTATCGCACAGGAGGGCAACCCGACCGAAAACCTGGTGGTGAACCCATCCTTTGAGGAGTATGTCGACTGCCCCAAGAAGATAGACGCGCTAGGGGTGCTGACTATCGTTGACGGATGGTTTCAGCCTACCGCGGGCTCGGCCGACTATTTCAACGTCTGCGGCTCGCGCGACTGCGGCGTCCCGAACAACAAGCTCGGCATCCAGGAGGCCTACGACGGCAACGGCTACTGCGGCATCTACTGCTCCAAGACCGAATACCGCGAATACCTGCAGACACAGCTGACACGGCCGCTACGCCAAGGAGCCGTCTACCACATCTCCTTCATGGTGAGCCTCTCCGAATACTCTAGCGGGGCTGTAGCCACCCTTGGCGCCCTTGTCACCAAGGAACGGCCGCAGGACACCGTGAAAGGGCTCCTCATGGGCAAGAACTACCGCAGCCTCGGCAACGGCATCACCCAGACCATCTCCACCCACTACATCCCACAGGTGGTGAACCCCTACGACAGCATCCTGCTCGACACCAGAGGCTGGGTGGAGATTGCCGGCGACTTCACGGCCCAGGGAGGCGAGGAATACCTCACCCTCGGCAACTTCCGCCCTCTATCAAAGTCGAACTATGCCGACCACGACTCCCTCGTCTATCTGCTCCCAGGCGCCTACTATTATATCGATGCCGTGAAGCTTACCTATGTAGGCGAAGCTCCCGACAAAACAGAAGAAGAGAAAGAGGAGCACGCAGAGGAAGAGCACGAGACGCCCGCCCTCAAGAAAGGCAGCACCATCGTGCTGGAGAACATCTTCTTCGACACCGACAAGAGCTTGCTCCTCCAGCAGTCCTACAAAGAGCTCCTCCAGCTGCTCACCATCCTTCAGGAGCATCCCGGCATGCGCATCGAGATTGGCGGCCATACCGACAGCCGCGGCTCCAACGAGCACAACCTGCGGCTCTCCGAAAACCGAGCCAAAGCCGTTGTGGATTTCCTCACCCGCAAAGGTATCGACCCCAAGCGACTCCAATACAAAGGCTACGGCTCCTCCAGCCCCATAGACTCCAACGCCACCGAAGAGGGCCGGGCAAAGAACCGCCGCGTGGCTTTCACCATCCTCAGCCTCTAGGCAGCCTCTTTGCCGACTACGAAGCCTACTCCTCTCACGTACGCAAAGGATCGGGCAAATCTGCCTCGGCTATCGCTAGTGGTGTGCCCTCTGTAGGCTTCGACGACCTCACAGAAGGGCTCCTGCTCGCCCCAAAAAAACGTCAAGAAACACAACTGTCACCTTTGCCTTGTAGAGGAATGGGTATTTAACACACTCTGCTATAGCTCGTTAAGAACTCTATGGGAAAGATAATGGTAACAGTAACAATTGTAACAATTAAAAAATGGATACCAAACACCCCTATATATACTATATAACTAATTAATTATTAAGTATATAAGTAATCCAAAGGTGCTGGTTGCACCATTCAAAAAATAATTGTTACAATTGTTACTGTTACCAAACACAACAACTCGTTTCTCTAAAAAGCAACAAACCAACGAGATACGATATCACAAGATCCCAATCACCCTCTATTCCTGTCCTCAAAAAAGGGACAAAAGGCCTCAAAACACCCCTTGGAGGGGCCTCAGAAGCCACAAAACAACGCCTTATCCCTATGCTTTTCCCGTTTGGGGCGCATTTGGGAGCGAAATAGAATTTCTATACTTCGATCACGATTGAAGGGATTGACCGCCAACAGGCATACAATACTCTGCCGTATTCGCGTGGTTAGTGCGACGCAAAAGCGACGCTAGCGGCAGCTACAGGGGGCAAGCCTTGTTGCTGGCGCTTATTCTTTGGGCAGATGGGTCTGATAGACGAGAACCTGGGCGGAGGTCGATGGAGGGATGGAGAGCGTGAAGGCGTCGCCGAGGGCGGCGTTGAGGGTTCCTTCCCACCATTGGCCGAGGGCACGGTTGTCTAGCGGATACTGCAGCCCTTGGGAGGTGAGACGGCAGCCGTCCATGCAGAAGATGCTCACCTGCTGACGGGGAAAGCTGGCGAAGGTGGTTGTTTGGGTGATAGGCGTAAAGATGCCATAGTCGGTAACCATGCTTATCTTCATCCCATTGCCCTGCTGGAGATAGTAGACCATGAGGCTGATGTTGCCGAGGGTGTGGTCCTCGCGCAAACCTGTGGCGCCGATGAAAGTGAGCTCCTTCTCGCCTCGTTGACGGGCAAAACGGAAGGCCTTGGTGAGGTCGTTATAATCCTGCTCGCTCTCCTTGTGGCGGATGAGGGTGTAGCCACCCAGCTGTTGCTGGAGGCGCTCCCACTCGGGGCTCGAAAGCGAGTCGCCGTCGCCGACGACAAAGATCTCTTTACTCTTCAAGGCGTTGCCGTCGCCGAGCCAACGGGCCAGCTTGCGGATGGCTCCATCGCAGCAGTAAACGGTATCAGCTTCGCGAAGAAGTTGCAACGGGATAGGGTTCTGCGGAAATTCGCCGTCGGAAAGGATGATGCTCATGGGGGTGAGGATGTTTTGTTGTTATTGATCCTGTTTCTGTAATCTGCTACTTATTTTTTCTCCACACTCATCTTCTTCCAGCGGACAAAGCCCAGGATGGAGATGATGGTGTAGAAGGCATACATGCCTGCAAGGAAATACATGCCGCTCATGGCCATGAAGACTACATAGATGGGGTTGGTGACAATCCAGAAGACCCATTGCTGGTAGAACTTCTTCGCCATAACGATCATTCCCACGCAGCTCAAGGCGGCGGTGAGTCCGTCGAACCACACATACTGGCTCTCGCCCATGCGTTGCAGCACAAAAGCCAACACGACGGTAAGGGCGGCCGAACAAAGCACAACGGGAATCCATCCTTTGGCAGGCATACTCTTCACGACATCTTCCTCGCCCTGTTCTTGGGCCTTTTTCCGGCTTCTGAGCCACAAACAGGCGCCCCATAGGCACGTAGCCATATAGTAGACGTAAAGGGCCGCATTGGCGTAATAATGGGCCTGGAGGTAGATGATGGTGTAGCAGACATCCATCAGGAACCCGAAAAGCCAGAGCCAGAGGCTGGCCTTATATTCCAGCAGGACATAGATGATGCCCAGGATGGCGCCGATGATTTCGAGAGGAGACATATGTCGGATGCGGATTTTATAGAGAAGTGGCTGCCGCCTGAGAGCGCGGCAGCCACCTTATGGTAACCTCTAGCAATTGGATTGAGATGGGCTATTGTTGCTCATTTTTTTTCTGATCTTTAGAGGTTGCCTTATATCAGAGGTAGATTAGAAGCTATACACGAGGCGACCCATGCAGTTGATGCCGGGCTGCTGATACCAGCCAGAGACATGATAGTGGTCTGCTGCTGCAGTTCCCCAATAGCCGTCCTCGCACCATGCGCCGAGGCGGTAGTGGTTGTCGAGGAGGTTGTTTACGATGACCTGAGCCTCGATCTTGTCGTTGTTGCGCAGGTTCCAGGTGTAGCCGGCCTTGAAGTTGAGGAGGAAGTAGGCATCCTGCTTGTAGATGTCGCGAGAGGTGTTGTCGAGATACATGGCGCCCACATATTTGCCGATGAGCTGGAGCTTGAGGTTCTTCATGGGGGTGAAGGTGGCGATGGCTGCGCCGATGACATCGGGGGAGTAAGCCAGGTTGGTGTTGGCCACGATGGTGTCGAGGTTGCTGACGCCGTCGCTGAAGTCGGTAAACATATAGTCGACGATCTTGTTGGTGGAGAGGGTGAGGTTAGCGTCGAACTTGAACCAGTCGCAAACCTGATAGCCGCCAACGAGCTCGATACCGAGGCGGTAGCTCTTGTCGACATTCTCCATGAGAGCGTAGCCGCTCGAGCTTACGTCGCCGCTAGGGGTGAGCTGGTCTTTGTAGAGCATAGCGTAACCGTTGGCGTTGAAGCTCCAACGGTTTTTCTGGATCTGATAGCCGAGCTCGATGTCGAGCATAGACTCAGCCTTGATGGTGTCGCCATTGCCGATAGCGTCCTTGATGTCGGCACGTGCAGGCTCGCGGTTGGAGATGCCGGCAACGAAATAGGTGCGCTGGTTGTCGTTGATACGGTAGTTGACACCTGCTTTGGGGTTGAAGAAGAGGTAGGTCTCGTTGAAGTCCATATCGAACAGGTCGTCGGCATAACCCTTTACGGTATAGTCCACCACACGGAGCTGGAGGTCGGCATAGGCGTTGAGGTTGCTGCTGAAGTCGTAGTTGAGCTTGGCATAGGTGGTTGCGTCATACTTGTCGCCTGTGTTGCGATACCACTCGTAGGGATCAAGCTCGAAGCCAGCAGAGTCCTTGCACCAGAGCACGCTACCGAAATGGTTGCCGTTGTAGTACTGGAACATCTCGCCAAAGGAGAGGTCGATGTTCTTGCCTACGTAGTTGGCAGAGAGGTTGGCGGTATAGGCGCTGTTGAGCATATTCTTGCTGGTGATGAAATCGCTCTTGGTGGAGCCGCTGCCGCCGAGGGTGAGGTCGTATTTGCTGGCTTTCTTGCCAGCCTTGTACTGCTCGTAGAAACCGTCGCCATGGGTGAAGTCGACCACAGCCTTGAGGTTCCAGGCGTCGTTGAGCAGGTAGGTCCAGTAGAGCTGATAGCGACGCTGGTTGTAGTTGTCGCTCTCGTTATCATAATAGAGCGCGTGGCCCAGGGCGTCGTAATACTCTCCGGCGCTATTGTAGCGGGGGTTGCGGTCGAGAACAGAAGCCTCTTCTCCGTTCCAGGTGATGCCGGTATGCTGGGAGCCGATGATGACGATACCTTTCACCAGGGAGCGCTTGCCGTAGTAGCTGCCGCTCAGGAAGAGCGACTTCTGGTCGGCAAAGCCGTTACGCACATATCCGTCGGTGCTCTGCTGGGTGTAGGACATATCGAAAGCAAAGCCTTTCTTGTTGATGCCCGAGCCGGCATTGACGCCAAAGACGCGTGTGTTCCAGCTGCCTGCCGAAGCCTCGAGGGAGGCATAGGGGTCGGGGGTAGCGTTGGCAGTCTGCATACTGATGGCGCCGCCGAAGGCCGTACCGCCAGTCGAAGCACCTACACCACGCTGGATCTGGATGTTCTGCGACATGCCGCCCAAATTGGGAACATTGTACCAGAACACACTCTGGCTCTCAGCATCGTTGAGGGTGATGCCGTTGATGTTTACATTGATACGGGTAGCGTCCACGCCGCGTATGCGCATGGAGGTCTCGCCCATCTTGCCATTTTCGCCGGTAACGACTACCGAAGGCTGGGTTTCGAGCATGTAGGGGACGCTCACTTCCGATTTAGCGTCCTTGATCTGGTCCTGATTGATGTTGGTGGTGGTGAGAGGTGCTTTGTTGCTCACGCGGGTGTCGTGGATAATCACCTCGTTCAGCACCTTCACGGTGTCCTGAGCCATCGCGCCATAGGTGCAGAGGAAGCACGCAGCCACAACAGCCATCTTCTGAATTTTGGAAAACATAATAGTTCTTGTTTTGTTGTTAAACAATTAGGTTAATAAAAAACAAAAACAGGGCAAATACTTATTGAATGTCTCTATTTCCTACGCCCGCATTACCGGGATCAGGTTCAAGGGTATATTCTCAGCCACAATTACTTGTAGCACCCCGTTTGATTTCGTTACTCGCGAAATCGGGTGCAAAAATACAAAATTTTTGTTAAATACCAGAAAAATTCGTGTGGCTTACCCCTAAAAATCAGAAAAAATGAGCAAAATCAGAGGTTTTTTTATAGAATAAGGACGGCAGGCGGATGAAAAATCCGGGCTGACGTCCCTATGCTATCATTCGGTATGGATGAGGGGCCTATCCGTTCACACGCTCAAAATAGCGATGCCACACTTCCGAGTAGCCTTCTTCGAGCGCTTTCACGTAATCTTCGTAGTTGCAGGGCACGAGCAGGTGGCGGTTGTAGCGTTGGCGCTTCTCGTCGTGCTCGCAGGGAATCTCCATCCACCATCGGTCGCTCTTCTTGCTCTTGTAGAAGACCATCTCTGTCCCCTCGCCTTTGTCGGGGATGGTGATAAGGAAACGGCGGTAGTTCTGCTTGTCGCGATAGGGGAAGTCATGCATTCTTAGGTAGAAGCCTTCGATGAAATACCAGCAGGCATGTGCCACCATGTGGGCGGTCTGGCCGTTCTGGTCGTAGTCGGGGTTGAGCTCGTAGAAGCCGAAGGAGGAGAGCTTGTCGCTCATGCCGGCAAAGCGGGCGAAGCGGCACAACTGCTCGCCATAGAAGCCGTGGGGCGAGGGGTTGGCGTTGGCTGGGGCGTCGCTCTGGCGCACGGCGCCGAGGTCAACAGTCACCATGTCGGCATTTCTCAAAAGGGGTTCGGCACGTTTGGTGTCGTCCTGGATGTCTCCCAGGCGATAGGCGTCGAAATGCAGCTCGTCCATCAGCTCCACCATCTTCTGGCCCATGAAATAGGTCTGGTAACCCATGTTGGTGTAGTTGAAGAGGTAGTTGGGGTCCTGGCGGATGACGTGGGAGAGGAACGACTCGCTGGTGAGCTCGTTGGTGTCGAAGATGTCGAACTTGGAGTCGATGCTCAGCATGTTCATCACCCTTCCCAGCACCTCGTAGGACTTGTATTGGGCGAAGGACAACGCCTGGCTTCCGCCCAGGATGAGTACCGTCATGTTGTGGTCCATCAGCTTGTAGAGCACCTCGGTCATAGCGAAATGGGTGTCCTCCATCGTGCGGCCGGGCATGATGTTTCCCAGGTCCACCATCGCCACCTCGTCCATGGGGAGAGCGAGGTTGTAGAGCTTCTTTCTCACCTCGTCGGGAGCCTTGGCGCAATTCTCGTTGCCTTTCGAGCCGCGGCCGTCGCACACGCCCAGCAGAGCCAGACGGATGTTCTTCATATCGGGAAACTCGCCGCCTTCCCAGTAGGTGCGGATATTGTCGCCTAATAGGGGCATGAATTCGTTGCGCTTGTAGCCGATTTTCTCTTTGCTGACGGGTTCGAAATAGGTGCTGATGTCCATGATGTGCTGTTAGTTTTATCTATTGATAACGTCCGACGCTCCTTTTTATTGTGTCGGAGGCGTAATAAAAACAACAAAAAGACGTTCTTTAGGTGGATTCAACAAGAAGCCCCCATTATTTATGAAGGCCCCTTTGATCAAGATATTGCTTCCTTTCGTGCTCGGCATCGTGCTTGCCGAGGTGCTGGACGTTCCTGCAACAACGGCTTTCCTTCTCGCGGCTTTGTGCGCCCTGGCGATGGTGGGGGTCCAGCTCCTCCCTCGGCAGAGGGAACGGCTGACCACGGGCCTCTTCCGCCCGCTCCTCTATGCTGCCTTCCTGCTCCTCGGCCTGGGGCTGGCTACGCTACAACGCGAGGCTGTCGTCACCTCCTTCCCACCCGGGTCCTGCACTATGGAGCTGAGGCTGTGCGAGATGCCTGCCTCCTCGGAGAGATATGTGAAGGCTAGCGCCATCCTCGAATGGACCCACAACTCGGACGGAAGCCGCCCCTACCCCAAAGGAACCCGCACGTTGGTCTATCTCGACAACGACTCTCTGGCGCGCAGCCTTTCTATGGGCGACCGCATCATCGCCTACGGGACGCTACGCCTCCCTTCCGACAGCCGCCAGCAGCATCAGTTCGACTACAGGAAGTTCCTCCTCCGACGCGGGATAGGAAGCCAGACCTCGCTCCACGCCTACCAATACCGCGTGCTGGAGCATCGCGAAGGCGGCATGCTCCGTTTCTTTGCCCGTCTGCGGGGGAGGATGATAGGAGTCATCAGGCAGTCGAACCTTACAGAAAGCCAGCAAGGCATCGCCGAAGCGTTGCTCCTGGGCTGGAAGAACGACGTGGACGAAACGACGCAGGAACAGTTCCGCCAGGCCGGACTGACGCACCTCCTCTGCGTCTCGGGCCTCCACGTGGGCATTGTGGCGTTGATCATCGGCTGGATATTGAAAGAGCTGCTCCCAAAGCATCGCCATCGCGTCGTCCGGGCCCTCCTCCAGATGGCAGGCGTGTGGTTCTTCGTGCTGCTTACCGGAGCCGCCCCTCCCACGCTACGCGCCGGCGTGATGTTCTCGTTCCTCATCGTAGGAAAATTATGTTTCACGTGGAACATCGCACTTAACTGCGTGGCAGCCTCGGCATTAGTGCTGCTCGTATCGCGTACAACGCTCCTTTACGAGGTTGGATTCCAGCTCTCCTATAGTGCCGTCACGGGAATTCTGCTCTTCGCCAACCCACTCACCAACCTCGTCGCCTTCCCCTCCAACGAGGAGATCTGGCACCAGATCCCTATGCACAAAAGGCTCGTTCTCCTGCTGCAGCCGCTTTGCCGTTTTGCCGAAAAGGTGTGGCAGCTTGCCTGCGTCTCCCTGGTAGCCCAGCTGTCGGCTCTGCCGTTCATCCTCTACCATTTCCACTCCTTCCCCACCTATTTCCTCATCGCCAACCTCACCATCGTGCCCTTCGCCTCTCTGCTGCTCGCAACCGCCCTTCTGCTCGTCCTCTTCGCCTGGTTCAAGCCGCTCTTCGCCCTTCTGGGATGGTGCCTGAAGCTGGAACTGATGGGAACCGATGCCGTCACACGATGGGTCTCCTCGCTACCTCACGCCTCGCTGGAAGGGCTCTACTTCGACGCTCCTATGGCGGTTCTCACCCTTGCTTTGCTTTGTCTTGCCGGTTGGCTCGTCCATTCGCGCCAACGTCCTCGCTGGATTCCCTATCTTATCGCCACCACTCCCCTGCTCCTCCTCGGCCATTATGGAGCAAAGATGATGGTTCTGAACAACCAGAAATGCCTGACTTTGTACAGCTCGGGACGCACATTTGCCCTCGAAGTGATGGAAGGACGAGAAAGCCTTCTCCTGCTTGGCGACAGCACTACGGCTCCCTCTTCGCTCGATTTTGCCACCCAAGGCAACCTCACCTTCCATGGGATAAAGCAACGCCACCACGCCCGCTTCGGCAGCCCCTTGCCGGAGGAAGAGCAGCGCCTCTTCCCCACCCTCTCCTTCACGAGGAACCATCTTCTTTTTGGAGAAAAATCCCTGGCCTTTGTCGACCGGAGCAACTACTCCGAAATAGCGGCCGCAGCTGGGATGGAAGAGGATTTACAACTGTCATCGCATCTCGATTATGTGGTCGTCTGCGACAACATCGTCCTCTCGCTCGAGCAGCTGAAACGATGCTACCGGTTCGACACCCTCGTCATCGCTTCGAGCAACAACGCCAAAGCCTCTCTCCGTTGGCGGAAGGAGTGCGAACAATCTGCTTTCCCCTACGTCGACATCACCCGCGACGGCGCCCTTAACATCACCCTCTCCAAGTAATCTCCTTCCTCCACCCAAAGCCGCACACGAGCCCCACCTCCCTCTCGTGCAGCACATCTATGCCTCCTCCCCCGCAAAAAGCCGGCATATCGGCCACGGGCAGCCCTATACCAACCCTATACCAGCCTCACACCAGGCAGCTATCAAACAGCCATCAAACCCGACTCAATTCCGGCTCAATTCCGACTCAATTCCGACTCAATTCCGGCTTTTGTGGGAATTGAGTCGGATTTAAGTGGGAATTAAGTGGGGTTTGATACGACGCAAATACGACGCTAATACGACGCTAATACGACGCTAATACGACGCTAATACGACGCTAATACGACGCT
>JAKSMR010000046.1 GCA_024400495.1 Bacteroidales bacterium
GCTTTCAATACATTTCATAGGCTTTCAATACGTTTCATGTCTTGTTTCCGGCCGAGAAATTTCGTATCTTTGCAAATGTAGAAAGGGAGAGGAGAAGGGCTGCCGACGGAATGACCGGTCTCCGCCAGCAAGCTTCGCTCTCCCGACACGGGTGCTTGCCCAACACTCCCGCGCTTTTGCTGCCTGCTCTCGGGCTTCAAGAGCTCTCGGGCTGGCGACGGTGAGGCTTCGGGACGTTGCCAGGACCTCGCGGAGGGGAGGCGAGGCAAGGAGGGGCTAGCTGGCTTGGGCTGCCTGGCGGGCCCGTTCCATGAGGCTGTGGACGGAATGGAGGAAATGGTATAGGCCTTCGATATCTGCTGGTGCGCGATGGCTGGCACGGGGAGCGGAAGGGGCGGCGGCGACGAAGTGGTTCTCGAAGTCGATCTGGTTGAAGGGTGTGCCTTCGATCTGCTGGCGCCAGGTGCCTTGAAGCCGGGGGAGATAGTAATCGCGGATGAGTCCTGACCAGAGCCGGCAGCTGTAGTCGTTGACAGGTTCGTCGTGGGTGTGGGTGCCATACCATACGCTCACAAGCCGTCGTGCGTTGGCGACGTTTCGTTTCTGCTGCGAGGGAGCGGAATTAAGGTAGGCCATGTCGTATTCCCAACGGTCGAGACGATGCAAGGGATGGTGGGAGAGCAGGTCGTCGAGCTGGAGCATGATGGCGCTGAGAGTGTCCAGCTTCTGCAGAGCCAGTTCTTTTTGTCCTTGTTCGTCGTATTCGCGGATGCGGTCGTTGATAACTTCAATCATGCCTCCGACATAGAGTGCGGCCACCTCGATATAGTCGGCCAGATAGAGATCCCGGGCTGCGGAGTCGAGGGCGCAGATGATGTGAGGGGAGAGCCAGATGAAGCGGCAGAGCTGCTCGGCGTGGGAGTAGAAGGCGGAGTCGAGTCCGGTGGCGCCATGGCCCGTGATGTTGTTGCGCACCTGCCAGCCGAACTGCGGATGGTCGTGGAAATGGGAGTAGGCCGAGCGGTAGAGCTGCCTGTAGAGGTGGATGAGGCGTGGCTGCGACAATCCGTAGCGGCTATGGAGGTAGTCGTCGAGCCATTGGTCGGTATCGATGGCGGCATCTTCGGGGAGGTAGCCTCCATCGGTCAGGAGCTCGTAGAGGAGCTCGTTGTTCTCCAGCCCTTCGGGGGCCATGCCATAGCCGATGAGGTGGCCGCGGTTGGGGGAGAGGAACGCCTGGAGGCGCCCGTTGGCATAGTGGTCGAGGACTCCAGTAAGGAGTGTTTTTCCGCCCATGTTGGGGATTACCGACCAGGCCCAGGGCTGTCCGCCGAAGGCGTTGTAGAAATCCCAGTTGTAGCTGTTCTTCCAGAAGCAGCAGTTGTAGTCGGTAGCCATGTCGAGGAGGTAGAATTTGCCGGGCGGCACCTGCCGGGTGAGGGCTTGGAAGATGCCGTTGCCCCATTGCTGGCGCTGGTAGCCCAGGGTCCAGCCTTGCATGGTCCAGATGGCGTCGGGGTTGGCTTTGCGGATGCTATTGTAGATGGCTTGTCCGTAGAGGGCCATAAGGCTGGTGTCGGAGGGGATCTGCATCTCGTTGAAGGAGTCGCTCAGATAATAGGTATGCCTGCCGAAATGCCGTTCCCAGCATTGGATGAAACGGGTGCCGATTTCGGAGAAGAGAGGGGCGTCGGGGCGGATGCGATAGTTGCGGCAGTCGTTGGGCACCCAATCCCATCCGGTGGTGTCGAGCTCCACATCGTAGTGACTGGCCAAAGCGGGAGGGACAAAGCCGCTGAAGGCTGGGCATATGGGGTCCATGCCCAACCGGCGCATACGGTCCACGACGTGGCGGGCCAGGGCCATCTGCTGCTCGTGCCACTCCTTGCCCAGCGGGCCATCGAAGCTGTTGCCGCTGATGTTGCCCATCCGCATCCATGGGAGATGGGCGGGACCCACCTCCCATGCGTCAAGCTCCTCTTCGGTCAGCCCCATGTCACGAAACACTTCGCGGAAGACGGCCTCCTGGGCGATGAGCATGAGGGGCTGGTCGATGCCGTGGAGGGCCATCCAGTCGAGCTCCTGATCCCATCGGGCGGCATCCCAATAGGGGGCTGTGTAGCCATAGGTGACCACGTTGAAATACTGGTGATGCAGGAAGGGAGAGACGGCAGTTGTGGCCGGCGTGGAGATGTCGGAAGGCGGGGAGAAACGGCTGCCGCTCCAGCTGCTGATGCCGGCATGCCGGCTCTTCGCCCATCGATAGAACCCATGACAGGCTGCCACGGGGCTGGAGGCGACGATGTGAAGGGTGTCGGACTGGGAGAAATAGGTGTAGTAGGGGCGAGAGGAGCCTTCTTGGCTGATTTCGACCGTCACGTTCATCGTGCCCCGGGTGAAGCGGTCGATGACAGCTTTGGCCTCCCCTGCCCGGGAGTCGGATGTCTGGCCCCAGGCTCCGATGCAAGGCAGGAAGAAAACTACCGCAAGGACGGCAAGAAACACATTTCTATGGCAGGAAAAAAACGGGCGCATAAGTATTAAATCTTTAAGCAACAGGCAGATAAATTGAAGTCAAACAACGTTAATTCCTTGCAAAGATACAGCATTTCTGCCGATTTTCCAAAAGAAGCCCTCAATCCTCCTCCCGGGCGAGGTGTCATGAGAAGCCACAGATACCCGAACAGGCTTGAAATCTGTAAGGTAACTCTCAAAAAAAAATGGTTCCCGAATCAAAAAAAAGCTGTCGCAAGATGTCAAGGACGAGGATTCTTTGCAACTTTTTTTGTATATATCGCCCAAATTTAGTATCTTTGCATCGTTTTCCCTATAAGGGAAAGCATTATTATTGTCTGATATCTACATTATTATATGGAAAAACTGGAATACGCACAGGAAGGAAGAACGGAGTTGGGAGCTTTGGGCGAGTTTGCCTTGATCGACCGACTGACAGATGAATTCGAATGCAAGAACAAAACGACCATCAAGGGTGTGGGCGACGACTGCGCCGTGCTGGGCAAAGGCAAGACCAAGACCGTAGTGACCACCGACACCATGGTGGAAGGCGTGCATTTCGACATGATGTACACGCCGCTGAAGCATCTGGGCTACAAAGCCGTGGCGATGAGTCTGAGCGACATCTGTGCCATGAACGCCACCCCCAGACAGATCCTGGTGAGCATAGCCGTAAGCAACCGCTATAGCGTGGAGGCACTCGAAGACCTCTATGCCGGCATCCGCCTCTGCTGCGACCGCTACGACGTGGACCTCGTGGGCGGCGACACCACCACCTCCCGTGCCGGCATGATGATCAACGTCACAGCCATCGGCGAGGTGACGGAAGAAGCCATCGCCTACCGCAGTGGCGCAAAGATGCACGACCTGATCTGTGTGAGCGGAGACCTGGGAAGTGCCTATGCAGGCCTGCTCATCCTGGAGAGAGAAAAGGTGACCTATCAGGCCGACCCTAACTTCAAGCCCGACCTGGAGTCGTATGACTATGTGCTGGAGCGTTTCCTCAAGCCCGAACCCCGAGCCGACATCGTGAAACTGTTGGCCGAGAAGGAAATCGTGCCCACCTCGATGATTGACGTGAGCGACGGCCTCGCCTCGGAGCTGCTCCATATCTGCAAGCAAAGCCACTGTGGATGCGAGGTGTACGAGGACCGCATCCCCATCGACTACCAGACAACACGCGTGTGCAGCGAGATGAGCCAGAACATGCTCCCCGTGAGCTGCGCCCTCAACGGCGGCGAAGACTACGAGCTGCTCTTCACCATCAGCCAGAAGGACTACGAGAAGATCAAAGACAACGAGGAGATACACATCATCGGCCACATCACCGAAGAGGGAGCTCCCGCCGTCATGGTAACCCCCCAGAACACCACCATCACCCTGCAGGCCCAGGGCTGGACAGCACACGAATAACCCGGTTGACACCCCCGAACAAACCCTAACAAAAAAAAACATCTACGTTGATCAAGAACATCATCTTCGACCTCTGCGGTCCGATCATCACCATCGACATCGACCTCATCAACCGTCAGTTCCACCACATGGGAGTGATGGCCGAGAAGCCCTACGAGCTGCTGGTGGAGACGGGAGTGACCGAACGCTTTGAAACAGACGGGATGACTCCCGAGCTGTTCTGCGACGAAGTGCGGCGGCTGCTAGCATGCAGCCTCACCAACGAGGAGATAGACTGCTGCTGGAACACCTTGATCACCAACTTCGCCCCAAGTCACGTAGACCTGCTCAAACGGCTGAAAGGACAATACAAGACTTTCCTGCTGAGCAATAGCGACAAGATCAACGGCGACTTCTTTGAAGACTACCTCAACAGCCACGCCGGCTTCGACTTCCTTGGAACATGTTTCGACGACCATTTCTTCTCCTACCAGATAGGTCGCCGCAAGCCAAGCCGCGAGACGTTCATCACCATACTGGAGAAGCATCACCTCCTCCCCGAGGAGACGCTCTTCATCGACGACCGCATGGGCCATTGCCAAGGCGCAGAAGCGCTAGGCATAAGAACCCACTTCCTAAGAGAAGGCACAGACATCTGTGACCTTTTCGACACATCGCTAAACTACATCCGAAAGTAATGCAAGACACCTATCTACATAAAGGCAAACGCCGCAACATGGTACAGGCGTTGAGAGAGAAAGGCATAAGCGACGAGCGTGTGCTGCAGGCTTTGAACGACATCCCGCGCCATTTCTACCTCGATCCGGCCATGAACGCACTAGCCTACGAAGACCGCGCCCTCCCCATCTTCTGCGAGCAGACCATCTCGCAACCCTCAACAGTAGCGTTCCAGAGCCAGCTCCTGGAGGTGAAACCCAACATGAAAGTGCTGGAGATCGGCACCGGAAGCGGCTACCAGACGGCAGTTCTCTGCCACCTAGGCGCACAGGTGTTCACCATCGAACGCCAGAAAGGCCTCTACGACAAAACCAAACCCTTCCTCGCCAGCCAAGGCTTCCGCGCCCGCTGCTATCTTGGCGACGGATACAAGGGACTTGCCGACAGCGGCTACGCCCCTTTCGACCGCATCATCATCACCTGCGGAGCCCCCTACATCCCACAGCCGTTGATGGACCAGCTGAAGATGGGCGGCATCATGGTCATCCCGGTAGGCGAGCAGCAACAGGAGATGCTGCGCATCCGCAAGACCGACGGCGAGCCGGAGATAGAGACCTTCGGCAACTGCCGCTTTGTGCCTATGCTCCAAGGACGGCAGTTTTAGCCCTCGACATCACCCCACACAAGACGACACCCAACAGCAAAAAAAAGAAGAACCCATGAACCGCCTGCAATTCTTCCTCAAAGCCAAGACGAAGTTCAACCTGCATTCGCCGTTTGTCTTCGACCTCTACCGCGAGGTACTCTTCGCCCCACTGGCCAAAGAACGCAGGAGAGAGCTGGCGATAGCCGACAAGCGGCAGGAACTGATCTACAAGCTCGCCAACCACCTGCAGCCCCAGCACCTCTTCCTCGCCCATATGGACGACCACATGGTGGAGCTCGTGCGCAAAGCCAGCCCCCACACCGTGGTGGAGGAATGGACCGGACAGACACCCTCGCCCTCCGACATCGTCCTCCTGTCCCATCCTCATCGGAGCGAGCAGTTGTGGCAGCGTCTGCAGGCAATCCCGCATGCCACCGCAACCCTCGACCTCTTCCACACAGGCATACTACTCTTCAACCAAAAACTACACAAGCAATATTTCCTTCTAAGAAAATAACACAATAACCCTATGAAACGTCTCACCCTCATCGTCGCCACCTTGCTGCTGCTCTGTAGCGCCTGCCATCGCAACGATTATATGCCGAAGCCGAGCACCTACCTGCGCTTCGACTTCCCCGCCAAAGCCTATCAGACCTACGATACGGCAGCCCTTCCCTTCACCTTCGAAGGAGCCAAAGAGGCGAACATTACGGTAAAGAAGAATACCCCTACCGACAAGTGGGTGGACATCCTCTACCCGAACTACCGCGGCGTTGTCTTCCTGAGCTACAAGACCCTCCGCGGACCCGAGGACCTGCGTGGACAGATAGACACTAGCTACGAGCTGCTGAAGATGCATTTCGACCACTCCTCGGGCGTCGACGAGCGACAGTTTGTCAACCCACAAAAGAAGGTCTACGCCTCCACCTATCTGCTCAAAGGCAGCAACGTGGCCTCTACCTACCAGTTCTGGGTGACCGACAGCACACACCACTTCCTTCGCGGATCACTCTTCCTCGACTGCACGCCCAACAACGACAGCCTCGCCCCGGTGCTCGACTACCTGCAGCAAGACCTCAAACACCTTCTCGAAACCCTAACCTGGAGATAACAGCATGAAACGACTCGTCCTTATCATCCTCAACCTCCTGATCCTCTCTGCCGCCACAGCCCAGATCCCCTATGAGCTGAAAAACCGCTGGTGGGAAGGCTACCTGGCCGAAGCCGGACTGCCGCTGAACATCAGCATGCAGAACGCCCTCTCAGACTGGAGCGACATCAACGCCGAAGCCGCCAGAAGCGTGGCCTCCCTCCTGGCTCAATATTCAGGAATGCCCAGCGACTCGATAATCAACGACCTCACACCCGTCTTCTACAGTCCCTCACAAACCAAACAGCCGTTCCCCGCCACCGACTTCTCCTTCGCCAACGACACACTCCGCATGGTGCTGGGAGACCTGGGCGTGAAGATGACGCTGGCCTACAACAGGAAGGACAACACCTTTGCCGGCACTTTCCGCCAAGGGATGATGAAAACCGACATCACCTTCACCCCCTGCGACACCCTCTCCTCCTTCAACCGTCCACAGACACCACAGCCACCCTACAGCTTCATCGGAGAGCAGGTGACCATCCGACGCAAGGACAAGAACGACAACGAGATCGTCATCACCGGCACCTTAGCCATACCTACCTGCCCTGCACCCACCAAAGGCGGCTATCCCGCCGCTGTGCTGGTGAGCGGCAGCGGACAGCAGAACCGCGACAGCGAGCTCTTCCTCCACAAGCCCTTCCTCGTTTGGGCCGAAGAGCTGGCCAAGCAGGGCATCGCCACCCTGCGCTACGATGACAGAGGGACTGGCGGCTCGACAGGCGACTACACCAAAGCCACCAGCTACGACTATGCCGACGACGCAGAGGCCGTGTTCGACTTCCTGCGCAAACACGAGAAGATCGACGCCAAGCATTGCGGCATCGTAGGCCACAGCGAAGGCGGCATGATAGCCCCCCTAGTGGCGGCAAGGAACAAGAAGGTGACCTTTGTCGTCATGCTCGCCGGACCCGGATGCAAGGGCAGCGAAGTGCTCTACCAGCAGAACGAGGTGCTCATCCGCAACCAGGTGGAAGACCCAACCCTCCGCGCCATTGCACTAGGCTGCAGCAGAGAGCTGTTTGACGTCGTGCCCAACACCAGCGAAGACGCCATGAGCAGCACGGTGATGGAGATCCTCGCCCGCCACACCCGCGACATCAGCAAAGAGCAGGCACGCTCCCTAGGCCTGCACAAAGGCAACGCCATCATGCTCGCCCAGCAGTACAACCTCCCCTGGATGAAGACTTTCATGCAGATAGACCCCTCCGTCTACCTCCCCAAGGTAAAATGTCCCATCATGGCCGTCAACGGAGAGAAAGATAGCCAGGTGCTCTCCGAGCCCAACATCAAAGCCATCCAAGAGCACGCCACCAGCTGTCCGAGGCTGGTGTGCAAGACCTACCCCAAACTCAACCATCTCTTCCAGGAATGTGAGACAGGACTGTCGAAAGAATACATCTTCATTGAGCAGTCGGTAGCGCCCCAAGTGATGGACGACGTAGCAAAATTCATACACTCAACCCACAAATAGTCAGCCATTTAGAAAACTATTTTGGCTATGTCATTTTTTTTGTTTAATTTTGCACTCCCATTAATATAAAAATAATAAATAAAAATATACATTATGTCCAAAACCCTTCTCCTGGGCGACGAAGCCATCGCTCAAGCATTTATAGATGCAGGCGGTAGTGCCATCAACTCCTATCCCGGCACCCCCTCAACCCAGATTACCGAGTACGTAATCAAATCCAAGGAAGCCAAAGAAAAAGGTATCGTAGCAAACTGGTGTGCTAACGAGAAGACCGCTCTCGAGGCTTCTATCGGCGTTGCTTATGCCGGCAAACGCGCCATGACCTGCATGAAACACGTAGGTCTGAACGTATGTGGCGACCCCTTCATGAATGCCGCCATCATCGGTACCAAAGGCGTTATCGTTGTTGTAGCCGACGACCCCTCCATGTTCTCCAGCCAGGACGAGCAGGACAGCCGCTACTACGGCCACTGGGCAATGATCCCCATGCTTGAGCCCAGCAACCAGCAGGAAGCCTACGACATGGTATTCTTCGGCTATGAGCTCTCCGAGAAGCTCGGCACCCCCATCCTTTATCGCATCCCCACCCGTCTGGCTCACAGCCGCGCCGGTGTTGAGCGCCGTGCCGCCCTTCCCCAGAACCCCATCACCGCTCCTAGCGATCCCGCCAGCTTCGTGCTCCTTCCCGCCAACGCCAAGCGTCTCTATCGCAACCTCATCGACAAACAGCCCCTCTTCACCAAGAGCAGCGAAGAGAGCGGTTTCAACAAATATATCGACGGCACCGACAAGAAGCTCGGTATCATCACCACCGGTATCGCCTTCAACTACCTGATGGAAAACTTCCCCGGCGGCAACTGCCCCTATCCCATCGTGAAGGTCACCCAGTATCCTCTCCCCTTCGCAATGATCAACCGTCTCTATGACGAGTGCGACGAGATCCTCGTTCTCGAAGACGGCCAGCCCTATGTTGAGGAGCACGTCAAAGGATTCCTCGGCAAAGGCAAGAAGGTTATGGGTCGCTTAGACGAGACCATCCGTCGCGACGGCGAGCTCAACGCAGAGAAAGTCGCTAAGGCTCTCGGCCGCGAGGTCGTTACCGGTCCTGCAATCCCCGAGGTTGTCACCAACCGTCCTCCCGCACTCTGCCAGGGTTGTCCTCACATCGACAGCTACACTGCTGTTCTCGACGTACTGAAGAAATACGAACAGGGCCGCGTTTTCGGCGATATCGGATGCTACACCCTCGGTTTCAACATGGGCGCCATCAATACCACCGTATGTATGGGTGCTTCCATCACCATGGCTAAAGGAGCAAGCGAGATGGGTATCTTCCCCGCTTTCGCTGTCATCGGCGACGGTACTTTCGGCCACAGCGGTATGACCGGTCTGCTCGACTGCGTTAACGAGAAAGCTAATGTTGTTGTCATGATTCTCGACAACGACATCACCGCCATGACCGGTGGTCAGCCCTCCAGCGCACATTGCAAGATCTTCGAAATCTGCAAAGGCCTCGGTGTTGAAGAGAACCACATCCGCGAGATCGTTCCTCTGCCCAAGAACCACGACGAGTTCGTCAAGATTCTCGAAGAGGAAATCAACTACAACGGCGTTTCCGTCATCATTCCCCGTCGCACTTGCCTCGTTGAACTCAAAAAACATCTTAAGAAATAATTGACTAGCCTGAACCAAGCAAAAGAGAAAGCTCTTCTTTGCAACGATCAGCTATAAAATAACGACTATTAATAATAGACAATCATGAAAAAAGACATCATACTTTGTGGCGTAGGCGGCGATGGTATCGTTTCTGTAGCCAAGATTATCAGCGACGCAGCCCTCAACGTAGGCCTGAATGTTAAACAGAGCGAAATTCACGGTATGTCGCAGCGCGGCGGTTCGGTGTTCAGCCACCTCCGCATCAGCAGCGAGCCCATCTTCGCCGATGTTATTCCCGAAGGCAAGGCCGACATCATCCTCAGCTCCGAGCCTATGGAGTCCCTCCGTTACATCAACTACCTCGCTAAGGACGGCTGGATCATCACCAACAGCGCTCCCTTCATCAACATCAAGAACTATCCCGAACTCGACAAAGTTATGGCCGAGCTCAACAAGGTTCAGAACCACGTAGCTTTCGACGCTAACGAGATCGCCAAGCAGGTGAAAGCTCGTTCCAACATGGTTCTCCTTGGTGCTGCCGCTCCCTACCTTGATATCGAATTCGCAGAACTCGAGAAAGCCATCCAGAACATCTTCGGCCGCAAAGGTGAAGAGGTTGTCAACTCCAACCTCGCCGCTATCCGCGCCGGTCGCGATGCCAAATAAGTCGTAGAACCGACAGGCACAATGCAACGGCTCCTGTTCCTCCTTGAATGGGAGCCGTTATTATGAAACCGGACGTCCGGTCTCTCCACTCACATAACCCTTAAAACACATCCTCTCCAATGGACAAAACCAGTTATTCCTTCGGCCTCACCATCGGCCAGCAGCTCCGCGAAATGGGACTCAAAGACATCCTCCAGGTTGACGATTTCGCCGACGCAGTAAAAGATATGCTTCAGGGCAACCAGTGCAAGATCAGCTTCGACGAAGCCAACCAGATCCTCGACACCCTCTTCAAGGAACTCGAGCGCAAGAAGAGCGCCGAGGCAGCAGAGAAAGGCAAAAAAGCCCGCGAAGAGGGAGAGGCATTCCTCGCCCAGAACGGCAAGAAGGCAGGTGTCACCACCACTCCCAGCGGCCTCCAGTACGAAGTCATCACCGAAGGCACCGGCCGTCAGCCTAAAGCCACCGACACCGTTCGTTGCCACTACCACGGCACCCTTATCGACGGCACCGTCTTCGACTCCAGCGTAGATCGCGGCGAACCCTGCTCGTTCGGACTCAACCAGGTTATCGCCGGTTGGACCGAGGGCGTACAGCTCATGAAAGAAGGCGCAAAATACCGCTTCTTCATCCCCTTCAACCTCGCCTATGGCGAACGCGGCGCAGGCGCCAGCATTCCTCCCTACTCCGCTCTCATCTTCGAGGTCGAACTGCTCGCTATCGTCTAAGTTTTAGCGACCATCCTATCGGGGAGCCTCTTCGGCCGACGCCAAGGAGACTCCCCTTTCTACCCCCTACTCCGTCGACTGCCACAACGCAACACATTCCAGCCGACGATTGAAAAAGAACAACTATCCAATCAAAAAAAATGGAAACAACCACCCCTTGCGTAACAATTCCCCTCTTCTGACGTTATCATATCAAAATAACGAATCAGAGCGCATCCCTTCCAGCCACATCTTTGAACAAGCAAACAGATAGGAACCGGTTGTCCCCACGGCGCCCGCCATCCGCAAGACAGCCATCAGACACAACCGAAACGGGTTCGCCAGCCGACTGGAAGCAAGAAAAAAGACAACATAATATCTATATTAATATGAAAGAAGACACTACCTTTGACAACATGGTTTACACCATTCTTGAAGCCACTGCCGACGGAACCCGCAGCTACGAGTCCTTCGCCGACGAGATGAAACCCTTCGGCTTTGCTGCCAACGACCTCCAGCTGGCGGCACGCTGCGACGACGCCATCGAGAAAGAGATCCAGCATCAGCGCAACCTGGCGCTTGTGCGCGCTATCATGAACGTTGACATCGAGAGCAACGATGATGCTGCCTAACTGGGAATGACGTCGCCAACGTCGCGCTTCCCTAGCGAAGTCTCGGGAATGGTTCCCAAGACTTCGCAACCGACAGATAATACAACAGGTGCAGAAGACACCTAAAAAAACAACCGATTGATATGATGAAAGAATTTACCATTACCACCGCTTTTACTTCACGCGAAACCCGCTCCGTTGACGCTTATATCAAGGAGATGAAACGCTATACTGTGCCCACCATCGAAGAAGAGACCCGCCTCGCCGAGACCATCCGCGACGGCACACCCGAAGAGCGCAAGCGAGCCAAGAACGAGCTCGTCGTAAGAAATATGCGCTTCGTCCTCACTGTCGCCAAGCGCTATCAAGACTACGGGCTCCCACTCGAAGACCTGCTCTCTTCGGGATGCATAGGGCTCCTCAAGGCCGCCGACAGCTTCGACAGCACCAAAGGTTTCAAATTCATCACCTATGCCATCTACTGGATCCGCCAGGAGATCTTCCAGGACCTCACCGAGCACGCCTCCTTCCTGCGACTTCCCGCCAACCAGCGAGCCATGCTCACCAGGCTCAAAGCCCTCTCCTCGCAGTTTGAGCAGGAGAATATGCGCAAGCCCACCAACCTCGAGCTTGCTGACCTGGCGGGCATCGATGCAGACAAGATACCGCTCTACAACTACATCGGCAAGACTCCCGTCTCTCTTGACGCGGCAGTAGGCGACGACGAGAGTCCGCTGAGCGAGATGCTCTCGGGCGACTTCGACAACCCCGATGCCGGTATAGCGCAGGAAGGCATGGCCCACGACCTCAGAGTCGTGCTGGAGCGCCTCTCGGAGAAAGAGCGAACGACGCTAGAGCTGCTCTATGGATTGAAGGACGGCATCGGCTACTCTATCGCCACTACGGCCAACATGATGGGCGTTTCGGAAGAGAGCATCCGCCACTACCGCGACCGCGCCATAAACCGACTCCGCAACAGCGAAGCGGCACGCGAACTCCTTCTGCGCCATTGCGCCTGATGATCTAGGAAATGAAAAGCCACACCGCTTTGGTGCAAAAGAAAAAGCCGCACTCTTGTGGTGCGGCTTGTGATCTGTAACAGATTTGAACTGTTGACCTCTTGCCTGTCAAGCAAGCGCTCTAAACCAACTGAGCTAACAGATCATTTATCTTCCTGATTTCTATGGGCTTTAACCCAAATCAACCTCGTTGAAAGACTTTGCAAAGATACGAACATTTTTTAAACTGACAAAAATTATTTTACCTCATTGTGCATCTTTATTCTTCTGATTGGCGCAATACGCTTGGCTTACAGCCTTTTGCACACTACCTCACTTCCACCTCATCAATCATCAGCCAGGCCTTCTCCCCAGCATAGCTGTGAGTCTCGGGGAGCATCGGCTGTGGATATATCTTCAGGCGGATGTGGCGAACCTTCTTGAGGCTTTTTTTCGTGGTGAAGACATAGCATTTTCTCTGGCGGTCGTTGGCCAGGTTGGGATTGGAGGCTACGGCGTTCTTCTCGCCTGCCGAGAGGGACGTTGGAGCCAGTTCCATAAGGTTCCACTCAGAATAATTTTTGCCGTCTTTGCTCCATTGGAGCCTTACATCCTTGGGAAGAAGCACCCAGTCGTTAGGGGCGTTGCAGGCGCCGAGAACGATGGAGTTTATGTCTGTGGCGTTTTTCAAGGCTATTTCAAGGACAACACTATCCTGGCCGTTGAAACCAGCCCAACCGTTGCTGTAATCGCTGGGGACGGCAATCTTGCTGTCGTATAGGATTTGGGGAAAGCCCTTCCCGTATTTCTGCTCGGGGCCGAGGTTGCTGATGATGCTTTTGATGGGGCTCTCTTTTTTGACCGAAGGGAGGGCGACGTCGATCTCCTCGGGGCGGCCGAACCAGGTGCTTGGGCATCGGGTATTGCCGAACTGGATATGAAACGAGTAGATGTAGATGCTGTCTCCGCTAAGGATATAGGGGTCTCTCACTCCGGGGCCGCAGGTGGCAGAGCCCAAGCCGGCTTGCTTGTAGTCGATATTCAGCACATAATAGGGCAACGGCTCGGGCAGTTGGTTGATACGTGTGCAACGGGAGAGTGTGCTGTCGTCATACTCGCGGATAGAGAAATTGAAGCACTTGCTGTCACACGACTCTATGTCCAGCACCTCTTCTGTAGATTGGGAACCGAATATCAGGTGCTTTGCCAATCGGTTACCGCTCTCTTGGGGAACGACATGCATCTCGCCAATATACGATGCTGTAGACGCTACGGTTCGGGGCAACGATTCTTTGCCGCCATGGTAGCGGTCGGGATAGACCTCGTCGCGGCTGCCCCATAGCCAAAGGCTGTCGAGGGACCTAGCTATGCCCAACTGGACGCCCATTTTAGGTAAGGTTCGGAACGAGCCCTGAGGTTCGAGACGGTAATCGAGACGGATGGCCCCCAGGCGGTTCACTTGCACAATCTCACGCAGCATCATCGCTTGTCCGTCGGGCGAAGAGAGACGATAAAGGAGGTCGACCTTCATGCTGCTGTTCTCCTTATCCTGCCTCGTTGCGCAATTCAGCAGGTCGTATTGGAGATGGTCAAGCCCCTTCCAGGCGGGGGCGCCGTTTCTATCCACCAGGTCGTTCAGCGTGGGCGGACGCCAGAAGTTGGGTCGGATAGGAGCAGCAAGGCGCTCTTTTCCATCGAGGGAGAAACTCTCTATCTCTCCGTTGCTGGTGTTGACACGCATAGCGAAAGTGCCCGGTCCTTCAAGAAACAGCACATCCCCCTTTCGGGTCTTTTTTATTTGAGAAGGAATATAGCTGGCGGGGTATCTCTCGACGATAGCCTCTATGTGCTCGGGCATATCTGCTCGAGGTGCCTTGCTATAGACATGCTGGCAATGGTAGTAATGCTGATGAGGGATGCGGTCGGAGGAGACGAGCCCGTTGGCGCAGAAAGCGTCGTCGTCGCCACAATCGGGGATGGTGCCGAGGTCGCCGCCCACGGCATACCATTTCCGTCCGCGGTCGTCGTAGCGGATGATGCTCTGGTCGACCCAGTCCCAGATGAAGCCGCCTTGGAGGATGGGATAGCGGTCGATCGTGTCCCAGTAGTCCTTCAGGCTGCCCAGGCTGTTGCCCATAGCGTGGCAGTATTCGGCGATGATATAAGGCCGGTAGATGTTCGGCTCCTGATTGCCGGCTTTTTCTGAGGCGACGGCTGTTTCTACCTTCCGGGCATAGCCGCCTATGTAGTCGACACTAGGGTACATGATTTCCACCACGTCGGTATTCATAAAAAACTCCGCACGCTCGTAGGTGACCGGACGTGTGGCGTCCTGCGCTTTCATGAAACGGTAGGTGGCTTCGGTGCAGACGCCGTTGCCACATTCGTTGCCGAGCGACCAGGCCACGACGGAGGGGTGGTTCTTGTCGCGTTGGAACATATTGTTGCAACGGAATATCATGGGAGCGATCCAGTCGGGGTTCTTGGCCAGCGAGGCGTCGCCGTAGCCTTGGGCGTGGCTCTCGACGTTGGCCTCGTCCCAGAGCATGATGCCGGCGCTGTCGCAGAGGTCGTACCAAAGCTCGTCGCAGGGGTAGTGGCTGGTGCGGACGGCGTTGATATGGGCCCGCTGCATCAGCTCAATGTCCTTGCGCATTTCCGAAGGTGAGACATAATGGCCCGTGGTGCCGCTATGCTCATGGCGGTTGACGCCACGTATCTCCACGGGAGTGCCGTTGAGGCAGAGGAGGTTGTAGCCGCCGATGTTGCGGATGCCGATGTTGCGGAAACCTATCTTTCCTCCCACAAGCTCCACCTCCTGCCCTTTGGAGCCGAGGATGCTGATGGCAAGCGTGTAGAGATAGGGGTTCTTGTCGGACCACGGCTGGACCTCTCCGAGGCCGAAATCGTCGTTGGAGAAAACGGTCGACGTGTCCGTGATCGCCTTCCGGGCCTGTGCCACGATGTTGCCGTCCTTGTCCAGCACTCTGGCCCAGAGCATCATCGTTTTCTCTATGGGGAGCGACGTCGTTATCCTGAGCGAGAGCACACCCGTCTTCCAGTCGCTTTCCTCCAGCGAAGCAGCGACGGCATAGTCCTTCACATAGGTCTTGGGCACGCGGTAGAGCGAGACGCTACGTGTGATGCCGCTCATACGCCACATGTCCTGGCACTCGAGATAGGAGCCCGAGCAGAAGCGGAAGACCTGGACAGCCACGCGGTTCTTTCCCGGCAGCAGATGCTTGGAGATCTCAAACTCCGCCGCCGTCTTCGAGTCCTCGCTATAGCCCACATAGCGGCCGTTGACATAGACGTAGCAGCACGACTTCACGGCTCCTATGTGGAGGAAGACAGGCGAGCCATCCGTCCAGCTCTCCTCCACCTCGAAATCGCGCATATAGAGCCCCACAGGGTTGTAGCGTTCGGGCGCATAGGGCGGGTTGGACTTGAACTCGTTCGCCACATTCACATATACCGGGGTTCCATAACCCTGGAGCTCCATGTTGCCCGGCACCTCGATGGTCTGCAGCTGCACATAGGGGGAGTGCTCGTGGCGCAACGCCTCGGAAGGTGCCAGGTTGGGGTCTTCCACAAAAAAGAAGTCCCACCTGCCGTCGAGACAGCGATAGTCGGGCGAGGTCCTGTAGTCGAGCCTCCGCAGGGCGTCGAGCGACGCATAGGGGAAACGGCGCACATGAGGCGCCTCGCGGTTCTCCTGACACACAGCCAGGTTGTTCCAATGAGGGGTCTGCGCACCCGAGGAAAGCGCCGCAGCAAGCAGTATTATATAGGACAAGAAACGTTTCATGCGGATTTACCAAGTTTGATCATTATATCTCTGGCGACCTCTGGAAAATTAGACAACCTCTAAAAATTAGTTTTTTTTTGAATTCCTTAGAGGTCACCCTCTTTTTGTCTGCAGACGGGATGCCGCCATGTCGGGCCGACCATCCGAGGGTGAGGGGGAAGGCTTCTTCTGTCATCTCCGGCACCCAAGCAGCATCTGCCGACCTTTAGATAGAAAACGATGATGTTGCTTGTTTTATTGCCCTGCGAGGTGATTTTTTTCTCTTTCCAACGCCCCCCCCAAGAGAAGGAATCAAACCGCAGGGCAACTGTTTGGTGTGTCGGAGAGGATGGGTGGCGACGGGACCGGTCTTTTCCGTCGGGCCTCCTCTTCTCTCCCTTTCTACATTTGCAAAGATACGAAATTTTTCTGCCCGATGCAAGGTGTGAAACGTATTGAAAGCCTATGAAACGTATTGAAAGCTATTGACCACCACCCGCTCTCCCGTTTCTTCCTCTTTCCACATTTGCAAAGATACGAAATTTTTTGCCCAAATCCAAGAACTGGCATATATTGGAATATATTGAAATATATTGGAATATATTGACCGGTCTGGCTCGCCCCGTTTCTCCCCCTTTCCACATTTGCAAAGATACGAAATTTTTCTGCCCAAAGCAAGAAGTGTCCTATACTTTCTCATATTGTCCTATACTTTCTTATATTGTCCACTCAAAGTGTTGCCGGGGTTCTTTGCGGAGGTGTCGTTTTCTGCATCATTTCTGCTCCGGGATCTCGCCGTCCG
>JAKSMR010000047.1 GCA_024400495.1 Bacteroidales bacterium
CCAATATATGCCAGTTCTTGGATTTGGGCAAAAAATTTCGTATCTTTGCAAATGTAGAAAGGGAGAGGAAGGACGCCCGATGGAGGGGACGGGTAGTAGTCAATAGCTTTCAATACATTTCATAGGCTTTCAATACGTTTCATGTCTTGTTTTCGGCCGAGAAATTTCGTATCTTTGCAAATGTAGAAAGGGAGAGGAGAAGGGCGTCCGACGACAAGAGGTCAGGTGGCAGTCAATAGCTTTCAATACATTTCTTTACAATATGTCAATTACCTCTTGGACAGACCCCTTGGCCTCGTCAAATATGCTCTAGATTAATTCCGCCAACGGGTTGATATAGTATAAAATATGGGGGGATAGTTGTTGATTAGTGATTTGATGTGTAGGAAATGGGTGATGACAGGAGTCCACGTTGTTTTAACTCCAGATGAGTCTGATTGACCGAATGTACGAGGCGTTGTGATGCGTTGACGGTGCGCTGTCTTTATGGTTGAACACCAATCGTTTGAATCTTGGAGTCGACAAGATATTGTGCCATTTTTGCTATTCGTGTTCAATGAGAACCATAACGTGAAAGCGGGATAGTCTGACAGTAATTAGAATATTGATATTATGAACTAATGGATTTTTCTAGGGGATGTAGTGTTTAGAGATTACTGTAGAAGTCGATTCCAACAGAATGGTTATTTTTCCCCAAAAAATGGTTATTTCCGTACGAAAGATTGTTTGTATTTTTGCATCGAAAAACTTGGATTATTATATAATAAATAAAACAATGAAACATAGATGGTTACTTGCAGTTTTGATACTGCTTTTATGTGCATGCGACAATAAAAAATCTACAAATATGAACGAACAGGCCAATACCCTCACCCAAGAGTGGGACAAGACCTTCCCACTTAGCGAGCAGGTCTCGCACCAAAAGGTCACCTTCAAGAACCAGTACGGCTTCACCCTTGCCGCCGACCTATACATTCCCAAGAATGCAACTGGGAAACTGAAAGCCATAGCCGTGTGCGGACCATTCGGAGCTGTGAAGGAGCAATGCTCCGGTCTCTACGCCATGACGATGGCTGAGAGAGGTTTTGTCACTTTGGCCTTCGACCCCTCCTTCACTGGCGAGTCGAGCGGAGAACCCCGTCGCACTGCCTCACCCGACATCAACACCGAGGATTTTATGGCAGCTGTGGACTATCTCTCGCTGCGCGACGATGTTGACGCCGAAAAGATTGGCATCATCGGCATCTGCGGCTGGGGCGGCATAGCACTCAACGCTGCCGCCATCGACCCTCGCATCAAGGCCACCGCCGTGATGACTATGTACGACATGAGCCGCGTGAACGGCAACGGCTATTTCGATGCCGACGACAATGAGGAGGCTCGCCTAGCTGCCCGCCAGGCACTTGCCGCTGAGCGCACCAAGGCCGCCCAGAGCGGCCACACCACCCCTGGCGGCGGCGTGGTGGACCCTCTGCCCGAGGACGCCCCTCAATTTGTGAAGGATTACTACGACTACTACAAGACTCCACGTGGATACCATCCCCGCTCGGGCAACTCCAACGACGGCTGGCACACCTTCGGCTGCCAGGCCTACGCCAACACCCGTTTCCTTTATTATATCAACGAGATCCGCAACGCCGTGCTGATCGTGCATGGCGAGAAGGCTCATTCGCGCTACTTCGGCGAGGCCGCCTATCGCTACATGCTTGACGGCAAGGCCGAAGGCTACGACGCCGTGCGCAAGCCCAATCCCGTACCCGGAAACAAGGAACTGCTCATCGTCCCCGACGCCACCCATTGCGACCTCTACGACGGCGGCAAGAACAACTACATCCCTTGGGACAAACTGGACTCTTTCTTCAACACCAACATGAAATAAATGCAAGATATTTTTCTAAACACCATACAGGACTTCAACGATTACAACGGGGTGGAAACGCTCCACCCCATGGTCAGCGTGGTCCATGTGGACAGCACCGACCACATCCAGGCGTGCACGATGCACTACGGCCTCTACGCCATCTACCTCAAGGAGAACAAGGGCTGCCGCCTTTCCTACGGCCGTACCGAATATGACTTCGACGAGATGACCGTCACCAGTTTTGCCCCAGGCCAGATGGTCACGGTCGAGCCCAACCCCGAGGTGCCGTTTGCCAAGTTCACGGCGCTGGTGTTCCACCCCGACTTTCTCAACCGCACCTCACTCGGCAGGCAGATGAGTCGCTATGAGTTCTTCGACTACACCAGCAACGAGGCGCTCCACCTCTCGGCACAAGAGGTAGAGATCTTCCGTGGCGTTCTGGCCTTGATCCAGCAGGAACTGCACCACGCCATCGACAAGCACACCCGCGAACTCATCGTCTCCAACATCGAGCTGCTCCTCAACTACTGCCTCCGCTTCTACGACCGCCAGTTCATCACCCGCGAGGAGATCAACCACAGCGTGGTCAAGAAATTCCTCGCGCTGCTCGACGAGTATATTGCCGACAAGGCCGAACTAGAAGGACTGCCTACCGTGGCCTACTTTGCCGACAAGTGCTGCCTCTCCACCGGATACTTCGGCACCTTGGTCAAGACCGAGACCGGCCGCACCGCCAAGGACCTGATCAACGACCGCCTGCTGGCCCGCGCCAAGGAACTGCTCCAGTCCGACACCCTTTCTGTCGCCCTGGTCAGCCAGCAACTCGGCTTCGAATACCCACAGCATTTCGTGCGCTTCTTCAAGGCCCAAACAGGAAAGACTCCCACACAATGGAAGGCAGCATAATCATGAAAAGATTCTTATCATTCCTAATTATCATTTGTCCGTTTCTCTGTATGGCACAAGCACAATCCGACCCCGACAGCACCATGATCGTTCGCATCAGCGAGATTGAGGTCTACCCCGAATACCTTGCGGAGTACCTGGAGTTTGCCCACAATGTTGGGGCAACGTCCGTTCAGGAAGAACCCGGCGTCATCTGCATCTACCCCATGCAGCAGCTCCGCAACGACTGCCAGATTCGCATCCTCGAGATCTATGCCTCGCAGGAAGCCTATCAGCATCACATCCAGACACCCCATTTCCAAACCTACAAGCAAAGCACCCTCCACATGGTCAAGAGCCTCGACCTCGTAGATATGCGCCAGATGGCCCCCGAGTGCCTCCCATTAATCTTTAACAAAGTAAAACCATGAAACGATTATTAACCTTATTGATCATCACCATGACAGCATTAAACCTATCCGCACAGACAACCAAGACCATAGTAGCCTATTTCTCCGCCTCAGGCGTCACCGCTACAGCAGCCAAGGAGTTGGCCAAAGAGAAACATGCCGAATTGTACTCCATCGAACCGGCACAGAAATATACTGCCGCCGATCTCGATTGGCGCAACAAGCAGAGCCGCTCGTCGGTAGAGATGAACGACCCCAAGTCCCGCCCTGCACTAAAGAGTCAGAAGTCGCTCGCCGACTACGATGTCATCTATCTCGGCTACCCCATCTGGTGGGGTGTGGCACCTCGCATCATCAACACCTTCATCGAGCAGGCCGAACTGGACGGCAAGACCGTGATCCCGTTTGCCACCTCTGGCGGCAGCGGAGTCGAGCCATCCGTGTCAGCACTCAAAGCCAGCTATCCTAAAGTGAAGTGGCAGAAGGGCATCTTGATGAACTAAGCCAATGTCCAAAGCAACCACAAAGAAAAGATTTACAATCTACCTGTTGGATGAATTAATTTGTTAATAATTTCTTTCAAAAAAAGTTGTGTATGTTAATAATTTTTCGTATTTTTGTAATGAAAATCAAATTTTTACAAAAAACTGTTATCATGCACAACTTTTATACAAAGATACAAAAGTCGAGCGTAATGACAAAATTTTTTTTGGCATTACCGAGACCAAGTATCTTCATGAGCGTAGCGAGTAAAGTACGCAAAAATTCTTGACATATGCAAGCGTTTCTCGAATAATCTCGTCAACGGCCGTTTTCGTTAAGCCGAGAGAAAAGACTGCTTGCAGGCTCTTCCGAGGCGAGAAAACGTCATCCGCAAGATAACTCGGAAATGTTCCCAGAAGAGGTGTCGTGCCCAAGTTTTCGGACCTAGAAGTTATCGCCTTGTCGCTAACAGCCGAATCTCTCAGTATTAAGGTGTGTTCTATGAATTTGTGTGTTCCATGAGTTAATAAATCTTGAAAACGATAATCTCTTGTGCTTTCGGACTCTCACTTGCATCTTTCTCCCTAAGCCTTTGGGCGGTAGCTCTTAAGTTTGATTCGGTTCGAAGGTACTTGCAGCCTTTGGCACGGTCTCGGTTAAAGGAAGAGCGTTGTGGGCGGCTTGTGTATGGTTCCCTTTTTTTCGGAGAAGTTCAACTTTTTCGCCTCGTTGTTGCTCTTATATGTATGAACCCCTAAAAATATTTTTTATCATGAGGCAATATTTTCTTTTTTTCGGAGTTATATTATACGTTAAGCACGTAGTGTGCGTGCGCGTAAAAAAGTTTGTAACTATGAAATTGACAACCTATATGCGAGGCCTCTTCCTGTCGCTGCTGTGCTGTCTGCTCTGCAGTCCGGCCGTTGCGCAGAAGAAAGATGCCGACAAGCAGCTTCCCCGCGGCTACAACCTCACCCTCACGGTGAAGGGGGGCGACGACACGGTGATGTACATGGGCTATTACTATGTGGGAAAGACCTATGCTGTCGATACGGCTAGGGTTGACAAGAAGGGACGTTTCGTCTTTGCGAGCAAGACCATGGTGCTGCGTCCGGGCATGTATTTCTTCACCAACCCCTCGGGCAACTATGTGGAGTTCATCGTCTATAACGAGGCTCCCAATTTCGTCTTCGAGACCGAGAGCAGGAGCTGGAACGACTGCATGAAGGTGAAGGGCTCCAAGGAGAACGAGCTCTTCTACGACTACCATCGCGCCAACAAGCGCCTCTACAATGTGCTCGACTCGGCCCGCCAGGTGAAGACCGACGAGGAGGAGTTCAAGGCTTTCTACAAGAAATGCCAGCACGAGCTCGACAGCCTCAAGCTGGGCATCATCGAGAGCAACCCCGACAGGTTCCTCTCGCTGATGATGAACGCCACCCGCGACCCCAAGGTCCCGGTGACCGACTCTACGGGCCGGCAGCTCTCGCAGAAGGAACGCTATGAGTACTATATGAACCATTATTTCGACTATATGGCTCTGGACAACGACGCCATGGTTCGCACTCCCGACGCCGTCTTCCACAAGCGTGTGATGGATTACCTCGACAAGAACCTCAAGAATGCCGGTCCCGAGGTGATCATCGAGTATGTCGACAAGATGATCGACCGCTCCATCCCGTCCAAGGAGGTGTTCAAATACCTGGTCCACACCATCACCGAACGCTATCTCCAGAGCAACATCATGAGCTACGACGCCATCTATGTGCATCTGGTGAAGAAATATTTCGCAACAGAACTCAACTACTGGTCGGCTCCTAGCGTGATCGACGAGCAGATGAAACGCGCCAACACCTGGGAGAGGCTCCTCATCGGGAAGACCGCCCCCGACCTCATGCTCCACGATGCCGACGGAACCTGGCACACGCTCAGCGGCCTACGCCACAAGTATACGCTCCTCGTCTTCTGGTCGCCCACCTGCGGCCATTGCAAGACCGTCATCCCCGAGCTCTACAGGAAATATTCGCAGTATAAGGAACAATGCGACATAGGCTCCTTCTGCATCCTCAGCGAGCCCGACGAGGAGACCTACCCCAAGTGGCACCGGTTCATCAAAGACAACGGACTCGACTGGCTCAACCTTGATGGCGGCGAAGCCAATATCGACTGGCACGAGGTCTACGACGTCATCACCACGCCACAGATCTATCTGCTCGACAAGGACAAGAAGATCCTTGCCAAGAAACTCAACGCCGACAGCTTCGAGATGGTGATCAAGGCGCTGGAACATCTCGAGTAGCCCGATGACCCGTGACAAAAAAAGAACACAATAATTAATTATCAACAAATGAAAAAATCATTACTAATCGCTTCCGTGGCAGCAGTATGTCTGCTGGGCGGTTGCAAAGACAAAAAAAACATGGACAACCCATTCTTCGCACAGTGGGGCACTCCTTATGAGATCCCCGATTTCGGCAAGATCAAGCCTGAACATTACATGCCTGCTTTCGAAGAGGGCATGAAGCAGCAGAAGGAAGAGATTGCTGCTATCCTCAACAACACCGAAGCTCCCACCTTCGAGAACACCATCGAGGCCCTCGAATATAGCGGAAGCCTGCTGCAGGAAGTGGAAGGCGTTTTCTTCAACCTCTGCAGCTCCAACAACAGCGAAGAGATGGAAGCCATCCAGGAAGAAGTGGCTCCTCTGCTCGCCAAGCATGGCGACGACATCAGCCTCAACGCCGACCTCTTCGCCCGTATCAAAGCTGTCTACGACCAGAAGGACCAGCTCAACCTCGAACCCGAGCAGGCTCGTCTGCTTGAAGAGACCTACAAGGGTTTCGTCCGCGGCGGCGCCCTCGTCCCTGCCGACAAGCAGGATCGTTTCCGCGAGATCAACGAGAAGCTCGCTACCCTCGAGCCCAAGTTCGCCAACAACGTGCTGAAAGCCACCAACGCCTACCAGCTCACCCTCACCAAGGAACAGCTCGGCGGCCTTACCGAAGGCCAGATCCAGGCCGCTCAGGAGGCTGCCGGCGAGGAAGGCAAGTATGTCATCACTCTCCACAACCCCTCGCTCATGCCTTTCCTTACCAACAGCAGCGACCGCAAGCTGCGTGAGGAAATCTGGAATGTCTACAGCTCCCGTTGCACCAGTGGCGAATTCGACAATACCGCCATCATCGACCAGATCGTAAACCTCCGTCTCGAAAAGGCCAACATCCTTGGCTTCAACACCTGGTCCGACTACGTCCTCGACGACTGCATCGCCAAGACCCCCAAGGCCGTTTATGACCTCCTCGGCCAGATGTGGACCCCCGCCCTCAAGAAGGCTAAGGCTGAATGTGCCGAATACCAGAAGATGCTCGTCGCCGACGAAGGTAAGGATGCCAAGCTCATGCCTTGGGATTGGCGTTACTACAGCGAGCGCCTCCGTCAGGAACGTTACGCTATCGACGATACCGTCTCTTACTTCTTCTCCCTCGACAACGTGCGCCAGGGTGCTTTCGACGTCGCTACCAAGCTCTACGGCATCACCTTCCGCGAGAACAAGGATCTTCCTACCTACGACGCCGAGGCTACCGCTTACGAGGTGGTTGAGAACGACGAGGTTATCGCTGTCCTCTATATGGATTTCCATCCCCGTGCCAGCAAACGTAGCGGCGCTTGGATGACCGAGTTCCGCGGCCAGTATGTTGACCAGCAGGGCAACAACCACATCCCCCTCATCTCTGTCGTCTGCAACTTCACCAAACCTACCGCCGACAAGCCTTCGCTGCTTGACTTCGACGAGGCTGAGACTCTCTTCCACGAGTTCGGCCACGCTCTTCATGGCATGCTCTCCAAGTGCCACTATCGCAGCCTCGCCGGCACCAACGTGCCTCGCGACTTCGTGGAGCTCCCTTCCCAGATTATGGAGAACTGGTGCCGCAACGCACAGTGCATGAAGGAATATGCTCGTCACTATAAGACCGGCGAAGTGATCCCCGACGCTCTCATCAAGAAAATCATGGCTGCTCAGACCTACGGTCAGGGCTTCGTGAATACCGAGCTCCTTGCTGCTTCTCTTCTTGATATGGACTACCATACCATCGCAGAACCCACCAAGATCGTCCTCCCCGATTTCGAGGACAAGGCAATGGCCAAGATCGGTCTCATCTCCGAGATCATCAGCCGTTACAAGAGCACCTATTTCACTCACATCTTCGACACCGGTTACAGCTCGGGCTACTACAGCTACACCTGGACTGCTGTCCTCGATGCTGACGCTTTTGAGGCTTTCAGAGAAAGCGGCGATATCTACAACCCCGAACTGGCAAAGAAATTCCGTAAGGTGATCTCCAGCGGCAACACCACCGACCTCATGACGCTCTATCGTGAGTTCCGTGGCAAAGACCCCGATATCAAACCTCTTCTCCGCAACCGTGGCCTTCTCTAAACCACAAGTTGAGGCATAGAATGAGGGCGGTTTCGCAATTGCGAAACCGCCCTTTCTTCTTCATGAACTTTTTGAACCCTGATCTTCGAAACGACCTCGGGCCCGATAAGATCTAGGCTTCGGGCATACAGAGCCACATGATAAGGTAGAGTATTCCTCCGCCACCTCCACAAACGAGAAGGGCAAGGAAGATGATGCGGATGACCGTAGGATCAACATTGAGGTATTGCCCCAGGCCACCGCATACACCTGCAATGCGGCGGTCGTGAATAGAACGGGTGAGTCTTTTGTTGTAGGTCATTGTTGTGTTGGATTTTGTTTGCCCAAAAATACGATACGGTTCTTCTCTAGCTGGATCTCGGGGTCGGGGTGGAAATAGAACGGGATGTTGAAACGACTGCGTGCAGGCTTGTTGTTTACCAAAGCTGGTTTCCATTGTGGCATCATCTTCGCCACACGTACAGCCTCTTTCCCACAACCGCCGCCAATGTCTCGAAGGAGTTTTATCTCGCTGACTGTGCCGTCTTTCTCAATGATGAGACTCAAATATATTTTCCCTTCGATCTGTTCCTTCAGCGCTTGTTCTGGGTAGTGGATGTTGTCGGCAAAGAAAGTGTACAAAGCTTTCGTTCCTCCGGGAAATTCGCATTCGACATCGGGGATAAGGTAGATCTCGTCCCCTGGGTCGTCTGCCACAGTTGTGGAGTCGTTTCTGTTGAAGGAGGGTTCTGGACATCCGTAAAGGTATACCACTTTCTCGTTTTGCGATTGGCAAGAGTTGCAGGATGTGACGAAAAGCCCCATCGTCGACCACAGAAGCCAGTTCCTAAGTCTCAGATATCGTAGTTTCATGATTACGCATTATTAGCTGTGGGCGTCTCGAAATGCCGTCTTTGAGGGTTCTCGGTATGCGTGTTGTCCATACAACCGATATGTCGCAGTGTTTTGGGACGACAACCGATTGTTGGACAACACGTATGTGGTCCTCTTTCTATTTGCTGAACTCGGTGAGGTCGGCAAGCATCTTCTGGGCCAATGCGTCGGCTTCGGCAGCAGTGTGAGCTTCACAGTAGATGCGGACGATAGGCTCGGTGTTGCTCTTGCGGAGGTGTGCCCAGCTGTCGGCGAAATCGATCTTCACACCGTCGATGGTGCTTACACGCTCGTTCTTGTATTTCTCCTGCATCTTGCGGAGGATGCCGTCAACGTCCATTCCTGCAACAAGGTCCTTGCGGTTCTTGGAGATGACATACTCGGGATAGGTCTTGCGGAGCTGAGAGAGGGTGAGGCCAGCTTCTTTTTCGCGTTTCTTTGCCAGCATGGTAAGGAAGAGGGCCACGCCTACGAGAGCATCGCGACCGGCATGGAGTTCGGGGTAAATCACACCTCCGTTGCCTTCGCCACCGATTACGGCGCCGATTTCGCGCATCTTGGTTACTACGTTAACCTCGCCAACAGCAGCGGCAGCATAGGTGAGTCCGCGTTTCTCGGTGATGTCGCGGAGAGCACGGGTGGAGCTCATGTTGCTCACAGTATTGCCGGGGGTGTGGTCGAGCACATAGTCGGCAACGCTCACGAGCGTATATTCTTCGCCAAACATCTCGCCGTTCTCGCAGATGAGAGCCAGGCGGTCGACATCGGGATCAACCACGATGCCCATGTCGCATTTCTGTGCAGGGACGAGGGTGGCGATGTCGGTAAGGTTCTGGGGGATGGGTTCGGGATTGTGCTGGAAGTCGCCGGTAGGGTCGCAGTTCAGCTCTACTACCTCGTTCACGCCGAGAGCCTTGAGCAAGCGGGGGATGGCGATTCCGCCGGTGGAGTTGACGGCATCTACGGCTACGCGGAAGTTGGCTTTCTTGATGGCTTCAGCATCAACCAGTTTGAGCTCGAGCACGCGCTTGATATGGGAGTCGATGGCGTTGTTGTCTTCGGTGACCTTTCCAAGGTCGTTGACTTCTGCGAAACGGATTTCGTCGCTCTCTGCCAATCGGAGCACCTCGTTGCCTTCGGCTGCGTCGATGAACTCGCCCTTCTCGTTGAGGAGCTTGAGGGCGTTCCAATGGCGGGGATTGTGGCTGGCTGTGATGATGATGCCGCCATCGGCCTTATGCTCTATTACCGACATTTCGGTGGTAGGGGTGGTGGAGAGGCCTGTTTCGACAACATCGATGCCCATGCCTTGAAGGGTTCCTACTACAAGACGGTCGACCATGGCGCCGGAAAGACGGGCGTCGCGTCCTACTACGAGGGTGAGTCGCTTCCCGTTGTTCTTGCGCTGGAGGAAGGTGGCGAAAGCAGAGGTGAACTTGACAACGTCGATGGGGCTGAGTCCATCGCCTGCGGGACCGCCGATGGTGCCGCGGATACCCGATATGGATTTGATTAATGACATGATTATACGGTTTTTATTTTGCTCGGTTGATTGTGATTTTTCTTCGGTTTTCTTTCTTGAATTCTGCAAAAGGTCTTCTTGTCTCAAGGTAGTGCAAGTCCTTTTCGTGCAGATAAGCCTCTCGCTCATGAGAGATGTTGAGATAGCCGCGGAAGAAACTCCTGTAGCGAAGGCTCTTATACAGCCATTCCAACACATAGGCGACATAGAAGGGGAGGAAAAGCATCTCTTTCTGCTGTTGGAGATGTATAGTCTCGTGGTTTATAGTATGTTCTCCTATCCAGCTCTTGTCGCCGCACCAGATAACCCCAACAAAGCTCATCGCCCAGTTCTTGGGAAAGAATGGCAATTTGACAATCTTCATATTATTGTATTTCGTTTTTTATTAATATTGTGTTTTGTGATATCAAAATACTGTGCTCTAGGTTTTTAGAAGATTGTTTGCTAAGTTGGACTATTTGATATGCGCTTGCAAATATAATCTTTTTTTTTCAATCTATGAGTGTTTGTTTCTTTCCGGTTTTGAAGTGTTTGACACTTTTTGTCATTCGTGTCTTGGCGTTTTGAGCCTCTTGGTGTTTTTTGAAAAACATCATTTCGTTGCGTGTGGGTTGAAAAATGTTGTCGATTACGATTTTTTTTGTATATTTGCCTAGTTAAAATCGTGTCGTCGATTCGCTATCTTTGTCTTTTTCAGAGGTTAATAACTTTTGGCTAGGGCAAAAAACGTGGCGAAATCGGCCTCAAATGATGTAATTATTATTAAGAACGCGCGACCGGAGGTCAAAAATAATATATAACATTATGCACATCGCTATAGCAGGAAATATCGGATCAGGAAAGACAACGCTCACTCAGTTGCTTAGCAAACATTACGGTTATCAAGGCCTTTATGAAAAGACCGACAACAACCCTTATATCAACAGCTTTTACGAGGATATGCGTCGTTGGAGCTTTAATCTTCAGATTTATTTCCTCCATACGCGCTTCAAACAACTGATAGACATCAAGAACTCTGGCGCTGATTTTATCCAGGACCGCACGTTGTACGAGGATGCTTATATCTTCGCCCCCAACCTCCAGGCTATGGGTCTGATGAACACCCGCGACTACGACAACTATCTGCAGATTTTCGAACTGCTGCTCTCTTTCCTCAATCCTCCTGATTTGCTTATCTACCTCCGTGGCGACGTTCCCTCTCTCATCCGCCAGATCCAGAAGCGCGGCCGCGAGTATGAGAACTCTATACGTCTGGATTATCTTACCTCTCTCAACGACCGTTATGAGCGTTGGATCGCCGAATATGAAGAGCAGATTGCTGCTACAGGCAAGGGAAAACTGCTCGTCATCAATGTCGAGGAGCTCAATTTCGCCGACAAGCCCGAGGATCTCGGTAAGGTTATCGAGAAAATCGATGCAGAATTCAACGGCCTCTTCTAATCTCATCAGGTCGACATCCCATTCGTCAGAAACAGGACATAAAACAGCAAACACCAGCTCTACCATCATAGCAAAACCTCATCGTTCCATGAAAACACTCGCTATCATCCCTGCCCGTTATGCTTCTACCCGGTTCCCGGGCAAGCCGCTGGCGCTCATCGCCGGAAAACCCATGATCCAATGGGTGTGGGAAGGAGTGCGGCAGATCGGCATCATCAACGATGCAGTTGTGGCTACCGATGACGAACGGATCTACGAAGCCGTGAAGTCCTTCGGCGGGCAAGTGCTTATGACTTCCTCCAATCATCGAAGCGGAACCGACCGTTGTGGCGAGGTTCTGACGAAGCTTGGGTCGGATGCAGACGTAGTAATCAATGTGCAAGGAGACGAGCCCAAGGTGGAGCATACTCAGATAGAACTGGTTGCCTCCTGCTTCGCTGACCCCAAGGTGCAGATAGCTACGCTCAAGAAAGAGATCACAACCCAAGAGGAGCTCTTCTCGCCCAACTGCGTGAAGGTGATAGAGGGCAACGACGGCAATGCCATCTATTTCAGCCGCAACCCCATCCCATATCTCCGTGGCAAGGAGAAAGAAGAATGGCTCACGCATCGCAAGTTCTACAAACATATCGGCGTTTATGCTTTCCGTCGCGAAGTGCTGCAAGAGGTCGTGAAACTGCAGCAGACTCCGCTGGAGGTCAGCGAGTCTCTGGAGCAGCTGCGCTGGCTGGAGAACGGTTATAGGATCGCCGTCCGCGAGACCAACGCCGAAAATATAGGAATAGACACCCCCGAGGATCTGGAACGTCTCAACGCCTCGTTGCGCTAAGGTTCCAGTCCCCATTACTATAACAAGAAAAAACTACAGCAATGAATATTACCGAACAGATAGCCGAATTCTTAAAGCAAGGCAAAACCATCGTTATTCCTGGCATAGGAACCCTCATCCCCAAGGAGGTGGCAGCCCACCATGATGCCGAAACTTCCATTTTCTATCCCACCCAGATCCAGGTTGTGTTCTCAACCGAAGAGCAGGATGACAGCGCAATGGCGCAGTATGTGGCCGACAAGGAGTGTGTTAGTCTTGCTACCGGACAGCAGATCTGGCACAACTATGTCGACGCCCTTTGCCGCAAGCTTGACAACGAGGGCTCTCATGAATTCCCCGGCGCCGGCGTCATCACGAAAACCGCCGAAGGATTCTCTTTCCAGCCCATGAAACTGGCTACTGCCGAATCGATAGGTATGGCTCCTCTCAAAGATGTGAAGTATTACGACACGACCGACGAGAAGGATCCGTTCGCCCAGTTTGAAGAGGACTATGTTCCCGAGCCCGAGCCTGAACCCGATCCCGAGCCTGAACCCGAACCTGTTCCCGAGCCTGAACCTGAGCCTGAACCCGAACCCGAACCAGCGCCCGAACCCGAGCCTGAGCCTGAACCCGTGGCCGAGGAAGAGCCCGAGGTTGAATCCGAACCCGAGCCTGTAGTTGAGCCGGAGCCCGTAGTGGTGCCTGAACCAGCGGAAGAACCTGCCGTCGCCCCTGCTCAAGAGCCTAAGGTAGAATCCAAACCCGCACAAGAAACAAATGAAGATATGAACACTAAAGAAACTCTTGACGAACTTCAGAAACTCGAAGCCATGCAGCAGACGCCCGAAGACTCCAACGAAGGCAAGTCTAAGAAGAAAGGCAGAGGCTTGCTCGGCTGGCTCCTCGTACTTCTGCTCCTCGCTCTCCTGGGTGGCGGAGCCTATTATTGGTTCAACCTTCGTCCTGTACAAAGCAACCAGGCTACGAATACCATCGATATCGAGGAACTCGTCTCTGGCTCTGAAGGAAGTGTTACTTCCGCTGATACGCAAGTCGTTGCAGCAGAGGAGGCTCCTGTGGTAGCCGAAGAGGAAGAATCCGCCGCCGAGGCTGTTGCAGAGCCCGCAGCAGAAGCAGTTGCAGAAGAGACCTCCGCCGAGGCCTCTCAGGAATCCCCCGTTGCAGAGAAGAAAGATGGCCGCCCCTTCACCGAAGAGCAGATCAATCCTTTCACCTTCAACGGAGAGCTGATTGACTTCACTGGCGACGATATCAATGTTATTGCCAAGAACGTAAGCTTGTATATGCGCGACTATCTGATTGAGTATGCCAAGAAACAGAAATATAGTGGTGCTGCCGAACTCCTCGTAGCTCGCGCCGAGCAGTATGCGAAAGAGCGTCTCCCCGAGCTTCTCTCCACCGAGGGCTACAATGTGCAACGCTTCTTCTACAACGAAGGCTATGTCCGCGAATACTGCTTCGACCAGATCAAGAAACGTCGTTCGTTCCACAAACAGGTGGAGGTCCAGAGCGAACTCATGGACCAGACTTTGCTCCGTTCGATGTTCCAGGAGGTGATCGACGCCAACAACATCGCTATCGATGCTAGCGCTCCTGTGGCCAACGGCAATCCTCACAATGTGGCTAGAGCAGAGGCGCCCAGAGCTGTCTATACCAACCAGTCGAAGAAGGGTTACGACATCATCGCCGGCTTCTTCGTGAACCAGCAGACTGCCGACCGTATGGCTGCTAACCTCAAGGCTCAGGGCTGCGACGCCTATATCATTGAGATCCAACACGGCTACTACGTGAGTATGGGCTCTGCCGAGACCCGCACCAAAGCCGAAGCGCTCTTCAACCACATCAAGGAATGGTACAGAGGCGACATCAGCATCAAAAAGTTCTAACACAAAGTATCAAGACTTCAACAGAAAGATGGCAAAACATAAATTAGAGCGTTTCGCAGAAAATCTCACTTTCCCCAACCTCTTCCAGCTCTCCTACGAGTATCTGAAAGAGAACGGCTTCGAGTATAAAGGCCGTTGGAATGCTTTTTTCGGAAACGACAACCCTATAGTGCTTGAGCTCGGCTGCGGCAAAGGCGACTATACCGTCGCCCTGGCTCGTCGCAATCCCGACAAGAACTTCATCGGCGTCGACATCAAAGGCGCCCGTATGTGGCGCGGAGCCAAGACAAGCAACGAGGAGCAGATGAAGAATGTCGCTTTCCTCCGCACCCGCATCGAACTGATTGATATGATGTTCGCCGCTAACGAGGTGAGCGAGATATGGATCACGTTCCCCGACCCTCAGCCCAAGAAACCCAACAAGCGACTCTCCTCCGAACGGTTCCTCTCCCTCTACAAGCGCATCCTCAAGCCCAACAGTATCGTCCACCTCAAGACCGACTCCTGGGAGCTGCACGACTACACTCGCAACGAGGTCATTCCCGAAGGCAAATACCCAGTCCTTTTTGCAACCGAGGACCTTTATGGTGCTCCCGAGGGCAAGGACTCCAATGGAGACTTCCTTGCCGAGATCGCCGACGCCGTGAGTGTGCAGACCTTCTATGAGAGCGGCTATCTTGCCGAGGGTAAGAAGATCACCTATTTGAAATTCAATATAAACTAATTAATCAATAATAATAACTAAATTCATTTACACTTATGTCAGGTCATAATAAATGGTCAAAGATTAAACGCGCAAAAGGCGCAGCTGATGCTAAACGTTCTAAAGAGTATAGTAAGATTTTGAAGGAAGTTGCAGTAGCCGTTCGCGAAGGTGGCTCCGATGTTGAAGGCAATGCCCGTCTCCGTCTGCTTTTCGCCAATGCTCGTGGCTGCAATATGCCTAAGGACACCTTTATGCGTGCCGTCACCAAGGCTAGCGACAAGAATGCTGCTGCTATGCAGGAGGTTACCTTCGAGTGCCATGCCCCTCACGGCGTCGCTCTCTTCATTGAGACCCTTACCGACAACAATATGCGTACCGTTGCCAACGTGCGTAGCATTATGAACAAGATGGGCGGCACCATGGATCAGAATGGTTCTCTCTCTTTCGCTTTCACCCGCAAGGGCGTTTTCTCCATCCCCCGCGCCAACGTTACCATGGATCTCGAAGAGTTTGAGATGAACCTTATCGATGGCGGTCTCGACGAGATGGAAGTTGACGAAGAGTACATCACTCTCTACACGGCTTACGAAGATTTCGGCAACATGGTCCGCACTCTCGAAGAGATGAAGGTTGAGTGCGAGAGCGCCGAACTCCAGCGTATCCCCAACACCACCCGTACCCTTGACGCCGACGCTACCCGCAAGATCCTCAAGATCGTCGATATGCTCGAAGAGGATGACGACGTTACCAACGTATTCCACGATCTCGAAATCCCCGACGATTTCGAGGAGTAATATCTCATTTCCTAATATGCTGGCATCATTATGATGCCAGCATATTTCCTTCTTTTCTCCTTGGGGAGAAATTCTTTCACGACCAACACTCTATTGATGAAACTCTATCTCGTTCCCACTCCCGTTGGCAATCTGGCCGATATGACTTTCCGTGCTGTTGAGGTGCTGAAGAACGCCGACCTCATTCTGGCCGAAGATACCCGCACTTCTCGCACGGTTATGCAGCACTATGGTATCGAAACCCCTATGCAGGCCTATCATATCTTCAACGAGCACCAGACGCTCAACTCTGTGATTGCTAGGCTGAAGAGCGGGATGACCATTGCCCTCGTTACCGACGCGGGAACTCCCGGCATAAGCGACCCGGGGTTTCTCATCGTCAGGGAATGTGTGAAAGAGGGCATCGATGTCGAGTGTCTTCCGGGCGCTACCGCTTTCGTACCTGCGCTCATCAATTCGGGGCTCCCTTGCGACCAGTTCACCTTCATCGGGTTCCTGCCTCACAAGAAAGGCCGGCAGACTGCCATCAAGGCTTTGGCCGAGGAGCATCGGACGATGATCATCTATGAGTCGCCCTTCCGTCTCGTGAAAACCATAGAACAACTGATCGAAGTGCTTGGCGAAGAACGTCAGGCTTGTGTGAGCCGCGAAATCAGCAAGCTCCACGAAGAGAACGCCCGTGGAACCTTGCGCGAGCTCCATACTCACTTCTCCTCTAAGGAGGTCAAAGGTGAGATTGTGATGACTATCGCAGGCGAGTAAAGCCTCTCTTGCCATAGTCTAGCGCCCATGTAGCATCTATCTAGCGCCCATGTAGCATATGTCTAGCGCCTATCTAGCATATGTCTAGCGCCTATCTGATGCCTACCTAATGCCTGTCTAATGCCTACCTAATGCCTGTCTAATGCCTACCTAATGCCTGTCTAATGCCTACCTA
>JAKSMR010000048.1 GCA_024400495.1 Bacteroidales bacterium
AGGGACGTCCAGAGTCGTCACCTCCACGCGGGACGATCCGTGCTTCGCCCTGATCATGTCCCACATCAGAGTCTCTGCCACGTTGCGGGAATTCGTCAGTTCATACCGGTCGACCCACCCTCCGTCTGTCATGAACTTCTTTCCAGCATATTCGACGTATCCGTCGTATGTCGGAGTCACGGCGTCCAGCATCGAAGCCCAGTCTGACGCACGTCGCATTCTTTCAGTCTGCAAGGAAGATTTGCAGTCTTCGATCCAGGTCTTCGCGACCCGGACGGCGTTCTTCCGCCACAGCCATTTTCGGATTGGATTCATGTCATTCCCCAGTCGGCAGACGACTCATTCTCTCATTCTTCTTCACATTCGCCGCCCTTGTCGCGAAAATGTGAATCGACTTTTCTATCTTCGCTGTCGTAAACCTTTTCGACATGGCCACCATCTCCGAGCTCTACCGAAAAGTCAGAACTCTTCCCGTCGCTGGCCTTCACAAGTTCTTCAATGATCACTTCGACCAACGAATCGTCTCTAATGATGTCTTCGATCTCATCGTATGCGGACGATATCCGCAGCGTCAACTCGTACACTTTCATTTCTCATGCCCTCCTTTTTCGGCTTCGATTGTTTTTCTCCACTGAACGAACATGTGGCACGTTCCAATAGAACATTCGTCTTTTCGAACACATGGCTCGCATTCACCCATGACCGAATTTTGCAAGGCTTCTCGGCACCTATCGTACCCATCCGGCCCGCTCTCGAATATCGTCTTCACAAGTTTGGCTAAAACACGATTATTACGATTGGAGTCTCCAAGGGACTTCGCCAGACGTGTTATTTCCGACCTTAGATTCGTGATGTTTCTCTGAGCGTTTTCGTAGTCCTTAAGTTGTACTCTCAGACGTCTATTCTCATCTTTCAGTTGTTCTATGGATTCCTTCATTTCTCAGAACCTCCGTGGAGATCGGGCTTCGCAATACACTTGGAATCATTTCTCCACACGATCTCGACCCAGTTTGTCGTAATTTTTCCGTCGACACGGATTTCATGAGACTTCAGCCTTTCAATGCCTGCGTCGTGAAGACTGTCGTTGAAGTCCACTAGCGATATGATACCGCCAACAATTATTCCTACGGCAAAGCCCACCATTGAGGAGAGAATGCAGATTTTTCCGCAGCCTTTCATTTGAATGCTCCCATTAAAATGTCATTTCGGCCTGTCGGCGTTTTTGCACATCGGAATCGGAGTGGAATTTAATATCGGCTCACGGCCTAAATCTTCGCCATTTCCCAGGTCTGGACCATGGAACTGGCTGTCGCTTCCGTCGTCTGTCTTCCCGATTTCGTCCGGGACGGAAACAATTCTACGCCACCTGACCGGCGGACACTCCACAATCTCCCTGATCTCGTCCACCGTTCCCTCGTACGTGATTCCGTCAATCGTAACCTTCATAGCTTTCCTTTCTTCTTGTTTTGCAATTTCAATAGGCTTGACATCCCAGTTCCGACACGACCGTTCGAACCTGTTGTGCTTCTCCAGATCCTTGTCGCAGTTCTCGGAAATCCCGGACGAGAAACGGCATAGCAGATTCGTGCATTCAACCCAGTATCCGTCCGGAGAACTGCGGACTTTGCACTTGCTTCCGCAGAACGGGCATTTCTCGACGTGCCGGTCGGAATATTCGAGATCCAGCCAGGAAATCGGACAGACGCTCCCGGTCTTCGCTTCAAGATGTATCTCCCTCAGAGGACACCCTTCGCAGCATGACATGCCCTCGTCGTCCACGTGGCTTGCACAGAACTCGTCGAACGCCTTCGCCAGTTCAACGCCATTGGCAAACTTCTCTCGGTTTTTCATTTGACAACCACTCCCTTACTCTTCAGATTATCGATGCACTCTTCCAGATAGGCGTCGTCGTGCTCTTCGTATCTGCATCCAAAATCCGAAAGCGCAGACCACAATGCAGATGAACTGTCGACGGACGGATCGAATCCTATCTTCTTGCCTCGGTAGTTCGGAAAGGTCCACGTCTTGTCTGGACTGTATCCACGACGTTCCATTTCCGCCATCACGGCGCGATGGTAGAAGTACAGCTTGCAGTACGGATTTCGGAATACGTAGTCGACGACGCTGTGCTTCCGTCCCCATCCAAGCCCCCTCAGAGCGCAGCATTCGCGGTGCTGTCCGAGAAGCTGCTTCATCGGCAGACGTCCGATCAGATCCACGTGCCACAACCTCATTTCCCGACCGCCTCCCCTCGAAACGCCTTCTGAGCTCTGGAGATCGCGTCGCAATAGTATTCGCATGCGTCGATGTCGTCCATCTCGAACGTCGTCTCGCCGGAGACGTCGCAGTCGAGAACGTGCATCAAGGCTTCTTGAATCCGCTTCGAATAGTCGGACGACCTCTTCAGGCACTCCTCCGTCATCAGCCAGTTCTGGAACGCAACCTTGAGATGTTCTACCAGTTCGGACTTCGTCATCTTCATGTAGGTCGACCTCGCATAGGGTCGGTACCAGTTGCCGACGCACTCGGCTTCTCTCAGCTCTTCAAGCGTCATGTCTTCGTTTTCCGTTCGGTTGTTTTTCGTAGTGTTTGACATTCCTTGCGGACACTCCGCGAAGGAACGGGACATAGTATACCGTAGCCGTGCTTGGACGGCAAGAAGCAAAATGGGTTTATTTCTTCTTCGACTTCAGACCCGAAATCCGCACCTTGGGGAACGGATCCTTGAAGCCCAGGTGCGCATACCAAAACTTGATAGTCTGTACTATGTCCGAAATGAAGCCAACGCTCATGTGACGTTGTCCGGAATCTCCCTTATGACACATTGAAGACAGCCGTTTCGCGTCCGCCAGACTTTCCACGTACGACAGCCTGTCCTGCAAATGGTTCACACGTGAGCCGAGGTCAAGAGCAAGAGGGCCGTAAAAACAACGATCACGTTCGAAGCGTGCAATCGCGCCGTCAATGGCCGACAAAGCGGATTTTCTGCCACCGATAACATGTTTGGCCACGGCCTGCCGTGCGACACGAAGCTCGTCGACTGCGGCATTCCTTTTCTGGGCGGCGTCCAGACACCCCCCAAGTTTCTTCCTTTTTTCAGCAAGCTCTTTCTGGAGACTGGACACTAGATCCTCGTCCGCCTCCTCCCATTGCGGAAGGGTTGACAAGTCCGACAGCAGTTCGTTCAACGCGTCCTTACATTTTTTTGAGTTCTTCGCGTTCATTCCTTTTCGCCTTTCTCGTTTAGTACATGTCCTCCTTGCCCTCTCGACCGCTTGCCTCGATGTCGGCGGCCAGAGACTTCTCGAGACGCTCCCGAATCTCGTCCTTGTACTCGATCCGCGTCTCAACTCCGTCAGACCTCGTGCTCGTACCGCTCCGCGTGTTGCAGAACATCTCCCACTCGCGGTCTTCCACGAACTTTTTGATCCTGTCGACGGCGTCCTGCACGTGGTACGTGCCGAATCCGTCGAAGAAGTAGTCGAAGACCGGAATCCACATCCTTCGACGCCAGACGATGGAGACCTGCATCGGCTCTCCCTTCGCGCCAATCGACGGCCTCGCGGACGTGTCTGTCGATAGAACGAGAGGGAGACTGATTTCAAACGTCCCGGGACATCCGGCGACCGTGAACGCCAAGGACGCCTCGTGGCAGTCCTGGAAGCAGATGATCTTGAAGTTGTGCGTCTCCATCCCGCGCGTCAGTTCGCCAAACCAAGCCACGCACCGTTCGTAGTCGGACTTCCACTCCTCTTTGACGCCGGACAGACTCCAGTGGTTCAGGCCTTTCACGAACCTGGCCCAGTATCCGTGCGCCTTCGGCAGCATGTCGGAATCGTATTCCGTGCGGAACGAGTTGGCAAGACCAATCTGCATGTCTTCAAGTCCCGACAGAAGATCCTGTATCGCAAACATGCGGGATTTCAGATCGGCGTGGAATCGCTTGCAGTCGGACATCGCCTTCACAATCTCCTCCTGGCTCGCCTTGCACTCCTTTTTCGGAAGAAGCTGATCGAAAATGTCACGAAGACCGTCTTTGAACTTGGGGCAGTTGAACGAGAAGACGCGCGTTATGAGTCCTCCAAGTTCGGTTCCGTGGCCGGCAAGCCTATTGTATTCGTCGATTCCGGCCTCGCTCTCGCTGAAGTCGTCGTCAATGTAGTTGTACTTTTTCATCTTTCACTTCTCCATGATTACTCTTTGCTTTACGAACTGTTTCAACAATATCCCTCCACTCGCACGTCTCGCCGGTCTTGTCGTGTCCGCAGAATTCTCTCTCCGCGCAGCTGTCGCACATGTCGTATTCCGGGACATGCACTTCCAGAATCGGCTTGAGTTCGGATCTGAGGCGGAGAATCTCCTTTTTTGAAACGTAGAGTCCGTCCACGAGATCCTGGACTTTACGGGACTCTTCATCCGTCATCTCCATTCCATCGACCTCTTCGAGACGCCTCGCATAGTATTCAAGCGCGAACCCCTGGACGAACGGGTATTTCTTCGCGGCCTCGTGCATCTCGTTCAGAACTTCAGTTCTTCCTTCCATCACTCCCACCATAATTCCATCAGATCTCCGTTGACGTCGAGCCGTCCTTCGTCTCCAAGCTCGCTCCCAAATGAAAACCATCCGTGCGTTCCGAACCGATCGCAGGACCTGGCGTACACGTATTCGCGTCCATTCTCTTCGTTGACGGCAAGGACGAAGTAGTCCGTTGTCCTGCTCATGAGATCGTCGCCCGTCCTGTTCTCCATGTCAAGCTCGTCCCGCCATGCTCCAATGACGTCATCCGACGCCTCCGAGAACGGCACCACGGCGACGACGGTCACGGACTCCTTGCGGGATTCGCTGATTTTTCCGTCGTCGTAGTGCGTGTAAGTCCTTCCTAAGACGGGAACTCCGTCCGCAGTCGCGGAATGTTCGCCTTCACAATTCATTCTCATTTCCACTCCTCTCCGGAAGCCTCTGCCAGAGCCTCTTTCCAGTCCGCGACGATGCACTGGTCGCAGAGTTCGCGTTTGTCGTCTTCGCTTGCATCGCAGTAATGACACTTGTCGCGAACTGCCTCCGACAGCCTCTCGTACAGTTTTGGAGAGGCCGTCATGAGACGTGCGTCTGCATCCCTGAGCAGAGCGTCGCCGGCGACCACTCCGTCGTCCGCGTCGTCTATCGACGACCTTGCAACCAGTCCGTCCGACCCCAGGACGAGGCTTCCGAGCGTCCACGGGAGAGGCGAAATTCCAAGTTCTTCAACTGACTTCATTTACTCTCTCCTTCTTTTTTCGCTTCCATCACTACCTTTGCTACGCGGTTGTGTGCGGCGATGGCTTTGTCCCATACAAACTCTGCTTTGCTAGTATATCCGCAAGAGCACGAGAATCTTTTTTTGCCGATGAGCGATTCAGCTCTTTGGACATTGCCTCCACAGAACGGACACGGAAGAATTTTTTCTTCCTCGGCTTCCATTTCTCGCCACTTGGAAAACTCTTCAATAATGGCAACACTGATTGAAGACGGACTGCGATTTTTGAAAAAGGCTTTTATCAAATCATTTTGATTTTTGTATTTTTCAAAGTTCTTCATTTGCTTATCCTTTTAAGTCCCATGTCAGAGCAAGCAAACTCAATGGCATCGTTTGGATTGCAAGCGTTCACGATTCTGTACCGTTCTGGCTTGAGTCCTTTTCCATCTACTCCATGATTTTTTTGAAAGAAGCGGCAAGTTTCTTCGAGATGAACTTCTGAACGGCCTTGTCGAAATCATACTCCTCGATCTCTTGCTTGCGTTTGTTGAACACCTCCGCATACTTCGCGTTCACGTCAAATCTCTCCACTATTTCGTCGATCTCATTTCTGACCTTACTCGCGACTATTGCCTCGACATGTTTGCGCATCTCGTCCGAAAGAACCGGCGAAGACCAATAGCCGTAACCGCTTTTGAACACTTCATTTTCGGTATCGGGGTGAGTGAACGAATCGATTTCTTTTTTAACTGCGAGCGCGATTTCCCCCTCAATTGCTTTCGCTGTCCGCTTTGCGACTTCGTCAACAATCGCCTTCTTGATTTTAATGACCACTTCCGGGTCTTTTGCAATTTCGGCGATGGCCGCGGAATCGTTCAACATGATCTTCAACTGCGTTTTGCTCATTGTTTTACTCTCTGATTTGGTTCTTCTTCATACCTTGTACGACAATTTCCGATTATTCAGCCGGCGAGACGAACAGGATCTCCGACAATTCCGTAAGGACTTCTATCCGTTCTTTGATCGCCTCCGCTATTGCGAGTGCGACCATGTTCTCAACTGCGTCTTCAGACTTGTCCGCCCACAGTTCGCATTTACTGGCATTTTTCGCAAAGTCAATTCTACAGTGAATCGTCGTCATTTCTTTTCTCCTTCTCTGTCTGGTTTCAGCCCTTCAACCCACTCCTTTGCAAGCTCGACGATTGGCCGGCAGCAGTCATTGACCGGCTCGGCTCTGGCGATCTTCGGAATGACGACAATCGCCGCCATCTGCCTCGTCGTCGGCATGAACGTCACAACGATCATATTGACCAGCAATGCGGCGACTGCCGTAGCAAACATCCTGGCCGACTTTTTGTATGCGACAAGGCAAAGTATGCCAGAGATGAATGCGAATAACATAAACAGAAACGCAATGTCGTCGCATCTCATGATCCAGTACATCGAAAAAGGCGTGATGTTCATTTCGAAGCTCCTTTGTCGTCAGATCCGCCACTTGCTTTATCAAGAACCTTCTTCCATGATGGCCTTGGGCAAACACCCTTTCCATCGCATCCTGTCATAATCCCTATCCCGCCGCGTTTCGTCCACACTGCGTGCTTGCACTCCACGCAGTATCGCCGCTCCATCTCCTGCCGAAGCTCCTCGTACAGCTCCGGCGCGGCGGCGATGAGAGTCGCATCCGGCACAGACTCCGTGTATCCTCCAGACAAGATCATACCGCAACGGCTGTCCCAAACAGAGTTCACCTTGAATGGTTTTCTGGTCGAAATTTGGTTCGTCCATGGGTACGGGCTGATTCCAAGCTCTTCAACAGGCTTCATTGGTCAGCTCCTTCCTCGACTTTGCCTCCTTTGATTGTAACCTCTCCGCTGTATAGCTCTGTATGGAAAGCCAAGTCGTGCTTCATGGCATCCATCACATCTTCGATGTCATCGCCTGTTATGGTCGTGTAATACCCGTCTTCGTCGTAGATGTCGAACTTAAACATCACCGTTCTCCTTCCTTCTTCGCGGCCATCACGGCCTTCGCCACCCGGTTGTGAGCGGCGATGATGTCTTTAATCCCGCTCTTGACATAATCGTTCGTCGCAATGCTCTCGTATCCACACGATTCGCATTTGACGTATGAATACGGTCTGACCCCATGTCTGTCAGGGCCGATCATGGAACCGTCAATGACAAGGCATCTGCTTCCGCAGAACGGGCACGGAAGTGGCTCCTCCTCGGCTTCGAGGTCGAGCCACGCGAAGTGACAGTAATGACATTGAATATGAGGTTTGCAATCTCCGTGCGAATCGGAACACTTGTCACAGTAATTATTGAATGCCCTCGCGCGCTCCTCCGCCGTCTTGTACGCCTCCGCATTCGTGATCCTAGTCCGCTTCGGCTCATCGTTTGCCTTGGCGTCCGGGGCTTTCTTCGGAGAAACGTCGTCTGGTTCTAAGCCCTTTGAGAGATCCTTGACTTCGTGTTCTATGAGGAATTCATCGTCCCATTTCCCTTCCGAGAAAACCACGCAGGAGCCGTCGTCGTAGTCCGTGTGACGTCCGTTCGTGTCCGAATCGTAGACTTCCGACCTGTTCCCACTCCTGTAGACGAACAAAACTTCGTCTCCGGACAACTCTTTCAAAACTGCGAATACAATGTCGGAAGTCTCTCCGATGTCGTGTTCGCTCCATTCGTCGCAGTAGTTTTTCAGTTTGATTTTCATACTCACTCAACCTCTCCTTCCGGATTGAAGTGAATGTCGTTTTCTTTGATGATGTTCCTGAAATTGTCGACTAGTCCGATCAGGAATCCCTTGCAGTCCCTTGGAGTCATCTTCTTGAAGTCGAGACGACCAAGTCGGTTCACCTCTTCGAGGACGAGGCGGAACTTCCCGTTGACCGACTTGTGCTTCTCCTTCTGAATCTCGAGGTCGCGCTCCAGTCCTTCAATCGTCACGACATGGCGAGATACCTTGTCCTGCAGCGTGAGGATTTTCGAACTGGAGTTGCATATTTCCTTGCGCATCGTCGAATTCTCGTGGAGCAGAGACATCTTGTCTTCCCTCAGCTCCACGGCCTCCTCGGCAAGCCCCGCAATGACCGCCAGTTCCTTGTCCGACATGTTCGTTCCCATATCCGTTCTCCTTTTCAGCGTGACTTGTTGAATTTGCGAATCTTCTTCCAGTAGATTTCGGCCAGATCCTTTTTCGTCCGAAGTCCACGATACCCGACATGGTGGAGCTTGCACTTCGTCTCGTCGGACCAGTCCCCGACCCTCGGACAGTAGTAGTTCCAGAAGACTTCCATCATGCGTTCGCTTGCTTCCCTGTCGAACACGGATTCGCACGAGAAACGCTCCCGCTTCATTCCGTCGACCCGCGTCAGCTTCCTCTGGATTCTGTTCACATCCGACACGTATTCCGGCGTGATCTGGTACACGTTGCCGCTTCTGCGCCCGTTCGTGCTCTCGGCCATCGCGATGGCGTCGAACAGCGCAATCCCTCCAAAAGACGGACGCAGTGCGCATAAGCCCATGCACATGACACACGTCTTGATCAGTCTGTTTCCAATTGCCGGCATAAAGCCCTTTCCGTTTGGTTTCGTTTTCCTTTTGTTCGCTTTTCTTCCATGGCGAGCCATGCTCTCCACGGACGCCCATATTTTACCGTGCTTGGACGGTTTGCGCAAGACCAAAAATCAACAAAAAATCCCGGACGTTCCTGGCATCCGGGATCATCGCAGAACAGGGCCGTTCAAGTTGTCTGCGCGTCGTCAAAGTCGTCCAGCTCCTTGAACCAGATAGACTTCAAGTCGGGCTGTTCCGTCTCCTCCGGAACGATGTCGCGCACGATCACCTCGAAACCCGCGTCCTCGTAGATCTTCGCGAAATACCTGTCCCTCTCGGGCAGTCGGCCACCACGTCGCAAGAACAGAATGCGTGGCCTCCGTTTTTCTGTAGCAGCGTCGCAGTCCATGACCATGGTCCTATTCCTCCTTGCAGACATCTAGGGAATCAAGCGCTTCCTTGATCGCCGCAATCCCCTTCTCTTTACGGACGAGAGATTCGTTCAGAACGAGCTCCCGTCTCGCCATCTCCTTTTTAAGGTCGCAAACGGCGACTTCGAGATCGCGAATCAGTTCAAGCCAATCCCGCGCATCATAGCAGGGGCCGTTCTTCTTCATCATCTGCAGGATCTCTTCCACGCCATTCCATCGAGGGCGGCTGTCATTGGTTGCAAGCAGTCTCCCGTCATCGAGGTTCTCGGTGCCTTGTCGACGCGACTCCCAGACGACGTTCTGAGCGACACGGACGGCGTCGAGCGCGTCCGCAATCGATTCGCAGTCGACTTCGTTCCCATCACAGTCGCACACGCCGAACAAGCCAGACGTCATGAACTCGCCGTCCGCGCACGGACCTCCGTCGACGCGTTGCAAGTAGACGTCAAGAACCGGCATCATGGCGTTCTTGAACAACTCAAGAAGACAAGACGCGTCTTCGAACACACTGGCGGCCCTTCCGTCTCCGGCGCAGCTCGCCCCGGCGGAATATCGAACCAATTCCGTTATCAGCCTGTCTGCATCTTTGATCATTTTTGAACAATCTCCGTTGTGAATGTGCTTGCCAAAATCGAGACCAATTCATTCGTCATCGCCACACGGACATGACGCGTCTTCGTAGAGCCACTGCATGCAGTCCTCAATCGACCCGGATCTCTGCATTCGACGGCAGTGAAGTTCGTATCCGCGCTTGCAGTCCATCCAGTTGTCAAAACGCTGCCAGTTTTTCTTCTTCGACGCATGCCCTTCGTCGTCGATCTCCATCAAAGGGCATTTCGGAGGTCTTCCGTCTCCATCCCACTTCCAGCCATCGTCGCCGTTGTCTTCGTCCAGAGACTTCTCGCTTATCGCGCACGAGTCTCTCCATCCAACGAACGGATCTGGACGGGATTCGTGGTAATGGCACCAGTCACACGATTCTGGAACCTTGTCAAGATACGGCCATTTGCAGACAACCATCACTTCACCTCTTTCTTTTGCCAGTCGTGCCACATCTTAATTTTCATCACTTCCCAGCCTCCACGGTTCCATTGGAAAACAGCTCTGATGCCGTTTTGCAGATATTGTCAAACATTGCATCTACCTCACGTGAAACTCTCCGTTCCTTCTTCAATTCGTATTTCCCATTGTCTCTTAACGAATTGAGGTACGACTTCATGTTGGAATATCGGACAATCAATTTAATGAATTCATAGTAATTCACGACCCATCCTCCATACTGTTGACTTGCTTTTTCTCATTCCATCACTTTTCTTTCCTTTTTTTGTGCATCCCGACCAAGACGACCAAGGCACTTGTCCGCCCACTCTTCCCATGCGTCCATGACCTTTCTCTTGCCCTCTCCGTACCCAACCCAAAAACCGAACATGTAGGACACAACGATGGCCACGGCGACCGGTATGTTCACGTCCATCACTTCTCTTTCTCCGTTTCATCGCACATCTCATCCAGTTCCTTGAGCATTCTCTCCGACGCCTCTCCGAGATTGGACATGTACAGGCGCAGACGATCCGCTGACTTGGCTATGCGAAGACCTCTACTGTACTGTTCCGCCATCTTCTCGAGATCGGCCGGATCGCGAGTCCACACTCCGATCCGGTGGACGAAGTCGTGACATTTAACGAGCCACTTGTAATCTTCCTCCTTCACTGGCACCGACTCCGCCAGCAGATTCGATCTACGCCCAAGTTCGTCCTTGCAGGCAGCATATCCCTTTCTGAACTCGTCGGCAAGCATCTTCTGAATCGAGTGCCTAAGAGCAGACTGGCTTTCTATCGCCCTGATCATGGAGAACGCGAACCCCCTATGCAGAGTGTCCCGGCGCTCGTCGTGCAGGGCCATCGCGCTTCTGCGCTTTCGAAGAAACCACTTCCCGTCCTCTCCCTTCTTTACGGCGTACAGCCCCCAGTTCTTTGGAATAACGTCTATCTGCGAACCTATCACGTCGTCTGGAGCCGCCAGATAGTAGTAGTCGATGTACTCGAACACGACATTGTGCTTCTCCGGGTGCTCGATTTCATGACGCAGGTCTGAGTTGGAGATTTTGATCTCGACGACGTCTATCGTTTGCCGACTCCAGCAGTTTACGGCTACGAAGTCGTAGCGTCTGGACGCCTTGGAGAAAGAGTCATTCATGACCTCGCCGGCCACGGCGTACTCTCCAGCATTCTTCATGTACCTATCGTACAGAAGGGCGTAGATGTCTCCAGCCGAGATTCCTCTGCTCGGCCTGTCTGCGGACAGGGACGGCTCGTCGACCCCGTAGTCGATCACGTCACTCTTTGCGACTATATTTGCATAGTTCGTCTCGTCTCCCATTTCAGCCATCCATTCATTACCAGCCTTCTCGTCCGCTGTCGCTCCATTCCCTCGGATGATGTCGAAAATCGTCTCCATCACTCCACCTCCTCTTCAACAATAACGAATCCAATCTCCTTAAGATGCTGGACGTATGTCCTCTCAATCGAATGGTCGAACGGCATCACAAGATCCCATTCGCCACGAAGATACATCTCCAACGCCTCGGATTTGGTCAGCTTCTTATTCTTCATCGGACACCTCCTCCATAGTAAGCTTGACCTTGACAACTTCGCCAAGGTGTTCAACCGATTTACATTGAGCGTAATTCTCACCGCTAACAAGAGGATATTTCGGTCGCTTGTAATACTGCATCTTTCCGCTCTTCGGGTTAAGTCCGAGATATCTGCCGTCCTTCTTGACGGCATAACCGTAGAATGTAATCATCACTTCACCTCACTTTCTTTTCGTTCATCCGAATCAATGTCTCTTGCCATGACATAGGCAAAAGCGTCATGGTACGTTTCGTCAAGCTGCTTCTTCCATTCCTCGCCGTTCTTCGACGGAATATCTGCCGAATACCTGCACTTGTCTGTTTCAATCACTATTTTCATCACTCCACCTCACTCTCTTCAATTTCAACGACTCTGAACTTGAATCCGTCGTCGTAGTTTTCCATTCTGTCTGCAAGATCGAAGTTCGCATGGAATCTAGTTCTGTACTTTCGACCTTCCAGGAATTTTTCGCCTTTTGGGTTTTCGACTTCTATTGCATAATACTTCATTCCTTCACCTCATTAACATCCTCTCCACCACGAGTCATGCGTGGCTTTTCTGCCACGTTTTTTGCGCGGCTTCATTTTTCGTGTTTCGCTTTTCCGCACAAACGGACTATATCCACGCCCATAGCCGTCGCAGGTCTTGTTCGGCACGATTTTCGTCTCCATTACAACTCGCTCCATTTCTGCGTCTTAAGCCACTCAATGACCTCTTCTCGCGTCTTAGCAACAATGACAACAAGCTTTCGCTTTGCTGGAACCCTAAAAGGCAATGTTACCGTTGTAGAACCTGTCTGGAGCACATCTACATTGTTTCGTCTCATCCAAGTCACCCTATATCTAGGGGCTTTAGATGTTCCGCTCAACACAAAGTGCCTTCCAATCTTGTAGAAGAAGAATGCGGCCATCACTTCACCTTCTTATCGTTTTTAACCTTCTTTCCGTAGAGGTCCCGCGCGAATCCAATCGCGTACGCCGCCGCAAATAACGATGCGACGATGCCCGAAATCAAGAACGCCGCTCCCGTATGCTCAACGAATCCTGTATAGACCGCACCTGCCAATCCTAACAACAGCAATGTTGTCAGTCCTAACGCAATTGCAACTATCGCAAGCCCGGCCATTAGCGCGAATCCATACGCAATTCCATTGACCTTCACGTCATCTGTCATTGTTACGAGAGATACGACATCGTCGCATCTCCTAAAGACGTACTCAGCAAATCGTTCAACGGTTTCCATCACTCCACCTCTTCACACTCGCTATCTGCAGCATCCTTTCCGCCTCGTACAAAAAACTCTTCGAGTTCCGCATTCCCCTCGGCCGTCTGCCAGTATTGGTTGTACCTACAGACATTGTCGTAGAGCGGACACGGGTCTGTGCAAATCATCATTCCATGCTCCTCTGAGAACTGATAGAACTTGCACTTAATCATTTCGCATCCTGTCAAGCTTCAACCTCCTCCCACTCGCCGACGGAGCGGCGGACGATTCGCTCGTCATTGAACACCACACAATCTAAAGCCTCCAGTCTGGATGACTTGTGTACATCACTCACAAATCCACACCTATCACGAACTGAGTATTCGTACTTCTTCTCTCGCTCCAATTCGTCTCCTTTAGGTGCGAACACGAAACAACGATGCAGAACAGTCTGCTCCCCGACTCCAAGTTTAACTCCTAGTTCGCGAGTGTTATCCACAACGCCGGATAGGGAGCTATGTCTGATTCCAATCTCAGCAGTGCGTTGCTCAACCCACTCAGAAAGAACAACGTATACGTCGTGATTTCGTCCGTCACTTTTTCTTGTTGCGATGTCGCACAGTTTTGCGAACATGATCGCTGCATCGTTCAGGATCTGTTCTTCTCGTTTAGCCTTCATTCGGCACCACCTCCCACTCTCCTACGGAGCGGCGCACGATAACTGTTTCAACATCTTTTTCGTGCAACGCTCTTGCAATCGCATCACCTTTGTTGTCAAATTTTTCATTGCTAATGAAAGACACGCCACTCGGTAAATGTGTATACTTCACAGAATACTCATACTTCTTCTCGTTCTTCTCTTTACGCAGTTTGACAAGCTCCCGTAGCCAGTCAGCAAGTTGTCTGTGTTCTTGGGAACAGTTGGAACAACCATTCCTAGCCACTTCATCGGCGTGTTTAATTGCTTCTTCTATTGTCATTCCTTCAACACCTCCCACTCGCCGACCTCTCGGCGGACGATGTTCGCGTCTTCACATTCCTTGTTGTATAGAGACAGAATATTCTTCGTCGCAGCTATACAATCAGCACGCCCAGGCGATATGCACCTGCATCCGCTAAGTGCTGTGTACATCACCGCATACTCCCACCTTTTCTTGCGCTTCGTTGAGCCAGCCACCCGGTTGTGCACAGAGATGGCTTCTGATTCTGAATCGCAGAATTTTGCACAGTAGCCGCATTCGCACACGGCTGAATATCCACCCACCATATGCTTGATTTTGACCTCGCCTCCGCATGACGGGCACGGAAGCGGCTTGTTCTTATCGTCATCCTTTGCCTCGCGCTCTTCGCGCTCCATAGCGTCCGCCGCCTGGCGGAGCATGTCACGAACGAGGAAAGGATTGAACTTCTCATGCTTTTCGTAGAAATATTCGCCATTGTCGTTAATGGAAACCTCATCGACCGCATTCGCCGCCTCTCGCATCTCCTGCGCAGTGTAGAATTTATTCATTCGACACCTCACCTACAATCTTCTTGACCTTATCGTAGAATGCAATCTTCGCCAGCAACCTTGCTACATTTACATTCTGGTTCTCAAATGCCCCGTCCAGATTCGCAGTTGGCATCTTCTCGATGACGGTTATCTCATTTAGAACGCCGTCAAGGATCTCCGCCGCCTGGCGGAGCATCGCGGCAATCGTATACATGTTATGCCCGTCAAACTGGTCATAGACTTCAATTACTTCCGCCTCTGTTGCCATTTCTCGCATCTCTTCCGCCGTGTAACGACTAGACATTTAACACCTCCTCGTCAGACGTCTCGGAGAGGGCTTTCAAAAGAAAGTTCCTCACGTCGATGCAGATTTTCCCTTCGGCACTTTGCGGAACGAGATCGAGTCGTCCAGTCGCAAACGCTACCGCAGATCTCAGCTTTTCAAGTTTCTCTTCAGTATTAGTTTTCATTGACACTCTGTTTCATTGACATTTTCGACGCGTTCTCCACCGGCCTTTTCGAGAACTTCTCGCCATCTTTTCGCGTAGCAGGAATCCGCCGTGCGGTTCGATCTGCACTTTCCATTTCTGTAGTCGTAGCATCTGCTGCAAACGCGCTCGACGGCTTCGAAGAGGCAGTCGTACAGCATAGGAGACTTCGACATCAATCGAGCGTCTGGAAGTTCTGGGCCGCGAAGACCATAGTCGGAGTCTACGAATAGTTTCCCACTTGCATCTTCAATCCCATCAACGAAACCTCCGTTATTGAAAACTACCATCCATGGCGTCGGGCTGATGCCAAGTTCTTCGACTCTCTTCATTTGCACTCCTTGAAAATCCTATTCTCCATCAATCTCGACCTCCTTGATCGGGCATTTCTCAAGACGCCCCTGATTCGGACATAACTCATCCAAATACTCGCAGACGTACCACCCTCTACTGAAGTGCGACACCGGGCAGTATGAACAGCTTTCTGGAATGTCTTCTAATTCAATGATTGCCTTTTTCATATCGCGCATCCCGTTTCCATGTCAGTCCCAATGCAGCGTCCACTTCTCGTCCGCGGCCTTCTTCAGAGCGTTCCAAAGCCGGATCTCGTGCGCCATTGCGACATCGCCCTTCAGATAGGCATTCGTGATTTTCCGAGAGTCCGTGTCTCGAAGACTTCTCCATTTCGCTCCATCGTCCGGATCGCGTTCGAACCAGTCGAGGGCCGTACACGGGTCGAATCCTCCTTTGAAACGACCATTGAACGCCTCCACGAACTTCGCGCATTCATCCGGAGAGAACTCTGGATCGTCGCAGTCGCTTGCCGCGAAAAACGGCCACAGGTCTTCCGGAACATACGGAGAAATGTCGCTCAGAGTCTTTCGTTGAAGGTCGTCCCAGAGCGGACTAATTGTGCCGAGCGCCGTACCGGCCTCCAGGCTGAACCTGGACATCATCCTGGCACGCGCCGTTGCGAGTACGGAATAGCCTCCAAGAAGCGCGTCGCAACGCCGTCTGCCCTTTTTTGTCAGAAACACCATTATCTATCCTCCGTTCTTTCAGAGGAAAAATAAATTCTGAAATACTCGCCATCCCATCCCGGATAAGGACACGGACCGACGTCGATGCGCTCTATGTTTCGGATGACGTCTGGGTACTTTCTCGAATAGCCGAGACGGAACACGGCCGTCCAGTCTGCGTTGACGACGATTCCGTTGCGAAGCCTCTCCATGCAGTTGGACGAGATCGGCCAGCGGACGCCAAGCCTTTCTGACCAGTGCTTGCAGACACGACGGTATTCGACCGACTTCTTGCCGGACGCAATTCTGTCGTACCACTCGCGTTTGAGATTGAACAGTATGCTCCGCGTCATTTCAAGACCTCGTTGATCGATTCGGCCGCCCTGACGATGATTTCGTAGCACCGACCCTTTCGCTCGTCGTCGGAATATGCCTTCGCAATCAGCTGGTCGCCAGTCCCATAGAAACATCCAACTTTCCACATTTTGTTAGAATGTGTGTAAGTAAACCATCTGCCGCTTGACCACGAATTCTTAAACACCATATAATCCGAGTTGCGGCATACCTTCGCGTCGCCAGACACCTCCGCGTTGCCAGACACATGCGCGTCGCCGTAAACCTCCGCGTCGCCGTAAACCTCCGCGTCGCCAAACACATGCGAGTCTCCGTACACCCGCGCGGCTTCGTGCACCCCAGCGCCGTTGAACACATACGCGTTGTCGTAAACCCATGCGTTGTCGTAAACCATTGCGTTGTCGTAAACCCATGCGTTGCCGAACACCTGCGCGTCGCCGAACACCCAAGCATTGCCGCACACCTTCGCGCCTACGTAAACCCGTGCTTTGTCGCACACCCGCGCGTCGCCGTAAACCTCCGCGTTTCCGTACACCTGCGCGTCGCCGAAAAGCCAAGCGTTGCC
>JAKSMR010000049.1 GCA_024400495.1 Bacteroidales bacterium
AATAATAGAAAGCAGAACTACCAATGCTGGTCACCGAGTTGGGGATGGTCACGCTCGTGAGGCCGTTGCAATGAGAGAAAGCAGAACTACCGATGCTGGTCACCGAGTTGGGGATGGTCACGCTGGTGAGGCCGCTGCAATAATAGAAAGCAGAACTACCAATGCTGGTCACCGAGTTGGGGATGGTCACGCTCGTGAGGCCGTTGCAATGAGAGAAAGCAGAACTACCGATGCTGGTCACCAAATAGGCATTTCCATTGTAGTTAACGATGGAGGGAATCTCTAATGCCCCAGAGAGATTGGTGTATACCGGAGAAGATGTTCTCTGATGGGTAACCTGTGCGTTGGATCCAACGATATTATAATATAGTGTCTGGCCACTTGGTGCCACAGCACTAAAGTCATACGCCCAACTTGTAATGGTTGATACAACCAACAATAATCCAACTAATATCTTTTTCATTTCTTTCCTTGTTTCGTTATCCACTTATTTGCTCGATTTGCGCACTTCTCACGATTTTTTCCTTGAAACACCTTTTGAACTGCCGGAGATCCTACATACACCACGAAAGTCCTCTTATCAGGATTCTTGGAGAAATACGACACCACAAAAAACATCCAAGGCACAAACGGCAACATCTTACTTTCAATATTCCTATCACGCGGTCCTCTAAGATTATACATTACTTCTCCTGGAATTGAAATTTGTGAATCAACGTCAATCTGTGCGACTTTTGATTCTTTTAGTGATACGTTTCTGGCACATGATTCCACTTTAACCCCCTTTGCCTTTTGAGTTTGACTCAGATTATGTAGAACGAGTTCAAAGTTCCAAACATGTTCCTGCTTTACATTTGAGCCATCACGCTGATTTATACCTCCGTCTGCTGTCCTATCTAGAAATTCTGTGAGAATCATGTGATGTTTCCTCATTTCAGAAAAATCAATAGACGGAACAACCTTCGCACCCATAAATCGCTCCAACAACTTGGCAATTCCAGGTATCAATCCTATTATATCAATAACCCATGACATGAATAATGCAGAAAATTTTATTTTTTTACAATCCAACGGCCTGTCTTATTACTTCCTTCACGTTCTATTATTCCAGCATTTTTCAATGCAGCTATATGCTTTCTCACCATGCGGTCCGATATTCCCAACGCATTGGCCATGTCCACAGCCGTAACATCAGAATGGTTCTTAACATACGAATAGACCTGCCATGCAGCAGCCGCGATATACGGAAACTCCATCTTTAGTTTATTAGGAACTTTATTAGGAACTTTATTAGGAACTTTCTCTTCCCCCTGATGAGTCCTCAGGGTCTCCAGAATCTCGCGCAGCATAAAGTCAATAAAGCTCCCAGAGTTGCCAGCCTTGGTGCTTGCGGCTATGGCATCATAATAAGCCTGCTGGTTGGCATACACCATGTTCTCTATTGGCAGATGCTCGAACAGCGGGTGCAGCTTGCCTAGGATAAGCGATTGCCACAACCTTCCCATTCTGCCATTGCCATCGGCAAAGGGATGAATGAACTCAAACTCATAATGGAACACACATGAGCGAACAAGCAGATGGTCCTTACTACGCTTTAGCCAGTCAAACAGGTCGCCCATCAGCATGGGCACTCGCTCTGCCGGGGGCGCCATGTGCACCAGTCCATTCTCTGAGAACACACCCACCCCACCAGTCCTATATCGGCCAGCATTGTCCATTATGGCATCCATCATCTGGGCATGAGCCTTCAGCATATCCTTTTCCTTAAAGGGATCCAAGGTTGGATACATCTCATAGGTCTTGATAGCATTCTTCACCTCCTGTATTTCGCGCAGAGGAGCCACCACATTCTTGCCCTCAATAATATCGCGAACTTCGTCTTCTGAGAGTTTGTTACCCTCTATTGCAAGCGAACTATGGATGGTGCGGATTCTATTTGCTTTGCGTAATCGCAAACCATCCTCTCGTTCCAGCCTGATAGCATAGCGCTCAATTAGGCCTGAAATCTCGGCTATCATATTGATAGACTCCGCACTTATTGAAAATGGAGGTGTGTACATAATTCTTATGGATGGTTTTTGTTTCTTTGTATACTCTTTTTTAAAAATTATTCCGTCACAAACACTTTCTGTTCTCCGTAAACCGTGCCCACTCCGTTGGTGGCATAGGCTCTCACATAGTAGGTTGTGTGGGAGGATAATCCGGTAAGCTGGCTCACAAAGGAGCCTAAACCGACACCGTCACTGGTGTGAGGGCCAGCAACAGTGGGATCGGGTGATGTGCCGAACACAACGCCTCTGCAAATGATCGAAAAACCGCCATCGCTATTCACCACTCCACCACAGACAGCGCTATTAGCAGAAATGTTACTTACACTATTTGTCAAAACTTCGGGCAATCCGCTAGAGGTGGTGAAAGAGACCTGTTCGCCGTATGCTACTCCTGAAGAGTTGCGGGCATAGGCTCTCAGATAATAAGTGGTGCCAGGTTCCAGATTGGTGATGCCACTCACGAAATCCCCAAGGCCGCTGCCATCAGAGGTATGGTTGTTGCTGATGGTAGGCTGCATGGCGGTGCTCCAGCACACACCTCGGGAAGACACAGCAAAACCGCCGTCGGCAACCACCGAGCCTCCCGAGGAGGCCGATGTTGGATTGATTCCACTCACCGAACCGGTGATTACTGTTGCCAGACCGTCGAGAGTAGTAAAGCTCATCTGGTCGCTATAGCCTACTCCTACCCCGTTGCGGGCATAGGCTCTTACATAGTAGGTGGTATTCACCTGCAGGTTGCTTAGATCTGCCGAGAAAGAACCTTCGCCACTTCCGACGGGCACCTTGGAATTGGAAACAGATGGATACTGCATGGTTCCGTAAACGAATCCTCGCTCTACCACGGTAGATTTCCCGCCTTCTGTCACCTCGCCATCGAGATGAGATGACGCAGCCAGCACTTGGGAGACTCCTCTCAGCGCCACGATCGGGACCTCGGGACCGTCGACATAGATGGTGCCCACATCATAACGTTCAATACCCATGATCATATTCTTCAGACTCACTTCACGTCCAACGAACAGAGAGTCGGCTTCGACCCTCAGGAAAAAGCCCTGGCCAAGTTCGTCAACCGTCACGCCTATCTCAAAGGTGCCATCCTTGGACGTGCGCACCACATTGTTGGTGTGGTCGCCATTGGTAAACATCACGCGCATATCCTCTACAGGCTGTTGCGTGCGCTGATCCACCACTACTCCACAGCAGAGGGTCGACTCAAAAACGCCTTCATTCTCCAACTCTTTGACACAAGCCGTGAAGAGCAGGCTGCCAATCACTGCAAATATTGTTAGATATCTTCTCATAGATGCCAAGGGTTAAAAGTGAATAGCGAATCCTGCCGATGGAGCCATACCCTGTGGCGTCATCAGCAGAGAAGGTTCGAACACGAGCCGGTCGGTACTCTTAGGCTGCATGGTGAAAGCACGAACGAGATTATAGACGTAAAGGGCACCTGCAGCCCCCCAGGCGATGAGGTTGGTGGTGCGCAGGGTGTTGTAATCCTTGCGGGCAGCAGCGAAATCAGCGTATCCTGTGGTGTAGTCCTTCATAATCTCGATGTCTTCCTTTGCCATGAAGAAGGTTGCTACTCCGGTGCCTACGCAAGCCACTTCGCCGACGAGCATCGCTATACCCTCGCCATAGTAACCTTTCCCCATCTGACCCAGTCCGGGAATCACAGCAGACTTGGCCAGCGAGGTCCAATTGCTCGACTCTCCCGCTCTTTCCAGCGTCTCCCATTGGGGCTGCACGTTGCCCGACACAGCCACCTGGCAGAGCACATAGACCCTATAGCTGCCGTTCTTCAGCGGTACTGCATACTCGTCGACTTTATTGATGGGGATGTTGTACTGGCGAGAGATCACCTCGTAGCCGGTACCCTTCTGCAACGACTCGTTGATCTTCTGCGAGTCGAAGGGTTGTCCGATGCGGTTGGCTGTACTTTGCATCACCCTGGCCAGAGCCTGGTTGAGAGCCTGGGAATAGGACGGGCCTTCGCCCGATTCACGTACATACAGATAAGTGCTATTTCCTGCCTTGGGCAATTCGTTCATCCATGACGGAACACGCCGGGCCTGACAGCTCAGGCCCAGCGCTACCATCATTATGGAAAAGAGTAATGTCTTCTTCATCATGTAGAAATCAGGGGAACAGGGGGCATGTAGCGACAGATAAACCCCGACCCTTCAATTATTCAATGTTAGTTTCTGTAGTTCTTCATATACTCCTCGGCCCACTTGCGGAACTGCTCGCGGTTGAAGAGTGTTTCGAGTTTCTGGTCTTCACTCAACTCAGTGGCCACCTTCTTCACGATCTCTTTCTTAGAGATGCGGATAGCGATATGGCTTTGGTAGGTGCCGGCCTGGGTCTGGTACATCTTCTCGCAGGTCTGCTCGGCATCGTTGAGCATGCGTTCAATAACCTGGGTGATCTCACGCTCTACCACCCCCTGCACATCCTGCTGGGCGGCGGAGCCGCTCATAGTACGGCTGTAGTCGGTGGACAGACCTTTGGCAAGGCCACCGATCTTGGCGTTGATCATCTGCTTGGCGCCATTAAGGGCAGCCATACGGGCATTCTGCATATTGACGTTCTCGCCAATGCCCATACCAGTGAAATAGTCCTCGGTGTCTTGATCATAGCCGGCACAGGGGAGCTCGATCTCTTTGTTGCCGGTCTGGGACTGGAACTGTTTACTTGTTGATTTACATCCGGTGAAAGCGATAGTCATCATGGCTGCTGCCAGAACAATAATTCTTGTTTTCATGATTGTACGTATTAATTAATATTTGTTTTCAGAATGATCGTTTTAGGGGTCTGTCGACGGTATTTACGCATCTGCTGTCCTACTCGGGCGCCCTTGGTGGTGGGGTCGCACACCACATACTTTAATCCTCCAATCTTCAGATAGTCGCCTTTCACCTTTTCGTCGGCAAAACATACTGCTGTAGACACATGGCCGTCATACTCCAACAGTACCACGTCAAGATCCAACAGCCTACGCACCAAATAGGAGAACAGCACCGACCGGTCTTCGCAGTCGTTGGCTCCATAGTGGAAATTCTCTTCACAGAAGAGGGTTTTTTCACGAGAGAACTGCACGTCATCGGTCATATACTTAAACCCTTCCTGCATATAACGCAGCAGCAGATTGGCGGCATCAACTTTTGACGTTCCTCTGGTAAGCGGACCTAGATTATCCTCGATTGAGAGACCCATGGCTTCGTCAACAGCCGCATTGGCATAGACGAAAAGCTCCGTCTGTGGGTAGTTCTCATAGAAATCGACCAATGCCTTGTTGACCGGTATCTTCTTAGGATCGCCGTTGAACACGAAACGATATGGATTTCTGGTGAGGCACCCCCCTATTCGGGGTGCATAGTATATGTTCAGGTCCACAGCATGGTCTGCCTCGGGATACTGGCGCTGGTAGGTGGTTATTTTAGATTTCTTGTTAGCAGCAGACTCTTTGGACAAAGCGTAATACTTCTTGCCATCAATCATCACATAAGGGCGTTCATAGATCTGTTGAAGGGAAGCGAACAGCATCACCAGATGGCTATTCGTCTTGCCTATTCGCACATCATACTTCATCTTGTTCAGCAGATATACCGACAAGGCTGCCTGGGCATCTTCATTTTCTGGATAGACTCTTGAAGACAGCTTTCTAACCATGTCCACCAAACCCCAGTCGTTAAGATACAGGTCCTGCTGCTTGGATCTGAGCTGTTGCGCCACATTGCGGAGGTCTTCGTCATCTAAACGACCCCAAAAGTGAGCCACCTGCCGTTCGCTAGTGCCAGCCAGTTTCAGTTTTGATACCGCAGGGGACAACCTGAAAGTAACCTCGCGGCAATAGTATTGAACTTTGAACACTTCGGCCACATACCCTACTTCAAATGCCGTGTCTTGGAAAACCCGACCCAAGGCCTCGGGATTGAATGCCGCAACCGGCATCGGTTGAGCCTTAATTTCTTCAGGCAACTGCATGTCTGACGAATCCACCTGAGGCTGGTCGATAGGCTTACCAACCCCTTTGCGATGTTCTGCTTTCAATAGTTCATATTCTCTCCAGCTCTGCTCAAGGAATGCCTTGTAGTCGTCAGCCACAGAATCTTTGAACGACTGCAACTGTTGGCGATGCTGCTCCTTCCATCGAGAATAAGAGGACGTGTCCTGGGCTCTGACGGCACCAACGACAACGAAAAAGGATAGTATGACCAACAGTTTCTTCATTACTCTGTGGTATAATTTAGTTCAAAATCTTGAATAGAATCTTGATCGATCGTGTCTTGAGCAGCATAAACGGGGGCCTGGTCAATTTCAACAGACGACCTGTTCCAAAACAATACTGCACTGCCAACCAGCAACAACAATACTGCAGCTGCCGACCAATACTGCCAGCGAGAGAATATCGAAGGTTTGGCCTTACGGCAAGCATCCTGCTGAAGCTCTACAGCAGCCACCATGTTGGCGAAATCCTCAACCGACTCGTCGTCATAACTCAAAGCCTTCAGCACTTCTGACTCCTCCTTTAGGTCGGACAAGCCACTCATATAGCGAGCAAGCTGCTCATCTGTAATCTTCTGTTTCATGACTGATAGTCGCTTAAATGGTTCTTTATTAGCTTGGCCAAGGCCCTTCTTTTGATATTATACAAGTTCTCTACTGTCACACTGAATTTTTCTGCCACACTCTCGGGTTCTTCGTCTCTGATCAAGAGTGCCTCGAGGATTTCCTTGTCTCTTGGCGGTTTCAACCTCGAAAGGGCGCTCTTGATATCCATCATGATAGGGCTGACCTTTCCGGTGCTCGCCATAGCTATCGAATGGTCGCTCATATTGGATATAGGCATCGTAGAAGAAGAATCTATCATCGAACGAGAAAAATCTTTAAAAAACCTGTACGACACCACCGAGAACCAGTTCACAAAAGGCATCGAAGGGTCATATTTCTTCAGTTTCGCCCAATTGTCCTTGCTCATGTACAGATAAAGTTCCTGAATCAGATCGACAAATTCTACAGGCCTGCCCTTTGTGGCTTTTTCTGCATTCCACCTTAGGAGCTTGGTATAATGGTCGTAGAAAACAAAATGGATTGCCGACTCATCATTTCTGATCAGTTGTGCAACCATGGTTGCGTCATCTTTGTATGTTGTTTTTCTTTGCAACAATTTTTATATTTATTTAAGAATACCCGAATATTGAAAAAAAAGACCACTAGCAGGTGTGAAGAACCTATCCGACCTGTTTTTTTCTCCATTCGGTTCTCTGCGGGGACTCCTAATCATTGTATCTAAGACAATTGCATTGATTTTCGGGGTAGCGCAAAGTGAGTAATTACGTTTGCAAAGATACGTTTTTTTCAAATATTATTGATATAATATATAAAAACGTCAGAAAAGAAAAGCCAGACTCCCCGTGACGAAGGTCTGGCTAACGCCAAAAGCAGGAACTACTTTTGACCTACTTCTGAAGGTTGTTTCGGACGATAGCGGCAGCAACGAGAAGTTTCTCCCCTTTGCCTTTCATACCATTAAGGATTGCAGTCTTGACGGCGTCCTTTATTTCGGGATCACAGTCGGTATAATCCCTTTCACCCAAATAATGCGAGACCAACTCGGATTGGCTGATATCGACGAGAAGCCCGCTGTTATCCTTGGGCGCAATCGCGCCAAGGACAGTTAGAAAGGGCGCCACATTGAAGACTCCGACCTCGCTGCTGAAGACAATCTTTTTCTTATTGGGATTGCTGCTGACTACTTTCTGCGTCTCTTGCCAGAAGTAGTCCTGATAGGCAGTTATGGCATCGGCCTGACCGGGGTGGAAGAGGAGCAGGTAACCAACAAAATGTAGGAGCACATTAATATCCACCCCTTGCGCCAGATATTTGCCCGGGATTCTACGGAGCCCGTCGCAGAAATGTCCTACAAGGGTTTGTCGTGCTAGCGGCGAGATGTCAGACACCTGGGTGTCTTTAAGAAATAAAGGTTGGTATCGCTTGGGGGCTTTCCCATTCTGACAGAGATGCTGAAGCAACTGGATTGTCAGTTGGTAATCGAAGAAATAGGCAATGTCGTGTTCCGGGCCACTTGGATCGACAAGGTTGAACGCCAGCTTGAACAGTTGGTCGGAGAAAAGGTCGTCGTCAACATGGGTGAGCGTGCTGTCTTTGCTCCTATACTCTGCTTTTCCCCAAGGGGACTCGTTGTACTCATCTATCGTTCTGCGAAGGACAACATTGGGGTCTATTTTATGGTTCTCAAAGTCGAAAAGGATCTTCTTTTGCCGCTCCTGCCATGGTCCGCGAAGGTACTCGTCAAACCCTTGGTTTAGCTTCATCTTACGGAACCTAGGATCTTTCTCCATATCCTGGAAAGTCTTGTAGATGATAGAATAGAATTCTGTTACGCGAGTATACAAGACTGCGAAGACTACGGGGATACGATAGTGTTTCTCTTGCAGAAAGCCGGTACAGATGTCGATCAAGAAATGGCCTCCATGGTGAGAGGTGCGACGATAGAGCGCCAGAAGATCATCTATGCACGACCGATAGTCGTTCCATTCCTCTTCGGGTACGGTGACCGTCTCTCCCGAAAGACCATTGATGAAGCGGACAAGCTGGTTGTTGTTGCTTACGATGGTATGTACTACAGAGGGGAATGTGCGCAAGAGCTGGAAAGAGGGCTGGTTGCTATAGCCAACAGACAGACAACCTATCTGGTAGAGACCTTCGCAGAGGCGTGTAACGGTACTGATCTGCTCGGAGAGATGCTCGTGGTCATTAATCCAGAATTCGTAATTGAGCGCATGCTCCATCTCGGCGTTAATGATGTCGTTGTTTTTTTTGAAATCTTCAAGCTGCTTTTCTTTGGAAAAAGTGACGTTTTCTAAATAATCTATATACATATGCTTACTTATTAATGAATCAAGAAAAGATTTTCAGTTTGCAAAATTACGATTTTTATGCGACATAGAAGGGACAGTGGTATAAAATGTCAGTAACTTGTTTGGAAGGGAGGGGCAATCACCCCATTCATTTCCTCTCAACGAACTCCTTGGAATTATTTTCCGCCGACGGTTTTTGTTGAGCAGCCCAAAGAAACAGAAAGACGATCAAGCTAATGTTTCTCATTTCTCTAATTCTAGAGTTCATCTTAAAATTATTCTGTAGAGGGTTTCGCAATGGGTGGTAGAGGGTTTTCGACACAGGAAGACCGATCAAGACATATTTATAAACATCTCATTATCACTGGTGGTAGATGACTGATACATGTATTTTTGGTGGCACAGAAATTATACTGTACTTTTGCAACCACGAAACGCGATGAGATAAGTGTTTCTGGCCGCACTTCCCGAAAGAAGAAGGTTGAGCGGGCCTATGGTTAAACAAGAAAGAAATAGAAAATGAAAAACAAAGACAGCCCTTAACAAAAAGAAAGAACAGAGAGCGCCTTTCCAGAGGTACACTGTTAGTAGACTTTTAGTAGACTCTTGGTAGACTTTCGGCCTTTTTTGGTAGACTTCTGGTAGACTTCTGGTAGACTTCTGGTAGACTTTTGACAGACCTCTGTTTCAAAAAAAGCACTTCTAAATGGCAGACCTTCCGGGAAACAATTGTATGGTGTCGGTCGCAATGGTTTTTCGGAAGTAAAAAAAAGACGAAGACCGGCAATAAACAAATTAAAAAGTTTTTAATATGGCAACCAAAGTCATTACCCAAGACGGTATCAAAATGAAGGGCAATTATGGAACCCGCGCATACCGCACCATCAACGGGGTTACATATATGTACCCTATCGATCCTACGAAGAGACACAAGATGACCAAGTCGATGGAGATCAACTCGGCGCTGCTCTCCATGATCTCTCTTTTCGTCAAAACACACTACTCTGCAATAAAAGAGGCTTTTGACAAAGGAAAGATGACTTCTCCTCGAAATGCCTTCATGCATAAAAACAAGGGTCACCTACGTGCCGCACTGATGAATCTGGCAGAGCGCTCGGTGGCTGGCGGCGTCATCATGGACGAAGAGATTGAGACCGCTGTCGCCACTTATGCCACAGCAAACCCCAGAGCCATCGTGATCGGCAATAAGGCGGGCAGAAAACCCGTCTACTTGACGGGTGCCTGGCCCCGCTACATTGACCTGGAGCTGTATGGTGCAGACGACACCACCGTCCGCTACCAGATGCCCGATGGCTCCTATGTGGCAGCCGGCGATACTGCTGCCAATTCCCCAGCTGCCGGCGACATCGCCATCACGGCTGTGGCGTCGCCTTCGAACGGCGGCACCGTTACGGGTGGCGGCAGCTATGCCAGCGGCGCCAGCGTGACGTTGAGGGCTGAGGCTGCCAACGGCTTCATCTTCACCGGATGGAGCGACGGCATCACCACCTCTTCGCGATCCATCACCGTGAGCGGCGCAGCGACCTACACGGCGCTGTTTGCTGCTGCCAGCAACGATGACGCCATCGGCGAGTAAACGGTGTGGGTGAAGCCAGCACCCTTTGATAGGGGGAGTTGCTGGACTATCAACCTAGCCTTTACTTTGGTCGCACAGACAGGTCATTGATGAGAGCCGGCCGCCCGAATGGGCGGCCGGCTTATTTTTGTGTGGAACGCAATCACTTTATGAAACCGAGCAGACTGCGAGGCTACTCTTCTTCCACCAGGAAGGGCTTGAAGCCGTCGGCTTGGGCCTTGGCCTGGGAGGCGGCGAAATAGAGGGCGTGGGCGATGGTGCAGAGGTCGCCGGCGGCGTTGAAGATGCCGATCTCGATGTCGACGAGGTTGCGGCGCTGCTGGGTGACATGGGCGCGGAGGGTGATGTGGTCGTCGAGGGTGGAGATGCTCTTCTTATACTGCACCTCGAGCTTGGCGGTGACGCCGGTGGTCTGGAGCTTGCGGAAGAGGACCCATGAGGCTATCTCGTCGGCAAGGGCGGCCTGGATGCCGCCGTGGAGGGTGTTGATCCAGCCTTGGGCATGGGTGTGGGGATGCCAGGTGGAGACAACGTCGTCGCCGTCTTCGAAGAACTCCATATGGAGGCCCATGGGGTTTCCTGAGGCGCAGCCGAAGCAGTTGTGGCCGGGCAGATCGGCCCAGCCGTTGTGGATCTTTTTCATAGGGAGGATAAAAGGTTTTTTCTTCTGCGGTAGAAAAATGTCATTGCGGAGCTGGTCCGCAATGACATCTGTCTGGTTCTCTTTTCGGTTGACCCTTCTTCTTTTTCCGGGGACACGGCCTATTTGAGGCAGCGGAGAATCTCGAGGGTGTCGTCCCAGAACATCTGCACGGTCTTGATCTCGATACGCTCGTCGGGGCTGTGGACGCCACGGAGCGTGGGGCCGAAGGAGATCATGTCCATCTTGGGATATTTCTCGCCGATGAGGCCGCATTCGAGTCCGGCATGGATGGCGCGGACGACGGGCTCGTGCTTGAAGAGGCGTTTGTAGACCTCAACGGCCACTTTGAGCACTTTGCTGTCGGGGTTGGGGGTCCAGCCAGGGTAGCCGTCGCCATGGGTGACATGGGCGCCGATCATGCGGAAGGTGGCTTCGATCTTGGCGGCAGCGGCATGCTTGGCACTCTCGACAGAACTGCGCTGGGAGGTGGCGATATGGATCTGCTTGCTGTCCATCTTGATGGAGGCGAGGTTGGTGGAGGTCTCGACGAAGTTGGGGATCTCACGACTCATGGCCAGCACGCCATGGGCGCAGGCGTAGAGGGCGTTGAGGAGGTTGTCCTGGGTGCGCTTGTCGATGAGGTAGGCAGGACGATCGGCAGCCTTGATGGTGATCTGCAGGTCGGGTTCGGTGGTGCGGAACTCGAACTTGATGGCTTCGGCCATGGCTTTGGCCATCTTGACGAAGGCTTTGTCCTTGTCGGCGGGGAGGACTACGAGTGCCGAGGCTTCGCGGGCGATGGCGTTGCGGAGGTTGCCGCCGTCGATGGTGGCGAGGCGGAGGCCGTAGCGCTCCTTGGCGAAGGTGCCCTGCCAGAGGATGCGGGTGAGCATCTTGTTGGCGCAGCCGAGGCCTTTGTTGATGTCGTCGCCGGAGTGGCCGCCTTTGAGGCCAGAGACTTTCACGGTGTAGGCTTTGGTGCCGGGGGTGTTGCGCACGCTCTTGTAGTCGATGGCGACGGTGGTGTCGATGCCGCCGGCGCAGCCGATGCAGAACTCGCCTTCGTCCTCGTCGTCGAAGTTGAGGAGGATCTCGCTCTGGAGCCATTTGTCGCTAAGGCCGTCGGCGCCGGTGAGGCCGGTCTCTTCGTCGACGGTGAAGAGGGCTTCGAGGGGGCCGTGCTCGATGGTCTTGTCCTCGAGGATAGCCAGAATGGCAGCGACGCCGATGCCGTCGTCGGCGCCCAGGGTGGTGCCGTCGGCGGTGAGCCACTCGCCGTCGAGGATGGGCTTGATGGGATCGGTGAGGAAGTCGAACTTCTTGTCGCTGTTCTTCTCACACACCATGTCCATATGAGCCTGGAGGCAGACCTTGGGGCTCTTCTCGTAGCCTTTGTGGGCGGGCTTGCGGATGAGGACGTTGCCCAGCTTGTCGCTGAGGGTCTCGAGGCCGTGGTCCTTACCGAACTGCTGGAGGTAGGCGGAGATTTTCTCCTCGTGCTTGGAGGGACGAGGGATGTTCATGATTTCGCCGAAATAGCGCCATACGCTGGCGGGTTTGAGGTTTTCTAATTCTTTCTGCATAATGGTTTATTTTTCTGGTGACTTCTAAGGCTTTAGAAATCGCTTTTCTTTATTTCCAAATGTTGACTGTGAACCGGTTTGTCTCCCAGTAGCGGCGTCCGGCGCTTGGCGAGGTGCGCACGAGGAGGAGGTAGGAGCCGGCGGGGAGAGCCTGGCCTGAGTTGTCGCGGCCGTCCCACACCATCTGGCCTTGTGTGGCGAGGGTGCCGCTGAAGAGGGAGCGCACACAACGTCCGGCGGCGTCGTAGAGCTCAAGCCTGGCGAACATGTCGTCCTGGGGCAGCGAGTAGGTGATGACCAGCTGGTCGTTGTAGCCGTCGCCGTCGGGGGAGATGAGGGTGCTGCTGAGGGAGATGAGGGTGCCGCCCATGGTGCCGAGGGAGGCGGAGTTGGCGCAGGTGGGGGTGCCGAAGCCGGCAGAGGAGGCGGCGGAGGTCCAGGTGGCGGGCTGGCCGCTATCGCCCCAGAAGGAGCAGCGCTCGAGGGCTACGCCTTTGCTGTCGCGGAGCAGCGGGCTATGCATGTGGACGTCGTAGTCGAAGCGGTCGATGACGGTGCTGTCTGCCAGCGCCAGCAGGACGGTGCCCGAGCCTTGGGGATAGGGCGGCATCGACGCCAGCTGATGGAGGCTGCCGGTGTCGCAGACCGTGTAGTGGGTCATCACCCAGGCTTTGTCGGTGGTGAGGCAGGCGTAGTGCTGAGGCGCCAGCATCTGCCCCTGGGGAAGGGGGTGGAAACGGCGCATGGTGCCGCCCTCCCAACGGACGAGGAAGAGCTGGCCGAGGTCGACGGGGAGGCTGCTGCTGTTGTAGAGCTCCACATAATCGGCTCCACCGACGGCGGGGTCGAAAAGGAGCTCGGAGATGAGCACCTCGCCACGGGAGACGGTGGGGGTGGTGTCGAGGATGATCTGTCCTAGGGCGCCGCGTCCAAAGCAAAGCACTCCTGCAAAAATGAGGAGCGGGAGGATTTTCTCTATTTTTCGTTTATTCAACAACATAGACATCAAAAAACCGCGCTGTGGACCGGCGTGGGAGAGAACAAAAATACAAAATATTTCTTGATTACCGAGAAATTTAGTAATTTTGCAGATAATATTTAACTACAATTAACAATACAATTCAATCCAAGAACACTCAATAACAACATGATAGCAGTATTAGGAAGTGGCAGCTGGGCTACCGCCATCGTGAAGATTCTTCTGGAAAACGAGGAACAGACCATCAACTGGTGGGTACGCGAGCCCGAAATTCGTGAAGGTGTAGCCAACGAACATCACAACCCCCTCTACCTGAGCGAGGCGCTGCTCGACGCCAGCAGACTCTACCTCAGCGGCGACATCCGCGAGATTATCGAGAAGAGCGACGACATCCTTGTCGTCATCCCTTCGGCCTTCGTACACAGCGCCATGAAGGAGCTGCCCGAGGAGCTTGTGCAGAAGAAGAACTTCCATTGCGCCACCAAGGGTCTCATTCCCGAAACGAACCAGATCCTCACCGAATACCTGAAGGACACCTTCGGCGTGGACTACAGCCACATGAGCGTGGTGAGCGGCCCTTCGCACGCCGAAGAAGCTGCCATGCAGAAGCTCACCTACCTCACCGTGGCCTCCACCAACGAGAGCCTGGCAAACAGCATGCGCCGGGCGCTGGAATGCCACTATGTGAAGACGGTATACTCCACCGACATCCAGGGCATCGAATACTGCACGGTGATGAAGAACATCTACGCCATCGCCGCCGGCCTCTGCCACGGCTTGGGATATGGCGACAACCTCATCGCAGTGATGATCAGCAACGCTATGTTCGAAGGGGAGCAGCTGATTGACCAGTGCGCCCCCAACAAGGAACGCCGCCTGGAGAACTTCGTATACCTTGGCGACCTGCTCGTGACCTGCTACTCGCAGCACAGCCGCAACCGCACCTTCGGCCAGCTCATCGGCCACGGATACACGGTGAAAGGCGCCCAGCTGGAGATGAATATGGTGGCCGAGGGCTACTTCGCCGTGAAAGGCGTGGAACGCAAACGCCGCGAATACAACATCGCCATGCCTATCTCGCAGGCTGTGTACAAAATACTCTACGAGAGAGCTAACCCGAGAAGGACGATGAAGGCGCTGCTCGAGAACCTGAAATAAGGACTGCTGTCAAACGCCCCGATTTTCGCAAAATCGCACACCTCAGCGGGATAAAAAAGTGCGTCGCGGGACTGGCAGACCGGGAGCGGGAGACAATTTATCGCATCATAAAGCATTAATTATCAACAATATCAAAATATCAATAAAATAATCACGAAAGAAAATGCTGATTATTGCGAGAAATTGTGTACTTTTGCAAACAGTTATTAACCTAAAACAATATAGAAATGGCTTACAAAATCACTGAAAACTGCGCTGCTTGCGGTACTTGCATCGGCGAATGCCCCGTTGGAGCTATCTCTGAGGGCGACATCTACAAAATCGACGCTGACGCTTGCGCTAGCTGCGGTACTTGCGTTGACGTATGCCCCACTGGTGCTATCGTTGAAGCATAAGTTATAGAAAACGCAAAAGAAAGAAAAAGAGCCTCCATCGGGGGTTCTTTTTTTAGGTACCTATATACCTGTTGGCTGTTATCCTAGCGGAGACAATTCATCATTTTTTT
>JAKSMR010000005.1 GCA_024400495.1 Bacteroidales bacterium
TTTTTCATAGCAGACCTCGTCATTGCGGGCTGATTCCATCTACGTTGCTTCGACTGATTTCATCTACGTTGCTTCGGCTCGGCATAGAAAACAAGTTTTTCTCTGCTCTCGCTCCTCTGCAACTTCCGGTATAGAAAGTAAACTTTCTCTACTCTCGTTCCTCGGCAACTCCTGACCCGCAATCTATTGCGACGGGTTCGAGACTCGTTGCCGGACAGTCTAGATTGCGGGTGACTTCATCTACGTTGCTTTGGCTGACATTCGTCTACGTTGCTTCGGCTCGATATAGCAAATACATTTGCTCTATGCTCGCTCCTTTGCAACTTCCGGCATAATCAAAACAAGTTTTGCTTCTGCTCTCGCTCCTCTGCAACTCCCAAGCCCGCAATGACGGAATACGGAAGTCTGGAATGATATTGAATGGCCAACGCCATCATCAACTGCCTGTTGCGTCTCTCGTTTGTGCCAACAGGTATATAATTCCCCAAAAAAATCAGAGGTCACCCCAAAGTGATCTATTGCCATCAATACCACCAACATGTTGATTTTAAACAAATTTCACTCTCTACCTTCGGTTCTTCGAGAGTGGATGCGCAATCTGAGGTTTTTTGAGGGGACGTAAGTGCCCTCACTTCCTGCTTCGGGAGGCTTTCTTGCGGCTGCTTTCCCGTGTAGGGGTAGCATCCAGGTAGCGTCGCACTTGCGTCGTATTTGCGTCGTATCAAACCCCACCTAATTCCCACTTAAATCCGACTCAATTCCCACAAAAGCCGGAATTGAGTCGGAATTGAGTCGGAATTGAGCCGGAATTGAGTCGGATTTGATGGCCGTATGATACCTGTTTGGTATAGGGATGATATAGGGTTGCTTTCGTCCGAACCAAGGGCAGTAAGGACCGAAGGTCGGGGCTGACGACCGGGAGCCAGGTCTGCTATCGGGGGTTTCTTCCCGGTTCGGATAGTTGACGGTTGGCTCAGCTCGTTGGAGAAACCAACCTTTGGGGGAGGACGGGCAAAGCCTCTGTTGGTTCTTTTACAAAAAAAATTGAAATCTTTATTATAAAAAGTCTGCGCCAATCAAGATAAATTGCGTATCTTTGCAACGCGATTTTGCTCACTCCCCGAGGGGATGGGAGCCTATTATCAATTGATATAAAGAGAGATAATAAAGACAGAAAAGACAACAAGGCAACCTCTAAAAATTCAACGTAATGATAAAGGATATTAAAAAATATTACTTTTTCACGCTTTTAGCTTCGCTGACATTGCCGCGTCTCAGCAATATTCAAGCAAGCTTGATATTGCCTTCGACTATTGCAATGTTCGATTCTGAACGGCATCTTTCTTCTTTTCACTCAGTTTTGAAGATACAAGACGTTGCTTGGGTTCGGAAAAGCCTGCAAGCAGTCTTTTCTCTCACTTTGCGCAACGTTACAATGCACCGCATTAGTTTCTCTGACACTGCCGCATCTCGGCAAAGCAAGCGAGCTTGCTCTGCTCTCGATTTTTGCAGTGTTGCGCCTTCGTTCAAAGAAGAAACCTGCTGACTTCGTCTACGTTGCTTGGCCTCGGAATAGCAAATGTATTTGCTCTCCTCTCGGCTTTGCAACTCTCGCCCATAATCAAAAATCGTCTGAAACTGAATTTTTAGAGGTTACCACAAATAAAAGAAGCCTGACGGCAAAAGTACACAAGAAGACATGAAGAACACCATCAACATACATCTCCGCCCCCTGGCTATGCTAGCGATGCTGCTAGCGCCATTGTGGGTTTTGGCACTCCCCCTGCAGGGAGCGACGGGACACCCAACCGTGGCGGCGCACCACAGCGCCAGCCAGCCCCTGCCGATGCACAGCAGCGACGGAGAAGTGATAGCCTACGACACCATCCACCTCTGCGACAGCGAATGGTACACGCTGAGCTACAGCTGGAAAGACACGACCTTCAACATCCTGGGCATGATAGGCAGCGAGTTTGCCGACCACCACATCGACATCGTCCATCGCGTGAGCGGAACACCCGACACGCTCTTCCACCTCCACATGACCTATGGCGCCGCCTCTGCAGGCGTCGACTCGGTGACCGCCTGCGACAGATACACATGGATCAACGGCTTCATGTTCTCCTTCTCCACCAACACGCCCACCCATACCCTGGCCCGCAGCAACCGCTACGGCTGCGACAGCACGGTGACGCTCAACCTCACACTCCACCACTCCTCCTCCACCACCATCGACGACAGCAGCTGCAACGCCTTTGTGTGGAACTTCACCGACAAATTCGGCAACAACGAGTCGCGCAACTACACCCATTCAGGCAGCTACACCGGCATCATGACAAACCGCCAGGGCTGCGACAGCACGGTGACGCTGCGCCTCACCCTCTTCTCCACCACCTATGGCGACACCACCGTCAGCGCCTGCGGAAGCTACACCTGGCCCCACACCCTCCTCACCTATGGCCCGGGCCTGGGGCAGACAGACAGCCATACCCTCGCCAACAGCTCCATCCACGGCTGCGACAGCATCGTCACCCTCCACCTCAACGTGTTCGACTCCACCGGCATCACTATCGACACCGCCACCTGCGACTTCTTCCGTTGGGCTCCCGAACTGGGCGGAAACAACCGCATCTATGCCGCCTCTCTCAACGACACCACCACACAACACATCGGCGGATGCGACATCACCAACCGGCTGAACCTCACAATCCGCAACAGCTACGAGCGCACCCACGACAGGCTGGCCTGCGAGCAGCTCACCTGGGTGGACGGCAACACCTATGTGCGCGACACCACGGTGGATCTGCACCTCCTCACCTACCAGGGATGCGACAGCCTCCTGCACCTGCACCTGCAGATACAGCACACACGCTACGGCCACCTCGACACCACGGTATGCGACCAGCTGCTGTGGCACGACAGCCTCTACACCCGCTCCACCTCCGACGCCTACTGGCGCGACAGCCTCTCGGCGGCACAAGGATGCGACACCCTGACCACACTTAACCTCACCATCCACTATTCCGACACAGGCTACACCACCGTCACCTCCACCCAGCTGATATGCGACAACGAAGGCTACCTCTGGAACGGCCGCTACTACTACGCCACCGACACCGTGACGGCACGCAACCCCGGCGGAAGAAAGACCGTGGAAGGCTGCGACAGCATCGACATCCTCCAGCTCACCGTGCTCCCTGCCGGCAGACGCTTCGACACCATACGCCACTGCTATACCGGACTCAGGACCTACACCTGGCACAATATCGCCTACAGCCACGACTTCACCGACCCGCACACCGCGCCCGAATACAACCTCACCCAGAACGAGCCGACAGCTCCCTTGAGCGTGAACGGCTGCGACAGCCTCGACGTGCTGATCCTCTCCTTCCACCGCAACAAGGAGCTTTTCGAAGCCCCCCTTGAGGTGTGCGACACCTTCCATTGGTACAACGGCTACAACGACTCCATCTACTCCCGTACCAACCACAACATCGAAGGCCACTTCCTCTCCAACGAAGGCTGCGACAGTCTGGTACACATCGACCTCACCGTCAACTACTCCAACACCCTCAACGTGACGGCTACCGCCTGCCACAGCTACCGCTGGAACGACACCGTCTACACCACGCCCGGCACCTACACACAAGCCTTCACCAACCGGCATGGATGCGACAGCACTCGCACCCTCAACCTGAGCCTCTACGCGCCGGCCGTGCGCTACGACACCCTCTCGGTATGCAACAACTACACCTGGCAGCGCGGCGACTTCACATCGCTCACGCTCTACAACGACACCACGCTCTACTACCCCCTGCGCTACCCCGAGTTCCGCTCGGCGGTAACGGGATGCGACACCGCCCAGCAGCTGGTGCTCACCATCTACCACAACAGCCAGAGCTGCGACACCGTCCACTCCTGCGAGAACTACTGGTGGAACGACTCCATCTTCACCACCAACTCCTACCATCGCATCGAAGGGCTCACCAACCAGCATGGCTGCGACAGCACCGCCCACCTCTACCTCTACATCCTCCAACCCCAGCAAGGCGACACCAACGTGGCAGCCTGCGGCTCCTATCTATGGAAAGACAACGTCATCTACCTCACCGACACCGTCGGCCCCACTTACACCATGTATAACGCCGCCGCCAACGGCTGCGACAGCGTGGTGACACTCCACCTGAGGATTCTGCCCATGCAATACAACATCACCGCCGACACCACCGTATGCGACGAGATGGTGTGGGCAGGAACGACCTACACGAGAACAGGATCCTACTACAAGCAGTTCCACCCCGCCGAAGCACAATGCTGCGACAGCAACGTGATCCTCCACATCACCGTAAACCACACCAACAGCGCCACCTTCAGCACCACCGCCTGCGAATCGTTCACCTGGCAGGTCGCCGACTTCGATGGCACGAACACAAGGACGAGAGAGACCTACCTCGCCTCCAACAGCAACGACACAGCCCATGTGCTGAACAGAGACGGCTGCGACAGCCTCATCACCCTCAACCTCGTCCTCTACAGCACCACCCGCACCACCCTCTACGACACTGCCTGCTACGCCTACAGCTGGCGCGACAAAGGGACCTTCTCGACCAACACCCTTGTCTGCGACACGCTCTCAGGCGCCAACAGCCACGGGTGCGACAGCATTGAGACAATGGCCATCACCATCCTCGGCACCTCATACAACACCATCGACACCACAGTATGCGACCGACTGGCCTGGATCGACGGCTACACCTACACGTCAGACACCTCCAGCCTGGTGACCACGCTACGAGGACAGTCCAGCCATGGATGCGACAGCACCATCACACTGAACCTCTCAGTGCACTACTCCTCCTCCGGCAACGAGAGCCGCAACGCCTGCGACTCGACCTTCTGGCTCGGACAACGCTATACCGTTTCGGGCGACTACCGCAACCCCACAGCCCTCACCAACGCCCACGGCTGCGACAGCACGGCGACGCTGGCACTGACAGTGAGATACACCACCTATTCTGTCGAAGAGCAGACCGCCTGCGACCGCTACGTATGGCGCGACGGAAACACCTACCGGGCCAACACCAGCAGCGAACAACACCGCATGGCCGGCGCCAACAGCCGCGGATGCGATAGCGTCATCACCCTCCACCTCACCATCAACAACAGCTACCGCGGCGTTGCCGACACACAATATGTGTGCGACAACTTTGTATGGGAATCCGTCACCTACACCACAGACCAGCTCATCTCCAAATACCTGCAGACCGTTGCCGGATGCGACAGCCTGATCCAGACCCAGTATGTGGTGAACTACAGCACACAAAGAGGACGGCCTTTCACTGCTGAAGCCTGCGAACGCTATGCCTGGTACGGACAGATCTACAACCAGACAGGCATCTACCCCCATATAGACAGCATCCCCAACGCCGCCGGATGCGACAGCACCATCTTCCTCCAGCTCACCATCCACCACAACTCCCCCACCGTGGAAGATACCGTGTACGCTTGCGACAGCCTCCTGTGGCAAGGGATGACCTACACCCATTCCACCAGCGACTACAGAATGAACCTCCACACCATCCACGGATGCGACAGCTCGGCCCACCTGGTGCTGACCGTGGGACACAGCTCGGCAGGAGTGGACGACATCACCGCCTGCGACTCGCTGCGATGGATCAACAACAGCCTCTACACCTACAACACCAACAGCCCCAGATACATCATCCGCTCGGGCAACAGCCAAGGCTGCGACAGCACAGTATCACTGCATCTCACCATCGTCCCCAGCCCCAAGAAGAGCTACACACGCTCAGCCTGTTCTTCTTACGCTTGGCACGACAGCACCTACACCACTTCCGGAACCTACGTACACAGGAAACAGAACACCACAGGCTGCGACAGCATCCTCACCCTGAACCTCGCCATCTTCCTGCCCGACACCACCGTGGCCAGCGTCAACCCCTGCGACAGCTACACCTTCAACGGCGCCATCATTACTGCCGACACCACTGTCACCAGCCTGTTCTCCAACCAATACAGCTGCGACAGCACGGTGGTTCTCTCCATCAACATACGCCACAGCTCGGACGGAACTGAGACCATCGACGCCTGCGACGGATACACCTGGATTGACGGCCGCCACTATACCGCCGACAACAGCACCGCCACCTACACCTTCCCCAACAGCAACAGCCACGGATGCGACAGCACCTTGCACCTCAACCTGGCAATCCACCACAGCTCCTCGGGAGAAGACATTCGTTCGGCTTGCGACAGTCTGGTCTGGATCGACGGCCACACCTACACCACCGACATCCAGAACTCCGCCTTTGTCCTCCCCGGCATGAACCAATGGGGCTGCGACAGCGTGGTAACACTCACCCTCACCATCCGCTCCTCTACCAGCCACGACACCATGGACTGGGGCTACCGCTCCTACACCTGGAACAACGGAGACAGACTCACCTACACCAACGACACCACGGTGAGCCACACCTTCGTTGGAGCAAACCGATGGGGCTGCGACAGCGTAGAGACCTTGCATCTGGTCATCACCCCATTCCCCGCCCCCGTGATCGAGAACATCCGCGACTACATGATCATCGTCGACCATTATCCTTTCAACAACAACGAATACATCACCTACAGCTACTACCGCTGGTACTGCAACAACAACCTCATCGCCGAAGGCACAGAGGACTACTATTCGGCAGGCCACGCTCTGAGCGGAGTGTACCATGTTGCTGTTCCTGCCGACGATGACAGGATCTTGTGGATAAAATCGAACGAAGTCAGACTGAACACCTCCGGCATCAGCAACATCGAAGAGGAGAGAGCCGGTCTGACGATTGCCCCGAACCCCGTCGTGCAGAGCCATGTGCTGAATATCGCCATCGACCTCCCCGAGGAACAGCTGGCAGGCTCCACGCTCGCCCTATTCGACGTCCAAGGCCGCAAAATAACGGCCCGACAGGTAGAGAGCAGAAGCATCAGCCTTCCCGCCAACTGCCCCCCAGGGATCTATACTATCCTTCTCACCACCGCCGACGGCAGACGCATCGTCGGGAAAGTGATTGTAAAATAGCAAACCTACGAAAACCCATTCATCATGAAATCGCATATATCTGTATTGCTCATCGCGCTACTCCTCGGAACGATCACCTCGGCACAGGAGACAACGACACCCAAGCCCAACTACGCCAAGAACATTGTTGGAGGCGGAGTACGTCTGGGAGCCTCCTCTCTAGGCCAGAACGGAAACGGGAACTCCTTCAGCAAGCTGGGGTTTGGCTATGGCGCCGATTTTGAATACATACACCTCTTCTCGAAGAGCTGCGGATTCAAGACCGGCATCGCCTTCATGCAGAACAACAGCATGCTCAAGATTGACGACGGCTTTGCCTACACGAACACCCAGAGTGCTGTGACGGGTGGGAAAACGGTGACTGTCGACTACACCTATACCATATCGGGACAGAACGAAGCCTACAGCTATATGCAGATCGCCCTACCCTTGATGTTCCACTTCCAGAAAGGCTCCTTCTACGGCGACGCAGGTGTGAGAGTCAATTTCCCCCTCAGCGCCATCCGAGCCAACTATAATAGCGGAACGACACGCGTCACCATCGACCGAATCCTGCCTACCGGCAACGACCATCTCTCCAACACGCTTGGCGCAAGGACCTACAACAACGTCGCCGGAGAATACGAGGTAAACCAACCTCTGTGGATTTCGGCTGCAGGAGAGGCTGGCGTGAGAATACCGCTCTCCCCCTCCTCGACAATGAAACTGGGCGTTTACGGAGAATGGGCCGTGAACCAGCAACAGCAGACCAGCAACACGCCGATGCGTGTGGTGGATATTGACGAGGTGCTGAGCTGGAGCGAGACAAACAACATGAAATATGTCAACTGCTTCCACAACGACCTCATCCGTGCGATGCGTTACTTCAACTTCGGATTCAGGCTGGGCTTTGACTTTGGCAAGAACACCTCACCCGCAAAGAAGATCGAGGCCAAACCCGAACTGGCAGAACAGAAACAAGACTACAACAACACAAAAGCCCTTTTCGCCAACGACAATGCTCCCGAGCCTAACGACCTCATGATCTTCATTCGTGGCAGAGGCGACAAGGACGAATACTTCACCTCCTACTCCTCCAACGGCAACTGGGGCGGAGCCCAGCCTATGATGCAGATGGGCGACCCCAACGACAAGCTCTCCAGCTACACCATCTCTCCCGACGGACAGCTAGCCGTAGTCTCCATTGCCAATGACAACGGCACAGGCGGCAAAGACCTCTACTACTGCAAGAAGATCGGCGACCAATGGAGCACGCCCATGAGCCTCGGCAACCTTGTCAACAGCAACGGCGAGGATTTCCAGCCTAGCTTTGCTCCCGACGGCCGCACGCTCTACTTCGTCAGCAACCGCGTAGGCGGAATGGGCGGCAACGACATCTGGATGACGACACTCCTCCCCGACGGAACCTGGAGCGAAGCCACCAACATGGGAAGCGCCATCAACACACCTGGCAACGAACAGTCGCCCATCTACTACAACGACCAGCTCTATTTCGCCTCCAACGGAAGAGAGGGCGCCGGAGGATACGATATCTACTATATGGAGATCACCAACGACCCCGAGCCCTATAGCGTAGGCGAATCCATCAACACCGACGCCGACGAGAAGGGAATCCTTATGATCACCAGCACATCCAGCGAACAGGTGAACAATCCTCTCGTCCCCAACCAGCAGCTGATCTCGCTGATCCAGAACGACGTCCTGCTGCGCGGCCTTGTCGTCGACGAGCAGACCCGACTGCCCATCAATGCCCATATCTATGTGACCAACGAAGACGGGAGCGCTGTTCTGGCTGCTACAGACAACGACCTGAAGTCGGGAGAATTCTACGTCTCCCTCTCCCCCAACAGCCAGGTCATACTCAATGTCTCCTCTGAGCAACACGTGCTATACTCTATCCCCCTCATCCTCGACGAGACAGCCTGCCGCAACGTGTTCATCGCGATGGAGTCCTACGGAGCACCCGAGTTCGAATACCGCGAAGAGATCCACACTCCCGCCAACAACGGAGCCGGCTGCCTTCCCGGCGACATTATCCATACCGTCAACTTTAGCGTAGGCAAGAACGATATTACCGCCGACTCCAAGAACGGCCTCGTCCACCTGGCCACCTTCCTCCAGGAGCATCCCGGAGTGAGAGTGGAGCTTGGCGGCCACGCCGACAACACGGGCGGAGAGGAAAGAAACATCATCCTCAGCTGGCATCGAGCCAAGATGGTATACGAATACCTGCTCGGACTCAACGTGAGCGAGAGCCAGCTCACCTACCACGGCTACGGCTCCTCGATGCCTATCGACACCAATGCCACACCTGAAGGACGCGCTAACAACCGCCGAACCGACGTGGTGGTAGTAGAATAACAAACAGAAGAGAAGGAAAGGACATTCATGAACGACACCCTCTAGCCAGCCCGTAGCCAGCAGATAGCACCCAATTAAGCAGGCATCAGCCATACGAATTCTGCCCGCTTCCTATCGCCTAGATGGACGCCAGCCTACGGGAGCCCACAGACCAGAGAGAAAGAATGCCACCCGCCAACACGAATAAAGAACTAAAACATACGAACCTTGAACGCTAACCTAGATCCTACCGGCAGCAGCCAAAGCAGCAAAGAACGCGAAGTAGAGCGTGCCTTGCGTCCCAAAGGATTTGACGCCTTTGCGGGACAGACCCAAGTGCTCGACAACCTCCGTGTTTTTGTCAGCGCAGCCAAAGAGCGTGGCGAACCGCTCGACCACGTGCTCCTCTTCGGCCCTCCGGGCTTGGGGAAGACCACCCTTTCGCACATCATCGCCAACGAGCTCGGAGTAAGCATGAAGATGACCTCCGGCCCCGTTCTGGACAAACCCGGCGACCTTGCCGGCCTACTTACCGGACTCGAAGCCAACGACGTGCTCTTCATCGACGAAATCCACCGCCTCTCCCCTATCGTGGAGGAGTATCTCTATTCCGCCATGGAGGACTATAAGATCGACATCATGATCGAGTCGGGCCCAGCAGCACGCAGCGTCCAGCTCAACCTCAAGCCATTCACCCTTATCGGCGCCACTACCCGATCGGGAATGCTCACAGCCCCGTTGCGCGCCCGTTTCGGAATCAACTGCCGCCTGCAGTACTACGATGCCGAAACGCTGACCAAAATCGTGAACCGCTCGGCCGGACTGCTGGACGTGAAGATCACGAGCGAATCGGCTCTCGAGATTGCTCGCCGCAGTCGCGGAACCCCCCGTATAGCCAACCTGCTTCTGCGCCGCGTGAGAGACTTCGCCCAGGTGAAAGGCGACGGAACAATCACGCTCGACATCGCCCGCTATGCGCTCCAGTCGCTCAACGTGGATAAGAACGGCCTCGACGAGATGGACATCCGCATTCTCGCCACCATCATCGACAAATTTAAAGGCGGTCCTGTAGGACTCTCCACCATCGCTACCGCCGTGGGCGAAGATGCAGGAACCGTAGAAGAGGTCTATGAGCCTTATCTCATCCAAGAAGGCTATCTCCAGCGCACTCCTCGCGGCAGAGAAGTCACACCTCTTGCCTACCAGCATCTCGGCAAGCTGAACCTCAAAGGCAACCAACAGGAACTCTTTTAACCCTCGAGAAGGGAACGACCCGAAGAGTGGCCATTCCGATTTTGAAGAACAAGAAAAACAATATCTAGAAACATTCAAACCCCACTCATATGAAGACTCTTATCAAAAATATCAAAGAACTCGTTCAAGTAGAAACCAACCCCAAGCTGCGCGTCATGGGCAAAGAGATGGCTCATATCGACACCATAAAGGACGCCTACCTCGTTGTTGAAGACGACAAATTTGCAGCATTCGGCCCTATGAGCGAACTCAAAGAGCAACAGTTCGACAAAGTGATCGACGCCACAGGACGTATGGTCCTTCCTTCGTTCTGCGACAGCCACACCCATCTCGTTTATGCCGGCAGCCGCGAGATTGAGTACATCGACAAGATCCGTGGTCTCTCTTATGACGAGATAGCCAAACGCGGCGGCGGAATCCTCAATTCTGCCAAGCGCGTACAGGAAGCCAGCGAAGAGCAGCTCTACGAAGATGCTATGCTCCGTCTGCAGAACATCATCAACTACGGAACCGGCGCCGTTGAAATCAAATCCGGCTACGGAATGACCACCGAAGCCGAGATGAAGATGCTTCGCGTAATCCGCCGCCTCAAAGAGAACAGCCCTCTCACCATCAAGTCCACCCTCCTCGGCGCCCACGGCATTCCTATGGAGTATCGCGGCCGACAGGAGAAGTTCGTCGACCTCGTCATCAACGAGATGATTCCCCAGGCAGCAGCCGAGGGACTCGCCGACTATATCGACGTATTCTGCGACGAAGGATTCTTCACAGTCGAAGATACCGAGCGTATGCTCGAAGCGGGAGCAAAATATGGCATGCGTCCCAAGATCCACGCTAACGAGATGGCTCTCTCCGGAGGAATCCAATGTGCTGTGAAGTACAACGCTCTGAGCTGCGACCACCTCGAATATACCGGTCCCGAAGAGATCGAATGCCTCCTCCACAGCGAGACCATGCCCACCGTTCTTCCCGGAGCAGCCTTCTTCCTCAATATGCAGCATGCTCCCGTTCGTGATATGATGAATGCAGGCCTTGGTGTTGCTATGTCAAGCGATTACAATCCCGGTTCCTCTCCCTCGGGCAACATGCAGCTCGTGCTCTCTTTTGCCTGCGTCAACTACCGCATGCTTCCCGAAGAGGCCATCAACGCCACCACCATCAACTCCGGCTATGCCATGGGCGTGAGCAAGGAGCTGGGCAGCATCGCCGTTGGCAAGAAGGCAAACTTTTACCTCACTACCGAGATCCCGACCTACGAGTACCTGCCCTATGCTTATGGCGAGAACAAGGTCTGGAAAGCCTTCCTCAACGGTAAAGAAATGTAATTAAGCGAAAAGTCCATAAAGTCCGAAGCGCAAGAGTCTCCCCCTCCGGAAACGACAGAAAGAACTCCCCGAACTTCTGACTTTCAACTTTCAACTTTATGATCGAAGTAAAGAACCTCAACAAATCCTATGGCAGCCTCCAGGTGCTGCGCGATGTGAACCTTACCGTGAACAAAGGCGAGGTTGTTTCTATCGTCGGCGCCTCTGGAGCCGGGAAAACCACACTATTGCAGATTATCGGGACACTCGACCGTCCGGATAGCGGCCAACTCCTCATCGCCGGACAGGATGTAACGAAACTGAACGACAAACAGCTCTCGCTCTTCCGCAACGAGAACATCGGCTTTGTGTTTCAGTTCCACAACCTGCTACCCGAATTTACCGCGTTGGAGAACGTCTGTCTTCCGGCTTTGATCCATGGCGAGAGCATGAAAGAGGCGGAGAAACGCGCTTACGAGCTGCTCCAGTTCCTCAAGGTCGACCATCGCGCAAGCCATAAGCCTTCCGAGCTTTCGGGAGGAGAGCAGCAACGCGTGGCTGTAGCACGTGCGCTCATCAACAATCCGGCTGTGGTGCTGGCCGACGAACCATCGGGCAATCTCGACTCTCATCACGCAGAAGAGCTCCATCGGCTCTTCTTCCAACTGCGCGACGAATACAAGCAAACATTCATCATCGTTACCCATAACCAAGAGTTAGCCACTATGGCCGACCGCACAATCACTATCAAAGATGGAAAAAACTTCGAATAGCAAATACGCTCATCGTTCCGACGACCGAAAACCTTTCTACAACGACAGAAAGCCTTTCTACAACGACAGAAAGAGCCGCGACTTCAAGCCTTTCAACAAACCCAACCGTTCGGAGAGCAAGCCTGAGCCCAAGAACAAGCAGCAGCTGGTCTGCGGAATCCGACCTGTGATCGAGGCCATCGACTCTGGCGCTCAGATCGACCGTCTTCTCATCCAATCCGGGCTCGCCAGCCCTCTGTTGAGCGAACTCAAAGCCACTCTCCACGAGGCAAACATTCCTTTCCAGTATGTCCCCGTCGAGAAACTCGACCGCCTCACCCACGGCAACCATCAAGGCGTTGTAGCCACTATCGCTCCTATCCAGTTCCACAGCTTCCTCGAATATCTGCCTGTGCTGCAGCTACGCAACGACAACCCCTTCGTTATTCTGCTCGACCACATCACAGACGTGCGCAATATGGGAGCCATTGTTCGTACAGCAGAATGTGCTGGTGTTCAAGCCGTTGTTATCCCCGATCACGGAAGTGCCCAGATTAGCGAAGACGCAATCAAGACCTCCTCTGGAGCTCTTCTCCGAGTGCCGATCTGCCGCGAACCCAACCTCAAGACCGTCATCAACTTCGCCAAACAGAGCGGGATGCAGGTCGTTGCCGCAACCGAAAAGGCTTCTCAGAGCTACCTCACCATCGACTACACCAAGCCTACGCTTCTCATCATGGGCTCCGAGGATACGGGAATCAGCAACGAGCTTCTCAAGCTGGCCGACTATCGTGCAGCCCTCCCTATACGTGGTGAAGTTCAGTCGCTTAACGTATCCGTTGCCGCCGCGATCTTCATGTACGAAGCCCTCCGCCAACGCGAAGGTTCTGCAGAAGAATAGGCTGCGGTTTTGAAAACGCCAAGCTTCAGCCTTGACGCAATCTCGTCCTTGAGGTTGCGTCTTTTTGTTGCAAAAGAACTACTCTCTACTATATATATAACGCCAAAAACAGAAAGAATATTCGCCATATTGAGAAAAAAAACAGAAATAATAGCAGCAATCCAAAATAAAGTTGTATTTTTGCAACAGTTGTTGCACAACACGTGTTACACAACAACAATATAAAAGCCAAACACTTATGCCACGAAGACCCATATTCACCAAAGAGGAATTTGTACAAAAATCGTTCGAATTTGTACAAAAGAATGGGATTGAAGCCCTTTCGGCACGAGACCTTGGCGCTTATATGGGGACATCATCCCGCCCCATCTTTTCCTTCTTCAACAGCATGGACGAGCTGAAAGAAGCAATCAACCAGAAAGCCCGCGAGTACTTCTGCGACTACGTGAAAGATTCTGTTGAATATTTTCCCGCCTTCAAAGAGTTCGGCCGCAGGATTATAACCTTTGCCCGAGAGGAACACAACCTGTTTATGCTGCTCTTCCTGTCGGAAAATCCTTACAAGCCCAAGGAGATTCCAACCCTTCAGAGCATTCTGGAATCGATGGAGAAAGAATATGAAATCACCAAGGAAGAATGCCAGACCCTTTTCGAGCAGAACTGGATTTTTATTTGTGGTCTGATAACAATCTGTCATAGAAGTTCTTTCCCGCTAAGCGAGGAAGAAATCAACCAGCGAATGACGAGACAGTTTATGGCAAATCTCCTCCTGATAAAATCCAATCACGAGCTGAACGCAATAACGCCTCATCTCCGTCAACCCGAAGAACAAACCTCGTTGCCCTTCGGCAAGAAAGACAAATAGGACAAACATGTTACTTGACTGACTACCAACAAGCAGCAAGCCAACCTAACAGAAACGTCCCTTTTCGACAAAACAAACCAACAACACAAACATTACACACCATGCAAGACGACCATACAACGACAAAAAGACTATGACAAATACTGTTCAGGGGTTAGTATTCATAGGAAACGTCGTTGTGTGGAACCGTTCTTGCGTAAGCCGAAATTCGGACTAGCATCTATCTAGCATCTACCTAACGCCTATCTAGCACCTATCTAGCGTCTCAAATTCGCGACCCTAGTGCGACAGTAATGCGACCCTAGTGCGGCCTTGATGCGACCCTAGAGACTCTCCTCCGCACAAAAAAAACAGATTTCCGCCAGCCCATTTCGCCCAAAAGCAGCAATCCACCCCTTCCAAAAAATATCAACAGCCTATATACATATATACTAATAAGTTAGCACGACGGCCGAATATTTTTTCACATTTTGTTGTTGATTATTCAAAAAATCTTCGTAATTTAGCACCTTGAAAAGAGTGTGTTTTCGCACCTTCAATATTGAAATAAATAATTAAAAATAAATAACATGGAAGCAAAAAAGACTCCCAAGGCCGACCTTGAAAATAGAAAAGGTTTGTTCCTTGAAATAGGTTTAGTGGTCATTTTGGCCGTAACCCTGTTCGCTTTCAACCTCAAGTCCTATGACCATAAGGCTATCGAGGTTACCCAACGCGCCGTTCTGGACGAGGTCGACGAAACCATCATCCCGACCGCCGAGGAAGAGACTCCTCCCGAGCCTCCCGAGCCCGAAGCACCTGAGGTTGTTACCGAAGTAAACGTTATCGACAACGATGCCGAATCCGAACACGAGCTTGGTATTCTGGATATGAGCGCCGACAAGGCCGAAAACCAGGAGATCGCTCACGTTGAGGTAGACGAGGAAGAGGAAGTTATTGAGGAAGAGATCTTTGTATTCGTAGAAGAGCAGCCCGGTTTCCCCGGTGGCGACGCTGAGATGTACAAATATCTCGCCGAAAACATCAAATACCCCGACCTCGCCCGCAACGGCAACATCGAAGGCAAGGTATTCGTACGTTTCGTCGTTGAGAAAGACGGTTCTGTATCTAATGTACGCGTAATGCGCGACATTGGTGGTGGTTGCGGCCCCGAGGCAGTACGCGTTGTCAAAGCCATGCCCAAGTGGAAACCTGGCAAACAGCGTGGTAAAGCTGTACGTACCGAGTTCAACCTCCCCGTCCAGTTCTCCCTCCACTAAGAAACAGCTTCTCCCACAAGAGAAACAGCATAATAGAAAGCCACCTCGTATGAGGCGGCTTACTGCGCGTATTTTGTCGGTCTATATAGTCGGTCTATATATATGATTTCTATTAATAATTTATCAGTACAATTCACAGGACAGAACCTCTTCGACAACGTCACCTTCAACATCGGCGACCGCGACCGCATCGGTCTCGTCGGAAAAAACGGAGCCGGTAAATCCACCCTGCTGAAGATCCTCTGCCGATGGCAAGAGCCCGAGACAGGCACCATCGTCGTTGCTGCCGACCAAACGGTAGGCTATCTCCCCCAGGAGATGATACCCAAAAGCAACCGGACCATCATCGACGAGACCCTTACCGCCTTCGAAGCCATCGACCAGCTGGAGAAACTGCAAGAGAAACTCTCGCTTGAAATCGCCGAGCGAACCGACTACGAGAGCGCCGAATACGAACGGCTCCTCAACCGCCACCACGAGGTCTCCGAACAGATAGCCATGATGGGCGGCAACAGCCGACAGGAGCAGGCCGAGAAGATCCTGCTCGGCCTAGGATTCAAGCACAGCGACTTCCAGCGCCCCATTACCGAGTTTAGCGGAGGATGGCAGATGCGCGTCGAACTGGCGAAGCTCCTGTTGAAACGCCCCGACTTCCTCCTCCTCGACGAGCCCACCAACCACCTCGACATCGAGAGCATCCAATGGCTGGAGAACTTCCTGCAGAGCTATCCCGGAGCCGTAGTACTGGTCTCCCACGACCGTACCTTCCTCGACAACATCACCAACCGGACCATCGAGATCACCGCCGGACGCATCTACGACTACAAAGCCTCCTATTCCGACTATGTGGTGCTGATGCAAGAACGACGCGCCAGCCAGATGGCGTCGCTCACCAACCAGCAACGCGAGGTAGCGCAGATCGAAGCTTTCATCGAGCGCTTCCGCTACAAAGCCACCAAATCCAAGCAGGTGCAGAGCCGCATCAAGATGCTCGAGAAGATGGAGACGATACAGATTGACGAGGTGTCGACCGAAGGCATCCATTTCCAGTTTCCTCCTGCCCCCCATAGCGGAAAGATAGTGGTGGAGGCCGAGAAACTAGGCAAAGCCTACGGCAGCAAACAAGTCTTCGACAACGTAGACCTCACCATACTCAAAGGCAGCAAAGTGGCCTTCGTCGGACGCAACGGCGAGGGAAAGTCCACCCTGGCCAAGATCGTCGTTGGCGACATCACCGACCAAACCGGACTCTTCAAGCTCGGCCATCAGGTCCAGATCGGCTACTATGCGCAGAACCAGGCCGCTATGCTCGATGGAGAGAAGACCGTCTTCCAGACCATCGACGACATAGCCGTAGGCGACATTCGCCCCAAGATCCGCAACATCCTGGGCAGCTTCCTCTTCGATAGCGACGACATCGAGAAGAAAGTCAAAGTCCTCTCAGGTGGAGAGAAAGCCCGACTGGCATTGGCCAAACTGCTTCTCACGCCCAGCAATCTCCTTGTTCTCGACGAGCCCACAAACCACCTCGATATGCACTCGAAGGACATTCTCAAAAACGCCCTTCTTCAATATGACGGAACCCTCATCCTCGTGTCGCACGACCGAGACTTCCTTCAAGGACTTACCGACACACTCTACGAATTCCGCGACGGCGAAGTGCACGAGTTCAAAGGCGACATCTTCGAATTCCTCGAAGCCCGCAAGCTCGAGAGCCTCAAGGCATTGGAGGTCGCCAAGAAAGCACAATCCAGATCCTCCGCCACACAGCCCATCTCGCAAAACAAACTCAACTATCAGCAGTCAAAAGAACGAGAAAGAGAGCTCCGCAAACTCCGCAACATCGTTGAAAAGATAGAGAAAGAGATCGAGGAACTCGAGGCCCAAGTGGAGGCAAAAGACGCCCTGTTGGCAGCAGGAGGCAACGAAGCCAGCGACGCCAACTTCTACAAAGAATACCAATCCTTAAAGGACGCCCTCGAAGCCAAGATGAACGAATGGGAAGAGGCAACCATAAACCTCGACGAGTTCTCAAACAACAACTAACCATCGTCATGAAACAGCTGAAAAACATAGCATTTACCCTCCTCGCGATTACCGCCTTGATCTCTTGCAAAAGCGATCGGCTGCCCGAGGGAATCCTCAACGAAGAGCAGATGGTGGATTTCCTCACCGACGCCCACCTTCTTGAGAGCTACTACTCCATCACAACCAACTTCCACTACGAGGAACGCGCCGCCGAAATTGCAGCCTCCTACGACGAGCTGTTTGAGAAACACCATACTACCCGCGCCATCGTGGACAGCAGCCGCAGCTACTACCTTCACCACCCCGACCTGTACAACGACATCTATGAGCAGGTGCTTGAAAATATCGTAGAAAACGCAAAAGACCTCAAATAACCCAAGCCCATGCTAGTAAAGACCTACGGAAGTGCCATAACAGGCGTTAACGCCAGCACAGTCACCATAGAGGTAAGCGTTGAGAAAGGAGCCTCTTTCAACCTCGTCGGTCTGCCCGACAATGCTGTCAAAGAGAGCGCTTCGCGCGTCGACTCCGCCCTTCGCCAATGCGGATTCAACATGTTCGGAAACCGTGTCGTCATAAATATGGCTCCAGCCGATCTGAAGAAGGAAGGCGCCTCCTACGACCTCCCTATTGCCATAGGAATCCTGGCCGCTAGCGGAAACATGAACGGCATCAATCTTGACAAATATGTCATCATGGGAGAGCTTTCTCTGGACGGAAGCCTACGTCCCATCCATGGCGTCCTTCCCATCGCTATTGAAGCACGAAGGAAGCACTTCAAAGGAATCATCCTTCCCTTAGAGAACACCCGAGAGGCTGCGATTGTCAACAATCTGGAGGTATATGGAGCCGGACACATCAGCCAGGTCATCGGATTCTTCAATGGCGACACCAACCTCCCTCAGGTCCAGTTCGACACACGAGAGGAATTCGCCAAATCACTCAACAGCTACGAGTACGACTTCGCCGATGTCAAAGGACAGGAAGAAGTGAAACGAGCCCTCGAGATTGCCGCAGCCGGAGGACATAATGTGATCATGATTGGTGCACCCGGATCAGGGAAAACCATGCTGGCCAAGCGTCTGCCCTCCATACTTCCTCCTCTCTCGCTCGAAGAGTCTCTCGAAACGACACAGATTCATTCCGTAGCCGGAAAGATGAAGAAAGAAGACGCTCTCATAGCCGTCCGACCGTTCCGAGCCCCACACCACACAATCTCCGATGTCGGACTCTGCGGAGGCTCGTCAAAGCCTATGCCCGGCGAGATTTCCCTAGCCCACAATGGGGTTCTTTTCCTCGATGAATTTCCCGAGTTCCGAAGAGCAACACTTGAGATTCTCCGGCAACCTATGGAGGAAAGGAAAGTCACTATCTCTCGCGCAGCCATGACTGTTGAATATCCAGCCTCCTTCCAGTTGGTGGCAGCCATGAACCCCTGCCCCTGCGGCTATTACACCCATCCTACAATTGAATGCACATGCAGCCCCGGAGCCGTTTCAAAGTACCTGCACAAAATCTCTGGCCCGCTGATGGACAGAATCGACATTCATCTGGTTGTCCTTCCTCTCAGTCCCACAGAACTAGCCAACAAGAAACCCGGCGAGAGTAGCGCGACTATCAGAGAACGAGTGGTGAAAGCAAGAGAGATACAAGCCGAGCGATACAAAGATTACGCAGGAATCCATTGCAACGCCCAAATCAACACCAAACTCTTCAACAAATATTGCTCCGTCGACTCTCAATGTCAACAGCTTATGGCAAAAGCCATGGAAAAACTGGGACTCTCAGCCCGCGCTTATGACAGAATACTCAAAGTAGCTCGCACCATCGCCGACCTTGAAGGCGCTGAGAACATTACGGTTACACACCTGTCAGAAGCCATCAACTACCGCAGTCTCGACCGCGACAACTGGGGAAGATAATAATTGTCGAACGCCATGAACTCTAATATTGATTGGGCCAAGTTATTCTTACGACTTTTCTTATTTGCAGGGGGTGTATTCTTTTCTTTCTGCGCCTATGGGGCGTCAGGTCAAAAGATTGTTTCGTTAGTGTTGTGCGCTCTCTTTATCTTCTTTGCACTTCTTTGCTTTGCTTATGCCATCTTTTATGATAAAATGTCGGCATTCGATAGCAAACTAGAACAAAAACAGGAGGCGTCTCAAAAGAAACGGATGGCCAACAAAAGATATGTCCAGGCGACGGATATTGCCTTATCTATATTTGGCGTTGTTATGATACTCGGATGTATTTGGTTTGTCCTAGACCGTATTGCTGCAAAACAATATATAGTTGCTGCAGTCTTTGGGGTTCTAGGCATAAAATATGTCGTCTCAGGTATATTGTTTCCCTCGTTGAACAGTTTGGCAGCAACCAAAGGATGGATAAAGGTTCAAAAGCTGACTAAAACAAAAGCAATAATAGAGGAAGAACAGAAGTTGGAGCGAAGAAAGAATCTCTTGGAACACCCCGTTGACCGCGACACAATAGCCATTATCAAGCAAGTGGAAAACCGAAAAAATCTTGAAAAAGATATAGAACTGGCTGTTGACTACGACTGCGACAAAGGGTTGTTAGTGATATGGCCTATTGGGGATAGCGATTATGCCGTTCAGTTCCCTGGTGGAATCTCAAGACTGAATCTGGTTAACTTTCTCTACGATTTTGACCAGGAAGTAGTGATTTGGTGCAAATCTTCGCATACTAAGAGATTGTCTGGTCAATGGGCTTTGATTACACTCAAAGATGATGATGGTATCTGTGCCGTGAGCGATGATGGAAGGCAGTGGGAGATCTCAGATGATGACGACCAGATGCTCTTTCAGCCGACCAACTATCATTATTTGACCTTCAAGCCTCGTCCCCAGCTCTATTATGATATCGAAAATCCAGAAGTCAAGGTTTTCTATCATGAATAATAATCGTATCGGGCTTTCGACATTGATTCTAATAGAGTGTGACTAGGAATACGACACTGCAGATGAAACAATATGACCCGAAAGATTGGCACACTAGTCCACGAGAAACCATATAGTTAGATTACAAGATAACACAACATATCATTCTTTCGCAATATAAACCGACAAACAATGCACGACAACAAACGCATACGCCAATATGTAGGCATCCTCAGCGCGCTGATAGCTTATTATTTCATTCACGAAGGAGCGCATCTGCTTTATGCCTTAGGGATTGGCGCTTTCAAGGGAATCCACTATATGGGCGTAGGATTGATGATAGATATCTACCGCGAGGAGATGAGCGATCTGCAGCTCGGGCTCTTCTGTCTTGCCGGTCCTCTGGCCACATTTATCGCCAGCCTTGTCCTCATTCTACTCACAAAGCGGTTCTGCTCGGTTGAATCGAAGCTGTTGCGCGCAATCTGCTATTACACAACCATCTGCTTCCTATTGCTCGACCCAATCTACCTCTCTGTCATCTGCGGCTTCGTTGGTGGCGGAGACATGAACGGCATCAAACTCCTTATTCCCGAGTTGGCAGCAAGAATCATCTTTGGCCTTCTATTCGTCAGTAATCTGTTCCTTTTCGTCAAATATCTGCTTCCCCAGTACAAGGCAAGCTTTGCCGAACCGACAAATTGATATAATAAATCGCACGCACACACAATAAAGTGCACCCAAATACGTTATCACTATAGTACAAAAATCACAACACTAACAAAACAATCTTCATCATGAGATCAATCATTGTGGGTACCGACTTTTCCGAGGGTTCATATGTAGCTCTTGAATATGCTGTGGATATCGCCAACGAAATGAAGTGCAGTATCAAGCTGCTGTGGGTACGCAAGGAGAAGAAACTCGTTTCTGCAGAGCATATGGACGAGGCTGCACGACTGGCAGAAGACAAACTCCAGCAACTCTGCGACAAGCACAATCCCTCATTAACATCAGGCACGATGTCTTGGGAAATCAAGACAGGAAAAGTTGCCAACGTCATCGGAGAAGTAGCTCGCAAGCTTGATGCTCCTATGGTAGTAATCGGAACCAACGGAGCATCGGGATTCGAGAAATACTGGATGGGCTCCACCGCAGTACGTATCGTCCAAGAAGCCCCCTGCCCCACCCTCACCATCCGAGAGGGTTTTGACCTGCATCGCGGGATGAAGAACATTGTCGTCCCTATCCGCGAGAACATCAACTCACGTCAGAAGGTCAAACCTGCCATCGAGATGGCTCGAACCTTCCACTCTACCATCCATATTCTCGGTCTTTGGCAGGTTGAGGACGAAGCCCACTCTGTCAACACATACATCAATCAGGTGGGCAGACTTCTTGTAGAAGAAGGCATCGACTACACCTGCCGCGTTCGCCACTATGAGAACTATGCCGAAACGCTTTTGAAATATGCTGACGAAGTAAAGGGCGACCTGGTTGTTATCAACACAGAGCAAGATCGTGTCATCTCCCGTCTCTTCCTCGGCACCAACGCACAACAGATTGTACATAACTCGCAGATCCCCGTGCTCTGCATACACCCCGAAGACATTGGAAGCATCGCGCGCTAACGACATCATTATCATCGGTGCCGGAGCAGCCGGCATGATGGCCGCCATCTCTGCTGCTGGCGAAGGCAAGCGTGTCCTCCTTATCGAGAAGATGGACCAGGCCGGCCGTAAGCTGCGCATTACCGGCAAAGGACGCTGCAACCTCACCAACACAGCACCTCTCAAGGAATTTATCAGCCACATCGGCTCCGACGGACGCTTCATGCGCAACTCCTTCTCTCGTTTCTTCAACGAAGATCTGATGCGCTGGTTCGAAGAGCATGACGTTCCTCTCACCATCGAGCGCGGCAACCGCGTCTTTCCCGCTAGCGGAAAATCATTGGACATCTTCCTTGCCCTCATCCAGACTATCGAAGCCAACCCGCTCATCATCGTCAAGAAGAACACCTCTGTCAAAGAACTGCTTCTCGACGAGGAGCATCATATGCGTGGCGTCCGCCTGCAGGACGGGACAGCCCAGCTTGCCAAGAAAGTCATTCTCTGCACCGGCGGCCGGTCCTATCCTCTTACCGGTTCCACGGGCGACGGCTACCGTATGGCACGCGAAGTTGGGCATACCGTAGAAGTCCCCATCCCCTCTCTCGTTCCGCTTGTCTGCAAAGAAAGAATCCCCGCCGACCTGGTAGGATTTGCGCTAAAGAACGTCACCCTACGTGTTGTTCGTCCCGATGGCAAGAAACTCTGCGAGCACTTCGGCGAAATGACCTTTACCGAGGACGGACTGACCGGACCTATCGTCCTATCCACAAGCCGTATCGTTGCCCGCCCTTTGAGCAACGAGGAGCCTCTTATCGCTCAGATCGACCTCAAACCCGCCATCGACGAAGCCCAGCTCGACAAACGTCTCATTGCCGACCTTGACGCCAACGGAACCCGACTGATGCACGACGCCATGAGGATGTGGCTTCCCGCCGAACTTATCCCGCTGGCTCTCGAACGCACCAAGCTGGAGAAGTTCAAACGGCTCAACCAGGTCAATGCCGCCGACCGAAAGAAACTGCTCTCCTTCCTCAAAGGACAACTCTGCACCTTCACGCTTGATGGCACCCGAGGTTTTGAAGAGGCCATCGTCACCCAAGGTGGCGTGAACCTCAAGGAAGTCAACCCGAAGACCATGGAGTCCAAGCTCGTCCCCGGCCTTTTCTTTGCCGGAGAAATTCTTGACCTCGACGCCGACACAGGTGGCTACAACCTTCAGATCGCTTTCTCCACAGGAGTGGCAGCAGGAAAGGATCTTTAATTCTTTTGAAAAGAAATAAAAAACATTACAACCCATCAAATGAAAAAGACATTACAATCCCTCCTTGTCGCATTTGCAACAATTTTTCTTATGACCGCATGTACCCCCAAAACAGAACAGGCCGAAACCGCTAACGATACCGTCATTGTGTACATGACGCACGAGGTATCGCCTGAAGCCTTAGTGAAGATCTACGACGCGCTGGGCTGCCCTGCCGCCGATACCGACCGCGTAGCCGTGAAGATCAGCACCGGCGAATCGGGAGGCCACAACTATCTCAAACCCGAACTCATCGCCCAGCTGGTGAAACACGTCAACGGAACCATCGTGGAGTGCAACACCGCCTATGCCGGAAGCAGAAACACCAGCGAAGCACATTGGAAGACCATCAAGGAGCACGGATTCCTCGATATCGCCAAAGTCGACATCATGGACGAAGAGGGCGAGATGCAGATTCCCGTAACCGACACCACCCACATGAAATACAACCTTGTCGGCTCACACCTCCCCAACTACACCTATATGGTCAACCTCGCCCACTTCAAGGGCCACGCTATGGCCGGTTTCGGCGGAGTCCTCAAGAACGCCAGCATCGGCGTCGCCTCCACCAACGGAAAGCTCTACATCCATAGCGCCGGAATGAGTACCGACATGGCCGAAGTGTGGAGCACAGTAACAGACCCCGAGAAATTCGAGCAGGACCTCTTTACCGAAAGCATGGCCGCTGCCGCCCAGTCGGTCCACAACTTCTTCGGCGAACGTAAGATTGTCTACATCGACGTTATGAACAACATCAGCATCGACTGCGATTGCGACTCGCATCCCGCAGATCCCGAGCTGAGAGACATGGGTATTCTTGCCAGCTTGGACCCCGTGGCAGTAGATCAGGCCTGTCTCGACCTCATCAATGCCGTGATGAAGGAAGAAGGGAACAATCCCGATCCTCTCAAGAACCGCATCTCCGACCGTAAAGGCACCCACATCATCGACCACGCCGTGAAGATCGGCCTCGGAACGAAGGTTTACAAACTTGTAGTTCTCGACTAAGAGGGCACCCTCCACCACACTAAGGCACTTCTCCCCTTGCGGCGAAGTGCCTTTTTCTATTTAGACAACCTCAAAGGAACTGCTTCTTCAATCCCTTTGAGTCCGTCCTAACAGGAAAGGCATCTACGCACTACCGGAAAAACTTTGTATCTATAATCACCATTTCAAAGAACACTCCACACCAACAATCCCAATCCGACGCCAATTCCAAAGACACTACAGTCCGACGGCAGCTGTCCCCCAAGGAATGGGACGAACCAGAGTCGCTCACATCGTAGCCTCGCACTAGCGCCGCATCAGCCTCGCATTATCGTCGCATTAACGTCGCGAAAGAGTATGGCTACCCCGACGCAACTACGAAGCAACAGCATAGCAATAGGGTGGTTGGTATGGTACAAATGAAAAGAGTCACCATTTAGGTAACTCTTCGTGGGAGTAACAAGGTTCGAACTTGTGACCCCCTGCTTGTAAGGCAGGTGCTCTGAACCAGCTGAGCTATACTCCCGTCAATCTTTCGTTCGATTTCGGGTGCAAAAGTACACACTTTTTTCGAACCTACCAAATTTATTTTCAAAATAATTTGTAACTAGCTGATTTCTTACGAAATATTTTTACGCTTAAACGACTATCCTTGCAAAAACTCCGCCATCAGTTCCTTCAAAAAAATCAGTTTTCGCGCTAGTTGAACGACTGCATATCTACCAATTTCTTGTACAATCCTCCCAACTCCATGAGTTGCTGATGGTTACCACATTCTACAATCTTTCCTTTTTCTAGCACAACAATCTCGTCAGCATGTTGTATCGTACTCAGTCTGTGCGCAATAACAATTGATGTACGGCCTTTGAGCAATTGCTCAAGCGCCAACTGGACGGCGTGTTCCGATTCGGTATCAAGCGCCGAAGTCGCCTCATCCAAAATAAGGATTTCGGGATTTTTGAGCACAGCACGGGCGATAGAGAGGCGTTGGCGCTGTCCGCCAGAGAGCGTTATTCCCCGATCGCCGATAGGAGTATTGTAACCCTGAGGAAGATTCTCGATAAATTCGTGGGCATTAGCCACCTTTGCCGCCGCGACGATAGCGTCCAACGTAATGTCGGGCAAGCCGAAAGCGATATTGTTAGCTACCGAATCGTTAAAAAGGATACAGTTCTGCGACACGATTCCCGTGAGAGCACGCAACGAATTGATCTGCAAGTCCTTTATCGGCGTTCCGTCAATCATTATCTCACCCTCGCTACAGTCGTAGAAACGAGGCAGCAGATCGGCCATCGTGGTCTTTCCCGCACCCGAAGGGCCAACAAGAGCCACACTCTTGCCTTTGGGTATTGTTAGGTTGATATGCTGGAGCACAGGTACCGCTTGATCCTCGTCGTTCTGATAAGAGAAAGAGACATCGCGATATTCTACCTCCTGCTCAAATTGTTCTATAATGGTCGGATTCTCTTTTTCAACAATCTGCTCATCAGCATCGATGACCTCGAAGATTCTCGTTGCCGACGCACTTCCTTTCTGCAGGTTATTGTAACCCTTCACCACCTGCTGAACAGGAGGAATGAGTCTGGCGAAGATGATAACGAAGAAGATAAAGACCGACGAAGCCATTTCGCCATTCATCACCAGAGAACCTCCTATGATGAGAATCACCACAAGCCCCAAGGTGCCCAGAATCTCCGAAAGCGGGCTCGACAGTTCCTTGCGTCGCGCAACCTTCACCATCGTACGGGAATAGTCGGCATTGACCTCCTCGAATTTCTGCGCCGAGCGGGCCTCTTTGCCGAAAGACTTGATCACTCTCACTCCGGCCAGCGACTCCTCCAGGACAGAGAAAAGCCCACCCAATTTCGTCTGCCCCTTAGTAGAGTTGCGCTTCAGACTCTTTCCTATCCTGCCGATGAGGAACACGGCAACAGGAAGGATAAGGAGGAAATAAAGGAAGAGCTTGGGGCTGATGAACACAAGCGTGGCGGCAAAGAAAACGATGTTAACCGGAGCTTTGATAAGCATCTCCAACGAAGTGACGATGCTCCATTCCACATCGAAAAGGTCGTTAGACAGACGGCTCAGGATATCGCCTTTCCTCCTCGAGTTGAAATAAGAGACCGGAAGGATGGTGATCTTATGGTAGAAATCGTCACGCAGCCTGCAAAGGACGCCGTTACGTATGGGACTGAGGAAGAAAGAGCCCAGATAGCGGGTGAGATTCGATAGGAAATTGCCTCCTATGTAGCCAGCCGAGACGAGGAAGAGACACTTCCACGCCCCAAGCGTAGCCTTGTAGTTGTAGAGATGCCAAGTCATCCAAGCCGTCATCGCACTTTGCGAAAAAGCAAACTCCGGCTGGACTGCAGGAGGCTCCGAAAGTCCGAAGAGAAGCTCTACAAAAGGCACAATCATCACAAAAGAGAAAAGATTGAACAGCACAGAGAGGATGTTGAAGAAAATATTCAACACGAACTCCGTGCGGAAGTAGCGTATATATGCAAAAACTCTACGAATCATTGGACTTGTGATGATATTGTTTGTTTTCTCTGGGCTTAGTTTTATTTTGTTTGCTGATAATATTCTATTTTATCTTAGGCAATCTCTGACTTGATACCCATCAGAAATCGACTATTGTTATCTGCGTGTGCATGAACTCCGTACCATATCGATGCGAGAGTCTGTCGGGACGTAGTTTCTGGGAAAGCAGATATTCATATATCGCTCTGCTTTCAGCCGCTTTGAGAGCCTCTACTCTGACGCGGATGCGGGGATGCTCGATAAGATAGGCAGCATAGGCGTCAAGCACCTTCTTCCCGTCATCTGTGAGTACACCTTTGCGCTCGTCGAAAATCTTCCCTCTAAGGATATTGGAACTCTCCTTCTCCAATGGCTTCAGCCTGATTTCGTAGTCCGAAAGGCGTTGCACATCACTCTTCTGGAGGATAGCGACCTGGGGGAAATAGCCATCCATCTCAGCAGAGACGACGTTGGTCTCAGCAACAGAAAGCATCACAGCCGACTCCTTCGACGCAATCGTATATCTCGCTTCCGGAGCCCCGTAGCGCTTCACTTTTATCGTGCATGGACTTTTATCCACAGGTACAAAAGCAACAGTCTTTATCCATTTCATCGGCTCGGGACGGGCATCGGGATAGAGTTCAAACCAGAAGATATCACTTCCTCCTACACCATTATAATCCTTTGACTTGTCGGCAAAATACGCCCTCTTTCCATCAGCCACGATGCCGAAGCAGATCTCGTCGCCTTCGCCGTTGATCGGCATTCCCATATTTGTGGGACGTTGGGCCGAACGGTCGTTGAGGTTGATGAAGTACATATCGTATCCGCCAAACCCCTGCCATCCATTAGAAGCAAAATAGAGCGTCTTTCCGTCGGCATGGAGGAACGGGCACTTCTCGTTTCCTGCTGTATTTACCGAAGGGCCAAGATTCTCCGCTCTACTCCAGTCTCCGTTAGGCAAACGACGGCACATCCAGATATCGGTACCCCCTTGACCCCCGGGACGGTTGGAAGCAAAATAGAGCGTCTGTCCGTCGGGAGAGATAGTCGGTTGCGAGTCCCAGGCCTTAAGATCGTTGACATTGGTGCCGGCGTTCTTTATCGGTTGCCACACGCCACCCTTCTTCTCCGTGTAGAAGACATCAAAGTTGCTTATGCCTTTCTCGCTTGCGTAGACCGAATAGACGAGCAGATTCCCGTCGGCCGTGAGAGACACACCTCCTTCAGGAGCACCCATGTTGAACGGTTCCTGCAGGACTTCGCCAGAAGAGAACATCGTGTCTCTCCATCGGCTCATGCAAAGCATCAGCTTCGTCTCATCCAGCAACTTGGCATAGACTGTCTTCTCCTTACTTACCGACATCTTTCGCAGATAGTAGATATTTTTTCCATCCCAGGTTATATACGGCATCAGCTCGTCGCTTGCCGACGATGCCCCAAAGACCACATTAGGACTGAAGGGGACGGCGTTGACCGAAGCCTCCGCCAAGAACTGCGACCAATAGAGATAGTTCGACGCCTCTTCGTAAGCCGCCATGTATCCGGGGGACTTGGTGTCATTATTGGCAATCTCAAAAAACCGGTTGAGATTCGCCACAGCCTCTTCGTATCTCTCGTCGGTATAGTTGATCACACCCCACCAGAAATGGGCCAGAGCGTTGGGATAATCAGGACAGAGTGTCTGCAATTTGCCGAAATACTTGCGTATTGCTGTCACATTGTTGTCCTTTGTCGCAATCATGCCCAGATAGAAGTAGGGATCGGCAGCCTTGGGGTTCTTGCCTTGTATCTTACGGAAAAGCTGCCCGGCGTCGGGATAATGACGTTTCTCATACTGTTCGACAGCCTTCTCCATGCTCTCCTTATCCGATGCTTTGAACGCATAGGTACAAGGATTTTGTGCCCTCGAGGAGAGAGCACAAACAAGCAGCAGAATATAAGCAACCCAACGGCGAAACATAGAGCCTTTAGAGTTTGCTGGTGTCGATCTTGAACGTATGACGTGCCTCTTCGCCATTGCAAGGTGTAGAGCAATGGAGGGCGCAGTCGGAGCAGACGTCAAGTTCGCCATGGAGACGTTTCTTAACCATGTCGCTCAAACGCTCGCGCAAGGCAGGAATCTCTATCTTTCTGATCACCTCGTCGCAGAAAGCGTAGAAAAGCATAGTCTTTGCCGTCCTCTCGCTGATGCCGCGGCTTCGGAGGTAGAAGAGCGCGTTCTCGTCAAGCTGGCCGATGGTAGAGCCATGGGAACACTTCACATCGTCGTTATAGATCTCTAGGAACGGCTTGGTGTCGACATGAGCCTTATCCGTGAGCAGGATATTCTTGTTGGTCTGGAACGCCTCGGTCTTCATAGCGCCGTCGCTGACGAGCACATGTCCGTTGAAGGTGGCGCGAGCTGCATCGTCCATAATGCCCTTGAAGAGTTCGTTGCTCTGGCAATGAGGATGACCATGCTCAACATAGATATAGTTGTCGGCCTGCTGTTCCTTGTCGATGAGATAGAGGCCGTGAGCCTGGCAGTCGCAATTCTCGCCCATCATACGGACCTCAGTATGGTTGCGGATATGACCTCCATTAAGCGTGATTGCCATAGAACGGAACGTGCCGTCCTGCTGCAGAGCCACAAAAGTCTGGTTGAGGAGCGCCGTATGGTCGTTGAGATTCTGCATCTTATAGAGTTCTACCTTAGCGCCCTGGCCAACAAACACCTCGGTGACATTGTTGGAGAAGGAGGCCGTCTGGTCGAGACTATCGTCACACATGACGAAGCTCGCCTGGCTCATCTTGCCCAGGACGACGAGATTTCTCGTCTGGATAAGCTGAGGCTTCCCGCTCTGGAGCATGGAGAGAATCTGGATAGGCTTGTCCACCACGACCTTGTCATCAACAAAGACCACAACGCCGTCGGTATATTCCTTGGTGTTGATTTCGAGATAGGGGTTCTCCATCTTCTTGCCCTTGACTTTGTCGCGCAGGGTCACAAACTGACGGTTGATCTCGTTGGTGGCGCATGAGCCCAGATATCCGTCCATCTCGGCACCCATGATCTTCTTTGCCTCGGCGATAGGAAGGACCTTCACGCCTTGGGGAAGTGTAGCGTCGATAGTATGGCAGAAACCGTTCTCAAAAGAGATACGGTAGGTGTCGAGGTCAGGGATGTTGCATGTCACAGTATTGGAGCAACGGGACTTTTTGGTGGGCGACACCATCTCGTCGTTCAGGAAGGCGTCGAAATCCACGTTTCTCCACACCTCGTTCTTGCGCAGCTCCAGTCGGCAGCTGCGCAGCTTGGCTATAGTGTCGTTCATATTAAAGCTGTCCTTTCTCGGTTAATTCCTGACGAATCCAGTCGTAGCCCTTCTCTTCGAGGACGAGTGCCAGCTCTTTGGTACCGGTCTTGACGATTCTTCCTTCAAAAAGCACGTGAACGAAATCGGGGACGATATAATCCAGCAGACGCTGATAGTGGGTAATGACCACGGTAGCGTTTTCGGGTGTGCGGAGCTTGTTCACGCCGCTGGCGACAATGCGAAGAGCATCGATGTCAAGGCCCGAGTCTGTCTCATCAAGGATTGCCAGATCGGGGTTGAGCATAGCCATCTGGAAGATCTCGTTCTTTTTCTTCTCGCCGCCGGAGAAGCCTTCGTTTACCGAGCGGTTGGCCAGCTGGGTGGTCATTTCAACCACCTTTTTCTTCTCCTCCATGAGCTTGAGGAACTCGGCGCCGCTGAGAGGATCGAGGCCACGATATTTGCGCTGCTCATTGACGGCAGTACGCATGAAATTGGTGATACTGACACCAGGGATCTCGACAGGATACTGGAACCCGAGGAAGATACCTTCGGCAGCACGCACATCAACGGGGAGGTCGAGGATGTTCTTGCCTTTGTAAATCACCTCTCCTTCGGTCACGGTATATTTGGGGTTTCCGGCAATAACACCAGCGAGGGTGCTCTTTCCGTTGCCGTTAGGTCCCATGATGGAATGCACTTCTCCGCGATTAATTTCGAGGTTTACTCCCTTGAGGATCTCTTTTTCGCCGATCGAAGCATGCAAATTACGTATTTCGAGTAATGCCATTTGAGTGATATTTTACTGATTAAATATATATTATAACGCACCCGCACTATTCATACAAAATACAAAGATACAAAAAATTAGTAAAATCAAAAAAAACTTTGTACCTTTGCTTTCGGAACAAGGACGCACTCTTCTCTTCCCAACGCTCATAAAGCATTGAAACTTACCACATCTACTCTATCCTGAACAAAATACAATCTGAATAACTTTTTATACATAGCACCAATGGAATCTCCCATCATCACCCTCACCACCGACTGGGGTCAGCAAGATTTTTTTGCCGGCATGGTAAAAGGAAAACTCTTTGGCGGAATACCCAACGTACGCGTTGTGGACATCGCCCACAACTTGCCCGCTTTCAATACCGCACACGCCACTTTTGTGGTTAAGCACGGCTGCCTGGGCTTTCCCAAAGGAACGATCCATATCATCGATGTCGACACCAACGCCTCCCTCTCCGACAATCTGGTGGTTGTAGAGCATCAGGGACAGTTCCTTATCTGCTGCGACAACGGTATTCCCGCCCTCGTCTGCGGCCGAGACTTCGACCGCGCTGTCGTCATCAAGAAGGAGTCTGCCGAGCACCCGACCTTCGTGGCTCTGGACATCTTCTGCGATGTTGCCATCAGGCTAGCTCTGGGCTCTCCGTTGGAGACTATCGGGACGCCTCTGGAGAACCTCAACGAAACCCCTACGTGGCAGCCCATCATGAACGGCAACCGACTTGAGATTCCGGTCGCTTATGCCGACAGCTATGGCAACGTCATGCTCAACATCACCCGCGACGAATTTGAGAAATACCGCCAAGGACGCCCTTTTGAGATCACCATCCTCGATGCTACGATCAACAAGATTGAGGATACCTATATTCTCAAGAGCGACGGCATTATGATGAACACGCCTATCCTCACCACCTCTGCCACGGGCTACTTGCAGATTGCCTTCTTCCGCGACTCTGCACAACGTATGCTGGGCTACAGTCCTAACGACAAGCTGATTGTTTGGTTCAGATAGAGAAACAAAAGACAGAGATAACGCAACGCTCTCGGAAAGGCCGGGAGCGTTTTTTGTTTTACGGGGAAAGGACAATCCGAGTCCACCACGATCGTTTCAACAACTCTGCTCCAGAAAAAGAACAGTCACCCGAGCATCTCGGGTGACTGTTTCTATATTGCTTGAGCCTTATGGCTTATACTATTTTGCCTTGGGGGTTTTCCAGTTGAAATAGACCTGGACGCCAGCGCCCTGGTAGAACTGGAGGTGGCTGTTCTTCTCCATAAAGAAGTCTTTCTTTCCGTTGTAGTCGGAGTCGTATTTGAAACGGCTGGTGAAGTAGGCTGCGAGGAAGTTGGCGAAGCGGTATTCGAGTTTGAACTCAAGGTCTACATCGGTATCGTAGCGCAGACAGTTGAGAGTGCGCTCCATAGCAGATTTGGAGCCAGTCTCCTTCAAGAAGGAGGCGTCTTCCCAGGAGCCGAAATCGCCGAGGCCGATCTTGTCGTGATAGCTGGGTTTGCGATAGTCGTAGAAGAGCTCGATACGGGTGTAGAAGTTCAGGTTCTTGGCGATGTCTTTCTTGAAATAGAACTTGGCATAGGAACCGAGACCGGCGTATACGCGCTTGCCGTTGGTTGTGTCGACACCATAGAGCTGGCCGGCTTCCACCACATCCTCGTCGAGGAGGAAGGTAGTCTTGCCTGTGAGGAAAGAGAACGAGGCGTTCCAGAAGTCTTTCTTGCACTCGAAACCGATAGCGGTAGTGAGGTAGCCGGGAGCCATGAAGGAGGATACAAGCGAGCCCGAGTCGGTAGGGCTGGCATAGGTGAAACCTTCCATGAACTGGGTCTTGAGGTTGACGGTGGCGTTGACGTTCCAAGCGTTCTTCAGTTTCTGGGAATAGGTGGAGGTGAGGTCGATCTTATCGTCGTTCTTGCGACGGGTCTCGAAGAGCTTGGGGTTCTCGTCGCTCTTCTCGATAAGGTCCTGCCAGTAGACGCCAAGGGCGAGGTCGGCGACGTTATCCCAGATAAACTTGCTGTGGGTGTATTTGTAGTTGCCGTTGAAGGTACCGATAAAGGCTATCTGCGAGACACCGGTAGCGGACCAGTTGCTGTAGTAGTTTTCGTCAACCTTGAGGGCGGGGGTGGAGCTGGTGGTCCAGGAGCCAGAGAAGAGGTTGATCTTGGATCGGGAGGTGTCGGCCATAGCCGTAGTCATCTGTGTTTCGCTGTTGGTCTCCTTGGTTTCGGCGCGGAGGGTTCCCATTGCAGCGAGCAGCACGAGAGTTGCAAAAAACAACGTTTTCTTCATCATCTATTCTTTTATATTATTCTGGATACAATTCTGTATTTCACTAAGTTCAAAGCCTTTGGAAGCGAGGAAGTTGGTAAGCTTCACGCGGCGCTTGCGGTCGTCGGTCTCGCTGGCCAGCAATGCCCATTTCTCCACGAGGAGCGACTGCAGAGCCTCGTTGTAGGCCTGCTCGTCGACGGAGGCGATGGCAGCGTCGATGATGTTGCGAGGAATCTGCTTGGCGCGGAGCTGGTAGGCCATCTTCACGCGTCCCCATTTCTGCTGGCGCAGTTTGGAGCCGCAGTAAAGCTTGGCGTAGCGCATCTCATTGATGAAGTCGGCTTCTTTGAGATGTTTCATCACTTTATCGGTGAGTTCGTGGGAGGCGCCCCATACGAGCAGCTTGGCACGTACGCTGGAGGCACATTGTTCGCTGGCTGCACAATAATTTTCGGCTCTTTCTACGAAAGGACGTTCGTTTTCTTGGAATTTTACACTCATAATTTGTCGTTCATCTTTTTGATTGCGCGCACGTTACAAAGAAAACGCACGCGTAAATCCGTTTGCAAAGATACTAACTTTTTTCAAAACAAATGTTAAGAGATGATAAAAAGTTGTAAATTAATCAGTTTTGCCTACTCGGAAGTCAGCAGAAACGGGGCTTCTGACAATTTCCTCTTTTTCTTCGCGAGAGCGGCTTTCCGCCTCCTTTCGGAACACCCTCGATCAGAAATCCCGACTGCCTCCGGGCAGCACCATAATGGCAAGAAAGACCGTCCGCACCTTCCCGAAACGGCCTTCGCCTTCGCCGCGAACCAACCCGCTATCTCTCTGCCACTTAGCAGACTCCTGCTTCGGTATGCGTTCGGCTTGTGTTCGGCTTGTGTTCGGCTTGCGTTCGGCTTGCGTTCGGCTTGTGTTCGGCTTGCGTTCGGCAAATCGGCCGGGAAAAGCGAGGTTGATACCTGGCTGCAACGAGAGTAGTGGCTGGCTAGCACATTTTAGGAGACCTATGGATTGAATCCGTCCAAGGTCGCTTCCCGACAAAAAAAAAGAAACTTTTTCTCTTTATTTGCAAAATAATATGTATATTTGTATTTTAATACAAACGCTCAAAAAACGCACAAGATAATATAATACAACATTTTGTTGCATTTTGGAGACGCTTGGGCAAGCACGAAATTAAACGAACACCACCCTCTGGGAATGAAAAAACCGCACATCATCGACCTCTACATCCTCAAGAAGTACCTGCAAACCTTCTTGATGGCTATGGCGTTGATTATCATCATCGTCATCACGTTCGACGTGTCGGAGAAGCTCGACGACTTCCTCGAAGGTGCCGCACCCTTGAAGGATATCGTGTTCAAATACTACTGCAACTTCATCCCCGGCTTCGTCAACCTCTACAGCCCGCTCTTCATCTTCATCTCGGTGCTCTTCTTCACCTCCAAGATGGCGGGGAACACAGAGATCATCGCCATTCTCGGTAGCGGCATCAGCTACAGGCGGCTGCTCCGGCCCTATGTCTACGGCTCCGTCATCGTGGCCTTCGTGGTGCTCATCCTGGGCAACTTCGTCATCCCCTGGAGCAACCAGTACCTCAACGAATTTGAACGGCAATACATCCACAAGTCGAAGCTCAACTACTACAACAACATCCACTTCCAGACCGACGCCAACACCCAGCTCTATTCCGACAACTTCGACACCCGCACCAACAGTGCCATGAAATTCGGCAAGGACACCTATGGCGACGACGGCAGGCTGGTGGCACGCACCACAGCCGACTACATCCAGTACGACTCAGCAGACCAGAAATGGATCGTCCAGAACTACGTCCAACGCACCATCAACGGAAGAGAAGAGACCTTGACCCGCACCCCCTCCGGAAAGATTGACCTGGGGCTCACCCCCGCCGACTTCGACCGCTCGTCGATCAACATCACCACCCTCAACAGCATCAAGCTCCTGCGGCACATCAAGGAAGAGACCATGCGCGGTTCAGGAGCCGTCATCACAGCCAAGATCGAGCTCTACCAACGCCTGCTCAACCCCCTGGCCATCATCGTCATGACCCTCATCGGCGTAGCCGTCTCCTCGCGAAAGACACGCGGCGGCATCGGCGTCCACCTGGCCATAGGCATCAGCATCGCCTTCGGATTCATCGTCTTTATGAAAATCACTACCGTGTTCGCCATCAACGGCAACCTTAACCCCTTCCTCTCTGTCCTTCTCCCGCAGATAATCTTCGGCATCGCAGCCGCCTACCTCATCAGGACAGCACCCAAATAGACCGAAAAAAAAGATTCCAAACCCCTAAACACACCCCGAATGACAATACCCGAAATAGAACAAAGCATCATCGACGAGTTCGCCAACTTCGACGAATGGCTCGACAAATACGCCTACCTCATCGAACTGGGCAAAGACTGTCCCGTCATCGACGAGAAAGACAAAACCGAGCAGAACCTCATCAAAGGCTGCCAAAGCCGCGTGTGGCTGAGCTGCAGCATCGAAGAAGGCAAGCTGCGCTTCAAAGCCGACAGCGACGCCGTCATCACAAAAGGCATCATCTCTCTCCTCATCCGCGCCCTCGACAACCAGACGCCTCAGGACATCCTGGCCTCCGACCTCCACTTCCTCGACGTCATCGGCCTCAAAGAGCACCTCTCCCCCACCCGCTCCAACGGACTCACCTCCATGGTGAAACAGCTCAAGATGTACGCCCTGGCCTTCTCCATCAAGCAATAACCCCCAACCCAAATATGAAACTGCCCTTTTTCAACAAAGAGAAAAAAGAAGAAAACAAAACCGCTATGCCCGTAACGAAAGACAGCATCAGAGAGCAGGCCATCAACTGCTTACGCAACGTCTACGACCCCGAGATCCCCGTCAACATCTACGACCTCGGACTCATCTACGACATTGCCATCGACGACGATTTCAACGTCCGCATCACCATGACCCTCACCGCTCCCGACTGCCCCGAGGCCGGCTATATGGTGAGCCAGGCCAAAGATTTCGTGCAGCACGTTGACGGCGTGAAAGACGTCGACATCGAGCTCACCTTCGACCCACCTTGGGACTACAGCCGCCTTACCGACGCCGTGAAACTCGAGCTGGGAATTGAATAATAGTGCGGGGTTTGATAAGAAAACCGTAGTGATACCATAGCTCTACCCTCCAAATCCCACCCCAAAAACCTCAACACCCCAAACATGACCCTCTTGTCCTTCTTCAACCGCAAAAAAGATGAGCAGACAGCCACCCGGCCCGTCTCGCTCAACGCTATGACATTGCGACGGCTCTGCAAGGACAAGATGGCTCTCTGCAGCCTCATCGTCATCGGCCTCTTCGCCCTGATGGCGTTCCTCGGATACACCATCACCCCCGACCCGACGCCCTGCTGCAACCAGCAGTATCTCGAGCTCGCCACACTCCCACCCTTCAGCAAAGCCACTTTCCTCTGCGTAGAGAAAGCCAACGCCGACACAGCCGAAGCCCAGCAAGGGTTCTTCGACAAGCTGGTCAACGGCGAACCGCTACCCTATACCGCCATCCCCATCTACGAATACCACAAAGAGGGAGACTCTATTGTTGCAGAGACCTTCACAGGCTCAACACCCAACGACGGCGACATGGTGAGCTATGCGAAAGACGAGGTAGTGAAGATAGAGACACGAACCTTCTTCTTCGGCACCGACGGCTACGGACGTGATGTGCTCAGCCAGATCATGATAGGATCCCGGGTGAGCCTCTCCGTAGGCTTCATAGCCATCATCATCGCCCTCCTCATAGGCATCACCCTCGGCGCCCTTGCCGCCTACTACGGAGGATGGGTCGACAACGTCATCGTGTGGCTCATCAACGTGGTGTGGTCCATCCCCACCATCCTGCTCGTCATCGCCATCACCTTCGCCCTAGGCAAAGGCTTCTGGCAGGTCTTCATCGCCGTTGGGCTCACCATGTGGGTCGATATCGCCCGAGTGGTGCGAGGCCAAGTCTTCTCCATCAAAGAGAAGGAATATGTCGAGGCCGCACGCGCCCTAGGCTACCGCACACCACGCATCATCTTCAAGCATATCCTCCCCAACATCCTCGGCGCCGTCATCGTCATCACAGCCAGCAACTTCGCCAGCGCCATCCTCCTCGAAGCCGGACTCAGCTTCCTCGGCATCGGCGTCCAACCCCCCATGCCCTCGTGGGGAAGCATGGTGAAAGAGAACTACGGCTATATCCTCCTCGACAGCGCCTACCTCGCCTTCATCCCCGGCATCGCCATCATGGTCATCGTGCTGGCCTTCATGCTCCTCGGCAACGGGCTCCGCAACGCCCTCGACATCAAAGGGCAATAGTCGAAAGACCCCCTCTCGACCGTAAGGGACAAAGAAGGGACAACAAGACAGGAATACGATCAAAATTCGTTTTTTCGCCGGCAATCTGCAAGTTTTTGCAAGCCCAGAGTACTTAATTAACAAAACCAAGACCCAAGCGCACCCGGTCAAGAAACCCATTATTAACCAACACAATAACAAAAGCAGAATCCTAAAAAAAACAAAAAGTAAAAATAAACTTTGCTTATTTCGAAAAACTTTGTATCTTTGCAAAGTATTTTGTGCAAAAAAAATCTAAAGTAAATATAATTAATTAACTCATTAAAAACACATTTCACAAATGAAAAACGTTTTCAAATTTTTAGGCATTGCTCTTCTCGCTAGCAGCCTCGTACTCGTTTCCTGCGGTAAGGAAGAAGAAAACAACAACAACAACGGCACCGAAAACAACGGTGGCAACAACAATGGTGACAACAATGGTGGCAACAATGGTGGCAACAACACTACCGAAAGTGCAACCGTAACTTTCAGCGGCGACACTTGGACTGCAGAAGGCATCCAGTCAAAATACTATGCTGACTATCAGGTTGTGACCGCTACCCTCGGTGGTGACGCTGCTTTCGCAAACTTCCCCCTCGTTGAGTTCGCTATCTATCGTGACGCTGCTGGTACCTACACCGACAATTTCGACATTGCAAACCAGGCTTGGGGAAACGATATCTACGCTTGGGTTGAATACTACGAGGAGACCTATATCTCCGATGGTCAGACTGCTTACGGCGACTGGTGGGCATCTTCCGCTACTACCAACATCACCGCTATCGACCTCACCGCTGGCAAGGTATCCGCTACCTGCAACGCTAACATGTTCAGCGCTGTTGAGGCTTTCGTTGACGGTTCCGACAGCCCCGCAGAGACCACTATGAGCTTCACCCTCACCAACGTAACTATTGCTCCTGCCAAATAATTTTCAAACAGAACATTATTATCAAAGCCCTTCTAAAAGGAGGGCTTTGGTTTAACAAAAAAAACAATTTTTTATATAGAATGAAAACTATCAAAGTTTTAGCTCTTGCCGCTCTGGCCATGACTTTCGCTGTTGCTTGCAACAACGCACCCGAGACTCCCGCTGTAAACGAAGACAGCATCGAGCAGGCTCGTATCGCTGACAGCATCGCTGCCGCTGAAGCTCTCGCTGCAGAAGAAGCTGCTCTCGAAGAAGCTCGTATCGCTGACAGCATCCGCGTTGCTGACAGCCTCGCTTCCCTCAAGAAAACCGTAAAGACCGCTGTTAAGAAAGAGGTTAAGAAAGCCGTTTCAGCTCAGGAGCAGAAACTCGCTAACGCCAAGACCAACACTGGTGACAAGAAATTCACCGTTGCTGGCGCTGGTGAAAGAACCGAAGCTGACCAAACCAAGAAGATTGAATCCACCCAGAATGGCGAGAAAAAGACCTTCACCAAAGGTGGTGTCAGATAATTGACATTTGTCTCATGAGTAAGTCCGGGTATAGCCTTATATCCGGGCTTATTTATTAATAAGGCAATTTTCAGAAATCAAAGAAAACAACCCCACTCAAAGGAAGAAAACAAAAAAAATGAAAAAAGCAACAATCCTCCTCCTAGCAATCTCTGCGTTAGCAATCTCCTGCAAAGACAAAGACCGCGAAAGCATAACTCTTGCAGCCCACGGCTATCTAGACGCTATGGCGAATTACAAGATCAACGAGGCCACAGCTTTCTGCACTGAAGAAACGAAGAGCACCTACATCGCCTTTCTTAACGAGTTCTTTGTCCCGCAGTACGACACTAGCACCATACTCCGCGCCAATTGTGCAGCCGAGATGCCCGCCACAATCACCATACAGGACATCGAGATTTCGAACGATACCACGGCCGTCGTAACCTACACCAAGACAACCCCACGACAGATATCAAAAGACCAGACGCTGAAAATGCGCAAGCGTAGCGGGGAATGGTATGCTCATTGGGTGATGGAACACACACCACGTGAATTCGAAATGACCCGAGACACCCTAAAAATTGAAGAGGTCAGGAAATCCAGAACCTTTCATATTGGATCACCCGACTCATTACAATCCAAATCACGACGCAAATGAACCGAATCCTTCTCATCCTCATTTCTCTTCTGACCATGCTTCTCTCGGCATGCGCCAGCGACGAAAAGAAGATACGGCACTCTGCCGAAGGCTTCCTTGTTGGGGTAGCAAACTACCGCATAGAAGAAGCAAGACCATACGCAACACCAAAGACACGATGCACTACACTTGATTTCATTGAAAAAACGATAATTCCCACTCTTCCAGACGAAGTAATCCAACAAACGACTCCTGTAACTATCAAACTAGAACGCATCAACCTCACTACCGACACAACAGCCACTGTAGACTACACACAAACCAACCCCAACGGCTGTACATCCAACCAGATAAAACTTGTGAAGAGACAACGGAAATGGCAAGTGGAACTCTTGACAACTATACCCCTTTCTTCCGACCAGCAGAACAACTGATCCCGGATATAAAACGCCTCCGTGCTTGTATTCATAAACCAAGCTAAGAGCTCCCTCGCTTCCCGCCCCTAAGAAGCCCGCTTTGAAAAAAAAAAAAAAAGAAGGCCTCTTTACGACCATACACTTCTTAATCCACTTCGCATATCTATCGCCATAGAGACGTAGATCACACCTCACCTTTAGCCAGAAGAAGGACAAATCTCTAGCGCGCGTGCGATTTTTATTTATATATCAATTATTTTTTGTAACTTTGCATTTGAATTATTATACACCTTAGACTATGGGAAAAGGAAGAATACTATTTGTAAACCAAGAGATTATGCCTTTCACTCCTGAGACACCTAGCGCACACATGGGACGCCATCTGCCCGCTTTTGTCCAGGATCGCGAACGAGAAATACGTGTATTCATGCCCCGTTTCGACTATGTGAACGAGCGCAAACATCAGCTGCACGAAGTCATCCGTCTGTCGGGCATGAACCTCATCGTGAACAACTGCGACCACCAGATGATTATCAAAGTCGGCTCCATTCCCACAGCTCGCATGCAGGTCTACTTCATCGACAACGAGGAATACTTCGCCCATAGCGGAGAGCTTCTCGACGAAAAAGGTAACCTCAAGAAGGACGACGACGAGCGTATGCTCTTCTTCTGCCACAGCACCCTCGAGGCCGTGAGAAAACTGGCCTGGCAGCCTCACCTCATCCACTTCTCGGGATGGTTCTCGTCACTTATCCCCTTCTACCTCCGCCGCATCAACAAAGAGAACGCCTTCTTCACCGACACCAAGACCGTGTTCTCCCTTACCGACGACCACTTCAACGGCCGTTTCACCGAGGAGCTGGAGCGCAAGATGAAGAACGACGGCGCCACCGCCAAGGACCTCCGCATCTTCCACGACCTGGACTATATGACCCTCATGAAGGCCGTCATCACCTACGCCCACGGCATCGTCATCGCCTCCCCCAACGCCAACCCAGAGCTGGTCGCCTTCGCCAAAGAGAACAAGAAACACGTGCTGGACTACAACGACAACCAGACCGAATTCTATACCTCCATCAACAAATTCTACGACTCCCTTATCGGCAGCAAAATCAACAACTAAGATGAAACTCCGTTTTAGACATACACTCATCCTTCTCCTGCTTGCTGTTATGGGCAGCACCTTAGTCTCGTGTCAGGACGAAGAATCGGGCATCGGCATGGACCTCCAGGACCCTGCCACCCTCTACCAGGGACAGCGCGACACCCTCTACGGCACAGGCATCACCCTCTTTGAGGACTCCCTGATGACCACCGGCTATTCCCTCGGACTGCTGGGCAACATCAGCGACGGCACCTTCGGAAGCGCCAGCGCCACCATCTTCACCCAGGTGACCTGCAGCAGCGAGACCGGCTTCGACTACACCACCTCCACCGTCGACTCGGTCATCCTGAGCATCGTCATCGACAAAGGAGACTACGACACCATCGGTCGTGGTTTCAGCATCTCCGTCCACAGACTGGCAGAGGAGATCTCCAGCGAGCAGACCTACTACAGCTTTGACGAGATCGCCGTTGCCGAAGAGCTGTTCAACGGCCGCGTCGGCCTCGACACCAACTACAAAGGCAAGAACGTGATCAGCGTGAAGCTCAACAGCTCCATCCACGCCCTCTTCAACGGACACCGCTACACCCAGCAGGAATTCTGCAGCGCCATGAGAGGCCTGCGTCTCACACTCAACAACGCCGACACCATCGTCACCGTGGCCTTTAACGACAAAGACACCAAGGTCTCGGTATTCCGCACCTACGTCAACTCCGACAACCAGAGCACCATCCTTCAGGAAGGCTTCTCCATCAGCGCCGGAGCACGCCACTTCAACCATTTCGAGCACAACTACATCTCCAATCTCAGCGTCTTCAACAGCAACAAGAAAGACTCCATCGACGGCGCAACCCAGATGTATCTCGACCCCATGGGTGGAACACGCGTGAAGCTGAATTTCAACAACCAGATCAAGGCCTTCCACGCCGCTCATCCCACCGCCATTGTGCACTATGCCGAGCTCATCCTCCCCGTCGACAACACCCGCTCCCCCAAGCCCGCCGACGACCTCCTCGCCATGCGCCAGGACGGCGACTCCACCTACCTCATCTACGACATGATGGACCCCTTCCGCAGCAACGGCTACGACGGCAAATACCACACCGGCAACGGCAAGTACTTCTACCGCCTCTGTGTGACACAGCACCTGCAAAAACTGCTGCTCCAAGGCAAAGACGAAGGCACGCTGCTCTACATCAACTCCCGCCGCGCTTCGGCCAAGCGTTCGGTACTCCACGGATACAGCACTGCACAGAAACCCCACATCGTGCTCGTCTACTCCGAATCCAAATAGAAAAGAAAAACACTAAGAAACCCCTTTGTAACAATCACAATAAGATATGAAACATCTTCTCTCCCTCCTCGCAAGCATACTGTGCCTCAGCCAGATCTCGGCACAGATCAACTACCAGAAGTTCTACGACGCCCAGCAGACCAAGGCAGCTGTGGAAGGCATCATGACCGACGACAGCGTCCGCACCGGCACCTGGACCTGGTGGCACCCCAACGGACGTGTCTACCAGCAAGGCGAATATAAGAATGGCCAGAAGACTGGCATCTGGAAGGTATACTACGAGAACGGCCGTCAGGCTGCCGAGGAATACTACTCCGGCAACGGAACCACCCGCACCTGGCATCAGAACGGCAAGAAACAGAGCGAGATTGAGGTCGTCAACGGCAAGAAGAACGGCATCTACCGCTCCTGGTTCGCCAACGGCAAGCAGAAAGACGAGATCCGTTTCGTCAACGGCATCAAAGAAGGAGAGACCAAGGAATGGCACGAAAACGGCCAGCTGAAATTCCAGGGCACCTATGAGGGCAACGAGCTCAATGGCCCCGCCGTATGGTACACCGACCGCGGCAAGCTTGACATGAAAGGCACCCTCGCCGACGGCGAGCAGGAAGGCGAATGGCTCTTCTACTGGCGCACCAACGGCAACCTCGGCATCAGAGGCTCCTACAAAGGCGGCGTTGAAGAAGGCGAATGGACCTACTACTATGAGACCGGCGAGAAATGGCGCGCAGGCAAGTACAAGAACGGCGAACGCAGCGGCCTCTGGACCACCTGGTACGAGAGCGGACGCAAACTCCACGAAGGCAGCTACACCAACGGGAAAGAGTCGGGCCAGTGGACCTCCTGGTACGAAGACGGCCGCACTGACTATGTAGGCTCCTTCAAGAACGGCATGAAAGACGGCGCCTGGACCGGCTACTATGAGGACGGCCGCATACGCTACACCATGCACTACAAGAACGACGAGAAAGAGGGCGAAGAGGTCCGCAACTATCCTAACGGGAAGGTTGAGATCCGCTGCAACTACCGCGCAGGCAAATACCACGGGAAATTCGAGCGCTTCAATACCGCCGGCAAACCCGAGGAGATGGGCAACTTCGTCAATGGCGAGAAAGACGGCAAATGGATCTTCTACGACGAGCGCGGAGGAGAAGGTGTCGTGGCTCAGTTCAAGAACGGCAATATGACCTCCAAGCAGGACAACATCCCAGCAAAGAAACCCGCCCCCAGAAGATAATCCTCCTCAGACATAGGACTCCCTACAGGAAAAGAGATTGCCAGACCGACACGCAATCTCTTTTTCTGCCAGAAGAGGAAACGCCGACGCGCCCTTCCCTTGCAACAAGCCTACAAGAACCCCCTCTCTCCACCGAAAAAGCACACGACATCATGACAGGAACCTGTACCGTAAACATCATGATCGAAGCCACTTCCGAGGCCGACCTTCTGGCCTATGCGCAAGCAAACAGCCACGAGGTAGGACGCCAGAGCATAGCGTCGGCAGAGGAATTCGTAGCACTTATCAACGAAGCCATCGCCGACAACTGCGACGACATAGATTATTGGGAGATGGTGGACGGGATGATGCTCTCTGCCAAGCTCCACAACGGACGTGTGATGGAGCTGGTTTTCGAAGCCGACGACACGATGATCTTCACCGCCTGGTCAGAGGAATTTCTCGAGCAATGGCCCCGCCTCTCCCTCACCGCCGTCGTTACCGAACAGGAAACCTTCTCCACACTCCACCTTCACACAGAGCAGCACGAGAACGGGGTGCGCTATCTGGAAGGATTCGACACCGATCTTGACGAGGACGAGATGGAGGACGAGCAATAATAGCGTCTCCCGAAGGAATACTACCTTACAACTCTTTAGAGCCCCAGTAGCACCTATATAGCATATGGGTAGCATCTCGAACAAGGAGGGTAGCACCTAGAATTGTAGCGCTATATAGGCGCTAGACAGGCACCATATAGGTATAATGTGGACGCTGGTCCGGAGCAAGAGCGAGGCAGCCGCGTAGCAGTTTTCCGGCTTCCATCTGCTGTTGTTTCGGTCTCTCTACGGTTGTTCCTCAGACAGGTACTTTGCCTAAGGAGGTGAAATATATAAAATAAATTTGTCTAATATAAAAAACATTCGTATCTTTGCATGAATGTTGCCGTGTGCCCCGTGCTTACTAACGGAATAAGCCACAGCAATTTAAATAATGTTTAACCCGACTGAGTAAGCAGTCAATTAACAAAAACCCAACTCCATATAATGGATTATAAGAATGTACAACCTTTAGCAGATTTCGATTGGACCGCACTCGAAAGCAAGAGCGAAACCCTCGCAGCTAACGCACAGCAGAGCGAAGCTTACGACCAGACCTTCAACCAGCTCACCGAGCAGGACGTTATCGAAGGTACCATCGTATCTGTTAACAACCGCGAAGCAGTAGTAAACATCGGATTCAAATCCGACGGTGTTATCCCCGTTTCCGAAATCCGCTACAACCCCGATTTCAAGACTGGCGATAAGATTGAAGTTTACGTAGAGAGCAAAGAGGACGCCAATGGCCAGATCCTCCTCAGCCACAAGAAAGCTCGCGTACTGAAATCCTGGAACCGCGTTAACGAAGCTTACGAAAGCCAGGAAATCATCACCGGTTACGTCAAGAGCCGCACCAAAGGTGGTCTCATCGTTACCGTTTTCGACAACATCGAAGCCTTCCTCCCCGGCTCGCAGATCGACGTTAAGCCCATCCGCGACTACGATGTATTTGTTGACAAAAACATGGAATTCAAGGTTGTTAAGATCAACCACGAATACAAGAACGTTGTTGTTTCCCACAAAGCTCTCATCGAGGACGAAATCGAAGCCCAGAAGGCCGAAATCATCTCCCACCTCGAGAAGGGTCAGGTTCTTGAAGGCGTTGTTAAGAACATCACTTCCTACGGCGTATTCATCGACCTCGGTGGCGTAGATGGTCTCATCCACATCACCGACCTCAGCTGGGGCCGCATCTCTCATCCCGAAGAGATCGTTCACCTCGACGACAAGATCAATGTCGTTATCCTCGACTTCGACGAGACCAAGCGTCGTATCGCCCTCGGTCTCAAGCAGCTCACTCCTCACCCCTGGGAGGCCCTCGATGCTAACATCAAGGAAGGCGACCACGTTAAGGGTAAGGTAGTTGTCCTCGCCGACTACGGTGCATTCGTAGAGGTAGTTCCCGGCGTTGAAGGTCTCATCCACGTCAGCGAGATGAGCTGGAGCCAGCACCTCCGCAGCGCTCAGGATTTCCTCAAGGTTGGTCAGGAAGTAGAAGCTGTTGTTCTCACCCTCAACCGCGAAGAGCGCAAGATGAGCCTCGGTATCAAGCAGCTCATGCCCGATCCTTGGCTGTCCATCGTTGAGAAATATCCCGTAAACAGCAAGCACACCGCTACTGTTCGCAACTTCACCAACTTCGGTATCTTCGTTGAACTCGAAGAAGGCGTTGACGGTCTCATCCACATCAGCGACCTCAGCTGGAGCAAGAAGATCAAACACCCCGCAGAGTTCACCAAGATCGGCGACAAGATCGAAGTTCTCGTTCTCGAAGTCGATGCCGAAAACCGTCGTCTCTCCCTCGGTCACAAGCAGCTCGAAGAGAATCCTTGGGATGTTTACGAGACCCTCTTCACCGTTGGTTCCGTACACAAGGGCACTATCACCGCTATCAACGACAAGGGTGCTACCGTAACCCTTCCTTATGGCGTTGAAGGCTTCGCTCCCATGCGTCATCTCGTAAAAGAGGACAAGAGCAAGGCTCGCCTCGACGAGACCCTCGAATTCAAAGTTATCGAATTCAACAAGGATAGCAAGAAAATCATCGTTTCCCACACCGCTATGAACCAGGACATGAGTGCTGACATGGCTAAGGCTGAGGACGACGAGAAGAAGGATCGCAAGGCTAAGAACAACGTTAAGAAACTTAACGAGACCTTAGAGAAGACCACTCTCGGTGACGTTTTCGCTAACCTCAAAGAGGAACTCGAAAAGAAAGATAACGAATAGTTGTCAACCATAGGTAAGTGTGGAGAACAAAACCTCCACACTTACTCTTTTTCACCTTCTGCATCCTTTTTGCATAAAAGTATGCAGGGCGTGCAACAAAAAAGGTTTTTCTGCGTCTATATTATAGAGGGCAGAAAAATCTGCATATAAGACCTCTCTTGAAAAAAGAAAAGTATCTAATATAATAATTCTACCAATGAAGAAACGGATTGCACTCTTCCTCGCACTCATGGCCTGCATCATCACAGGAGCAAAGGCTCAAAACATGGCTTGCCTCGGTCTGAAGAACCCCACCAACTTCACCCTCACCGGCGGTGAAGGTCGCACACAATGGACTGGATACATCGGTTCGAAGGCTGCCCAAGCCAGCACGTGCAACAACATCCCCCTGTTCAATGGAAGTACAACAGTGGCTGCCAGCCAGCTTGCAACCCAAGTCACTACACAAGGTAGCTCTTGCCGAGGAGGTTTGAGCAGAAACTACGCCAACCAGCCCGACAACTCCAACCGTTTCGTCATCAAAGGCCGCGGCTTTGACCCCGAGACCCAGAACCGCCTGACCTATACCCCCGCCGTCTACACCAACGGCACCAGCTACACCCTCGACTCCTCCTACACCTCCTCCATACGCTTAGGCAACTATTGCGGCTATGGTGAAGCCGAAGCGCTGACCTACCAGCTCTACGTCACCCCCAACAACGCGCTGGTTACCCTATGGTTCGCCATGTCCCTCGAGAACGGGCAGCACAATGCCGCCCAAAATCCCGAGTTTGCCATCCTGGTAGAGAAACAGAACGGAAGCAGCTGGACCCACATCGGAGGAGACACGCTCTGCTACGTGCAGCCCTCCCCACTTTCCTCAACAGACCACGACCTTAGCGTTGCTGGCGGTTACAATTTCTACTTTGCCGAAACCGGAACCCATTCATACACCGGCTACACATACGGTGTGAACGTATACCTTCCCTGGAAGAAAGTTATTATCGACCTTTACAAATACCTCTACCAGACCATCCGCCTCAAGATCTCTGCTGGCGACTGCTCCATGACCGCCCACTATGCTTGCTCCTACGTGGCAGGCGAATGCCAGCCCATGGCCCTCGTTGCCAACGGATGTGCAGCCGGCAGCACCGAACAAGTAGCAGAAGTGAAGGCTCCCAAAGGCCTGATTGCCTACCAATGGTATCGCAGCAAGACCGGCGTGCTCTCGGGTATCGCAAGAAATGCCGACTCCAGCTATGTGCCCATCCCCGGCGCCACCGACTCCATCCTCCAGGTCAACGTGCCCCACTTCATCAACGCCTACAACGGCGACACCTTGAACCAGACCACCATCAAGTGCGAGATGCAGTCCCTGATGAACCAAAACCAACCCGACAAACGTGTAACCTCCAAGCTTTACACCAATGTGGGAAGTATGAAACCCACCCTTAGCATCGACACCAATATGAACTGCGACAACAACGTCCAGGTTCGCGACATAAGCGAGGTCCGTTTCACCAACGACGACGACAACAACAAAGTCGACACCTCCTTCTCCATCTGGTCTTTCTACGAGACCCCCACACCTACCGGCGCCCCCGCATTTGTTGACACCGCCGGAATCTCCAACTACACCTTCGAAAACGAAGGCGAACACTGCGTCACCCTGCGCACCCACTCCTTCGTCACCGAGGGCAGCCGCCGCACATGCTGGAACGAAAAAACCGTGAACATCCGCTCCCGTGGCCGTATCCGCCCCGTCTACGACATCGAACGCGACAATATCTGCTTCGGCGACACCATCTGGATGAAAGACCTCAGCCAGGACGCCATCTTCCACGAATGGCACATCTTTGACTCTGTAGGCCAGCTCGACACCACCATCGTCACCGACACCAACATCATCTACTGGACCTTCTGGCGCAACACCACCGTTCAGCTCCGAACCCACAGCGAAGTAGGCTACCGCGCCGACACCACCGGCACCGGCGAGCTCGTGACACTCTACTGCGACAGCACCGTCACCTTCGTGGTCCACGCTCAGGACTATCCCGTGTTCACTCTCGACGGAGACACCGTAGTTTGCATCGGAAGCGAAGCAATAATCCATGTCAACACCACAGCCACAGACTGCACATTCGACTGGTACCACACCAAAGGAACAGGAACACCCTTCATGACCGGCATGACCATGCGCCACGCACCTCAGGCCGACAAATGGTACTATGTGAAAGTGACCAATCAGAACGGCTGCTTCTCCTGGGACAGCCTGCACATCTCCGTTGTTGACCCCAAACTCACCGTTCCCGTAACCGAGATCTGCAAAGGTCACAGCGCAACCCTCACCGGAACCCAGGCCTCCTACTTCACCTGGACCGCCAATCCTCCCGACGCATCCCTCGCCGGACAGGACAGCCTAAACGAAATCACTGTCACCCCTCAGGTTACAACAACCTACAACATGATCGGCCACGGCCTCAACGGCTGTAACAGCCCCATCCTCTCCAAAACCATCACAGTCTATCCCTATCCCGTAATTGCCTTTGAGATGAGTCCCAACTTTGTCGACTCCGAAGACCCCAATATCTCATTCAGCGACGTGTCGCAGTATGGCGTCGCCTCCCGTTGGGATTTCGAAAGTGACGGCTCTCAAACCGGACGTGAGATTGTCCACACCTTCTCCAACATCTCCAACGACTCCATCCAGGTGCGTCTCACCAGCTACAACCAGCTGAACTGCTCCTCCGACACCTCCTTCTACGTGCCCGTACACCGTTTCTCCCTCTGGTTCCCCAACGCAATCACTCCTACCCTCCCCATGAACAACACCTTCGGCGTGATAACCGAAAACGTGCTGGAGCACTACTCCATGTTCATCTACAACCGCGGTGGCGAACTGGTGTTCTACAGCACCGACCAGAACGCAAAATGGGATGGCAAGTTCAAAGGCAAATACTGCACAGAAGGCGTCTATATCTACTCCTGCACCTATCGTCGCCCCAACACTACCGACATCGTCACCCGCAAAGGTAACGTCATCTTGATCCGATAACACATCCTCAGCATTCTCTCCTCCCCCTTGCGGCAGAGAAAGAAGGACCACCCATACCCATAGCCCCGCACCATAGGTGTGGGGCTTATTTAACCAGCTATGACACCTCGCGAAATACTCAAACACTACTGGAACTACGATAGTTTCCGTCCCCTGCAGGAGGAGATTATCTCCTCAGTGCTGCAAGGAACCGACACTCTTGCACTACTGCCTACAGGCGGCGGAAAATCATTGTGCTATCAAATTCCAGCAATGGCGAAAGAAGGTGTCTGCCTCGTTATCTCTCCCCTCATCGCATTGATGAAAGATCAGGTGCACCTGCTCCAGCGGTTGGGCATCAAGGCTTCCTATCTCGTATCGGGAATGAACCGCTATCAGATAGAGCTGGTGCTTAACAACTGCATATACAACGACACAAAACTCCTCTACGTCTCTCCCGAGAGACTCAAGAGCCGCACATTCCTGGATCACCTGAAACAGATGAACCTCTCCCTCATCGCCGTCGACGAGGCACATTGCATCTCCCAATGGGGCTTCGACTTCAGACCGCCATATATGGAAATCGGCAAAATCAGAGCCTACCACCCCCATACCCCCGTTTTGGCTCTGACCGCTACAGCAACAGCTGTCGTTCTTAAAGATATCCAACAAAGCCTACAGTTCAAGACCGGAAGCAGACTCTTCCGCAAGTCTTTCTATAGGGAGAACCTCAACTACATGGTTCTCTTCGAGCCCGACAAATACAGAAGGCTGCTGAAGATTATCCAGAAGGTTGGCGGCAGCGGTATCGTTTACGTACGAAACAGGAAGATGACCGTCGACATCGCTCAGTTCCTAAACAACAGTGGCATTACCGCAGAGCCCTATCACGCCGGTTTCGGAATCACAGAACGAGACGCCAAGCAAGCGGCCTGGACCAACAGCAACAATAGCGTGATGGTCGCCACAAACGCGTTTGGAATGGGTATAGACAAAGCTAATGTGCGCTTCGTCATCCATCTCAACCTACCCGAGTCGCTGGAAGCCTACTATCAAGAGGCTGGGAGAGCGGGAAGAGACGGGAAGACAGCCTACGCCGTACTGCTATATGACGAGGACGATATCGACACCCTGAACAAGAGCCAGCAACAGACATTTCCCGAACTATATACGATTCGCAACGTATATAAGGCTCTCTGCAACACATTCCGCCTGCCTATCGGGACGGGTATGGGCCAGTCTTTTGACTTCGATATCACAGGATTCTCTAACAACTATGGCTTCCGCATCATGGAGGTATACTCATCTCTGAGGCTGCTAGAGCACGAGGGCCTTCTAGCCTTGCAGGAGTCCGACGACTCCTCTTCGCTGATTTTCATCCCCATATCAAAGCAAGAGATCTACAAGATACAGGTAGAAAACAGACGCTACGCTGCTATCCTGAACTGCATCCAGCGCGACTACTCGGGCGTCTATTCCGAGTTTGTTCCAGTTTCAGAATATTCGATAGCCCGACACATGAACACAGCAGTTGAGACAATCGAGCCTATCCTACAGCAGATGGACAAGGAAGGAATCATCTCTTACAAGAGACGAACAACCTCCCCCCAGATTGTTTTTCTCGCTCCACGTGTCAACGACAAGGAGATATATCTTGTCGAGGCAAACTATTCCACCTTGAAGGAATCCTCCAAGAGAAGAATCAACGACATTGTTGCCTATGTGAAGAACACCCAGCGATGCCGCAGCCAGCAGTTATCGGAGTATTTTGACGACATGAACTCGCCCGAATGTCAGGTATGCGATGTCTGCCGACAGAAACGAGCCAAGCCTGTTGATCCTAGCGTTATTGACCGAAAGATCCGCGAGAGCCTTATGCAAAGCCCTAAGAATGTCAAAGACTTAGTTGACTCCATCGACGGCATTGACGAAAAGAAGATCGTAGAACGTCTGCGCGTAGCACTTGACTATCTTGATGTCACGATGAACGACAGTTTCGTTTACACCTGGACCGGAGATTGACCTACTCGCCAGCGTTTCCCACCAACTGATGCAGTTCTTTATATAATCTGGCCATAGGAAGGCCCATGACATTATAGTAACAGCCCTCTATCTTGCTGATACCTATCATTCCGATCCAGTCCTGGATACCATAGGCTCCTGCCTTATCAAAAGGCTTGTAGTTGTCAATATAGTAATCGATCTCCTCTACAGATAGTTCCTTAAACCAAACGTCAGTCTTCTCTGTAAAGAGACTCCGACCCTCTCTGCTCTTCAGACAGACACCCGTATAAACCTGGTGCTTATCTCCCGAAAGAGCGAGTAGCATCTCTCTTGCATCTTGTGCGTCCTTCGGTTTTCCTAATACGAAGTCGTTGTGGACTACTACAGTATCGGCAGTCACAAGCACATCATCCTCATTCAAGAGATCTGTCGAGAAACCGTCCGACTTTAACAAAGCCAGTGTTTCAGCCACTTTGTCTGAAGGGACTGGAAAATCCAGCTTTTCATCCACAGAGATGTCCACAAATCGGATAGGATAACCGATAGAGGAAAGCAGTTCGCGACGGCGAGGCGATTTGGAAGCGAGGAGGAGTTGCATGGTTAGATCGTTATAGTTAAGTTTCAACGAATGGCGTCGTATCGACCTCTTGATCAACGAGGATCGACACGACGCCAAGTATATGATAACAGAAAATACTAGTCTACTTTAATATCTTTGTTGACATTTTTGCTACCCACAAGCGCGTAGAAGAGGATGTATGCAAAGCCGGCGATAATTACCCAGTAGCTGCTGATATATCCAACGCTGTCTGCGATGAGGTTCTGCAGCCAGGGGATAATACCACCACCACAAACGAGAGCCATGAAGATGCCGCTGGCGAGGGAGGTATACTTGCCAAGACCTTCAGTAGAGAGGTTGAAGATCGCACCCCACATCACACTAGTGCAGAGACCCGTAAGAGTCATGAAACAAACCTTGACAGGAACTTGGGTATCGCGGAAGGCGAACATGACGCTCTCGGGGATAAAGATGAAGCAAAGGATGAAAAGGATAGCGAGAGAGCTAGCGAAAGTGAGCATCGCTCTGCTCGATACCTTGCCACCGATAGCGGCACCTATGAGACGGCCACACATCATGAGGAACCAATAAGCTCCTACAAACCAGCCGGCGATATTGGCGCCACTCTGCTCTGAGAGGTAGAGGTTTGCGGTGTTGGGGGTCCCTACTTCGACGCCGACATAGAAGAAGATAGCGATAGCGCCAAGGAGGAAATGACGGAACTGGAGAGGCGAGAAGAGGTTAGTCTTCTCTTTTCCGCTCTTGCGTGCAGCCTTTTCTTCGGGAGTCTCCATATGAGGCTCGGGAATGGTGGTGAACATGATAACGACACCAGCGACAAAGAAGATGGCCATAGCGATATAGAGCGCAGGAGCAGCATCGCTCACGGTAGCTTTTGCTGTCTCACCACCGATGAGGTAACCCAGGAGGATAGGAGCGATAGTGCCACCCACGGAGTTAAAAGAGCCACCGATCTGGATGAGCTGGTTGCCCTTGTTACCGCCACCACCAAGGGTGTTGAGCATAGGATTGACAACGATATTCAGAAGGCACATGGAGAAACCGGCAACCAGAGCGCCGATGACATAGATGAGGAACGATCCTGCAAAGCCGCTGCAGAGCTGGATGGTCACGCCAATAAAGCCGACGATGACAGCAGCCATAGAGGTGAATTTGTAGCCTTTACGACGCAGAATGAGACCGGCCGGGATACCCATGCAGGCATAGGCGATGAAGTTTGCCAACGTTCCCAGCTGGGAGAGCGCGTTGCTAGCACTAAACTGGTTCTTTACAATTACACCCATCGAACCGGCAAAATTGGTCACGAAGGCAATCGAGAAGAAAAGGAGGAACATCACCACGATAGGCAATGTGTAGGATTGTTTCTTTTCCATGTGTTAGTTATTGTTATAATTTATGAATCAATATTCGTGTCCGTTCATGATAGACATAAATGCCTCCTTAACGCAACAAAACTACGACTTTAAGGCCTCGCTGCCGCTCACTATCTCGATAATCTCGTTGGTGATGGCGGCCTGACGGGCTTTGTTGTAGGAGAGCTTCAGGTCCTTCAACAGTTCGGTCGCATTGTCGGTAGCTTTCTGCATCGCGGTCATTCGTGCGCCATGCTCGGCAGCCAGGGAGTCGAGGATCATACGATAGAAATCCGAGCGTAGAGCCATAGGGACCATCTCTCGGAGAAGTGTCTCCTTGTCTGGCTCGAAGAGGAAATCGCTGTTCTCTTGTCTTTCTCCTATCTTTTCGCTCTTAGGGATGACAGGAAGGAACTGCTCAGTAGAGAGTATCTGCTGGATGGAGTTCTTGAACTGGTTGTAGATAATCTCCACCTTGTCGTACTGTTTCTGACAGAAACGCTGCATGATCGTCTCACAGAGCGCCGAGATATTCTCGAAGGAGGGAGCGTCCAACAGATTGTCGTGACTCTCCTCTACCAGGTCCGCCTGTTTTGAGAAGAACTCCGTGGCTTTCTTGCCGATGGTTATCATACTGAGATGCTCAACCTTCTCGCCACGATAATACTCCACACGCGCCGACGCCTGCTTGATGATATTGGCGTTGAAAGCGCCGCAGAGACCTTTGTTTGAGGTGACCACAACAATCAGAACTCTGTCGGCTCGACGGATATCGTGATAGGGTGTCTGCACGCCGTCGTTGGTACCTATGGAGCCGATAATCTCGTTGAACTGCGCAGCATAGGGGCGCATGCCTATTATGGCGTTCTGCGCTTTGCGGAACTTGGCAGCCGACACCATCTTCATGGCAGAAGTGATCTGCTGAGTGCTGCTCACAGAGGCGATGCGGGTACGGACTTCTTTGAGGTTAGCCATAATTCAGTCGGGAGTTAGGATTTAGAATAATACTGTCTGTTCGATTCTCAACTCGCCTTTATCAGAATTTAGCGGCCATCTCCTCAGCCACCTGACGCAATGTTGCCAGATCCTCGTCTACAAGCTTGCCGTTGCGTAGATTCTCCATAACGGTGGCATGGTTCTTCTTCATAAAGAAAAGGAACTCGCTCTCGAAGTTCTTCACCTTGTTGAGAGGCACGTGCTGCAGAAGGCCCTTGGTGCCGCAGAAGATGATTGCGATCTGATCCTCCACAGGCATTGGGCTATACTGGGGCTGCTTGAGGATTTCCACGTTACGGGCACCTTTGTCGAGCACGGCTTTGGTAGCGGCGTCGAGGTCGGAACCGAACTTAGAGAAAGCCTCCAGTTCACGATACTGAGCCTGGTCGAGTTTCAAGGTACCGGCAATCTTCTTCATACTCTTGATCTGAGCCTTGCCACCTACGCGGGACACTGAGATACCGACGTTGATAGCAGGACGGACGCCCGAGTTGAAGAGGTTGGTCTCAAGGAATATCTGTCCGTCGGTGATGGATATCACGTTGGTCGGGATATAGGCCGAGACGTCGCCAGCCTGGGTTTCGATGATAGGCAATGCGGTAAGAGAGCCGCCACCTTTCACTTTGCCCTTGAGGCAGGAAGGGAGGTCGTTCATCTGCGATGCGATCTCGTCGTTTTGGATGATACGTGCTGCGCGCTCAAGGAGTCTCGAGTGGAGGTAGAACACGTCGCCGGGATAGGCCTCGCGTCCGGGGGGACGACGGAGGAGCAGCGAAACCTCACGATAGGCCACAGCCTGCTTCGAGAGGTCGTCGTAGATGACCAGAGCGTTGCGGCCTGTGTCGCGGAAATATTCGCCGATAGCTGCGCCGGCGAAGGGAGCGTAGTACTGCATGGCGGCAGGGTCGGAGGCGGTGGCGGCCACCACGATGGTGTAGGCCATGGCGCCCTTCTCCTCGAGGTTCTTCACCAGATTGGCTACGGTGGAGCCTTTCTGCCCGCAGGCTACATAGATGCAATATACCGGGTCGCCAGCATCGTAGAAATTCTTCTGATTGATGATGGTGTCGATAGCGATGGCTGTCTTTCCGGTCTGGCGGTCGCCGATGATAAGCTCGCGCTGGCCACGTCCGATAGGGATCATCGAGTCGATGGCCTTGATACCGGTCTGGAGAGGCTGGGCTACGGGCTGACGGTAGATGACACCAGGAGCTTTGCGCTCGAGCGGCATCTCATAGAGTTCGCCAGCTATAGGGCCACGGCCGTCGATGGGTTCGCCGATGGTGTTGATGACGCGACCAACCAAGCTCTCGCCCACCTTGACGGAGGCGATGCGTTTGGTTCGCTTTACGATATCGCCTTCGTTGATGGTGCTGCTTTCTGCCAGCATCACCACACCCACGTTATCTTCCTCGAGGTTCTGCACGATGCCCTGCTCGCCCGAAGCGAACTCTACGAGCTCGCCGCTCTGGGCGTTGTTCAGGCCATAAACACGTGCGATTCCGTCGCCCACGGTGAGCACGGTACCCACCTCTTCGAGCGAGACCTCCAGGTCAACGTCGGCCAGTTGTTTTTTCAATATCGCCGATACTTCGGCAGGTTTTATTTCTGACATAATCTGTTTTTTCTTTTGGCGTTGGTTATGGCTATAGTTTGCTCTCGTAGATGTTCTTTTCGAACTCCTGGCGCAGCTTCATGATCTTGGTGCGGATGCGGGCATCGTACATATTGTTGTCGAAGCGCATACAGAAGCCGCCCAGCATCTTGTCGTCGGTACGGGACTGCAGTTCCACATTCTTGCCCGTATATTCCGCCACCAGCCTCGTGACCTCGGCCTTCGATTCTTCGTCAGCCTCCACGGCGGTCACCAGGTCGGTGAGTATCACATTGTTGGCGTTTCGATGCATCTCCATATAGGCGTTGCTGATGCCGCGCAGGTTGATGGCGCGACGTTTCTTTACCACGAAATGCATGAAAGCCATCGAGAGCTGTGAGAGATGACTCGCAAAGAGGTCGTCAAGGATAGCCACCTTCTTGCCCTCGGGGATGACGGGGTTGTTGAACACTACGCCCAGCTCGCGGTTTTCGCGGCAGACCTCGTTCACCAGACGCATATCCGACATCACAGCATCGAGCTGCTGCATGTCTGATGCCAGCAAGAAGAGGGCTTTGGCGTAGTTTGTATTGATTTTGTAGTCGGACATTTCTTCAGTTAGGAATTACGCGTTGGCGGCTGCTCTCGTCCGGAGGAAAGAGGGCGACCCGCCACCTCGCTATCGACGGTTACAGCTGACAGTCTTTCAGTTCTCTGTCAATGAGTTCGTTGGCTTTCTGCTTGTCGGAGAGCTCGCTCTTTATCAGCTTTTCTGCAATCTCGATACTCAGGTTGGCGATCTGGTTCTTCAGCTCGTGCATGGCCTTGAGTTTCTCGTAGTTGATGTTTTCGCGGGCACTCTCCACAATGCGGTCGGCCTCGGCGGCAGCCTTCACGCGGGCGTCTTCGATAATCTTTTCGCTGGTGAGGCGGGCGTTGCGCAGCATCTCGTCGCGCTCGTGCTTGGCCTCTTTCAGGAGGTCTTCGTTGTGGCTCTGCAGCTGTTTCATCTCCTCTTTGGCCTTGTCGGCGGCGCCGAGAGCTTCACGAATAGCCTCTTCGCGGGCTTTGAGAGGGCCGAGGAGCATGGGCCAACCCCATTTGATGAGGATGAAGCAGAGGATGCCAAAAGCAACCAGCATCCACACAAAAGTACCCAGACCAGGATTGATTAACGGATTGTTCATAACAGTTTCGTGTTTTGAAGGTGAGAGCGTTGGTTTGTCCCATAAGGAAGGGGGCGGCGCTCAGCTGCCAGGCTCCCTTCCTCCAGGGACTGCGGTAACCGGATGTTATTTCAGGGCGATGAGCAGGCAGACGACAACTGCGAAGAAGGCAACACCTTCAACGAGGGCGGCAGCGATGATCATAGTGCTGCGGATGTTGCCGGCTGCTTCGGGCTGACGGGCGATACCTTCCATAGCGCCTTCGCCGATTTTGCCGATACCGAGACCGGCACCGATAGCTGCCAAACCTGCGCCGATACCAGCGCCAAGGTAACCTAAACCAAGACCTGCAACGGCCTCGAGTAATACTAATAAGCTAGTCATGATGTTTATGTTTTAATATTAATAATTCTTTTAACGACTTGTCTCTATTCTGTTTACACAGCCAACCACCGCAAAATCGCCGTGGTTAACGAAAGGCAAAGATACTAAAAAAAAACGACATGCCCAAATAAAATGTTTTGCTAATCCAAATAATGGTTGTATCTTTGCACTATTGGCAATCGTGGCGACTTCCTCCTGCCGCGATTGTTAATGACTGAAAATGAACCTGTATTGTATTGCCGGAGCAGTTTCGTCTTGCCCCGAGTTTTAACCAAACTCCTTCAAGACCGGCCTGGCTTTACCTTTGTTTGAAACCTATAAAAAAACTGACGATATTATGACATTACTTAACATTGGCGGCACCGAGATTATTGTTATCCTTATTGTTGTCCTGCTCCTTTTCGGCGGCAAGAAGATCCCCGAGCTTATGAAAGGCCTCGGCAAGGGCGTGAAGGAATACAAGAATGCCGTGAACTCGGTTGAGGACGAGATCAAGAAAGTCTCCGAAGAGGAGAAGAAGGAAGAGAAATAATCTTCTGAGCACGCACATTTTACACCATTCTCCCTTTCTCGTCTTTTCCCCCGAAACGCGACAACAGGCGGCCCATCGTCGGCCAGCCGACAACTGAGCCTGCCGTTTCGGCTCCGGGAAAAGTTCTCACGATCATTCCTCTCATGGCCAACACACAGACCGACAACTCCTTCTGGGGGCATCTCGAGGTGCTCCGATGGGCAATCCTGCGCTCGCTGGCGTTGCTTGTCGGCGTTGCCGTGGTGGCGTTCTGCTGCAAGGAATGGCTGTTCGACGGCGTTGTGCTGGCGCCTTTGAGCCAGGATTTCGTCACCTACAGGCTTCTCGCCTCGTTGGCCGCAGGGCTCAACCTGCCTGGGCTGACGCCAGTCATCGACGAGGTGGAGCTGATCAATATCAACCTCTCGTCGCAGTTCATGATCCACATGGAGATGGCTGGCGTTGTGGCACTTATCATCACCTTCCCCTACATCATCCTCGAGCTTTGGCTCTTCGTCAAGCCCGCCCTCTACGCCAAGGAGCGCAAGCCTGCCGTTACCGGCGCCTTGAGCTTCGTGCTGCTTTTCTTCCTCGGCGTAGCCGTGAGCTATTTCATCATCTTCCCTTTGACACTCAATTTCCTCGGCAACTACCAGGTGAGCAGCTCGGTAGCGAACCAGATTTCGCTCAACTCCTACATCAGCACCTTCCTCACGCTCTGCTTCATGCTGGGACTGGTGTTTGAGATGCCCATCGTGGCCTATTTCTTCGGGAAGATCGGCGTGCTGGAGTCGGCCTTCCTACGCCGCTACCGCAAGGTGGCCATCGTGGCCATCATGTGCCTCGCAGCACTCATCACACCTAGCACCGACGCCTTCACTATGATGCTGGTTGTGTTCCCCTTATGGCTCCTCTACGAGCTGAGCATCCTCGTGGTGAGACGCGTCGAACCCAAGGCGGACGAAGCCTAGCAATCCCCCCTCTTTTTCCCTACCCTCTATCCGGAGCATAACCCTATGCATCTGGGTAGCATCCTCGCTGCATCCTCGCTGCATCCTAGGGGTTAAAGGGACTTTATAGGGACTTTATAGGGACTTTAAAGGGACTTTTCGGCCATTATGTCCCTTTAACGTCCCTTTAACATCCCTTTAACGTCCCTTTAAGTAGGAGGATGCAGCGAGGATGCTACCCAGATGCAGGCTCGATGCAGGCTTGCTGCCTGGGACGAGAGGGATGCCCGGAAGGGAAGAGACACACATTTCAACAAAGCGCATTTGATAACTTCTCGCGCAGGGGTACCGAATATTAAATAAATGGTGCTACCTTTGCATCTTAGAAATAGTATTGATTATGAAACTTAAATCACTTATAATCACCCTTCTCTGCTGCCTCACGATGACCGTCGCCACGGCACAGAAGACTACCGTTATCGAATTCAACCGCGAGGACCTCTCCACCCAGATGCTGGAATACCTCAACAAAGCCACCAGCGACAAGGAGAAGCAGTCGGACAACGCCAAAGTCATGCGCGGCTTCACCAGCGCCTACGGCCAGATGGACGCCGCCCTGCAGGACCGCATGGTAGGCATCTGCAACACCCTCGCCAAACTCAAGGTGCGCCAGCTGCCCGACGTGTATAACTTCCTCAGCACCACCAGCACCTTCTGGAGCCAGCAGCCCAACAGCAAGAACTTCGAGCAATGGATTGCCAGCATCGAGTTCATCCAGAAACGCAACAAGAAGATCAAGGACTTCACCGACTTCATCGAATTCACCGACGAGTTCCTCAAGGACCGCAGCCTCGGCAAGAGCCGCTCCTGCACCTGGCAGACTCAGGCCAACACAGCCTTCACCCTCGAGCAGAAAGGCAAGGAGATCATCATCTCCTTCAGCAAGCCCTTCGAGATGTACTACAGCAGCGACAAGGACAACGGAACCATCTACGGAACCACCGGAAAATACTACTATTTCGACCAGAAATGGGTTGGCCAGGGCGGCCGACTGAACTGGGACCGTACCGGCATCCCCTCCACCGCCTGCTGGGCTGTGCTCAACCGCTACGAGGCCGTGACCAAGTTCCCCAAATTCACAGCCGACTCGGTCATGTTCACCAACAAGAACTACTTCTCCTCCCCTATCATGGGACGTGTCGAGGAAGCCCTCAGCGCCAAGATGGAACCCGAGAAATACAGCTATCCCAAGTTCCGCTCCTACCAGAAAGACTTCCAGCTCAAGGAGCTCGTGAAAGGCGTAGACTATAGCGGCAGCTTCATGATGAACGGCAGCAAGTTCATCACCTCCGATCCGCAGAACCCCTCCACAATGATCTTCTACCGCAACGGCAAGAAATTCATTACCGTCCAGTCCGTCAAATTCACCATCACCCCCAGCAAGATGGCCTCGGAGAACGCCATGGTGAAGATCTTCCTCGACGAGGACTCTATCTACAACAACGGCATCACCGTACGCTACAGCGTGAGCGACAAGCAGGTGACCCTCGTCAACAACTCCAAGCGCAACTACTACAGCCCTTATAACAACACCTACCACAACCTCGACATGTACTGCGAGCAGATCGTATGGAGGATGGACAAAGACAAGCTCGACTTCAGCATGCTCGGCCAGAGCGGCGACCAGACCTTCTCCACCTTCGAGTCGTCGAACTACTATAGCGCCGCCAAGTTCCGCCAGCTCCAAGGCATCGACGAGGTGAGCCCCGCCGTAAGGATGTACAAATATATGAAGATGCGCGGAATGACCTACGACTTCTTCATCGACGAGTTCGCCCAAGCCATCCACATGGACATCATGCAGGCCAAAGCCATGGTTCACACCCTAGCCAGCGCCGGTCTCGTCTCCTTCAACGAGAGCGAAGGCAAGGTCTATGTGAAAGACAAGCTCGTCGACTACAACCAGGCTCACGCCAAGAGCAACGAGTTCGACTACGACGCCATCAACTTCGAGTCCTCCAGCAAAGGCACCAACGCCAGCATCGACCTCTCCTCCAACGGGCTGAGGATGCATGGCGTCAAGCAGTTCAGCGTCAGCGACAGCCAGCAGGTGATCATCTATCCCAAAGGCGGCGAGCTGCTGGTGAAGAAGAACCGCGACATCGAGTTCTCGGGACGCATCAACGCCGGCCGTTTCATCTACTACGTCACCAACGCCCAGTTCCTCTACGACGCCTTCCGCCTCGAGCTCCCCACCGTCGACTCGATGTTCTTCTACGTCACCATGTTCAACAACCCCGAGAAAGAACGTCTCGTCCGCACACCCCTCTACAGCCTCACCGGCAACATCCAGATCGACAAGCCCGACAACCATTGCGGCTTGAAGAAGAACAAAGACTATCCTATCTTCACATCCGAGAAAGACAGCTACGTCTACTACGACAAGAAAGACATCTTCAAAGGCACCTATAAACGCGACCGCTTCTACTACACCATCCATCCCTTCGTGGTGAAAAACATGGTCGACTTCGCCACCGACAGCCTCTCCTTCAACGGCGTGCTCACCTCGGCCGGCATCTTCCCCGACATCGTCGAGCCCCTCAAGGTGCAGCCCGACTACTCGCTCGGCTTCGTCCGCGAGACCCCCAAAGGCGGCCTGCCCGCTTATGGCGGCAAGGGAACCTACAACCAGACCCTCGACCTGAGCTATCGCGGATTCCTCGGCCGCGGACAGGTGGAATACCTCTCCGCCACCATCAAATCCAAGGACATCGTCTTTATGCCCGACAGCATGAAGTCCGTCTCCGACACCTTCTTCGTGAAGGAGAACGCCACCTTCCCCGCCATGGCCAACGGCCGATGCAACCAGCATTGGTATCCCTATGAGGACTCCATGCGCGTCGAACAGCGCCAGCCCGGCAGCAAATTCATCATGTATCGCGGCGACGCCAAGCTGGGCGGCATGGTGACCCTCCGTCCTGCCGGAGCCACAGCCAAGGGCACCTTCTACATCAACGAAGGCACTATCGCCTCTCAGCGCTTCACCCTCAACCCACGTCAGATGGACGCCAACGTGAGCACCTTCATCCTCAACAGCACGATCTATACCGACGTCGTCGCCTTCAAGGCAAACAATATGAAGTCGCATGTCGACTACGACAAGAAGATCGGCGAGTTCACAGCTCCCCGTATCGAACGTACCGAGCTGCCGCTGCTGAAATACCTGGCCTATGTCGACAAGTTCTCCTGGGCTATGGACAAACAACGTCTCGACCTGCTCGACAGCCACAGCGAGAGCGACCAAGGCATGGGAGCCCTGGCTCTCAAAGAACGTGTTGAACGCGGTTCGATGCCTGGCGCACGCTTCGTCTCCACCGATCCCCAGCGCGACAGCCTGGAATGGAACTCCGTCCAGCCCACCTATTATTATAATGTAGCCGAGCTCACAGCCAACGGAGTCTTCATGGTCAACACCGCCGATGCTGCCGTAGCTCCTGGCGGCGACACGCTTCACATCCGCCAGGGCGGCGCCATGAACCTGATGAACAAGGCTCAGATACTCGCCAGCCGCGACAACAAATACCACCTCATCTACGACGCCGACGTGATGGTTAACGGCCGCTACAAATACACCGGCAAAGGCTACATCGACTACGTAGATGAGAACGAGAAGAAGCAGAAGATCTTCCTCTCCGAAATCAAGTCCAACTCTGCCCAGACTACCGTGGGCGAAGGCTTCATCACCGACAGCGCCAACTTCACTCTCAACGAAGCCCTCGGCTTTGCCGGCAAAGTTCGTGTAAGCGGCGACAAACAGTTCTACTTCTTCGACGGCGGCGTGCGCCTGCTGCATAGCTGCAGCCCTGCCGAGATGCTTGGCCTGCTCGCCTACAAGGGCTACACCGATCCTTCCAACATCCGCGTGGCCGTTCCCGAAGTGCCCACCGACTGGAAGGGCAACCGCATCACAGCCTCTATCCTCATCGACAGGACATCGCTCCTCGGACCTCGCGGCGCCTTCCTCACCAACGAACGTGCAGCCGACAACGAGCTTATGGGTGCTAGCGGCTATCTCTACTACGACAAAGGCTCGCGCACCTACACCATCGCCTCCGACAAGAAACTCGACGACATGGACAACATCGTCGAGCGCTACCTCTCGCTCAACGCCGAGACCTGCACCATCACCGGCGAAGGCCCCATCAACTTCAACATGCGCAACAACTACGTGAACCTCTTCTGCTATGGTACCGCAGAGATGAACACCAAGAAGTCCGACGAAATCTCGATGCGTTCCATCTTCGGTTTCAACTTCCCCATCGACGACAAAGTGATGGCAACCATGCAGCAGCTCATCAGCGAAGACCTCAGCCTCTCGCCCTCCAACCCCGACAACGATATCGTTCGTCGCGCGATGGACTACTACATGGGAGCCGAAGCCGGCGAAGAGAACTACTCCACCTACGTCTCCACAGGCTTCTACGAGAAGCTGCCCTCCAAGTTCGAGAGCACACTCCTCTTCGAAGGCATCAACTGGGAATATACGCCCGAGCTTGGCTACCACTATAACGGTATGGCCGGCCTTGCCGCCATCGGCAAGAAACAGGTTCATCTCAACGTACGCGTGAAAGCCCAGATCACCAAACGAGGCAACGCCCAGTACCTGAACCTCTACGTACAGGCCGCCCCCGACCATTGGTACTTCTTCTCCTACGAGTTCAACGGCCAGTCGCTGACCATCTACGGCAGCAACGGCGAATGGATCGATATGATCAAGGCACTTCCCGCCGACAAACGTGTCATTACCGACAAAGCCGACTACGGTACCTATCGCTACAAGGTAGGCTCCAGCCGAACCGAGGTGCAGAACTTCCTCATGCGCATGGACGGCAAGAAACCCGGCGCCGACGAGGACGACGAAGATTAATCCTTCTTGATCGAATACCCCAAGAGCCACACCCCTTCCACCTGACAGGACCGGGTGTGGCTCTGTTTTTCCCCTCGAGCAGACAGCAGGCAGCATCCAATTCCGCCCTTCGTAGGCCCTAGAAGGAGCCTGCTACGACCTTGATAGCACCCTGGTAGGATACTCGCAAGAAACAATCCGCCCCAGAAAACAAGAAAAAAACGCCCATATATCAAACAAAAGCCGCACAAAAAAGCCCCGAATTTCGTCAAAAAAGATACAAATCACCAAGAATATTCACACATTTTCCCAGCAAAGTCAAAAAATTATTTCGCTAATCTACAACACATAAGAGTATGTGAATAAAAAAATATTTTGTCGATTCAAAAAAAGTGTGTACTTTTGCACTCGATTTCGAAAGAAGGAATCAAGCCCAGGTGGTGAAATTGGTAGACACGCTACTTTGAGGGGGTAGTGCCGATTAAGGCGTGCAAGTTCAAGTCTTGTCCTGGGCACCAAAAGAAAGAAGTGAAAACTTCTTTTTTTTATCAAGTACCACGAGTCAGGTACTCTACCAGATGCCCGGGTGGCGGAATTGGTAGACGCGCACGTTTCAGGTGCGTGTTCCGAAAGGAGTGCAGGTTCAAGTCCTGTTCCGGGCACCACAAAAGAAGACCGAAAGGCCTTCTTTTTTTATGTCCGGAACAGTCCTTTGGGGTTGAGGTTGCTGGTATGATCCGTCTTTTTTTTGGGGGGGGGGTATGTTGCCGGCATACGACGTCTCATCCAAGTCTTGTTGCATGATAAAGCAGCCGCTAATCATTCCTGAGTTCAGCTCATAAATTCAACTTTTACTGAAAAGTATATACAACAATGCCTGTGAGTATTCCCGTTACGAGAAGGTTTCGAAGATGCTGTATATCAGTATATTTTTCATAAAGCTATACTGTTCTTGGGGAAGGGTTGTCAACGTGAATACCAATGGTCTATACCGACAGTATATTCCAAAAGGAATTGGTTTCCACACCTTGGACAAGGGTGTCTTACCTACAACTAGTTTAATGCTGAAAACTCGCCATAGAAAAGATTGAACTTTATTTCTCCTATTCAAGAAATTTAACGTATCTTTGCATTTGATTTTAAATTGACACATTTTATAAACGAATTTGCATTTGTAACTTGAATTCAGCTTTTTATTGCAAAATTAGAATTTTATTGTCATCAAAGCTATCGTAGCTTGAGGTAATATCTTTCTCGCCGTCCATGATTTCAAATGATACACCATTGAGAGCAGTAGTCTCGATTTCTTCCGTGCGGAAGACCTTGCTGAGGTTAGATACTTTGATCATGATATTCTATAGTTTTTTGAGGCACCAAAGAAGTGCAATGTGATAATATCTATACCCTATTACACATCAAGAATCGTGCCAAAGTATGATTTTTGTTGATATTCAGAGTTATGCCGAAAATGAGATTCATAAAAACTGTAAGATTTCTTTACACCCACTGTAAAGATTCTTTGCACTATTGACAAGTTTTGTACAGTGAGGGGGCGAGGATTGTCGGGAACAGACGGAACCACATATTTCCTTTGTCACACAATATTATGATTGATTCTTCGTTAATTTCAATAAAAATTGAAATTAGACAAAACTAGTTTGGAACAGAGTTATGAAATCAGAGGAGATAAAGAACCTATTCGATAAGTTTGAAGCCATTGCCTGCGAGTATGATGCAGACGAGGTGTCCGAAAAGGTTGATAGAAAATCATCAAAAGTTGATAGAAAAGTTGACAGAAAACTTCGTGGCGGTCTTATGGCCACCATCAAACGAGAAAAGTTCATGTCGCATGTTGAGAAGCCTGTCAATATCCGCTTCATAAAAGATTTCATAAAAGAACGAGGTGTAGAATTAACTGAGCGTCAGCAAGAAATACTACTCCTCCTTAGGGAAAATCCAGAACTGACTTCACAAAAGATTTCACAAAAGATTTCACAAATCAATTCTGCCTCTGCCCGAACTATCATAAAAGACATGAAGGTTCTTCAAGAAGTTGGTCTTCTACAAAGAGTTGGCTCAAAGAAAGAAGGCCATTGGGAGGTTATTGTTCCAGATGACATCATTGAAGTCTTTGACTGATCTCATAGGACTGTAAATGAACATTAAAGTTATGCAACAAGAAAACATACCAATAAAAGTAGGATTGCTTGAACTACTCTATGGCAGTCAGGGAGCACAGTTTGTGATTCCTGCCTATCAGCGTAAACATACATAGGTTGGCTATAGAGATGTGAAGTTGTTAGATTTCCCTGAAACACGAATTCTGTCTTAAAGATGGATCTTGGAAAGTAATACTTAAATAGAATACAAATGCTTGGCAAAGCACCATAAACTTAATATGGAACAAATTAATATATTCTCATTCTTCTCTGGCGCAGGTTTTTTAGACCTGGGGTTTGAGATGGTTTCTCCGTTTAAGGTGGTTTATGTGAATGAGTTCCATAAGCCATTTAACGATGTTTATCGCTATGCCCGTCAGAAGATGGGCATTGAGGAGCCCCAATTCGGTCATCATATTGGGGATATTACCCAATTGCTGAATCCGGATGAGTTACAACTTCTAAAGGAAATGGTTAATGAGTCCAAGGCGGCTCATTTAACGGGTTTTATTGGTGGCCCTCCATGTCCGGATTTTTCTGTTGCCGGCAAGAACCGAGGACGTGAGGGTGATAATGGTAAACTGTCGGGGACCTATACCGAGGTTATCTGCAAGATCAAGCCGGATTTCTTCCTTTTTGAGAATGTGAAAGGTTTGTATCGTACAGCACGCCATCGTGAGTTTTTTGAGGAACTGAAAGAGAAGTTTCGCAAAGCAGGTTACTCTATGACGGAGCAACTCGTTAATGCTTTGGAGTTCGGTGCGCCACAAGACCGTGACCGTATCATATTGATTGGTATCCACAAAGGTACCATTAAGAAACTTGGCCTGAAGCATAAGAATCACGAGCTTCTCAACTTCCCGTGGGATCAATTCAAGGTTGGTCATCTTGCCGACCTAAAGGCACTCCCTTGGCCGACTACTTCGCTTTACCAGGAAGATGTTCCCACAACCATTCCGGAAGGATTACCGGAGGAACTTACTGTAGAATATTGGTGGCGCAAGAATGATGTTCTCAACCATCCCAATGGCAAGATGTTCTTCCAACCGAAAGCAGGTATCAAACGCTTTGCCACCAAAGATGAGGGTGATGATGCTAAAAAGTGCTACAAACGGCTGCATCGTTGGCGTTATTCCCCGACTGCTGCATATGGCAACAACGAGGTACATGTGCATCCGTACAAGTCACGCCGTATATCCGTTGCAGAAGCTTTGGCGATTCAGTCTCTGCCCAAGGAATACGAATTGCCAATGGATATAACGCTCACAGATGCGTTCAAAACGATTGGGAACGGAGTACCTTTCATTCTCGCCAATGGCGTAGCAAAAACATTAATTGAATACCTTGTAAATTCCACAAAACATGAATAAAATCTCTATCGAACATCTTTTGGATTTGATAGATTCTCTTCCAAAAAACCAAGGGTATGACTATATTATCCCCGGCAAAAATAAGGCTGTTCTATTACAAGTAAATAAACGTTCCAAAACCATTGATGTTGAAAAAATGTTGGAGGATGGAAGCCGAAAATCTGCAGGTATCACCTTGGATTCACTTTCAATTATAGCTAGCGCTGCAATTGAGGGAAAGCCATTTTCTGTGGATAGCATTTTTAATGGCAGCGGAAGTGCCAGATCGACATGGGAAGCATTGATTGCAAACACTACTGAATTTTATTGGTGTAAGGTTAATAAAAAAAAGCATCTAGTATGGTTGCCAGAAAAACCACATGATTTAGGGGTTATATCTGAAATAGATTCTTCAGATTTACCTGATGTAGAAATTCAATACCTAGAGCCTTCTGTTTGCAGATACATTACTCAGTTTGATTCTGAGTTACTCAACGAAGATGATTTGGTTAGATTGTTGAAAAAAGCAGTAAAACTGGCACCTAAAGATGCTTTGACCTTGGCTATTCATGATTTCGCTATTCGCTACGCAACACACATTGACAATTGCTCGCAATTGGCAATTAAGACCTGGGGCAACAATTCGAATAGTGCTGTTCTTTCTGACGGAAAGAAAATTGGCTTGTATTATAGAGGTTTTATTGACAAAAGTGTTGATAAATCCGAGAGACTTCAGGTACTCAATCTCCCTCTCCAACAAATATACTATGGTGCTCCTGGTACTGGCAAGTCTTTCGGTACAGATGATAAGATAAAGGAAATTTATCCTTCTAAGGAAGAGCAGAAGAATAACGTTTTCCGCACAACTTTCCATCCAGATAGCGACTACTCAACCTTTGTTGGTACATATAAGCCAACCATGGTAAAAGCAAAACAATACCAAGTGATTCTTGATTATGACAGTCTTGTAGATAAATACAAGGAATATATTGAAGTCAAAAAGAATATGACCATTGCCAGCACTCTGATGGGATATGACTACCATGACAGTATAGTCAAGATGCAACCACAGCATACAATTGGCGAACTTGTCGCTGATGCATACAAGAACAACACAACATACGACAGCGTATTGCGTGGTGGTATGGCTGTATATGAAAGTAATCCATCTACAAAATCAGATAAGATTACATATTCTTTTGTACCACAGACTTTCACAAAAGCATACATACAAGCCTGGAGAAACTATATTATTGGGGAGAAGAAGCCTGTATTCCTTGTCATTGAAGAGATAAACCGTGGCAACTGTGCCCAGATTTTCGGTGACTTGTTCCAGTTGCTTGACCGTGATGACGAAACAGGCATGTCAAGATATCCAATAAAACCTGACACAGACTTAGGATGCCATATTGCTGATGAACTGAATGATATTGCACACAAAGCAACTGAATGGAAGAACGTTGTAGAAGGAGAAGATCTGTTATTGCCTCCAAACCTCTACATCTGGGCAACGATGAACACCAGCGACCAGTCGTTGTTCCCTATAGACTCAGCCTTCAAACGCAGATGGGATTGGAAGTATGTGCGTATCAACGAAGGGAAGGACAAAGAGACAGGCCAGCCGCTTAACTTCCGTATTCAGTTCACAACACTAGAAGGTGAAAAGGTTGATGAATCATGGTGGGACTTCATCCAGAAAATCAACGAGAAGATTGAGGTTGCCACCAAGAGTGAGGACAAGAAACTCGGGTACTTCTTCTGTAAACCGGACAAGAAGGCAAACGAGAACGACAAAGAGAATACAATTATCTCCGCTGAAACCTTTGTGGGCAAAGTGGTGTTCTACCTGTGGCAGGACGTGTTCAAGGACTATGGTTTCAAGAGTGACATATTCAAGAAGGAAGGCAACGCTCGACTTGCTTTCCATGACTTCTATCCACACAACATTGAGCCAGACGAAGAGAAGAATCCAGAAGGAATCGACTTGAAACTGGTGAAGAGATTCATTGACAAGGTGATGGACAGAAAACCTACAGAGGCACCAACAGAAGCACCAGTAACAGAATAACCCCACAAGGAAGAAGTAAATGAAACTATTCATTGAAGAACATTCATACAGTACAGAAGAGTCGAAAGCTTTGCTCAAAAAGATACTGAACTTTGAGCAAGGCGGCAGCTTCTCTACGGATATGGTTGGATATTACTACTCCAACGATATTCACGATACGGTGTTCTTTCTGCCTAAGGTGGTGATGGACAAGGATGATAAGGTGTTTGGCAAGTATGCACCTGAGACAATCATCGACCTGCAAGAGGCATTAGATAACAAGACGATCACCATGGATGAATATCAGTTCATCTATGGGTTGTCTGTATGGATTTATCGTTCCATTGCAGTATTCCGTAATACTACTGACGATAAGCATAGGAAGATACTGTTGTATAGAGACATTCCATCTGACAGCATGACGGGTGAGCATGTTTACAACACCTTCCTCGATATTCTTATTTCGCTTCAACGCTTCAATGAACAGAATCAGAACTACTTCACCTTTGTGCTGAAGAATATTCATTCAGGATTCAATAAGATAAACTGGACGAAGACCATCAGCCAGGGTCATGCTTTGATTCAAGATGGCACTCCACTGTACATTGATGTGGTAAACAGAAAGAAACAGGTAAATCTGGAAGAGGAACTGTTCATCATCTTCTTCTCTATACTGCACCACATGCAGGTGAGGTACGGTTTCCCTGTAAACATCAACTACAACTTCCCTTTGATAACGGATGATGCCTTCGACAACTATCTGGAGGGCTATGGTGAGGTGCGACTGATTCAGATACGTCACAATTACTTTGCTGACAAACAGGTGAAGATGTGGCAACTGTGTTATGACTTTTTTAGCAAACAGAGTCAGATACAGAATAACACTAACTATTCAGATCACCTGCTTGCCAAGGATTTCAATATCGTGTTCGAGGCAATGATTGACCACTTGCTTAGTGAGAAAGACAAGCGAGTGGAAGATATGAATCTCAAGGATCAGACGGACGGTAAGCGTGTTGATCACATCTATGCCTGGGATGGTCTGATGCACAATGAGAATGAAATTTTCTACATTGGAGACTCAAAGTACTACAAACTTGCCAACAATCCTGCTAGCAACTCCATCTATAAACAATACACATACGCCCGTAACGTTATACAGGCAAACCTTGACTTGTTCAACCAGAAGGATAAGACAGGTAAGAAGACGAAGAAACCTGGTGATGACTACCTGATTTATCGTGATGACGATACGGAAGGATATAATATCACACCGAACTTCTTCATCCGTGGGCATGTGCCGGAAGATCGCAACTATGAAAACGATGATCTGGAGGTAAAGGGAGACATGGAAAAGAAGGTTCACTTCGAGAACCGCCTGTTTGACCGTGATACATTGCTCTTGCAGCACTACGATATTAACTTTCTATATGTGCTGAGCGTATATGGTAGTGAAGATGTACTGGCACAAGAGACTTTCCGCTTGAAGGCACGAACATTGTTCCGTGACCGTATTATTGAGGACATCAAGAAAGAATATAGTTTCTTCTCTTTGCAACTGAAGCCAATTGAAATGGACGAAGACGATGAGGATGAAGAAGATATAACAGAGCGTGACCGTATGAACAGATTGGTGGAGCAGAAGTACTTCCGCCGACTGTTAGGAAAAGCGTTCCGTCCGTACAAGGAGAATGAGTTCTTGTATCTGTCGTTGGAAAAGAAACAAGAATATTTTAAGGGCAACATGAAGTTGCTGTCAGACCTGAGTACCGACTTCAACATCCGAGAATATGCCTTGGGAACTGATCCTCGTGATGTTATCAACAAGTTTGCAGAACTCACATTTGTACCGGCCGAAGGCGTTGGTAATGGCGAGGGGCAGGAAAGCAAGATATTCAAGTTTGCCGATATGGCAGACGAGGTGTTCCTGATTGGTGGATTTAGAACTGATAAGAATCAGTTGACATGGATAAAGATCAATGGCTATAATATTCGTGCAAGTGTGAATAGACATGGTTATCGCAATGGCGTTATAGATGAAAATGTCGTTTCTGCAAGATACCTAATACTATATGAGATTGGTTCGGCAGATAAATTTGATTACCATGTTTATCCAATAGAGGAATTCAAGATCCGTTCGCAAGAATGGATGGAGAAGCACGAATATCCAGAACCTGATGGCAGCTACATCATCTATTCTATAGGGGAGGAAGCTCATTTTGAGAAAGCTGTGGTCAACAGCATGATTGAAAAAGCAACATACAACGAGATTGGCTATCGAAAGAGTACTAATCAGGAAGTTACTCAAAAGTGGATGGATGATCATGCTGGAGCACCTGGATTCTTAAAAGGAAGTGAAATTGCAGAATATGCTTTGGCATCACATAGGAAGACAGAAAAGGCGCTTGTCGCTGTTGACTTCAATGATAAAGAGTTGACCAAGATGGACACTGGTCTTTGCGTCCACACATTTGTCTCTGACGATATGAACCATTATCTGAAGAACTTTACAGAATCGAACCATGTGATTTATTCTAATAAGAATACATACAAGGTCTTCAAAATTGTGGGGACTCCATTCTTAAGCATTGAACCACATGAGGGATATATGACTAGACGATTTGCTGCTCCAATCAAGAAACAATATCCAGATCCAAAGCAAAGAGACAAACAACATGAAGACTTCTGCTTGAACTTCAAACTTGAACCTGCGGAAGATTTCCCTCCACTGAGTCAGGAGAAGATAAACAAGAAACCAGAAGGTCTGAGTGTTTACGACTTCCATGTGGTGGATATTGAGAGTTTGAAATAGAAACCATTGAGTTCTAATAATAACAAAATATACAATGACCAAGGAAGAATTAGTTCAAAAGATATTATCAAAAAGACATGCCCCATTCTTGTTTTTGGGATCAGGTTTTTCAAGGCATTATCTTGACACACCTGATTGGAAGGGTATGTTGTCTAAGTTTGCTCCCAAACATATGAATCAGTACTATTCCGTTCTAAATACTGATTCTCTGCCTAAAATAGCGACCCATATTGCCAAGGATTTGACAGACGAGTTTTGGAATCTACCTGACGACGACGCTACCAAATTTAAATATATTGACCAAGTTTCTGATCAAAGTGTATATCTAAAGATTCGTATCGCAGAATATCTTAAATCAAAATCTTTAGAAGACTTTCCTGAAAAATACAAAGACGAGATAGATATGTTACAGAATCTTTGTATTGATGGAATTATTACAACAAATTGGGACGATACAGCAGAACGTATGTTCCCGAAGTTTACGCCATATATAGGGCAACAGGAATTAATATTTGCTCCAACATTTAGTATTGGAGAGATATATAAGATACATGGATGTATGAGAGAACCTTCTAGCATGGTTTTGACAGAATCCGATTATGATTGTTATAATGAAAAGAATGCCTATCTTGCGGCAAAACTCATTACAATTTTCATAGAACATCCTATAGTGTTTATGGGGTATTCTATCTCGGATGCTAATATTATGGACATCTTGAAATCTTTAGTTTGCTGCCTGGACAAAAAGAATCTGGATAAATTACGAGACAATCTAATCTTCGTGGATTGGGTGGATTCTGCTGACCATGTGTTTAGAATTGACAACCATACGATAACTCTTTATAATGATATAGTTCTGCCGGTTACAAGAATAGAGACAAACAGTTATAAGGATGTATATGATTGTCTAAAGAATTATGAACGGTCTATCCCTGCCAACCTCTTAAGAGAATACAAAAAACAATTCTACGAGATAATTGTGTCTGACAAACCAGAGAAGCAACTTTATGTACTTCCTGAAAATAAAATTGATGCCAATAGCAAAATACAGGTAGTTTATGGTTTCGGAGCTGTTTCTATGTTCAAATCTGCTATTGGTTATGTCAGTATTAAAGCTGTTGACTTGTTGGAAGACATTATTGATGATAAGCAGTTAGATGCGAGTCAGGTATTGACAAAAAGTGTTCCAAATATACGAAAAGGTGGCCAGAAGATTTTCTTGCCGATATACAAATATTTAGCAAACATCGGAATACAATCAAAGCGTGATTACGACGGGAATCAACTCGGAATAAATATTCCTTTGTTGTCATTACATGATTTCCGGTCATACAAATCATGTTCTGAAGGTGATAAGTGTTTATCTTTAAGGGATGCGATAAAAAAATACGACTCTATTCCTTGGAAAGCGGTAGTATTAATTCCATATCTCAATGTAAGAGACGAAGACTTAGAAGATCTTAGGATTTTTATAAAAAGACATTTCTATGATTTCTTAGTCAAAAGGAATTCATATTCAACGTATATGAGAAAACTCATCTGCTTTTATGACTGGAGATTGTACGGATGGAATGATGAAATTTAATATTAGCTAGATAATAATGAATATAGATGATATACGCCAACTGATAGGCGAAGCAACAGAATATGATAAGAAGCAAGCTCTGGAGGTTAATAGACCAAAAAGCTGGTGCAAGAGTGTGAGCGCCTTTGCCAATGGCATTGGTGGCAAGCTCATCTGGGGTATTGCCGATGATGATACGCTGGTTGGTCTTACTGATGCTAAAGGAGATTCGGAAAAAATCAGCGAGGCAATCAAGAGTCACATTGATCCTATACCAGACTTCAAACTCTCGTTCGCCAAGTGCGAGGATAAGGAGTTCGTGGTACTTGATGTAATGCCTGGTGCTCAAACGCCTTATTATTACATAGGTGATGGCCAGATGCAAGCTTTTGTGCGTGTTGGTAATGAGAGTGTAGTGGCAAGTGTGGCGAAGCACAAGGAACTGGTGTTGAAGGGTTCCCATTTGTCGTATGACAGTCAGGTGTCTCGTTGGAAATTTGAGGACATGGCGTTCACTGTATTGCGGGCCACCTACTTCAAACGCACTAACCGCTCGTTCGAGGATAGCGACTACGAATCGTTCGGCATCGTCAACGAGAAGGGCGAACTGACTAATGCTGGTGCCCTCCTTGCTGACTATTCTCCTGTGCGCCACTCACGCTTGTTTTGTACTCGTTGGAATGGAGTGGACAAGGCAAATGGTGTGATGGATGCTTTAGACGATGAGGAATACAGCGGCAGTTTGGTTTCGCTTCTGCAAGCAGGTATGGACTTCGTGCGTCGTAACTCAAAGAAAGCTTGGCGTAAGACCCCCGACAATCGTCTTGAATACCCAGAATATCCAGAGCGTGCTGTGGAAGAAGGTTTAGTAAATGCTCTCATTCACCGAAACTATCTAGAACTGGGTAGCGAAGTACACATTGATATGTATGACAACCGACTTGAGATATTCTCACCTGGTGGTCTCATGGATGGTGGTTCTATCAAGGACATGGACGTGATGAACATGGCTTCTCGCCGAAGAAACCCTGTTCTGGCGGATGTATTCAACCGCTTGAAATACATGGAGCGTAGAGGATCAGGTTTCAAGAAGATCATCTCTGCCTATAAAGAGCATGAGGGCTATAAGGATGGATTCGATCCTGCCTTCTCAACGCCTTGGGATAGCTTTATTCTGACATTGCCAAAGTTTATTGTAGATGGTATCGAAGGAGTTTATGTTAGTGATGGTGATGATGCTGAGGACTATAATGAACATGGTGGTCAGAAAGGTGGTCAGAAAGGTGGTCAGAAAGGTGGTCAGAAAGTAAGCGAGAAAACGATTGACACCATTCTTCGATATATAAAAGATAATCCTTATATCACAAGAAAAGCTTTAGGAGAAAAAACAGGTATTTCAACGAGTGCTATTCAGAAACACATCAATCGCTTGAAAGCGGATGGGATTATCGTTCGTCATGGAGGTGACAGAGGTGGTTACTGGATAATATTAAAATGAGTTTTGCTACTACAAGATGTTGCTTGGGTTACTCGCTATCATTTAATTGACCCAATGGTGCTCGTGGGCATACCACGGAAGAGCCTGCAAGCAGTCTCTTCGCTCGCCTTGCGCAACATTTGGAGAATGATACCATTTTGGCCTCGTTTCATCGAAGGATCACCGAGAGATCACCGAAGGATCACCGAGAGATCGAAGACGGGAATGCAGGCGCCAAGCCATACGACGTAGTGATGATGTTCATGCAGTGTGCATGCTCGATTCTCCGTTCCGGTCTCGAAAGCAAGCATTCGGACACTCCACTACGAATCGTTCAAGGTGATGGTTATCAAGCATTACTACAATTTGAGCGACCATCAGGTGCAATACCAGATTACGGATCGCCAGAGTTTCAAGGATTTTCTTGGGCTTGCTTCTGGGGACAAAGTTCCTGACGAGAAGACGATCTGGGCATTCTCGGAGAAGATGTCCGATTCGGGTTTGTCGGAAAAACTATTCCAGCAGTTTGTCGATGAGCTCAATGCAAAGGGACTGATCTTCAACGAGGGCCAGATTATCGACGCAAGCTTTGTGCTAGCTCCAAAGCAGCACAATACCAGAGACGAGAATAAGGATATCAAGCCCAGGTGGTGAAATTGGTAGACACGCTACTTTGAGGGGGTAGTGCCGATTAAGGCGTGCAAGTTCAAGTCTTGTCCTGGGCACCAAAAGAAAGAAGTGAAAACTTCTTTTTTTTATCAAGTACCACGAGTCAGGTACTCTACCAGATGCCCGGGTGGCGGAATTGGTAGACGCGCACGTTTCAGGTGCGTGTTCCGAAAGGAGTGCAGGTTCAAGTCCTGTTCCGGGCACCACAAAGAAAGACCATTGAGGTCTTTCTTTTTTTTGTGTGTTTGGGGACCTCTGCGAGGTCTTGTGTCCTTGGTGCTGCGGATCTTGCGAAAGCGAGTTTTCTACGCTCCGCACCGCCAAACCCACGTTCGCCTACGGCTCACCCCAACACACAAAAAAGAGTCGAAGCCTCTCGGATGCCCGCACCAGCGACAACGAAGCAGGATACGGTTTGCTCCATTCCGGGCTGAAGCCCTCCAGTCGCAGGCCTCCGGCACAAGTCCTGTTGCCTCATCAAGCTCGGCAGGCTCCGCCACCGGGCACCACAAAGAAGACCTTATGAGGTCTTCTTTTTTTGTTATCTGTATGGTGGGCCTTACGGTGAAAGAATCCATACCTATATGTGGGACGAAGCGGCTAGCAAATGGTGGTACTCCGTGCTTGACATCGCTGGGGCTCTCAATCAACAAGACGACTACGAGAAGACCCGCAACTACTGGAAGTACCTATAAGCGAAACCAAGAAAAGAGCAATCCCAAGTGGTTAGTGTCACTACCCGATCGAAGCTGTACGCCCCCGATGGCAACAAAAACAAGATTAATAACAAGGCAAACCGTAATCATGGCAGGCGATGCTGCCTCGTGATGGTGATGATGATGATCGTGCATAACTTTGACAATTTTGAAATTTTGTGCAAAGGTACGACTTTTTTTCTGCAAATGGTTTGCAATGTTACATTTGGCAAAACTCAAATATCGTCGCGGTAATCAGTAGCAATAATAACGTAAGAAAAGTCCTCATTGGAGTTTGTTTTCTAACCATTCTCCTACGACAATGCACGTTTGTCGAGCATCATCCTCAAAGAATAATTCGTGGCGTTTGCCGCGAACGACATGGCTCGTGACATCTGCAAAGCCATGTTGCTTATAGTCTTTCTCCAACGCTGCCACCGCCTTGGCTCCACCCACCGGATCGTCTTCGCCGGCAATAAAGAGCACGGGCAGGTCGCGACGCATCGCATCGAAATGCGTATGGCACGACACCTCATAGAGGTTTTGGTACATCATCTGATAGGCTCCGGCCGTGAAGCCAAAGCCACGTAGTGGGTCTGTCGTAAAGCCTTCCACGTTCGCCTTGTCCACACTCAGCCACGCGTTCTTTCCCTCCTTGCGGAAGGCGAACAGGAACGGTAGCGAACATATCTTCGTTAGCATCCGGCTTTTGGTGTGCGCACCGCGGAAGAAACGCGTTATCTCGCTGGAGACCAATGCGGTACCGGTTTCCATTGGCGAATACCAGCCACTGCCCATGATGACGGCCGCCTGCACCTCGTGGCTGTACTCACAGAGATATCGGCGCGTGAGGAATGAGCCCATCGAGTGTCCAAAGATGCAAAGAGGAATGTCAGGCCATAAGGATTTTGTCGTCTTCGTAATGAGGTGTATATCCTCTATCAGGAGCCGCGCTCCCATTGGATTGTCAGAAAAGTGACCACGCTCATGAATACCAGATGGTCCATGTCCCAGATGGTCATGGCCAATGACAGCCCAGCCGAGCGAAACCATATATTCGGCAAAGAGGTCGTAGCGCTCGATATACTCCTCCATGCCATGTACCAATTGCAGCACGGCTTTGGGCTGCGCGTCACCTTGCCAAACGATATAGTGCAATTGTTGTGCACTATCGTTGGATGTAATATAGTAATGACTTTTCATTATTTCTCAATTTCATTTCCTGCGGCATTCGCCATCAGCCACTCTCGCAACTCGTCGCGAGACTTAGGATATATGGTAAGTGTACGTGTCATTCCATTCGTCCGTATTTCATTTCCTCACCCTGACTATCATACTGTTTAATGTGGGGTCTATTTATTCATTTTTTGGACATCCAAACAGACAGAACCCATTAATCTGCCAGACAACCGTTGTTTAACAATTGGTTTACGGGTGCAAAATTACTACTTTTTTTTGAATATGCAAGTTTTTCTTCTCAATTCGTCCAGAATTGTGCATTTTGAAACAAAATAAACGCGTTAGGGATTGGAAGGGCTACGGTATTGTACAACAATGCGGAACTTGTGAACCCCAGCAAAGCTTTTTTTGTATTTCTCCTTTTAGTTCTATATGTATTATTCTCTGCATCTTATGTCAATATCAAGTCCTAAAAACCAGTTGCAAAGATATGAAAATCTTCACAAATAGAATATTATTTGTGAGTTTTGATACCCAAAATCTACGAAAACGAACGCGACTTCGCAAACAAAGCTCTATTTGTGAGTTTTGATAATATAATCAAAGGCAATAGCTTACATATTCACTTAAAAATATTCAGGAATATTTAGCATTGTAAAGCACCCTTAATTGTCGTAATCTTCGTATCTTTGCATTGTTATAAGTTATTGAGCCTAGCAAAGTTATAAACAAAAATCATTATAATAAAAGACTAAATATCATGAGCAGATTAAACAGCCACACAACAGCGGACTACATGGAATGGGACACAGCAATGCAACTCATCCATAAACTTTACAGAGCTAAGGACTACCAGATGAGTCTCCTTATCGGATGTGGATGTTTCTTCGGATTGAGAATATCCGACCTTCTCCAATTGCGTTGGTACCAGGTCCTGTCTGAAGATGGCACCTTCACTATCCGCGAGAAGAAGACAGGTAAGAGAAGAACAATCAAGGTCAATGAGAGTTTTAGAAGACATATCCAAGACTGCCATGACGCTCTTCAGATAAGAAACGACGGATTGCCTTGTTCTATTTCAAGAAAGAATACCGTTTATTCAACTCAGAGAATCAATGTCAAGTTGAAGTATATCAAGGTGAAATATGGCGTGAGAATCGGTAACTTCTCCACCCATACCCTTCGTAAGACCTTCGGTCGCCGTGTCTTTGAACAGGCTGGTGAGAACGCCGAGATGGCATTGGTGAAGTTGATGGAACTGTTCAACCACAGTTCGGTCTGTATTACAAAGAGATATCTTGGATTAAGAGAAGAAGAGATTATGGAAGCCTACGATTTGTTGGACTTTTAGCATGGATAAAACAACGTTGAGAGAACCAAAAACCTACTATTATGTGTGAATATATTGCAGAAATCAAGGAAGTTGGAAAACCGAGCATATTGAAGTCGAGTCTCATAGGTCAAAAGAAGACTAAGGAAGAACTGATTGCATTCTGGGGTCTTGCAGATCCAGACGTAGAATGGTACCGTTTGTATGAGGTTGTCGATGGACGAAAGGTAGAAATGTGAAGAGATTTGCTCAGAGATAAACAGCAAAATAAGAGTTTTTATTAGCAACGCCCCATTGGAGAAATCTGATGGGGCGTTCTTTGGTTGAATAATGTGTTTGACTGTGTGTTTTTATAAATCTTTTTGTGAGAACCACTCAAATATTTGAACTATTTCTCAATAATTAGCAATTTACTTCAATGATTTGAAACAATAAAAACGCGTTTTCTTCGTTATTTAATTCAATTCTTATAAATTGTACACATGCAATCATAAAGGACTATGGACAAAGGACAAAAAGAGGTCACATATATCAACCGATTAAAAGTTGTTTTGGCAGAGAAACATCTGACCAACAAATGGCTTGCCGACAAGTTAGGGAAAGACCAGGGCACCGTTTCAAAATGGTGTACTAATAACATGCAGCCCAATCTCGAAACATTGAGAGAAATTGCCTTATGCCTTGATGTCAACGTCACAGATTTGCTATGGCCAACTAAAGAATAAAGAAAGGCAGAACAACAATATGGCATTAACAATAGAAGAAATAATAACACAAAAGGAAGGTCAAACGTTCGACTGTAAGAGTGTGCAGATAGAACCCAAGGCATTGGCCGTCCCTATTGTGGCAATGGCAAATGCTGATGGTGGCACGCTCGCAATTGGCGTGTCCGACAAGACTCGCCGAATTGAAGGCGTTGATGGTAATGAGAAACGACTCAACGACCTGCTCCGAGTGCCTTTCGACTTCTGTAATCCTTCTGTGCGAATACGCTGTGAGTACATTCCATGCAAGGATTACGAGGGAAAGGACAATCGCATCCTACTCATGCACATTCCTGCCAGCGGACAGTTGCATACCAACCAAGCAGACGAGTGTTTCATGCGTGTTGGCGACAAAAGTAAAAAACTGACCTTTGAAGAACGCCTGCAGCTGATGTATGACAAGGGCGAGCGTTACTACGAAGACAAAGAGGTTTATGGCGCCACCCTCAATGATGTTGACATGAATCTTGTTAATGACTATCTGCAGGTTATTGGCTATAGCAAGGGTGCCATGGAATACCTCTGTGAGAACAACGATTTTGTGACAGAGGTTGAGGGCAAGCAGAAGATAAGCACCGCCTGTATTCTTCTATTTGGAAAGAATCCACAACGCTTCTTTCCTCGTGCTCGCACCCGTTTCATTCGCTATGAAGGAACGGAGGAAAAGGTTGGTGCTGAAATGAATGTCATCAAGGACGTAACCTTTGAGGGCACAATCCTCAGTCAGATTCGTCAGACGATCAGCTATCTTGAAACACAAGTTCGGGAACACTCCTACCTTGGCAATGATGGTTTGTTCCACACCGATCGCGACTATCCTCAGTTCGTCATACAAGAGATGGTGGTCAATAGCGTTTGTCATAGAGCATACAATATCAAGGGAACCGAGATACAGATCAAGATGTTCGACGACCGCATTGTTTTTGAAACTCCAGGTGATCTACCAGGGCTCGTTCGTCCCGATAACATCCGTCATACCCATTTCTCACGCAATCCCAAGATTGCCCAATTCCTCAAGTCTTACAAGTATGTCAAGGAGTTTGGAGAGGGTATGGATCGTATCTATCGCGAACTCAATGTCAACCATACTTCCGAACCAAAGGTTCATCTTGATGCCTTCATACTGAAGATTACTGTCAACAAAGGAACCAACAAGTTGATAGAAAATACCCCAGATGTCATAGAAAACAAAGAAAAGGTGTCTGAAAAGGTGTCTGATGTCATAGAAAGGTTGATAGAAAATCATCAAAAGTTGATAGAAAAGTTGACAGAAAACTTCGTGGGGAATGGCGATAAGTTGACAGAAAACCGCAAGAAGATACTTATACTTATGATCAACAACCCGTACATTTCGAAAGAAGAGCTATCAAAATGTGCTGGCATTAGTGTAGCCGCTATCAGTGCCAACATCACAGCCATGCGAGGCAAGTACCTCAACCGAATAGGACCTGACAAAGGAGGTTTCTGGGAGGTAATAATTGAATAACACTCAATAAAACGATAATTAAAATGAACAAAACAACATCTTGTCAACCTCTCTTGGTCTACATAGTGAAAAAGATAGTGTTTTGGTTTTTGGATGGTTACAAACAAAAAGGAAAAGATAAGAATTATTTCATACATTGAATAAATACGAGTATTTAGTATTCGGAATTGTAATTTCAATAGGTGATTAACAAAACAATCATTATGATAGAACTTAATCTTCAATACATAAAATCCGTGAACTATGCCTTGATAAATAATGGCATAGACATCTGTGAGTCTGCATTGTTATTGTCAAAAGAAAACGACATCAAGGACGTTTGTGTGGAATGCAGTGGCGAATACTTTCAGACTACCACAACTCCTATAATACCACTATTACCAGAGGGAAAGGAAGTAAGACTGATCGGTTTTTCCATGAAGCCGTCAGTTAAGATGACGGGGGCTCTTACGGAGAAGGTGAAGACTTGGTTTACCATAGTGGCTTGGTCTGATGCAAATACGCCTAAGCAAAAGAAGGAGATATTCAGAAAGGATTACGAGATAGAATTGATGCCATACGATCAATGGCTTGGCACAAGCATTCTGCCACAGTCGTTAGCCTCATTCGTGACGCCTAACCATCCTCTCATCAACAAAGTGGTGCTCAGTGCAGCTAAGATTCTGAAGGAGATAACTGGCAGCTCGTCACTTTCCGAATATCAGTCCGGAAATACCGCTGATGTTGTAAAACAGATAGCAGCTGTATATGCTGCCCTTCATAGTGAGAATATTGTATATCGTTCTTTACCAGCAAGCTTTGAGGTTATCGGTCAGCGTATAACTCTGCCAGAGCAAGTGCTGTCTTCAAAACTCGGTAACTGCATCGAACTGACAATTCTCTTTGCGAGTGTACTGGAGGCCATTGGCATTAATTCGGCTGTCATTATACAGAAAGGCCATGCGTATCTTGCAGTATGGCTTGTGGACGACTGTTGCCAGTACAGTGTTTGCGATGATGTGTCATACGTAGAGAAGAAATGCTCTAACGGCATCGGAGAAATGCTTGTTGTGGAATCAACGAAGATAACAGACGAGAAAACTTCTTTTGAAGAAGCCATCAAAATTGCGAATAGAAACCTTGCCGACATCTCTCTATTTGAGATGATGGTTGATATTCGTAGATGTCGCCTGGAGGGAATACGTTCAATGCCGCAGAGAATCATGAATAACGGCAATTGGGAGCTGCAGGACGTTGAAGGCGTGGAACATGATGAGTGTGTTCTCGATGTTAAGGAACCTTCTCGCTATGACCTTTCGAAAGTTGTCGGCTCTGAGCGTGAACTGTCAAGGTTGGATATCTGGGAACGCAAGCTGCTCGACTTCTCTCTGCGTAACAACATGCTCAACCTGTACCTGAGACAAAAAGCCATACAGTTTATTTCATTCGACATAGACAAACTGGAGGATCATCTTCAGGATGGTGAGGAATATCTGATTACAGAAAAGCCAAATGTGGATATTCGCTACAATCAGGAGGAGAGGCTGATACGCTCTAAGCTCTACCCTACTCTGAAACCTCTGATTAGCAATGATATACAGCATCATTATCTGCATACCTATCAGACGGAGCTGGAGACGAAGAATACCCTGAAGAATATTTACCGTGCTGCCCGGAATGCCATTGAAGAGACAGGCGCTAACTCTCTTTTCCTGACAATAGGTACATTGAGATGGTTTGAGACAGAGAGAAGTGAGACTCCTCGCTATGCCCCTATCCTCATGCTTCCGGTAGAGATGGTATATAAGAAAGGACAGTACTATATCAGAACGAACGATGAGGACATAATGCTGAATGTGACTTTGATAGAGTTTCTGCGACAGAACTATGACATTAAGATTTCTGGACTTGATCCTCTGCCAAAAGATGAACATGGCATTGACGTTTCTCTGGTATTCGCCATTATACGTGATGCCATGAAGAATCAGAAACGATGGGATGTTGAGGAAGAAAGCATACTCGGTGTATTCTCATTCTCAAAGTTCCTGATGTGGAATGACATTCATAACCATCGTAAGGAACTGATGGAGAATAAGGTGATAGAGAGCCTTGTGCAGCAGCGACTTACATGGCAGCCAGAGCCACTACAGACAACTCTTCAGGAGAAAGATAAAGTGATGAAACCTGAACAGTTGTCACTACCAGTCGCTGTTGATTCTTCACAAATGGCAGCCGTATTCGCGGCTGGTCTTGGACACTCGTTCATTCTGTATGGGCCTCCAGGAACGGGTAAGTCACAGACAATCACAAACCTTATTGCCAACGCTCTATTCCAAGGGAAACGTGTGCTCTTCGTGGCAGAGAAGATGGCGGCTCTCAGTGTTGTGCAGAGTCGTCTGGCCAAGATTGGATTGGATCCATTCTGTCTGGAAATGCACTCCAACAAAGCGACAAAACGTCACATCCTCGATCAGCTTGGCAAGGCTCTTAACGTAAGGCATACAATAAGCCCTAGCGAGTATCCACACACGGCAAAGTCTCTGTTTGAGGAACGCAAGAAGCTTATTGAATACATGGAAGCCCTCCATGAATACAAGGGTTCTGATGGTTTTTCCCTATATGACTGTATCATCAGATATGAGATCGATGAGTGCAGGACAATGGATGCTGATATCCTTACAGACACCTTTATGGAAAGATTCTCAAAAGATGAATGGTCAAAATATGAGCATCTGCTTAGCACACGTCTGGAATCTGTGATGAGCCTCGTCGGACAACCTTCACAGAACACTCTGCTTGGAATGAGCATTGAAGAGAGTGACCTTGCAAGTGAATCGAAACTGCGTGATTCTTTAAATAGGTCTATTCAAACAATCAGCGATGCCCTGAAGAGTTATGAACTACTTCTTACTGCTTCACAGAAGCGTGAGGAATTGCTGAAGAACAACACTCCGACAATCTTCAACGAAGATGCCGACGAACTATATACGGAATGGCGAAAGGCAAAGGCAAAATGGTTCATACCAAGATTCTTCGCCAAACGTTCATTCCTTAACCGTCTGCGTAGCTTCAACCAGTATATTGTGGAAAATGAGGTTGATACACTTATCTCATCACTGGCTGAATACACGAAGTTGCACAAGCAGATTGCAGATACACAGAATACCATCACAAAGTATTTTGAAACCACATACGACGTGGATGCCCTGCCATCAAAAGAGGAACTGCTTGACATGTCATCAAGATTGACTATCTGGAGCAAGAACCTTTCTGGCATACGCGACTGGTATCAGTGGTGTGTATATAGAAAAGAACTGCGGGATGCAGGTCTTGGTGTTGTTGTCGACTACATTGAAAGAGAGAAGGTTAATGCCTTAGAGGTACTATCTGTAGTGAGAAAGACAGTCTTCAAGGCACTTGCACAAAAGAAGATTGCAGAGAACGCCATACTCCGAACATTTGAGGGAGCAATATTCGACGATACGGTATCTCTTTACAAGAAACTGACAACGGAGTTCCAGAAACTAAGTGAACTGGAACTGTGTTCACGTCTGGCAGACAATGTGCCTCACGTTACGGATAACATAAGCAGCAGTAGTGAAATCGGTCTCGTGAACCGCAACATAAGCAATGGTGGCAGAGGAATGTCAATTCGCGACCTCCTTGACCAGATACCAGAACTTATAAAGAAGTTGTGTCCTTGCATGCTCATGAGTCCAATGTCTGTAGCACGTTATCTGTCACTGAATCAAGATAAGTTTGACCTTGTAATCTTTGACGAGGCGTCACAGATGCCAACCAGTGAGGCTGTAGGTGCAATAGCACGCGGCAAGGCCCTGATTGTTGTGGGCGACCCTAAGCAGATGCCTCCAACCAGTTTCTTCAGCTCTACAAATGTCAATGAGGATGAAGCTGACATCGACGACATGGAGAGCATCCTGGAGGATTGCCGCACCCTTCAGATTCCGTCATTGCAGCTAAACTGGCACTATCGTTCACAGCATGAGTCACTGATTGCGTTCTCAAACAATGAGTATTACGAAGGTTCCCTTATCACCTTCCCTTCTATCGATGACAAACAGACTAAGGTGCAGTATGTTCCTGTGAATGGTGTATATGATAAAGGTGGAAAGCGCAGTAACAAGGCAGAAGCAGATGCAATCGTAAACGAAGTGGTACGTCGCCTGAAGCTAGAAGATTCTGAAAAGCATAGCATCGGTATCATCTCGTTCAGTGTCGTTCAGCAGAACCTTATCGAGGACATGCTTCAGGAGAGGATGGACAAGGACAAATCACTCCGTGAAGCTGCCGATGCTTTGTATGAGCCTATATTCGTAAAGAATCTGGAGAATGTACAGGGTGATGAACGCGATGTTATCCTGTTCTCTATCGGATATGGTCCTGATAAGGATGGTCATGTCTCAATGAATTTCGGACCTCTCAACAACAATGGTGGCGAGAGACGACTGAATGTTGCCGTGAGTCGTGCACGTCAGGAAATGATGGTATTCTCTTCATTGAAATCAGCACAGATAGACCTCAAGCGCTCTAAGGCAAAGGGTGTTGAGGGATTAAAGCACTTCCTTGAATATGCTGAACAGCAGATACTGATTCAGGCAGAGAATACACTGACTGTCTCTGATGACAGTATGATTGCCAAGCAGATAGCACAGGCATTGAAGGAAAAGGGATATAATGCCTCGGTCAGTGTGGGACGCTCACAGTTCAAGGTGGATGTCGCCATCGCATCGAAGAAGAATCCGGAGATTTACTCACTCGGAGTACTGCTTGACGGTGAAGGCTACCACAAGACACAGACAACTCGCGACCGTGAGATAGTACAGCCTTCGGTACTCAGCAATTTGAATTGGCAGGTGATGCGAGTATGGAGTGTTGACTGGTTCAACAATCCTGATCGCGTTATCAAGCGTATCATTGACAGAATAGAGCACGCTCCAGTACTGGAAGAGAAGTTCATTGCAAAGGAGTTTGATGCTTCGCAACAGGAGGATAAGGCGATTACAACAAATGCCATCGGATATGAGGAGTATATTCCCAAAAAGAGCGAGATATCACAGAATGCCGTCATAGCCACTCGCATCATAGAAAAAGAGCAACCAATTACCCTCATGCAGCTTTGCAGAAGGGTTTGCAGTATGAGAGGTGAAGCCCGTGTTACTCCAACGATGATTCGTGACTTTACAGAAATCGCCAACAGAAGTTTCTATACATGCCCTGACAGAAAAGGTATAACAATATGGAAGGACAAGGAATCGGCTGACTCATACGTAAACTATCGTCCTAATAGCGGCAGGGATGTAACTGACATTCCACTTGTAGAGATAACGAATGTCGTAATTGAATCTGTAAGGGAGCAGTTCTCCATAGACATGGATTCCCTGTCTCTCATCGCTGCAAAAAAACTAGGATTTGCACGTAGAGGTACAAAGGTCGATGAGGCTCTCAATATAGCCATTGATCAAGCAATTAATAAAGGTATCATACAGAATAGTGATGGCAAATTGCACCTTTAATAAATTGTTTATGATGAAATAGGTAATCCCACCAAATTCAGAAGGAAACGAGAGGAATTATGGCCACCCCTGCAGCAGAAAGCGGCGAAAGCAAGTGCATCTAGCCCAATCCCCAAGAGGCACATTGTAGCAGCTTCTGATTTTGGAGCCATCGGATTTTCGTCGTTTTGCTCTCCTGCAAGACGGCCAGGCCGTCCTTTTCGACATCGTGTAGCACCCCGATAGCATATGGGTAGCATATGGGTAGCACCTAGAATTGTAGGCGCTAGCCAGGCATCATACAGGCACAAAACAGGCACAAAATAGACGCTACTCCGACGCAAGTGCGAAGCTACAGCATAGCGTCGCCCTCCCCCACCCAGCAATCCCGCCACAGCAGAAGTAAAAAAAACGATTTATGGCGGTTGTTCTTCACTTGCCGGACACTTGTCTTCCGGACACCAACCGTCACCTACCGCGCCTGGAGAAGAGGCAGAAGACCGCCTCCGTTGGCAACTTGTTGATAACTTTTTGAGGCCCGGTTTCTCTATTATCGGAAATCTTCGTATTTTTGCATCGTGAAACGAGGCCGCCGGACAAGTGGCGGACCAGAAAAAAGCAGAGCAATCATGCCAAAGGAAACAGCATTACCGAACGAGCAAGACGACAAAACAAAGGACAAAGAGTGACTTCTGAAAGGCGACGACGAACAGAAACCGACAACAAAAACTATCTCCCCCCCCGATGACCCATGAAGAAATACGGACTTTTAGGAAAAACACTAGGGCATTCGTACTCGAAACGCTATTTTGACGAGAAATTCGCGCTTGAAGGGCTTACTGACTGCGCCTACGGGATATACGAACGTCCCTCGCTGGAGGGTATCAGGGAATGGATCGGGAAGGAAGGGCTCTGCGGCCTGAATGTCACCATCCCTTACAAGGAGGAGATCATCCCTTATCTGGACCGCATCTCGCCCGAGGCCGAAGCTATTGGTGCCGTGAATGTTGTGAGGATCGAGGCTGACGGCACACTCTCGGGGTTCAACACCGACGCTCCTGCTTTTGTCGAGACTCTCAAGCCGCTGCTGAAACCCTGGCACAGAGAAGCCCTCGTGCTTGGAACAGGCGGGGCGTCAAAGGCTGTGACGTTTGCGCTCCAGACCCTTGGCATCGAGCCCTATCTGGTGAGCAGGAAGGGAGAGCCCTGCCTGAGCTATTCGGAGGCTTATGAGAAGGCTGCCTCGACGTTCCTCATCGTCAACACGACCCCCTTAGGGATGTTCCCCAACGTAGATCAGACACCCTGGCTCAACACAAGGAACCTCTCGCCGAGACACCTCTGCTACGACCTTGTCTACAACCCCGAGAAAACCCAATTCCTGCTTGAAGCAGAGCTGGCCGGAAGCACAGTTCAAAACGGCCTGCCCATGCTGTTCCGCCAGGCCGACCTCGCCTGGGATATCTGGCAAGAGGGCAGGAATCTACACAGAAAATAGATAGAAAAAGCAACTACAGACGTTGCTTTTGTGATGGTGTAGGGGTGTTTTTTGATGGCTTGTTAGTATTTTTTAAGAGGAAACCCAAGAATAATAAATAAAAAAAGCGTATCTTTGCATCCCAATAAACGAACGACATGCAACAACAAAATATTGGCAATCAGCTCCGAGAGTTCTTCCTGTCGAAGAGTATGCTTTCGAGTATCATTGCGGCAAACATCATCATCTGGCTTTTCACACTTCTCTTTGGAGTGGTGGAATACCTTTTTTGCCTAGGCAACGGCACAGCATCGACGGTGTGGATGGAATGGTTCGCGCTCTCCTCCGAGCCCATGGCCCTGCTCTTCCGCCCCTGGACCCTCGTGACCTATATGTTCCTCCACGCCAATCTCTGGCATCTGGTGTGGAATATGGTGATGCTCTACTTTGCCGGCACGATGTGCTGCCGCTACCTGAGCATACGCAAGTTCGGCTGGATCTATTTCCTCAGCGGCATCGTTGGCGGGCTGCTCTATGTGCTGCTGTTCAACTTCTTCCCCGTATTCCGCTTCAGCACCAGCACGCTGGTGGGTGCCTCGGCCGGAGTGCTGGGCGTCTTTATGGCTGTTGCCGCCTATATGCCCAACCAGGAGGTAGGCATCTGGCCTTTCAAGACCCTTCGTGTGAAGATGATCTACCTGGCCCTGTTCTTCGTGCTGATGGACCTGCTGAGCATCCCTGCCTCCAACGCCGGAGGCCACATAGCACACCTTGGCGGAGCCCTTTTCGGCTTCCTCTACGTCTGGTGCGGGAAGAAAGGCACGTTCGACTTCCTCAGACAGCGCCCCGACCGCCCCAAGAAGAACCTCCGCTTCACCAGAGAGAGCAAGAAGAAAGCCTCCCAGCACCAACGCCCCGTGAGCGACGAGGAATACAACAAACGCCGCCACGACGACCAGAAGCGCGTGGACGCCATCCTCGACAAGATCTCCCGCTCGGGCTACGAAAGCCTATCAAAGGAAGAAAAAGCCTTCCTCTTCAACTACAAAGCATAACACCACTACCCCACTCCAAAACGACATGAAATTTCTACGACTTCCCTTTATCCTGCTCAACCTCATCGCCGCCCTGCTGCTGATCTGCTCCACCTTGGCCGGAATCGTGGCTCCGTCCCACTTCGTCTGGCTTTCCCTGCTGAGCTACGCCTACTTTCCCCTGCTGCTGGTCAACCTAGGCTTTGTAGCCTTCTGGCTTATCTTCAGCAACAAGTGGTTTCTGCTCTCTGCCATTGCCATCGTGGTGCGATGGAGTTTCGTGCCGCTCTTCTTCCAAGTAGGAGGAGCACCCGAGGAGCCTACCTATGCGGAGAACACGATGAAGGTGATGACATTCAACATGCACCACCTCTACGGCCACACCTATATCGCCGACGAAGAGGAGAAATCCGACGCCGACAGCAACGCCATCGTCCTGCTCGACCTACTGCACCAGGAGAACCCCGACGTGCTCTTCTTCCAGGAGTTCCTCAGTCATTCGAAACACATCACCATCACTGACAGCTTGGACGCTATGGGATACAAATGGTATGCCTCGGCTGTGCCCGACAGCAAAGGCTCCGCCTCCATCTGCTGGTCGAAATATCCCATTGCCGACATCGTCTATATCGACTCGGTGCTGAAAGTGCAGGCCGACGTGGTGAAAGGGACCGACACGATCCGCATTGTCAGCATCCACCTCAACTCCTATGGGCTGACGAAGGACAACATGGAGGAGCTCGACAAGATCTCGCACGGAGAGGTGCACAACATCGCCGAGACCGGGACGCTAAAGAAATTCCGCGAGACCATCCTCTCCCACGACAAGGAATGGAACATTCTGGCTCCTATCATCGACAACACACCCTACCCCATCATCATTGCCGGCGACTTCAACGACACACCAGCATCGTACATCTACCAGAAGATGTCAAAGAAACTGAACGACAGCTACAAGGAGAAAGGCAAAGGCTTCTGCACCACCTACCACGGCCGCTTCCCCGCCTTCCGCATCGACTACATCATGCACTCCCCTCAGCTGAAGGCGCTCTCCTACAAACGTATAAAGACCGACATCTCCGACCACTACCCCATCTTTGTAGAGATGGAGCTCATCAAATAGAACGACCATGACGCAGAAAGAACGATACGAGCGGATGATTGCCTACTTCGAAGAGGCAAGACCCACGGCGCAGACCGAGCTCAACTACGGGAACGCATACCAGCTGCTCGTGGCCGTCATCCTCTCGGCACAATGTACCGACAAGCGTGTCAACTTCACCACTCCCGCCCTTTTTGCCGCCTATCCCACGCCTCAGGCTATGGCGGAAGCTACAGACGAGGAGATCTTTGCCTACATCAGATCCATCTCCTATCCGAACAACAAGAGCAAGCACCTTGTAAGAATGGCGAAGAAGCTGGTGGAGGACTTTGGAGGCGAAGTGCCCTCCGACATCGACGAGCTGCAAACCCTGCCCGGCGTTGGACGCAAGACGGCGAATGTCATAGCCTCGGTCGTCTTCAACCTTCCCGCTCTGGCTGTCGACACGCATGTCTTCCGCGTGGCCAACCGCATAGGTCTGACAAAAAACTCCAAGAACCCGCTCCAGACCGAGAGAGAGCTGGTGAAACACATCCCCGAGGAGAAGATTCCCATCGCCCACCACTGGCTGATCCTCCACGGACGCTATGTGTGCCAGGCCCGCAAACCACATTGCAAGGAATGCGGCATCGCCGACCTCTGCGATTTCTTCAAAAGCCAGACCCGAGCCCAAGCTAAAGAAACCACATCCAAAACCACTAAAAAAACTAAGAAGACTTGATACTGACCAACCCATATTTCCTCCTGGGCCTGCTGGCCGTTGCTATTCCCATCGTTGTCCACCTCTTCAACTTCCGACGTTACAAGAAGGTCTATTTCAGCAATGTGGAATATCTGCAACAGCTGCAGAGCGAGACACGCAAGCAGTCGCGCCTGAGGGAATATCTTATCCTTGCCAGCCGCATAGCAGCCATCATCTTCCTTGTGCTCGCTTTTGCCCAGCCCGTCATCCCCAACAAGGACACCACCCTCAAGCAGGGAGCAAACTCCGTCAGCGTCTACCTCGACAACTCTTTCTCCATGGAGAACACCAACAGCGACGGCACGCTCCTCGAGATGGGGAAGCGGAAGGCTGTCGAGATTGCCAGCGCCTACAAGCCTACCGACCAGTTCCAGCTGCTCACCAACGACATGAAAGGAGAGAATTTCCATTGGGTGAGCCGCGACGAGTTCCTCGCCATGGTTGACAGAGTGGAAGTGTCGGCAGCAGCGCCGTTGCTAGCCGAGATGATAGGCAAACAGCAGGATTTCCTCCATTCCGGCAACGGGAGGAACAAGCTGGCTTATGTCGTCTCCGACTTCCAACGCAGCACGGCTGACTTCGAGAACTACCCCAACGACAGCTCCGTCTCCACCACTTTTGTGCCGTTGGAGGGCGACGCGATCGACAACATCTCTATCGACTCCGCCACCTTCTCTACCCCCGTCTTCCTCAAGGGAAGCCCCGTCAACGCCACCATCCACGTGACGAACCACGGCAGCAACGGCGTGGACAACCTGCCCGTCAGACTCTTCTCCAACGGCAAAGAGCGAGCGCTAGGCTCGGTAAACCTCGGACCTCGAAGCCACACAACCCTCGACCTCGCCTTCGTCATCGACCAGTCGGGCGTGATGCATTGCCATGTTGAGACGACAGACTACCCGATTACCTTCGACGACAAGTTCTTCTTCTCCCTCAACATTCATCAGAACATCTCGATGCTGGAGATCTATGGAACGAAAGACCATTCGCCCTATCTGGAGAAACTCTTCGGACAAGACTCGCTCGTGGTTTATCATCATACAGCCCACAACCGCATCGATTTCAACACATTGAACGATCACAACCTCATAGTGCTGAACGAGTTGCCGACCCTCTCGTCCGGTCTGGCGCAAGCCCTCCAGAAGCAGATAGAGACCGGTAGTTCTGTGCTAGTCATCCCCGCTCCCGACGCCGAAGCGGGTTCCTATAACGCCTTCCTCCAGAGCCTTCAGGCACCCACACTCGCCTCCTTCTCCAAGAAAGAAGCCAAGGCAGAGGTGATCAACACCCAGTCGCGACTCTACTCCAACGTGTTCTCCGGCAAGGTCGACGACAACCTCGAGCGTCCCACGCTCCACAGCTACTTCCACATCCAGCGCGGGACAAACACCCTGGCAGAGCCCATCATCGCTCTCTCCAACGGCGATGCCTATCTTACAGAGACACGTTTCGGCATGGGGAAAGTCTATCTCTTCTCAACACCCCTGAGACCCGAATTCTCCGACTTTATGCAGCAGGCTCTGTTCGTCCCCACGCTTTATAACATGGCCCTCCTCAGCCAGCCTCTGGGAGAGACCTATACCACAATCGACAACACCAATCCCGTGGTGCTCGCTCGCAACATCGACCTCGGAGAAGGCACGACGAAGCTGCACAATAGCGACCGATCCGTCGAACTCATCCCCGACCTGCGCAACATGGGCGGGAGAACCTATCTCGTTCCTCACAACCAGATAGAATCAGCCGGCAACTATACGCTCGTTTCCTCACAATCGGCAGAAGAGCAAGGACTTTCGTTCAACTACAGCCGACTGGAGTCGAAGATGGATTTCCTCGACAGGCGAGAAGTAGAGAGCGCAACAAAAGACTATCACCTCGTCAACTGCAACGTGGTGAAGAGTGCAGAAAAGCCACTTGACGATTTCATCCGTTCCCAGACCGAAGGCCGCTCGCTATGGAGATGGTGTATCGTGCTGACGTTGTTGATGCTAGCACTCGAAATACTTCTTATACGACTCCCCAAAAGGAAACAGAACAACAACCCACACAAAACAAGCGCCTAACACCCCCTAGCGTCGCACCAAGCTCGCACCATTGTCGCACTACTGTCGCAAAACAGCAAGCCTGACAGCCACCTAGAACGAACCAACGCCCCTGCAATAAAGAAACAAGAAAAAGCCAATATCCCTCTTCCACAAGATTATGTTCCAAGCCCACCATATTACCAAGACCTTCGGCAATTTCGCCGCCCTCGACGATGTCTCGATATCCGTCCGCAAAGGTACCGTCTTCGGACTCCTCGGCCCCAACGGCGCCGGAAAGACGACACTCATCCGCATCATCAACCGCATCACCCGTCCCGATAGTGGAGAGCTGATTCTCAACGGCCACGTCATGACCGACAACGATGTGCTTCATATCGGCTATCTGCCCGAAGAGCGAGGGCTTTACAAGAAGATGAAAGTGGGCGAACAGGCGCTCTATCTGGCCCAGCTCAAAGGGCTTAGCGAGAAAGAAGCCAGCCAGCGGCTGCGCTGGTGGTTTGAGCGTTTCGGCATCGACAACTGGTGGAGCCGGAAGGTGGAAGAGCTGTCGAAAGGAATGCAGCAAAAGGTGCAGTTCATCGTTACCGTCCTGCACGAGCCCAAGCTGCTCATCTTCGACGAGCCGTTCAGCGGCTTCGACCCCGTCAACGCCACACTCCTCAAGAACGAGATCCTACGACTGAAAGAGAACGGCGCCACAGTCATCTTCTCCACACACAATATGGCATCGGTAGAAGAGATCTGCGACGACATAGCTCTGATCAACAAAGGGCAGGTGGCTCTCTCCGGCGGCGTAAAAGAGATCCGCGAGAGTTATCGCAAGAATCTCTTCCACGTTCAGGTCAAGAGCGACAACACCATCCAACTCCCTCATGATTTCATCATCAGCCAGCACGGACGAGAAGGCGATCTCCAAGAACTCACCATCCGTATCCCCAAAGAGGCCACAGCCAACGACCTTCTGGCACAGATGCTCCCTCAAGGCGAAATCAAAGGACTGACCGAAATACTGCCCTCCATGAACGACATCTTCATCGAAAAGGTTTCAAACCGATAACCAACTAATAATACCACTATGCACAAGATACTGCTCGTCATAAAACGCGAATATCTCACCCGTATAAAGAAACCCTCTTTCTGGGTGCTCACCATCCTGTTCCCCATCCTCATCGCCGGACTCTACATCATCCCCATCCTACTGGCCACCAAGCCGTTGGAGAAGTCGACAGTACTAGTAGTGGACGATTCAACCATCTTCCAGAAGTCGTTCCACAGCACCGAGAACATCGAGTATCGCGACGCAGGAAGTCTGGACTATGCCAAAGCTCAGCTGGAAGAAGATAACAACCTTAGCGCCATCATCTTCATCCCCGCCCGCGAGACCCAGATTCCTACCGATGCCTTCCTCTATTACAGGAGCGACAAACCCGACGTGAACGTTCAGAGCGACGTCGACCGACAACTTCAGGAGATTCTTCGAAACAATATCCTGCTTGATGTCCACAACATCAGCGCCGAAGACTACGCTCTGATCAGCGACACCAAAATCAAGCTCCACACTCGTGACCTGGAGACCGGCCGAGACGGTTTCCTAGAGATAAAACTCGCTATTGGATTCATCCTCGCCTTCATCATCTACATGGCCATATTCATGTTTGGAAGCCAGGTGATGCGCGGCGTTATGGAAGAAAAGACCAACCGCATCGTGGAAGTGATCGTGAGCAGCATGCACCCTTTCCAGCTGATGATGGGGAAAGTGATCGGAATAGGCTTGGTGGGGCTGACCCAGTTCGCCCTGTGGGTGGTGCTTTCCGGAATAGCTATAGGAGGCATCCAGATAGCAAATAGCGACCTTTTCGAACGCGCAGCAGAAAAACAGAATATCAGCCAGATAGCCACCAAAGGAGTTGACGCAACGGCACAACTTGAAGCCGTCCAGAACGAGGCTCCACTACCCGAAATCATCGAAGGCCTGGCCAGCATCAACTTCGGACTAATTCTGTCATTATTCATCTTCTACTTCATATTCGGATACCTGCTCTATGCCACCCTTTTCGCCGGCGTTGGCGCAGTATCCGACAACGAAACTGACTCCCAACAGTTTACTCTACCCCTTACAATCCCGTTGCTCCTGACGATAATTTGTACAGTTTCGTTCATGAACGAGCCCTCGGGAACTCTTGCTACCTGGCTGAGCATCATCCCTTTCACCTCGCCAGTAGCCATGATGTTCCGCATCCCGTTCGGAGTCAAGATATGGCAAGTCGTTATCTCCGCCGCTCTTCTAATCATCTTCTTCCCCTTGTGCACCTGGGTGGCAGCAAAGATCTACCGCATCGGAATTCTGCAGTACGGCAAGAAGATAACCTGGAAAGACCTCGGCAAATGGATCTCCTCCAGGAGCTAGCATAAGCTATCGCCACACAGGGCATCTATTCGTCAATTTCTCCCTGCCCAAGGGGAGCCTATTTCTATTGATTTCTGAAGAGCAAACCCCAAGAAAACTTATCAACACCCTAACATATTGTTTTCCCAATACTTAAATCACCAAGTATTAGGTTTTTTACGCGTATAATAAAAATAAATTTGGCTATATAAGAAAAAAGTCGTAACTTTGACCCCAGTAAAAAAATGAAAAATAAACGCTGGATAACAAGAAAAGACTATGATATAGAGATTGTTGAGAAGCTTGCGGAATCGTTGGGTGTTGATAAAATCATCGCCACATTGCTTGTGGAACGAGGTATTACCACTTTTGAAGAGGCAAAGAAATTCTTCCGTCCCAGTCTGGACCAGTTGCATGACCCTTTCCTCATGAAAGACATGGATAGAGCCATCGACCGAATCAACCAGGCAATCCGCAACAAAGAACGAATCCTTATCTATGGTGACTACGACGTAGATGGTACATCCGCCGTAGCTTTGGTGTATTCCTATTTTCAGGCCATACACCCTAATATCGATTTTTATATCCCCGATCGCGACACCGAGGGATATGGCATCTCTTTCAAAGGCATCGACTATGCCCACGAAACAGGTGTAAACCTTATCATCGCACTCGACTGCGGCATCAAAGCCAACGAGCAAGCCGACTATGCAAGCGGGTTTGGCATCGACCTCATCGTAGGCGACCACCACTTGCCCGGCGAGGAGCTGCCAAAATGCGTGGCAATCCTCGACCCCAAGCGCTCCGACTGCCCCTATCCTTTCAAGGAGCTGAGCGGCTGCGGCATCGGATTCAAGATCGTTGAAGCCTACATGGAGCAGAAGATGGGAGTGAAGCTCTGCGACACTTTCGGCGAGAACGAGACAGGGAAACGCCAGCAGCAGGACCTGCTGAAACGCAAGCTGCTGAAGTTCCTCGACCTGGTGGTGGTCTCCATCGCCAGCGACATCGTGCCTATCGTAGGGGAGAACCGCGTACTGGCTAATTTCGGCTTGAAAGTGATCAACAGCTGCCCACGTCCTGGCATCGAGGCAATCCTGAAGTACGGACACATCGAGGCACGGCCTGAGTCTGAGAGAGAGAATCACCCCGAAATCACCTACTTCCGCAAGGAGGTGAACATCAGCGACCTTGTGTTCCTCGTTGGTCCTCGAATCAATGCTGCAGGACGAATCCGTAGCGCAAGAGACTCCGTGAGACTGCTCCTCTGCGACGAACGAACCTCTGCCGCACAGCTAGCCGAAGAGATCGACAAATACAATAGCGAGCGAAAGGATCTTGACACTCTCGCCACAGAGACCGCAAAAGAGACCATCGCTCACAGCCCCGAGCTGCAGAGCCGCAAATCCATCGTTCTGGTGGATGAGACTTGGCACAAAGGTGTGGTCGGCATTGTTGCTTCACGACTGGTGGAGGCCTATTACAAGCCCACCATCATCTTCACCCGTTCTACCGACGACATGTACGTGGGATCGGCTCGAAGCATCAAAGAGTTCGACGTCCATGCCGCTCTTGAAGAATGTGCCGACCTGCTGGAACACTTCGGAGGACACAAATGCGCTGCCGGCGTTTCGCTCAAACCCGAGAACTACGAACGCTTCGTGGCGAGATTTGAAGAAGTTGTACAAGCCCAGCTCAAAGAGGAGGAGATGGTACCCGAAATCGAGATTGATGCAGAATTGGTCTTCTCCGAGCACATCACCCCCAAGTTCCTGCGTATCCTCAAGCAGTTCGCACCTTTCGGTCCCGAGAACAACGTGCCCGTCTTCCTCTCTCGCCGCCTGGCCGATACCGGAGGAGCACGTGTGGTCGGACAGAAACATCTCAAATTCTCCGCCATCCAGCTCGATGCCCGCAGCAAGGTCTTCCCTGCTATCGGATTCCAACTCGGCCGCTACATCGACAACATGCGTCGTTGCAGTTCTTTCGACATCTGCTATATGCTCGAAGAGAACTATTGGAACGGCAAGACTGAGACCCAGCTGAACGTTAAGGACATCCGCTTCGGCGAATAAATCCGACTCTCTGATAAGAGCCTTAAGGTTTCTATGACAATCAAGCATCTTAAGGCTCTCCTCATTTCATATACAATCCCAAAACGAACGACAAATGGCTCAAGTTGAAGATAAAAAAATAATTTTCTCAATGGTAGGAGTGGGCAAGCTCATTCCTCCCTCGCGTCAGATCCTCAAAGATATCTACCTCTCCTTTTTCTATGGCGCCAAGATCGGCATCATCGGTCTCAACGGCTCCGGTAAATCTTCTCTCTTGAAGATTATCGCCGGCGTTGACAAAGACTATCAGGGCGAGGTCGTTTTCTCTCCCGGCTACAGCGTTGGCTACCTCGAGCAAGAGCCCAAACTCGACGACACCAAGACCGTGAAAGAGGTCGTACAGGAAGCTGTACAAAATATTGTCGACGCCTTGAAGGAATACGAGGAAGTGAACGAAGCCTTTGCCGCTCCCGACGCCGATTTTGACAAGCTTTGCGAGCGCCAGGGTGAACTGACCGAGATCATCGACCAATATGACGGATGGAACCTTGACAGCAAGCTGGAACGCGCTATGGATGCGCTCCGTTGCCCCGAAGAAGACCAGTTGGTGAAGAACCTCTCTGGTGGCGAACGTCGCCGCGTGGCATTATGCCGTCTCCTCCTTCAGGAACCCGATATCCTGCTGCTCGACGAGCCCACCAACCACCTCGATGCCGAAAGCATCGAATGGCTGGAGCACCATCTGCAGCAATACAAAGGAACTGTTATTGCTGTGACCCATGACCGCTACTTCCTCGACAACGTTGCCGGCTGGATTCTTGAACTCGACCGTGGCGAAGGAATTCCCTGGCAGGGAAACTATTCCTCCTGGCTTGACCAGAAGACCGCCCGACTGGCAATGGAAGAGAAGCAGGAGAGCAAACGTCGCAAGACCCTCCAGCGAGAATTGGAATGGGTACGTATGGCTCCTTCGGCACGTCACGCAAAGGGTAAAGCTCGTCTGAATGCCTACGAGCGCATGATGAGCGAAGATGTGAAAGAGAAAGAACAGAACCTCGAGATATTCATCCCCAACGGTCCTCGCCTTGGCAACAAGGTGCTTGAGGTTGAAGGCGTAAGCAAGGCATTTGGCGACAAGCTGCTCTACGAGAACCTTACCTTCTCTCTGCCTCCCGCAGGTATTGTTGGAGTAATCGGACCTAACGGCTGCGGCAAAACCACCCTGTTCCGCCTTATCATGGGACTCGACCAGCCCGACACAGGCACTTTTACCGTGGGGGAGACCGTGAAGATCGGTTATGTCGACCAGCAGCACATTCAGATCGACCCCGAGAAATCTGTGTGGGAAGTGGTTTCCGAAGGCAACGAACAGATACAGATGGGAGGCCGACTCATCAACTCCCGAGCCTACATCTCCCGATTCAACTTCACAGGCAACGACCAGAGCAAAAAAGCAGGCGTCCTCTCCGGCGGCGAGAGAAACCGACTGCATTTGGCGTTGACATTGAAGAGCGAAGCCAATGTGCTCCTCCTCGACGAGCCAACCAACGACATCGACGTGAACACTATGCGTGCTCTGGAGGAAGGTCTGGAGAACTTTGCCGGATGCGCCGTGGTCATCAGTCACGACCGCTGGTTCCTCGACCGCATCTGCACCCATATCCTTGCATTCGAGGGCGACAGCCAGGTTTATTTCTTTGAAGGCTCCTACAGCGAATATGAGGAAAACCGCAAGAAACGTCTCGGCGACGACACTCCCCATCGTTTCCACTACAAGAAACTGATGTAGTCGGTTCACGTCACATATAATAATTTGTAAGGAAGGTGTGGGAACAATCTACACCTTCTTTGCAACAGAGCCTCTCCCCGAGAGCCCAAAGAAAGATCAGCATCCACAGGAATAACCATCTAGAGAGAAACAATATAATAAATGAAGAACATTCTTATTACATTATTCATTATATTCGGACTACCCGCCTTTGCGCAGGCACCAAGACACGCCGTGAAACAGATCACCTCACACACCCAATATGTGGGCGGAAACGATATGGGACAGGAGATTGTCTCCACCTTCAGCAAGGAGGGAACTATGCTGACTTCGGTAAAACGCGGATTCGGTCCCGGAGGAATGGTGGAATACGACATGATGCCCAAAGCGCAGAACGTGCAGCACAGATGGAACGAGGAGCACGACGAGGACTCGGTACTTTTTGACGGACTGCTCAGATACCGATTCTTCATCGACCTGGATGGCGACACACTACAGACACACTATTACAACACCAACGGACAACACAGCTCCACCTACAACATCTTCAGCAAAGCCCACAAACACAGCGTCAGCATAGCCTACAACTTCAACAAAGAAGGCGAACTCAGCAACCGAACCATCTACTTCTACAACAAAAAGAACCTTGTTGCGAAAGTACAACGGTTCTCTCCCGACGAAATGCTGCAGTCCTACACGACCTATAAATACGACAAACACAACAACTGCGTCAAACAGACCAACACCAACTTCAACGAAGGCCAGAAAGAAAGCACAAACACCAACGAACATCGCTTCACTTACGACGCATATGGAAACTGGACAGAATGCCTGTATCTCGTTGACGGAAAGCACCATTACACCATAAAACGCGAGATCGTCTACTGGTAATGGAACCGATATTGAGCCACCTCTACCACTCTCCTGCCGGAGAGCTTCTGCTCGCCTCCTTTGGCGGAGAGCTCTGCTTGTGCGACTGGGTCGGAGGCACCAATACCGAAGAGAACCTCAGAAGAATCTGCAACGGCTTGAAAGCCGACATTGTTGAAGGCAACTCGACCGTGATAGAAGAGACGAAGCATCAGCTGGACGAATATTTCGCAAGAGAGAGGAGAGTGTTTGAAATCCCACTACTGCTTGTCGGAACCGAATTCCAGAAAATGGTGTGGAGAACATTGCTGAAAATCCCCTACGGGCACACCATCTCCTACCTGCAACAGGCCCAGATGATGGGAAGGCCAAAATCCGTTCGCGCCGTCGCCAACGCCAACGCACACAACGCGATAAGCATCATCGTCCCTTGCCATAGAGTGATCGGGACCAACGGGAAACTTACCGGTTATGCCGGCGGGTTGAGAGCCAAAGACCTGCTCCTCGAGCAGGAAGGTTTTATGCTCATGCAGTCGTGACACGCATTTGCGTCGCATTTGCGTCGCCCTAACGTCGCAAATCCGTATGAGTGGTGCGACGCAGCAACGACTCAAAAGAGTCCCGACATCGTTACACGCAGCTTGTAATCCGTGAAAGAGAACACCCTTCCCGGAGCTACAGACACCCTTCTCTTATACAGCTGATAAACAACAGATTATACATCGGTTAGAATTTTGTTGATAACTTATTCCCGAAAGCCTTGGGAAAATGGATTTTTCTTTGTAATTTTGTAGCCCGAATGAAGAAACATATATATAATATAACCCTCTAAGAAGAAACAACTTCAATAAGTATGACACAATTCACACACCTCCACGTTCACTCCCATTTCTCAATCTTGGACGGAATGTCGAAGATTCCCGACCTCATCAAGAAATGCAAGAAAAACGGAATGTACGCTATGGCTCTTACCGACCACGGGAACATGTTCGGCATCAAGGAACTTGTTGACAACGCGGGAAAAGAGAACGGCAAAGTCAAAGATGCAATCAAAGAGCAGGAGGCCATACTGAAGAACGACGAAGCTACCGCCGAAGAGAAAGCCGCCGCCGAAGCCCAGATCGAGAAGTTGAAGGGAACATTCTTCAAACCCATCATCGGAACCGAAGCCTACTGCGCCCACGACGACTGCCGCAACAAAGACGGACGAGGCTGGCACCTTATCCTTCTTGCCAAAAACAAGACAGGCTATCTCAGCCTCTGCAAACTGGCTTCGTACGCCTATACCGAGGGCTATTACTACACGTCGCGCATCGACCATCGTCTGCTGGAGCAGTACCACGAAGGCGTTATCTGCTGCTCGGCTTGTCTTGGCGGCGAAGTTCCGCAGAAGATTATGGCCGGCGACCTGAAAGGAGCCGAAGAGAGCGTGCTCTGGTTCAAGAACCTCTTTGGAGAAGACTACTACATCGAGCTGCAACGCCACGAGACCGACAAGCCCAACGCCGCCTACGACACCTTCGAGCGCCAGGAAGAGGTCAACAAAGTGCTCATCCAGCTGGCCCGCAAACATAACATCAAAGTCATCGCCACCAACGACGTCCATTTCGTCGAAGAAGAGCATGGCGAAGCCCACGACCGACTCATCTGCCTCAGCACAGGAAAGGATTTCGACGATCCTACCCGAATGCACTACACCAAACAGGAGTGGCTCAAGACCCCCGACGAGATGGCTGCCATCTTCCAGGACATCCCCGAAGCCATCTCCAACACACAAGAAATCGTTGACAAGGTAGAGACCTACAGCATCGACTCCGACCCTCTGATGCCCATGTTCGACATCCCCGCCACTTTTGGCAGCGAAGAGGAGTACCGCAGCCGCATTACCGAGGAAGAACTCTTCGACGAATTCACCCAGAACGAGAAGCACGAGGTTGTGATGGAGCGCGAAGCTGCCGAGAAAAAGATCAAGAAACTAGGCGGCTACAACAAGCTCTACCGCATCAAATTCGAGGCCGACTACCTAGAGAAGCTCGTGTGGGAAGGCGCCCACAAACGCTATGGCGAGGTCCTTACCGACGAGCAGACCGAGCGCATCATCTTCGAGCTCCACACCATCAAAACCATGGGATTCCCCGGCTACTTCCTCATCGTGTCCGACTACATCAGAGCCGCCCGCGAAGAGCTAGGCGTCTCCGTAGGCCCCGGCCGTGGCTCCGCCGCAGGAAGCGTGGTTGCCTATTGCCTCTGGATTACCGACGTCGACCCGTTGAAGTACGACCTTCTGTTCGAGCGTTTCCTCAACCCCGACCGAATCTCGCTGCCCGATATCGACGTCGACTTCGACGATGCAGGACGAGGCAAGGTGCTCGATTGGATCACCCATAAGTACGGCAAAGAGAAAGTAGCACACATCATCACCTACGGCACCATGGCCACCAAATCCTCTTTGGCCGACGTAAGCCGAGTGCAGAACATCCCTCTCTCTACCGTAGCTCAGCTTAAGGGCTACATTCCCGAGAAGAGCTTCCCCGATAGCATCCGCGACGACGACGGAAAGCCCTTCGACAAGCTTCCTAAAGTCAACCTCAAGAACTGCTACAAATATGTGCCCGAGCTGAAAGAGATCATGCAGGGCACCAACGAAGAGCTCAAGCAAGTGCTCACCTATGCCTCCGAGCTGGAGGACACCAACCGCCAGATCGGCATCCACGCCTGCGGCGTCATTATCGGAGCCCAGGACCTTACCGACGTCGCACCCGTCTGCACCATCAAAGACAAAGAGACAGGCGAAGATGTGCTCGTGACCCAATACGACGGCCATGTTGTCGAGACCGTCGGACTGATCAAGATGGACTTCCTCGGGCTGAAGACCCTCACCATCATCAAGGACGCTCTGCGCAACATCAAGAAATCGTGCGGCGACGAGATCGACATCGACCACATCCCCATCGACGACGAGCTCACCTACAAACTCTACTCCGAAGGCGCTACCGTCGGCACATTCCAGTTCGAGAGTCCCGGAATGCAGAAATACCTCAAAGAGCTGCATCCCTCGCAGTTCGGCGACATCATCGCTATGAACGCCCTCTACCGTCCCGGTCCTATGGACTACATCCCCGACTTCATCGACCGCAAGCTCGGCCGTAAGCCCATCGAGTACGACATTCCCGAGATGGAGAAATATCTCAAGGACACCTACGGCATCACCGTCTATCAAGAGCAGGTCATGCTTCTGTCGCGCCAGCTGGCCAATTTCACCCGTGGCGAGAGCGACACCTTGCGTAAGGCAATGGGAAAGAAACAGATCGCGAAGATGAACGAGTTGGAAGGCTTCTTCATGGAACGCGGTCAGAAGAACGGTCACGACCCCAAGGTGCTGAAGAAGATCTGGGAGGACTGGAAGAAATTCGCCTCCTACGCCTTCAACAAGAGCCACGCCACCTGCTATAGCTGGGTTGCCTACCAGACAGCCTATCTCAAAGCCCACTACCCTGCCGAATATATGGCTGCCGTGCTCACGAGCTGCCTCACCGACAATGCCAAGGTAACCTTCTATATGGAGGAATGCCGCCGCATGGGCATCAACATCCTGTCTCCCGATGTCAACGAATCGGACATGGACTTCTCGGTAAACAGCAACGGCGAAATCCGCTTCGGACTTGCCGCCATCAAAGGTATGGGCGAGGCAGCAGCTTCTGTCATCATCGCCGAGAGAGAGAAAGGCGGGACCTATACCGACATCTTCGACTTCCTCCAGCGCGTCGACCTACGTGCCGTGAACTCCAAATGCCTCGATGTCATGGTCAAATCCGGAGCCTTCGACAGCTTCGCCAATATGCACCGAGCCCAGTATCTCTATCGCGCCAACGACAACGAAGCCAATCCTCCCTATATCGAGCTTCTCCGCCGCTGGGCGAACAACAAGCAGGAAGCCGCAAACTCCAATCAGATCAGCCTCTTCGACACCTGCGATGAGATAAAAGAGGAAGAGCATCCCAACATTCCCAAATGCGAGCCCTGGAGCAATATCGAGAGCTGCCGCTACGAGAAAGAGGTGATCGGCTTCTACCTCAGCGCCCATCCCCTCGACGACTTCAAATTCGAGATGAACCGCATCATCAACCACTCCGTCGTAGAGATGGAAGAGAAAGAGAAGCTGATGAACAAAGGAGAGATCAGAATGGGAGGCGTCATCACAGCCTCGCGCTCGGGAGTCTCCAAACGCGGCAACCCTTATGGAAGCATCACCGTCGAGGACTATAAGGGCAGCTACGAGTTCATGCTTTGGGGCGACGACGCAATCGCCTATAAGAACTTCATCGACAGCGTGGGACAGTATGTCTTCATCCGCTGCGAGGTAGTGAAAGCCAAATACGCCAAAGACGACACTCCTCCCGAGAAGGCAGCGCAGTTCAACATCCTTGGAATCACCATGCTTGCTGGCGTGATGGAGAAGTATGTGAAAGGCATCGAGTTCAGAATGAACATCAACCAGCTGACCAAAGAGCTTACCGACACCATCCTCGACATCGCCCGCAACCCCAAACATAAAGGAGAAGCCCAGCTCTCCATCAAGATCGACTATCCCGAGAAGAAGCTCTCCCTCACCATGAAAGCTCGCACCAACAAAGTCAATCCCAAGATAGTCATCCCCCTGTTGGAGAAGATCCCGGAGATCTACGAAATACGTCCCACCTCTAACTAACGAACACGATGGAACTGCAAACCAGCATAACGACAGCCCCTTCGCCACACAAGCTGCATCACTCCCAGCCTCTATTGCTTGTTGGTTCCTGCTTCACCGAGAGCATCGGTGCCAAGCTGAGCGACTTCGGCTTCTCCACGCTGGTCAACCCCTTCGGTATTCTCTACAATCCGCTGAGCATTGCCGAATGCCTGCGCCGTTGTCTTGCCGGCGAGGAGATCTCCGAGCACGACCTTGTTGAGCATAACGGGCTGTGGCATTCGTGGCTTCACCACGGCAGCTTCTCCGCCGCTACGCAAGAGGACTGTCTAGCCCGATGCAACCAAGTCATCAGAGAGGCACATGCCGCTTTGCAGCAGCCACACACCATCATCGTCACCCTCGGCACAGCCTACGCCTACTTCCTCAACGACGGCAGCCTCAGCCCTGCCCTTCCCGTAGCCAACTGCCACAAGGTCCCTGCCAGCCGATTCACCAAGAGGCTGCTATCCCTCCAAGAGATCACCACGGCCTTCGACGCTCTCGACGTCGGCAGCCACCAGCTGATCTTCACCGTGAGCCCCATACGCCATTGGGCCGACGGAGCTCATGGAAACCAGCTCAGCAAGAGCACACTCCTGCTAGCTATCGACCAGATGCGCCAAGCGCTCTATTTCCCCAGCTACGAGATTATGATGGACGAGCTGCGCGACTATCGGTTCTACGACCGCGACATGCTCCATCCCTCCCCTCTCGCCGTCGACATCATCTGGCAGAAGTTCCAGGACACCTTCCTCGAGCGAGAGACCCTTGAGCTAGGGAAGAAGCACAGCCTCCTCCACTCCATGAAAGCCCATCGTCCGCTCTTCCCCGAGAGCGAGGCCTATCAGAGACATCTGCAGAAGATTGCCGAACTCGAACACGAACTTAACACGAAATAATAAATCCTCATAACATGAAAAAGAATATTGCCCTTGTAATGGGCGGTTTCAGCGGCGAACACGACATCTCCATCAACTCAGGATGTCAGGTTTATGAAGCCCTCGACAAAGAGAAATACAACGTCTACAAGATCGTCATCGACCGCGAAGGCTGGTATCAGCTTACCGACAACGGCGAACACATTGCCGTAGACAAGAACGATTTCAGCGTTAACGGCGTACGTTTCGACCTCGCCTTCGTCATCATCCATGGCAATCCCGGCGAGAACGGCGTCCTCCAAGGCTATTTCGATATGCTCGGCATCAAATACACCACCTGCGGGTTCTACACCTCGGCGCTCACCTTCAACAAAGGCTACTGCAACCCCGTCGTGCGCAGCTTCGACGTAGTGAACGTCGCCAAGAGCAAGCTCCTCTATGGCGACCGTCCTGTCGACGTCGACAAGCTTCTCGAGGAGCTCACCCTTCCCCTCTTCGTCAAGCCCGCCAGCGGCGGCAGCAGCGTTGCCACCACCAAGGTCAAGACCAGAGAGCAGCTCCTTCCCGCCATCCAGGAGGCGCTGCAGGAAGACTGCCAGGTGCTCGTGGAGGAATTCATCAAAGGACGCGAGTTCGACTGCGGCGTGATGCGCACCAAGAGCGAGAAGCTCGTCTTCCCCGTAACCGAGATCATCCCCACCGGCGGACACGAGTTCTTCGATTACGAGGCAAAATACGAAGGCTTCTCCAACGAGGTCACTCCTGCCGAGGTAGAGAAAGAGGTGAGCGACCTCATCCAGGCAACCTCGTCAAAGCTCTACGACCTGCTGGACTGCAAAGGCATCGTCCGTTTCGACTTCATCTACGACACCGAGAAGAAAGAGCTCTTCTTCCTCGAGGTCAACACCATCCCCGGACAGAGCGCCGAGAGCATCGTCCCCAAGGAGGCGCGCGCTATGGGCATCACTACAGCCCAGCTCTACGAGATGGTTATCGAATCCTCGCTCTAAAGGAGGGTTCTCTTAAAAGCAAGAATCCAAGCTCCTGTTGTTCCAAGCCCCGACTCTCCTCGGGGCTTTTTGTTTTCACCCTGCCGGAGCTACGCGCCAGCCGAAACTCTTTATAGTAGCGAGTCCGGAGAAGAGCCATAGCACAAAAAGGAACCCGAAGTGGATTCCTTTTCTTGAGGTCGCTTCCGGATTTGAACCGGAGTAGCAGGTTTTGCAGACCTGTGCCTAGCCCCTCGGCCAAACGACCTTTTCGTGTACTTTCTTTCTCTTGAAAGCGAGTGCAAAAGTACACATTTTTTTTCAATTGGCAAAATTTATTTTTTGCATCAGCCGTACACTTTCACCTCAATACCCTCATTACGAATGATATCGGCATAGTGATTTAGTTCCTCTACGGGCAATTTTCTGAGTGCTTTTTCGGGTGTGGCGCGGTCGAGAGCGTACAACATTACGTATTTTGGACGAATTTTTTTCAGGTGTTCCAGGTAGGGATCGAACTCCTGAGGGATGATATTCGACACCTTGTGACCCTCGTTCTCTCCGTCGAAGAGGAGCGTTTGGATGATGCCCTTGTTCCCGAAGCGCTGGAGCACATTGAGCAGCTCCTCCCACGAGCAGCCCATATCGTTGTTACGGTTGATGAGCATACGCATCTCCGGTGTTCCCGCGTCGAGTTTCAGCACCGGGTTGTCCATCTTCTGCACCGCCTCGAAGATCTCGGGGCGCACCAGCTGAGTGGCGTTGGTGAGGAGCGTGGTGACGGCAGAGGGATAGTACTTGTCGCGCATCTCGTGAACGAGGTCGACGATTTCGGGGAAGTGGGGATAGAGCGTAGGCTCGCCGTTGCCGGCGAAGGTGAAGGAGTCTACGACGACGCCCTGATCCTTCAGCATCTGGAGCCGCTCGTCGAGCAGCTGCCGGATCTCGGCAGGGGTGGCGTATTGCATAAGCCCCTTCTCCGAGTCCTTGTTCCAGCCACACTCGCAGTAGATGCAGTCGTAGGAGCAGTATTTGTGCTGTGTGGGCAGGAGGTTTACGCCGAGGGAGTTACCCAGACGGCGACTTTTTATTGGGCCGAATATAGTGTTTTCAAAAAGCATTGTTGTCAGAATATTTTTTTGTGGCGACCTCCGGGAGCCGTTTCTTTCTTCTCGGAAACCTCCGAGGGCCGTTTCTTTTTCTTCTCGGAAATCCTCCGAGGTCGCCTTGGGGTTCATTGCCTGAGGGGCGGGAGCTGAGCCGGCAGCCGGGATGGGCTGTTGGCTGCCGATCCCTACAGCAGGTCTATGGAGTAGTGCAGGCCGCGGTTTTCGCGACGCGCCATAGCCTGCTTGGTGATGAGGTAGGCGCAGGCGATGAGGTTGCGCAGCTCGGTAAGCTCGGCGGTGACGACGGAGCGGTTGTAGAGGCTGTCGGTCTCGCGGAAGATGAGGTTCAGGCGGTCGAAAGCGCGCTGGAGGCGGAGGTCGCTACGCACGATGCCGACGTAGTTGGACATAATCTCCTGCAGCTCCTTCTTGGTCTGGGTGATGAGCACCATCTCCTCGTTGAAGACCATGCCTTCGGCGTTCCAGTTGGGCACGTTCTGGTTGATAGCCACCCTCTTCACGCGGTCCACGGCCTCCTGAGCGGCGTTGTGGGCGTAGACGACGGCCTCGAGGAGCGAGTTGCTGGCCAGGCGGTTGCCGCCGTGCAGGCCGGTGCAGGAGCACTCGCCAGCAGCGAAGAGGTTGTGGAGCGAGGTCTCGCCCTTCATATCCACGGCTATGCCGCCGCATTGGTAGTGGGCAGCGGGGCGGATGGGGATCATATCCTTGGTGATGTTGATGCCTATTTCGAGGCATTTGGCGTAGATTGTGGGGAAGCCGTTGATGAGTTCCTTCTTGCCGATGCCGCGGGCGTCGAGGTAGAGGTGGTCGGCGCCGGCCATCTTCATCTCCTTGTCGATAGCGCGAGCCACGATGTCGCGAGGAGCCAGCGAGAGACGCTCGTCATACTTCTGCATAAACTCGTTGCCCTTCATATCCTTGAGGATGGCGCCGGCGCCGCGCATAGCTTCGGTGATGAGGAAGGCGGGGCGTTCGGCGGGGTTGTAGAGGCTGGTGGGGTGGAACTGAGCGAACTCCATGTCCTTCACCACGCCGCGGGCGCGATGGACCATAGCCACGCCGTCGCCGGTAGCGGTGATGGGGTTGGTGGTGGTGGTGTAGACGTTACCCACGCCGCCGGTAGCGAGGAGGGTGACTTTGGCCAGATAGGTGTCGACCTCGTTGGTGTCGCCGTTGAGGACATAGACGCCATAGCATTCGATGTCGGGCGTGTGCTTGGTGACACGTTGGCCAAGGTGATGCTGGGTGATGAGGTCGATGGCGAACTGGTTCTCCTTGAGCTCGATGTTAGGATGGTCGTGGATAGCCTGAAGGAGGCCTCGTTCTATCTCCTCGCCGGTGTTGTCCTTGTGGTGGAGGATGCGGAAGTCGGAGTGACCGCCTTCGCGATGGAGGTCGAACTTAGAGCCGTCCTTATCGAAATTGACACCATACTTCACCAGCTCCTTGATACGTTCGGGAGCGCCGGAGATAACCATCTTCACCACCTCTTCGGTGCAGATGCCGTCGCCGGCGATGAGAGTATCCTTGATGTGAGCTTCAAAACTGTCGGAGTCGTACATCACGGCAGCAATGCCACCCTGGGCATATTTTGTTGACCCCTCGGCGGCATCGGCTTTGGTAAGGATGCAGACCTTGCCATAGGGAGCTACTTTAAGGGCAAAACTTAGTCCGGCGATGCCGGAACCGATTACGAGAAAATCAACTTCGTGGCGCATGATTTTATGTTAGTGATTTTATTTTTTGTTCTATGGTGTGGTACTTTTTGTACTTTTTGCTTTCAAATTATTGCATATCTTGGCAGAAGTCAGCCAGCTGTCGTGCTAGTTCATGAAAACATAGCGCAGGATGTTCGACCCCATGCGGAAGGCTTTGAGGCGTGTCTCCTGGCTGTCGTTGTGGACATCCTGATCCTCCCAGCCGTCGCCGAGGTCGCATTCCCAAGTCATGAAGCAGACCAAGCGGCCCTCGTAGATGAGGCCGTAGCCCTTGGGCGCTTTTCCGTCATGCTCGTGAATCTTTGGAAGTCCATGAGGAAAATCATATTTCTGGTGATAGATAGGATGAGAGAAAGGAAGCTCCACGAACTCCAGTTCGGGGAACACTTTCTTCATCTGAGGGACCACGAACTCTTTCAGACCGTAGTTGTCATCGATCAGGAGGAATCCGCCACCCACCAGATATTGGCGCAGGTTCTGAGCCTCCTGCGATGAGAAGACCACGTTGCCGTGGCCCGTGAGCTCCACAAAGGGATAATTGAACAGTTCGCTGCTTCCCACTTCCACAACGGCATAGGTAGGTGCGAGGTTCATCTGCTGGTCGGTGTTGCAGAACGCCGCCAGGTTGGTGAGGGCAGTAGGGTCGCTATACCAGTCGCCGCCCCCGCCATATTTGAGCAGGGCCAACTGGGTCTTGTTCTGTGCCACGAGCGCAGACGAGAGAGCCAGAAGGAGGAGTATAGCCAGAGTTTTTTTCATGACAATTATAGCATAGTAGTGCCGGAGGCTGTCCAGCGTTTGCCCAGGAGGTCGTGGGGATGTCCTTCTACGCGCTGCATGATAGCGGAGAGGTAGTCGTCGCCGTTGAGTCCGCTGCAGGCGGCCGCATCGTCGATCAGTTCAAGCCTGTCGGCGAACATCTCCAGGGCTTTGGCGTCGGCTTCTTCGCGGGTCATGCCAGAGAGGCTGAACATCCAGTTCACCTCGTCACCATCGCTGTTGAGGTCATAGAGCACATCGAAAGCTTCGAAATCGGAGCCGTTGCAGTTCTGGCTGGAGGTGTAGAGATTGTAGTAGAACGTGCCCTTCTGGTCGAGAATCTCGTCGGGGTCGCAGGCGGTCAGCATGGCCAGGGAGACGAATGCCAGGATGATTGACAGCAGTTTCTTTATCATTTGTTTGGGTTGGTGTTTCAGTGTTGGTCCATGAGGAAGTTTGCCGCCACGGTGGCGTAGAGGGCTGCCGTTTCGGTGCGGAGGCGGCAGTTGCCGAGGGTGACGGGATGGAAGCCCGAGGAGAGGGCCTGGTCCACCTCGCGCTGCGAGAAGTCGCCTTCGGGGCCTATGAGCACGAGGGCATCGGTGGTGCCGTCGTAGGTCTGATGTAGCGGCACTCTGATGTCGCCGTCGCAGTAGCAGATCATGCGGCAGGTATTATCCTCCGTGGCGTTCTGCTGGGCGATGAAGTCCACCATCTTTATGGGTTCGTTGATGATGGGCTTGTAAGCCTTGAGGCTCTGTTTCATGGCGCTGATGACCTTCTTCTCAAGACGCTCAGCCTTGAGGACGTTGCGTTCGGAATGGTCGCAGATGATGGGTGTGATTTCGTCGATGCCAATCTCCACTGCTTTCTCCACAAACCAGTCTATGCGCTCGGTGTTCTTGGTGGGAGCTACGGCGATATGGAGTCTGTGACGGCGCTGGCCGTAGTCTTCCTGTCGTTCCACTACCTCCACACTACAGGCGCGGGCGTCGGGAGCGAGGATAGCACATCGGCACATCGTTCCTTGGCCGTCGGTGAGGTAGAGTTCCTCCCCGGCTTTCATCCTCAGCACCTTCACGGCATGCTTGGACTCTTCTTCGGGAAGGGTCACTATCGACGCCTCCAGGTCTTCGACATAAAACAGAAGCATGTGATTGTTTTTTTTTTGGGGGGGGTAAACTCTAAAAATCAGTTTCTAAGAATCCGTTAGAGCTTACCTTTTGGAGGGAAAGAAGAGAAGCAAGTTTTGGGCGCGAGGCCCAAAACTTGCTGATCGGGATGTTATTTTACGATGGTCATCTCCTCGATGAGGTTGTGTGCGCCGGCATATTTGTCGATAACCCAGAGCATATAGCGGGTGTCGAGGCAGATGCAACGCTGGAGGTTCTCTTCGAAGTCGATGTCGCCGCTCATAGCTTCTCCGTTGCCGTCGAAGGCGAGGCCGATGAGGTTACCCTTGGCGTCGATGACGGGGCTGCCGGAGTTGCCGCCGGTGATGTCGTTGTTGGTGATGAAGCAGGTGGGCAGCTCGCCGTTCTTGTTGGCATACTGGCCGAAGTCTCTAGCCTCGTAGAGCTCTTTGAGGCGGGCGGGCACGGCGAATTCGCCGCTGGGCTGTTCTTTCTCGATGATGCCCTTCATGGTGGTGTAGTGCTTGTAGAACACGCCGTCGCGGGGGTCGTAGGCTTTCACGTTGCCGTAGGTGAGACGGATGGTGCTGTTGGCGTCGGGGCTCATGAGCTTCTTGCCGTCGTTCATCTGGAGGATGCCGTCAACAAAGTCACGGATGCCGCGCTGGAGGTTGTCGGCGCTCTCCTGGGAGACGGCCTGATGAACGGTCATATACTGCTCGTAGATGGCCTTACCTATCTGGAAGAGGGGATCCTTCTCTATGACCTTGGCGTCGTACTTCTTGCTGATGTACTTGTTCCATGCGTCCTTGTTGGCGAAGATGGATTTGGCGAACATGTCGTTGACATATTTGTCGAAGTCGCCCTTGTATTTCTTCGAGGCTTCGGGGAGGAAGGCGGGGCAGTAGTCCATGTCCATGTGGCGAAGCACATATTCGAACATAGCGCTCTCGAGACGTTTCTCGGTGTTTTCGCTATAGTCTTTGTAGAAAGCCTCCATGGTGCCTTTGATGGAGGCGATGATGGCGTCGCGCTGGGTCATGTCCTGCTGCTGGAGTGCCATCATGATGGTGCGGCCGGCTTTGTAGGCCTGGAAGGGGAGTTCAGGGCCGGTGAGGAGGCCTTCGACGAGATACTGCTGTGCCTTCTGCTGGGTGGCGCGGGCGGCGTAGCCGTCGCGGATGAGGTCGAGGCTCTTGCGGTATTTGGGGTCTTTGCCCTGGGCCCAGTTCATGAAGTCGCGCTCGATGTCTTTCTTGATCTGCATGGTGTTGAGGTTCTCGAGGGCTTTGTTCTGCTCGGAGCTGTATTTCCAGTAGTTGGAGCAAGAAGCATACTTGGAGGCATATTTGATCTTGGTCTCCTGGCTGGCAGCCATCTCTTCGCGGAGGATGTTGATCTTCACGGTACGGATCTCGTGGCGGAGCTTGTTGGTGATGTTCATCACCTCTTCGAGGCCGTAGCTGGTGACGAAGTGGTTGGTGGTGCCGGGGAATCCCATCACCATGGCGAAGTCGCCGTCGTTGAGCTCTTTGATGCTCACGGGGAGGTGATGCTTGGGCTGCAGGGGCACGTTGTCGGCGCTATACTCGGCGGGGCTGCCGTCGGGAGCGGTATAGATGCGGAACATGGAGAAGTCGCAGGTGTGGCGGGGCCAGCTCCAGTTGTCGGTGTCGCCGCCAAACTTACCCATGCTCGAAGGAGGAGCGCCAACGAGACGGACGTCTTTGTAGATGATGTGCACGAAGAGGAAGAACTGGTTGCCGTCGAACATAGGCTTGACGGTAGCGTTGTAGAGGGTGCCTTCGACAGCCTTCTTGCTGATCTCGTCGGTCTTCTCTCTGATAGCCTTGGCGCGCTCAGCCTCGGTCATGGCGTCGCTGAGGACCTCTTTGAACTGGTCGGTGACGTCCTCCACTCTGATGAGGATGGAGGCGGTGATGCCGGGGTTGGGGAGCTCCTGATCCATGCTGTAGGCCCAGAAACCGTCGCGCAGATAGTCGTGAGCCACGGTGCTGTGCTTCTGGATCTGGCCGTAGCCGCAATGGTGGTTGGTGGTCATCAGACCCTGGTCGGAGATAATCTCACCAGTGCAGAAGTGCCAGAAGGGGCTGCCGGCGTTGCCCAGACCTACGATAGCATCCTTGATGCAGTTCTGGTTGATGGAGTAGATGTCTTCGGGAGTGAGCTTGAAGCCCTGTTTCTGCATGTCGTTGTAGTTCTTTCCGATGAGGTTAAGAAGCCACATACCTTCGTCGGCACGAGAGATTGCGGGAAGGGCAATCATCAGGCCTAAGGCGAGGATAAGAGATTTGATTTTCATAGTATAGATATTAATTTTAATTATTATTCAAGCGATTACGCGCGAGCGCACCCGCACGCTTATTTTGCAAAGATACACTTTTTATACGAACCCCGCAAAAAAAACTTTTTTTCTTCCTCGCCTCTCACCCTCTCCGTGCTGCCGGCGCCTCTCCCCTTTCCACATTTGCAAAGATACGAAATTTTTCTGCCCGATGCAAGGTGTGAAACGTATTGAAAGCCTATGAAACGTATTGAAAGCTATTGACCACCACCTGCTCTCCCGTTTCTTCCTCTTTCCACATTTGCAAAGATACGAAATTTTTTGCCCAAATCCAAGAACTGGCATATATTGGAATATATTGAAATATATTGGAATATATTGACCGGTCTGGCTCTCCCGTTTCTCCCCCTTTCCACATTTGCAAAGATACGAAATTTTTCGGCCGAAAGCAAGAAGTGTCCTATACTTTCTTATATTGTCCTAAACTTTCTTATAT
>JAKSMR010000050.1 GCA_024400495.1 Bacteroidales bacterium
ATCCACTCGACATAAATTCAAAAATCATCTCAATCTAATTATTAGAGGTTACCATTAATAATTAATTAGTTATATATTATATAAAGAGGTAAGTGGGGCATTGTTTTTTAACTGTCTAACTGTCTTTCGTTTTTGGTCTTTTAATGTTTTATCGGCTGTATTTTAGGAATTTGGGTTGGTTTGCTTTTTTCTACAAGGCCGTTGTCCTTGCGATGTTCTGTCGCAGCCTTCTTGGCGAGCAGCAGTTCCTTGTTGAGGTCGATGATGCTTGCGGGAGGCATGTTGTCGTTGATGAAGCGCCACCCGTAGTGGTTGAGCCTCCACGAGTGGCCGACGGCGAGGTACTTGCCGATCTGCTTGCTTTCCGGTCCGCATTTGGTCAACTCCTCTTCTGCGAAGCGGGCGTGATCGTGGCTCTGCTGGGTGAGGATGCTGTGGTGGCTGCCTCCAGGGGATGAGCGGGCCGAGAGGTCGGCCACGAAGCCTTGTGAGAGGAACAACATGGATAAGGCGCAGCCGTTGATTGCTCCACTCAAATCTTCCAGGCCTTGCTGCCAATCGGTATAAAGTTCCCTTTTTGCGAACTCTGGAATAAAAGAAGAGCAACCCAGCGGGGCTGCTCTTCTTCTTTTGTGTCGTGCAATAGTGGCTTGCTATTGCAGCTGGAAGTTGACAGGAAGGGTGAACTGGCATCTGACGGGCTTGCCTCTCTGTTGTCCGGGTTTCCAACGGGGCATTCCCTTGATGACGCGAACAGCTTCTTCTCCACATCCGCTTCCGATATCACGAAGAACTTTGATGTTGCTTACTTTGCCGTTTTTCTCAATGACAAACTGGACGATGACTTTGCCTTCGACATTGGCGTCTCTTGCCTCCTGGGGGTAGGTGAGGTTTGCCGAGAGGTACTTGCTCAAGGCGTCAAGACCACCCGGGAATTCAGCCTCTTGCTCTACTATCAGAAAGACCTCCTCTTCGGCTGTGGCGTCGTTGGCTTTTGTTGTGGCTTTGGCGTCGGATTGGGCGCAGGCTGCTGCTGCTACTCCGATAAGCATGAGTGCGATGAATAACTTCTTCATTACTGCGCTTGTGTTTGAGGTTTGTTATTGGTTGTTGCTGTTGATCAGGCTGAGCAGCTGGATGATGGTCGTTACTGTCTCGGCTTTTTGTGCGAGGTTGGCGGTATTGATGTTTGCAAAAGCGTTGCTTCCAAGGAGGGTGTTGACGATGGAGAGGGCGTTGACTTCGCTGAAGCCGCCACGAACCAAGCCGCTAATGAACTGGCCTTTGTAGATGTCATCTTCCTTGTGGTTGCGGAGGTCGGTATAGCTGTTGAAGATTACGAGCATGTTGGCGAGGTCTGCTGTGTTGGTGAGGCTGATGGTGCCGTTAGCTTTGCGGCTCTTGTTGAGCTGGGTGAGGGCTTTTGCGCATTTGATGCCTTCCTGTGCGCCGGGGGTGGCGGCAGTCTGGGTGGATTTGCAGGAAACAAAAGCCATGGAGGCTACGAACATCATGATGATACCGATTTTTTTCATGTGGTGGGGTGTTAAGGTATAATACTTTGTTTGTTTTTAGACGTTGTATGGTGGTTTCGTGTGGAACAATGAAGGTCCGCGACGAAAAGCTTTTCTTTCTTAGGATGTGTTTATTGTATGGCGGCGTGGATGATCTTGATAGCCTCGATGTTGCGGGGAACTTGGAGGTCGATCATGCCGCTGTTGATGCGTATGATGTTGCCCAGCCGTACGGCGGCGAGTTTGTTGTAGGGGGCTGTGCGGCAGAAGGCGTCGGCGTCTTCGTCGCGGATGATGATATAGGTCGGGTTGGTGTTGAGGAGGGCTTCGCGGCTGAAGCTCCATCCGTCGTTGTGCTCGGCGATGTTCTTCCCTCCGGCAAGATGGATGATCTCGTTGATGAAGGTGTTTGCGCCGGCGGTAAAATCGCCCCCTTTGCCGAATCCTACCACATAGTACATGGTGGGACGGTATTGGTCGTCCTGTCCGTTGTGGCGCTCGTAGTAGTCGAGGTCGAGAACGGAGATCTGGGCCTTGAGGGAGTTGTTGAGCGAGTCGGCCGCACGTTGGCGTCCGATAAGGGTTCCGATTCGTGCGATATTCTCGTAGAGGTTCTCGAAATGTTCCTTCTCGATGATGCAGACCACAGGGATGCCGAGGTCGGCCAGCTGCTTGATGCAGGTCTCGGGGACCATGGATCCGCTAATGACGAGGTCGGGGTTGAGGGAGATGATCTTCTCGATGTTGAGGTTGCTGATCCCTCCGATGCTTTCTATCGCTAGGGCTTCTTCCGGGTAGTTGCAGAAGTCGGTACGGCCTACCAGCAGCTCGCCGGCTCCGAGGTCGAACATGATCTCGGTTACCGCAGGCGATACGGAGACGACACGTTGGGGGTTGGTGGGGGTGTTGATCATGCGACCGTAGTCGTCGAGGAACGATTGCTCACCTTCTCCATGATGGGCTTTGTTCTGGCAGCCAAAGAGGACAAGGAGGGCGGCAAAGAGAATGAGGGTGCGTTTCATCAGAGTTTCAAAAAAAAGATAAAAGAGGGCTTTCCGTTTTTGGTGGAACGCCCTCTTTTTCAGGTTGTATGCGTTCCTGAGTCTAGGAACGTGCGGTTGTTGGACTAGAGCAGGGTAGCCATCTTGGCGGCGAGGTCGCCGATACGGGTGGAGTAACCTTTCTCGTTGTCGTACCAAGAGATGATCTTGACGAAGTTGCCATCGAGCACCTGGGTGAGCTGGCTGTCGAAGATGGAGCTGTGGGTGTTGTCGATGATGTCGATGCTTACGAGAGGAGCCTCGCTATATTCGAGGATGCCTTTCATAGGACCTTCAGCTGCTTCCTTGATGGCAGCGTTGACTTCTTCCTTGGTAACTTTGCAGTTGAGCTCGGCGGTGAGGTCAACAACAGAGCCGTCGGGAGTGGGGACGCGCATTGCGAAGCCGTCGAGTTTGCCCATGAGCTCGGGGATTACGAGACCTACGGCCTTGGCAGCGCCGGAGGAGGTGGGGATGATGCTTACGGCAGCAGCACGAGCGCGACGGAGGTCGCTATGGGGCTGGTCGAGGATCTTCTGGTCGTTGGTGTAGCTGTGGGTGGTGTTCATGAGACCACGTTTGATACCGAACTTGTCGTTCAGGACCTTAGCTACGGGAGCGAGGCAGTTGGTGGTGCAGCTGGCGTTGGAAACGAGCTGGATATCTTTGGTGAGAACGTTGTCGTTTACGCCGAGAACTACGGTAGCGTCAACGTCGTCAGCTTTGCTGGCAGGAACGGTGAGGATGACTTTCTTGGCACCTGCGTTGATGTGCTTCATCATCTGCTCGCGTTTCTTGAAGAGGCCGGTGGACTCAACAACGATGTCTACGCCAAGTTCGCCCCAAGGAAGGTTCTGAGGATCGCGTTCTGCGTAGATCTTGATCTTTTTGCCATTTACAACGATGCAATCACCCTCAGCGTAAACTTCGCCGTCGAAGTTTTCGTGTACGCTGTCGAATTTGAACAGGTATGCGAGGGTTTCTGCATTGGTGAGGTCATTGATGGCTACGATGTCGAGCTCGGGGTGAGCAAGCATAGCGCGGAAGGACATACGTCCAATTCGGCCGAAACCGTTAATAGCAACTTTTGCCATAGTTTATTGTTATTTAATGTTTTGTTGACAATAGGGTTTATTCTTACAGCCGGCAAAGATACACCTTTTTTTTTATATAAAAGAAAAATAATACATAATCAATATTTTTTGCGTATCTTTGCAACCGAAAATAACAATCCGTCTTTCTATGTCAACAGACTGTCAATCAAAAGAAACCGCCATACTAGAACCGGAAGTCAGCACTCCGAAAAAAAAATCTTTCCTGCGCCGTCTCTGGCGATGGGTGTGGATGGGATGTGCAGGACTCTTCCTTTTCTCCATCTTTCTTGTGTTTCTGTATAAGTTCGTCAATCCGCCGCTGACGCCTCTCATGGTCCATCGCTTCAACCAGCAGCTCTTTCAGAAAGACAGGCCTGTGAATTTTGAGAGGGATTATGTCTCTATCGACGATATCTCACCCAATCTGGTCAACGCCGTTGTGGCTTCGGAGGACGGCAACTTCATGCGTCACCATGGCTTCGAGGTGAGCCAGCTGAAGCAGTCGTATAGGGAGAACAAACGGGGCCGTCGCATCCGTGGCGGCAGCACCATATCGATGCAGACCGCCAAGAACGCTTTCCTTCCCCATCGTCGCTCGATGGCCCGCAAGGCTCTCGAGGCTTATTTCACTCAGATGATAGAGTGGACCTGGGGCAAGAAGCGAATCATGGAGTGTTACCTGAATATCATCGAGTTCGGCGACGGAATCTATGGCGCCGAAGCCGCTTCGCAGCATTATTTCGGCCACTCGTGCAAGAAGCTCACCCCCAACGAGGCCGCCCAGCTCGCCGTCACGCTCCCGAGTCCGTTGAAGCGGAACCCCGGTCACAAGACTCCCTATTTCCGCAAGCAGACGGGTGTCGTCCAAGCCCGTATGGCCAAATACGGAAGGGTGAACCTTGACAAGAAGTACGAGCCTCGGAAAGGCAAGAAGGAAGAGACGATCTTCGACTTCGTGAAGTGGTATTTCGAGCAGGAAAAGAAGGATAAGAAAAAGTGACAGATTCTGTCTGCTTCTAGAATATGGAAATTACGCCCACCTGGAAACGCTACATACGCAACTTCGAGACCTACCTCCGTCTCGAGAAGAACCTCTCTGCCAATAGTGTGGAGGCTTATCTGCACGATGTGGGGCTGCTGGCGCGTTACTGCAGCACCAACTCGTTGGAGCCCAATCGGGTGCAGATGGGAGACCTGCAGGCTTTCCTGGTTGATCTGAACCAGGTGGAGGTGGCGCTCTCAACGCAGGCCCGCATCATGTCGGGGATAAGGGCATTCTTCAAGATGCTCGTCATTGAGGACGACATCAAGGAGTCGCCGGCAGAGCTCGTCGAGATGCCTCGTCAGGCGCGTCATCTCCCTGATGTGCTGAACGATGAAGAGATAGATGCCATCCAGTCCACCTTCGATCTCTCGATGCCCGATCAGGCGAGGAACAGAGTTATCATCGAGGTACTCTACGGCTGCGGGCTGCGGGTGTCGGAACTTGTCAATCTGAAGCTCTCCAATATCTATGTCGAGGAGGAGTGTCTCCTCGTCACGGGCAAAGGTAACAAACAACGTTGGGTCCCCATCAACCAGAGGGCTCTGAAGATGATGCTTGACTACATCCACGACATTCGTTGTCATATAGATATAAAACCTGGCGAAGACAAATATGTATTCCTCAACCGCAGGGGAATCCATCTCACACGAGTGATGGTCTTCACTTTTCTGAAGAACGCCGTCGAGAAGGCGGGGATCCACAAAAAAGTGAGTCCTCATAGCCTGCGCCATAGTTTCGCTACCGAGCTGGTTCAGAACGGGGCAGACCTGCGAGCCGTTCAGGAGATGCTTGGTCATGAAAGCATCTCTACCACAGAGATCTACACCCATCTCAGCCGGCAGTATCTCAAGCAGACCATCGACACCTTCCACCCCCACTACAAGAAAAAATAGGGTAGCATATGGGTAGCGCCTGTCTAGCGCCTGTCTAGCGTATGGGTAGCGCCTATTTGATGTCTATCTGGTTGGTATTCAGGGATATCTGTATAGGCTTTCCTTGAAGGTTCCTTTATCCTTGCTATATCCTTGCTATATCCTTGCTATATCCTTGCTATGGATTTTGGGGCTGTTTTTTTTCGCTATCGGATACGATTGTTTTGGATGAATGAAATTTTTTTTGTATTTTTGCATTTCGCGAGATTTATATTTACTACGTATGCAAAACGATCAAAATAATATCATCCAAGAAGTTACAAACGAAGACTACAAGTGGGGCTTCGTTACCGATATCGAAACCGAGACCATCCCCAAGGGATTGAACGAGGATGTGGTGCGTCTTATCTCCAAGAAAAAAGGAGAGCCCGAGTGGCTGCTGGAGTTCCGCCTCAAGTCCTTCCGCAAATGGATGGAGATGGCAGAGCCCGATTGGGGGCATCTGAACTACGATCAGGTGGATTATCAGGATGTTATCTATTACGCCGCTCCCAAACCCAAAGAGCAGAAGAAGAGCCTCGACGAGGTCGACCCCGAGCTGTTGGAGACCTTCAACAAGCTGGGTATCTCCCTCAACGAGCAGAAAGCCCTCACGGGTGTGGCCTACGACGCCATCATGGACTCCGTCTCCGTTAAGACCACCTCGTCCAAGCTGCTAGAAGAGAAGGGCATCCTTTTCTGCCCCATCAGCGAAGCCTGCCACAAATATCCCGAGCTGGTGCAGAAATATCTCGGTAGCGTGGTGCCTGCAAGCGACAATTTCTTTGCCGCTCTCAACTCGGCTGTGTTCAGCGACGGCTCCTTCTGCTACATCCCCAAGGGTGTGCGCTGCCCCATCGAGCTGAGCTCCTACTTCCGCATCAACGCCGCTAAGACCGGTCAGTTCGAACGCACCCTCATCGTCGCCGACGAAGGGTCGTATGTCTCCTATATGGAGGGCTGTACTGCCCCCCAGCGCGATGAGAATCAGCTTCATGCCGCCATCGTCGAGATCGTGGCCATGAAAGATGCCGAGGTGAAATACAGTACCGTGCAGAACTGGTATCCTGGCGACAAAGAAGGCAAGGGCGGTATCTATAACCTCGTCACCAAACGAGGCATCTGCAAAGGCTCCCACTCCAAGATCTCCTGGACTCAGGTGGAGACCGGATCGGCAGTCACCTGGAAGTATCCCAGCTGTATCCTGCAGGGCGACGACTCTACGGCAGAATTCTACTCTGTTGCCGTCACCAACAATTTCCAGCAGGCCGACACAGGCACCAAGATGATCCATATCGGCAAGAACACCCGCAGCACCATCATGAGCAAAGGTATCTCCGCCGGACATAGCCACAACTCCTATCGTGGTTTGGTGAAGATCGCCAAAGGTGCCGACAACGCCCGCAATTTCTCCCAATGCGACTCCCTGCTTCTGGGCGACAAATGTGGAGCCCACACCTGGCCCTATGTCTCCGCCAACAACAGTAGCGCCATCCTCGAGCACGAGGCCACCACGAGCAAGATCAGCGAAGACCAGCTCTTCTACTGCCAGCAGCGCGGCATCAACCCCGAAAGCGCCGTAGGCCTCATCGTCAACGGCTACGCCAAGGACGTGCTCAAGAAGCTCCCCATGGAGTTCGCCGTCGAGGCCCAGAAGCTCCTCTCCATCAGTCTCGAAGGATCGGTAGGCTGATGATAGGATAAGAACCAAACGGCATAAAGAAGAGGATCAGAGATGAAAAAACTATCGATGGAAGAGCTCAACCGCATTAGCGTTGAGCAGTTCAAGGAGGCCGAGAAGACCCCGTTGGTCGTCGTGCTGGATAATGTGCGCAGCCTGAATAACATAGGCTCCGTGTTCCGCACCAGCGACGCCTTCCGGGTGGCGAAGATCTGCCTTTGTGGCATCACCGCCTGCCCTCCGCATAGAGACATCCACAAGACCGCCCTCGGCGCTGAGGACTCGGTAGACTGGCAGTATTTCGACAACACCACCGACTGCGTCAACGCTCTGAAAGAGCAGGGCTATCGGGTCTATGCTGTCGAACAGGTCGATGAGAGCATCATGCTCGACACCTTCCACACTCAGCCCAACACCCCTACGGCCATCGTCTTCGGCAACGAGGTGGAGGGCGTCGACGAAGAGGTCATCCCTCTCTGCCACGGGTGCATAGAGATACCCCAGTTCGGCACCAAACACTCGCTCAACATCAGCATCGCCGCAGGCATCCTGATCTGGGAGATGTGGAAGAAACTTATGTCCAATCCTTCGTAACAAAGAAACCAATTATCCGTTATGATTAAAGAAAAGAAAGATATAGCCATCCAGGTGGTAGAAAATAGTGGCAACATCAAAGGCCGCATCGAGAAGAACCATATCCTCACCCCCGAAGAGATGGGCGGCAGAGCCCTGATGTTCGCCCGCATCGACATCCCCGCAGGGAGCATGATCAAGGAGCACCCCCATATCGACGACGCCGAGGCCTACTATATCCTCGAAGGCGACCTCGTGGTGACCGACAACGAGGTAGAGAAGCTCCTTCACCCTGGCGATGTGATGTTCACCGCCGACGGCAACCGTCACAGCATCGAGAACCGCACCTCCAACCCCGGCGCCTTTCTCGCCATCATCTTCAAGAACTAGGCTCCGATACGGCTGCAAGACCCCCTCGGCAGAGATAGGCGTCTCCGAGAATTGGACAAGCGAGAGATACGTGTCTGCCGATTGTCGGAAGCCGCATAGAGAAATGAGATAAGCACAAATGACCAATAAGAGAAAAATTATCAACGACCCCGTGTATGGGTTCCTGACTATCGAGGACGACGTGATCTTCGATGTGATCTCGCATCCCTACTTCCAGCGCGAGCGCAACATCAAGCAGCTGGCGTTCACCTATTATGTCTACCCCGGCGCCACACATAGCCGTTTCAGCCACATGCTCGGCGCCCTCAACCTGATGAACCGCGCCATAGAGGTGCTCAAGGTGAAAGGGGTGCAGATCTCCGACGAGGAGGCTGTGGGCGTGAAGCTCGCCATCCTGCTCCACGACATCGGCCACGGCCCCTTCTCCCACACGTTGGAGCACACCCTGGTGGATGTGGACCACGAGAAGCTGACGAGCCTCTTCATGCAGCGCATCAACAGCGAGCTCGACGGCCGCCTCTCCCTGGCGATAGAGATCTTCGAAGACCGCTATCCCAAGCATTTCCTCCATCAGCTGGTGTCTTCGCAGCTGGATATGGACCGCCTGGATTACCTGAGCCGCGACAGCTTCTTCTCGGGTGTGAGCGAAGGCATCGTCGGCACCGAGCGCATCATCAACATGCTCAACGTGCACAAGGACGAGCTGGTGGTCGACGAAAAAGGAGTCTATAGTATCGAGAAGTTCATCATCTCGCGCCGCCTGATGTACTGGCAGGTGTATCTCCACAAGACCGTCATCGCCTGCGACACCCTCCTGCACAACATCCTCAAACGAGCCCGCTATCTCATCTCCCATGGCGGCATCACCGACAGGAACGGCAACCCCATCATCGTGAGCCTGGCCCTTTCCGACTTCCTCTCGCATCATTACTCCGAGCAGGATTTCTATGCCGACGCGACGCTCCTCGACCGCTTCGCCCAGCTCGACGACGCCGACATCATGGTGGCCGTAAAGGCCTGGATCTTCTCCTCCGACAAGGTGCTGGGCACGCTCGCCAACCAGCTCGTCTCGCGCAAGCTCCCCGCCATCCGCATCTCCTACGAGCCCTACACCCCCGAGATGGTGGCCACGCTTCAGAACCGGGCCCAGCTGCTCTATGCCCTCTCGCCCGAAGAGAGCGCCTATTTCGTGGGTACCGGCAAGCTCGAGAACCACGCCTACAACTTCAACGACCAAGAGATCAGCGTACGCTTCAAGAACGGCAAATGCCTCGATATCAGCGAGGCCAGCGACCAGCTCGACCGTCCGTTCCTGGAGAAGAGCGTCAAGAAATATTACATCTTTTTCCCTAAAGAGCTGACATTATGAGAGCACATTTTATAGCCATCGGCGGCAGCGCTATGCACAACCTCGCTATCGCCCTCCATCTTAAAGGTTATCAGGTCACCGGTTCCGACGACGAGATCTTCGATCCCGCCAAGAGCCGTCTGGCGAAATATGGCCTCCTTCCCGACAGCATAGGCTGGCATCCCGAGCGCATCACCCCCGACATCGACGAGATCGTCCTCGGCATGCATGCCCGCATCGACAACCCCGAGCTGCTCCGCGCTCAGGAGCTGGGCCTGAAGATCTACTCCTATCCCGAGTATCTCTACGAGCAGTCGAAGGACAAGACCCGTGTCGTCATCGGCGGCAGCCACGGGAAGACCACCACCACAGCCATGATCCTCCATGTGCTCCAGCATTGCGGCATCGAGGCCGACTATATGGTCGGAGCCCAGCTCGAAGGCTTCGAGGTGATGGTGCGTCTCAGCCAGAGCGCCAAGGTGATGGTCATCGAAGGCGACGAATACCTCACTTCCCCCATCGACCGCCGTCCTAAGTTCCACCTCTACAAGCCCGACGTCGCCATCATGACCGGCATCGAGTGGGACCACATCAACGTCTTCCCCACCTTCGAGATCTATAAGGACCAGTTCCGCAAGTTCATAGACCTCATCGAACCCCAGGGAGCGCTCATCTATTGCGCCGACGACAAGGAGGTCCGCTCCGTTGCCGAAGAGAGCCCCCGTGCCGACATCGTCAAGATCCCCTACGATGTCCCCGCCCATCATGTGGCCGATGGTGTCACCATCCTCGACGCAGAGAGCCAGGTGCCCCTGCGCGTCTTCGGTCGCCACAACCTCCTCAATATGACTGCCGCCCGCTACGCTTGCCGCCGCTTGGGTGTCGGCGACGCCCAGTTCTACGAGGCCATCCAGACCTTCGGCGGCGCCAGCAAGCGTCTCGAGCTCGTGAAGAAGAACGACCGTTGTGCTCTTTACAAAGATTTCGCCCACGCCCCCTCCAAGCTCCGCGCCACCGTGGCAGCCATGAAGGAGCAGTACCCCGGGCGCAAGCTGGTGGCCTGCATGGAGCTCCACACCTTCAGCAGCCTCACCGCCGAGTTCCTCAAGCAGTATGCCGGCACCATGGACAATGCCGATGTCGCCTTCGTCTACTACAGCCAGCATGCCCTCCAGCTCAAAAAGCTCCCCGACCTCCAGCCCGACGAGGTGCAGCAGGCTTTCGCCAACGACAAGGTGCGTGTGTTCAACAGCTCCGCCCTCCTGGTGGAGGAGCTGAAGAAGATGCGATGGGCCGATGCCAACCTGCTGATGATGAGCAGCGGCAACTTCGACGGCATCGACTTCGCGCAGCTGGGTGAGGATCTGATCAGATAGAACCCGATGAGCCAACCGAAAAACATAAACAAGACCGGGAAGGTCACTATCCGACGAGAGAGCAGTTTCCGGATGAGCACTCTCGTATGGCTTCGCTTCGGAGTTTGTACCCTTCTTGTGGCTTTGTTCATAGCTGTTGTGATTGTGGGCAGCGGCGGTTGGGAGGTTTATGAGTTGCTTGTTTTTCCCTTGTCTGTTGGTGTTCTGTTCGGCCTCTCCCAGTCTTTCTTGAATAAAGGATCTATGGTGGAGTCGGTCTGTTTCAACTACGACGGAAAACAGGTGGCTGTCGTCTGCTCCGATATGAGGAACAGGCAGTCTGAGATAGTTATTCCTTTTGACGACTTCCATTTTCGCACGCGAGAGTATTGGAGCTATAGGAATCCAATGCACGACCGGGTCAAATTCTACCAGCGCTACGAGAAGAAAGCTGTGTTGGTATTCGACTGCTTCGGATGGGAAGATGTCCAACGCCAACGCATAGAGAAAGAGTTAGAAGGATTTTTTGTTGATGAATAGATATCAATAGGTCAATCCAAACATCACGATAATAATAGGTAACCTCTAATAATTAGATTGAGATGATTTTTGAATTTATGTCGAGTGGATTTCAAATAAAGGCGAAGAAGCATAGCCGTAGCTATGGTTCAAGACTTTATGAAGGAAGACGCCGACAGAAAACAAAAAGCGCTCAAGTCTAATGGATTAAAAAAACTAATTTTTAGAGGTTACCAATAGATAAAAAGATATATATATATGGCAAAATTCCAGATAGGAGACAAAGTAAAGTTTCTCAACCAGATCGGTGGCGGCGTCGTCACCAAGGTCACCGACGATTTCGTCTTCGTCCAGGACGACACCGGCTTCGATATGCCCATGCAGCCCAACGAGCTCATCCGCATGGCCGATATGAGCGGGGCGGGCAAGCTCTTCAACGACAACAGCGTCAGCGAGCTCCCCAAGGCCTCCAAGCAGGAGGAGCTCACCAAGAAGATGGCCGCCAAACCCCTCGAGCCCGAAGACGAGATCAGGCAGCTCCGCAACCAGGTCGCCAACCTCAAGGACCAGGTCGCCAAGCTCAAGCACCAGCTCGAGAACCTCCAGAAGCAGAACGCCACCAAGCTCAACGACAACATCCTCCTCCAGCATCTCGTGGCCCCCGGCGAGGCCGAAGTCGACCTCCATATCTCCATGCTCCACGAGAGCCCCGACACTCTCTCTGCCCACGAGACCTTCGAGGTGCAGATGCGCTATTTCCGCGTGTGCATGAACCACGCCGTCCTCAACAAGATGAAGCGCGTGGTCTTCATCCATGGGGTAGGGAAGGGTATCCTCAAGGACGAGATCGTCAAGGAGCTCAAGCAGTACGACAACATCCATTTCTTCGACGCCCCCATGGCCAAATATGGCGTAGGTGCCACCGAAGTCTACTTCAACTTCAAGTAACCTCTAGTGGATTCAAAAGAAACTAATTTTTAGAGGTCACAGAAACTAATTTTTAGAGGTTACCTTCAAGTAATCGTCCTAGACTAAAGACAAAAAAACAGCTTATGAGCAAACAGATCCAGATAGGCCGTCTCCTCCTTGGAGGCGGAGCCCCCGTCGTCGTGCAGTCGATGACCAACACCGACACCATGGACACCATGGCCACCGTCGACCAGACCCTCCGCCTCGTCGAGGCCGGATGCGAGATGGTCCGCATCACCGCCCCCGACGTCAAAGCCGCCGAGAACCTCTACAACATCAAGAACGAGCTCGCCAAACGTGGCTGCTCCGTTCCCCTCGTCGCCGACATCCATTTCAACCCCCTGGCGGCCGAGACCGCCGCCACCATCGTCGACAAGGTGCGCGTCAACCCCGGCAACTACACCGACCGCAATGTCGGCAAGATCCATTTCTCCGAAGAGGAGTACAACGACGAGCTCAAGCGCATCAGCGACAAGATGAGCCGCCTCATCGACATCTGCAAGACCCACGGCACCGCCATGCGCATCGGCACCAACCACGGCTCCCTCTCCGAGCGCATCATGAGCCGCTACGGCAACACCCCCGAGGGTATGGCCCAGAGCGCCATCGAGTTCGCGCAGGTCTGCAGAGATCAGGACTACGACAAGCTCGTCTTCTCCATGAAAGCCTCCAACGTCAAGGTCATGGTCCAGAGCACACGCCTCTTCGTCGACAAGATGCACGCCCTCGGCATGGACTATCCCATCCACCTCGGCGTCACCGAAGCCGGCGACGCCATGCAGGGCCGTCTCAAGAGCGCCGCCGGCATCGGAGCCCTCCTCGTCGACGGCATCGGCGACACCATCCGGGTGTCCCTCACCGAAGACCCCGTCGAGGAGATCCCCGTAGCCTACGACATCCTCCAGGCTGTAGGCGCACGCATCTCCAAAGCCGAGTACATCGCCTGCCCCTCCTGCGGACGCACCCAGTACGACATCCAGCAGGCCCTGCAAGAGATCAAAGCCCGCACCCAGCACCTCAAAGGCGTCAAGATCGGCGTCATGGGCTGCATCGTCAACGGCCCCGGCGAGATGGCCGACGCCCACTACGGCTACGTAGGCAGCGGAGCCGGCAAGATCACCCTCTACAAAGGCAAAGAGGTCGTCCGCCGCAACATCGACCAGCAGGACGCCGTCGACGCCCTCGTGGCCCTCATCAAAGAGAACGGCGACTGGGTCGACGCCTAAGCCCCACGCAAGACTACCGCCTGCAAAAAAAAGACAGATACTAAAAAAGACAGCCCCACCTATGCTGCGGGGCTGTCTTGATATTTTTTATGGGGATTATATACGTGTTGGCACAAACGAGAGAACAAAAAGGCTGTTGTTTACGAATCTGCTTATTCCAACCTTTTGTATTCCGTCATTGCGGGCTCCGACCCGCAATCTATTGCGACAGGTTTGCGACTCGTTGTATTCGTTGCTTGGCTGTCTGGATTGCGGGTGACTTCATCTACGTTGCTTCGGCTCGGCATAATCAAAACAAGTTTTGCTTCTGCTCTCGCTCCTCTGCAACTCCCAAGCCCGCAATGACGAAGTCTTTTACGGGAAAGGATGATTTGTCCTTGTAACGGAAACTGCCAACATGTATATAATTCCCATTTTTTAATATCCTTTATCATTACGTTGAATTTTTAGAGGTTACCTTATGTAGGAAATTCTCCAGATGGCGAAAAAGATATAGGTAACCTATACACATATACATCAGTATAACCGTGAGACAAGATGGAAAGGAAGGTGTCGGTTAGCTCGCATCATCTAAAAAAAAGAATCAGCTTCGAAATAAAATCGCTCAAAAACAAACAGCAAGACGCTCAAGCTAATGTTACTCATTTTTTCTAATTTTTAGAGGTTACCTCAATCTAATTATTAGAGGTTGCCTGAAGAATGGAAGGTTGTTTTATGATGCCACTGCACTCGATGCATCTGCCAATACATCCGCAGGACAACGATACAAAGGAGGAGAAGGATTCCAGAAGATAGTTGAGAAGCATGGTATATTGCAATTACCGAATTACCCGTTTGGGAAAAGTCGCTTGCATTGCAGTTGACAAGTTGACAAGTTGACAAGTTGACAAGTTGACAAGTTAACAATTACCCTATAACCGAGCCTCCGATAGCACCGAGGAAGGCGCTCAGGAAGGCGATGATGGCTTTGATCCAAGGAGCCACAACAGCGGGATCGAGGTTCTCTTTATCTTTTTTCATACGGACATTTTTTGAGAGTTAGACAAATTGTTTTCTTGCAGCTGCGACATCACCGGGCAGTCGG
>JAKSMR010000051.1 GCA_024400495.1 Bacteroidales bacterium
CAGCAAGACGCTCAAGCTAATGTTACTCATTTTTTCTAATTTTTAGAGGTTACCAATAGATACTGCAGAGTTCGACCTCGAAGATAAGCGTGGAGTAGCCGGGGATGTCGCTTCCGCAGGCCAGCTTGCCGTAGCCCATCTTCCACGACATCACAGCCTCCACCTTATCGCCCACGTGCATCTCGCGCAGGGTGTTCTGGAAGCCTGGTATAAGCTCGCGGAGGCGGAAAGCCACAGGGACGCTGTTCTTACGGCTGTCGTCAAAGACGCGACCGTTGATGAGGCGGCCGGTATAGTGGCAGGTTACCACAGAGTCCTTTCTCGGCACACGGGCATCGGGCTCGGCGTCGGCCTTCACGAGATAACGGCAGTAGAGGCCGTCGTCCCACTTCTCGTAGTCGGCATTGGTGGCCATAGCGGCCATATATTTCTCGTTGTCAGTTCTCCAACTCATGGTATCGTAGTTTTTTTTAGAAGATGCTTACTGAGGTTTTGGTGGTGAGGAGTTCGAGGGCCTTGAGGCCCATGACAGAGTTGCCCTTGCTGTCGAGACGAGGCGACCACACAGCCACGCTGTAGCGGTTGGGGCAGATGGCCGCGATGCCGCCGCCCACGCCACTCTTACCCGGGAGGCCTACGCGGTAGCTATACTCTCCTGCACCGTTGTAGAAGCCGCAGGTCTGCATGATGGCGTTGAGACGCTTCACGCCCGAACGGGTGAGCTCTACGCCGCCAAAGGAGAAAGCCTCGTTGTGGTTGGCGAAATGAGAGAAAGCCTGAGCCAGATCGCGACAGTTCATGCAGATAGAGCATTGTTTGAAGTAGAAATCCAGCACCCGGTCCACGTCGCCTTTCAAGGTGCCGTAGTATTTGAGCATGTTGCCGATAGCCTTGTTCAGATAGCCTACCGACGCTTCGCTCTCGGCAATCTCGAGGTTGTAGTCGATATTGGGATTTCCGGCTAATGCGCGCACAAACTCGATGAAGCGCTTCTCCACGTCGCTCACCTTCTCCAGCAGCACGTCACACACCACGATGGCGCCGGCATTGATGAGAGGATTGCGAGGCACCCCCTTCTCTATCTCGAGCTGGATGATGGAGTTGAACGCGTTGCCCGAAGGCTCGATGCCTACGCGCTGCCAGAGCTCCTCGCCCATCACGCCGCGGGCCATAGCCACAGAGAGCACCTTGACGATGCTCTGGATGGAGAACGGCTCGTCGCAGTCGCCCACGGTGAACTCCTCGCCCTCAAGGGAGCGCACACACATGCCGAACTTATTGGGATCGACACGCTGGAGGAAGGGGATATAGGATGCTGTCGCGCCGACAGAGCGCAGAGGCTCTATCTCGGTCACAATCTCTTGCAGTATAGCTGTTATGTCTGTCATTTCTTTTCAAAAAAAAACGGTTGCAATATATAACGCGGCAGGAGGCATTTCTTTTCTTAACCATACGGTTTCGCCAGCTTGTTTCACTTCAAGCCGTACCTGTCCGTCCTGACTTTGAAAGAGTACTATGTTGTTTTGTTCCATTGTATTTTAATGAGAGTCGTGTCTGTTATTCTTCGTAATTGAGAAATTTTAGTTTATCTGCTCCCCAATATTCCATTCCGTCAAATAGAAGAACATCTGGAAGTTCGGACAATCTTTTAGGTTTGTTAACACGATGGCTATCTTGTTTTTTTAGAAACCATCTGTTCAAGACTGTTAGTGGACAATCTGGTATTTTCTTTAACTTCTTATCATTGATGAGTCGTCTTCCTTCTATATATAAGAAATGAATGAAAAGAGTTTCTATTAGTTCTGCATTAGCTCTTGAATTTTTGTTAGAGATCCTAGAAAAACGTCCCACCCAATATTTCTTGTATGCAATTTTTTGTTGCTTTTCTTGATGGTCTCGATCATTCAGTCGCTTTGCAGGGTCTCGTTCTGTTATACCAACATATTTTATATGCTCTTCTCCCCTTTCGTATTTTTCTTTTCCCGTTATAAGATAAATTGAACATTCCTCAGTACCATTATCTTTCCAAATTTCTTCAATGGAGCTATAGGGACCATACCATTCAAGGACATATAGTTTTTTTATTTCAGTCATACCTCTTTATATAATCATTAGTATATTATTACTGATTCTCCTGATTTATAAGGTTCACCACAACCTTCACCATTACGTCTTTCTCCTCTGTGCGGCTTTCGGCAATCATGAGGGTGAGGGCTACGAGGGTGTTGTCGGCGATGCGCTTGTGACCATCGGGGGCGTAGAGGATGCCGTTCTTGGAGAGGAACCAGAGGAAGAGCATGGCGGCTATACGCTTGTTACCGTCGCTGAAGGAGTGGTTTTTGACGACGAGATAAAGGAGCATAGCAGCCTTTTCTTCGACGGATGGGTAGAGCTCCTCGCCACCGAAGGTTTGGTAGATCTGGCCGATGCTGCTCTTGAAGGAATCGTCCTTCTCGTTGGCAAAGAGGGCAGAACCACCAAATTTCTCCTTCAAACCGTTGATGGCTTCCATCGCGTTATCATAGGTGGCGTGGAAAGGCTCTGCTTTCGTTGTCTTATCAACGATAAGTTCCTGATAATCGTAGCGGTCGAGTGTGTCAAGCGCATAGACGTAGTCGCCGATGACGTTGAAGAGTCCTCCGAACTCTTCTTCCGAAACCTTATCCTGCAACGAGATGGCACGTGACATCAGCTTCACTACGTCCTTCAGTTCGTTGTAATGGTCAAGACGGCGCTGGTTGATGGCATAACCCTTGACGAGGTATTGTTTGAGGACGGTGGTTGCCCAACGGCGAAAGTGCGTACCTCTAAGACTTTTAACGCGATAACCAACAGAAATGATTACGTCAAGGTTGTAATAATCGAGTTCGGATGTCTGTGTTTTATCCACAATTGAACCATGGCGAGTGGTGTGGGCAAATTTTGCCCATACCTCTTCCTTGACAAGTTCACCTTCGCGAAATGCATTACGAATGTGCTTACCTATTACAGATCTGTCTCTGTCAAACAGCATGGCCATTTGTTCAACACTTAGCCACACCGTCTCGTTTTCAAGTTTTACGTCCAGTTGCGTTGTGCCATCGGGAGCTGTGTAAAGCACCACCGGGCAATTATTCATTTGATCCATTATACTAATCATTTCGGGTTACACCTATGTTATATAGTATATGAGCACGTCGAATTGTTACACTTTTCAGCTTATTTCCCTAGCACCGATTCTTGTAACATCACAGCGCGGCGACGTATCTCCTCGGGCACCTCTTCGGAGCCTACAGGGATGAACCGCGGACCCTGGTAGCTCTCCCTTTCCACCCGTTCGTTCCACATCTCTGCCGGGCGCACCCAGAGTTTTTCTTCGCCGTAGAGCGCCCGATAGACGACCATCTCGACCAAAGTCTCGCTATGGATGGCGGTGCCCAGGACATAATAGTAGTTGCCTTTGAAATGGCGATAGAATCCGGTAGGTATCATAGCTGCTGCTGTTTTGTCACCTTCTTGCCCGCTGCCGTCCAGCCCGCATAGCCCGAGGAGAGTTCCACCACCTGGTAGCCCATAGGAGCCAGGATGCTGGCAGCAGTCTTGCTCCTTCGACCCGAGCGGCAATAGAGCGCCACAGTCTTCTTTGTCGAGAGCTTCTGCTCCACCTCGGCAGCAAAGGTCTGCTGAAGGACGTCGATATTGACGGCGCCGGCAATGTGCCCTTCGCCGTATTCTTTAGCCGTACGCACATCGAGACGCACCACAGAGGTGTCGGCGATGATAGCGGCAAACTCCTCGACGCCGACACTCCTATAGCCTACATTCTGAGCCATAGCGACAGCCCCACAGACAAGGGCGGCAAATATTACAAGCAATTTTTTCATTTCTTCCTGTTTAGGTTTATCCATAGGTGACTTCTAAAGGTCACCTGTAATAATAACGGAGATTGCGACTTTTTATTATGGGAGCCCGTAGATCGCAGGTTACCGGCAGCACTCTCCCCGCACCTCGCCCGTTCAAAATCCCGTTGCCCGAAACAGAAACCAAGCCCTAGGGAAACACGCCAACATCTCCCAGGGGAACGGCAAACCCTGCGGACAAAAACCGTCAACAATCACATCCTCCATGAAAGAGAGCGAAAGGACAGAAACCACTCACTAGCATCTCACTAGCGTCTCACTAGCGTCTCACTAGCATCTCACTAGCATCTCATTAGCATCTCATTAGCATCTCATTAGCGCCTACAATTCTAGACGCTAACTAGGCGCTGCCCCTACAAAAGTAGGCGCTACCTACTGCCTGGATACTGACCTCCCTACCCTTGCCCCCAAGGGTGACCCGGAATTCCTTTCCCCCGATGACCTCCGGCTTCGGACGGCTGATTTACCCTCGTGAACAAAAACAGCCCCATTTTCTTTTTTTCGGAAGCAAAAAAAAGCAACCGAGGGGCCGCAAGGGTAGGAAAGCGTCCCACGGAAGGTGTGTGTAAGAACGTGTGTTTGTGCACATTGCAAAGATGAGTAAAAAAAAGTTGCCTAAAAACTTGCATTTTTTAAGGAAAAGCCGTAATTTTGAAGGCTCAATATATAAAATATTGACTCTGCCGATAATGATATAATTATTTATAAACCAACACAGTAACGCCATCTGCCCCCAGGGGCTGCCGAAAGAAGACACACCATCACCCTCCAACCACGCAAAACCCGCTCCCCGACTGCACGGGAAGCCCGTAGATAGGAAATACATCTTTTACATCTAAGCAACAAAAAAAACACAATTCACATAATTTATTAACCAACACTAATTCGTTATGAAAAAGTTTTTACAAAACTTGGCAATTGTGGCAGCCGTGATGCTGTCCTTTGCAACGAACGCTCAGGTGTCCACATTCCCCTACTCGTGCGGCTTTGAAGACGCATCGGAGAATGCCGAATGGACGCTGCTGAATGGTTCGGAAACGTGTAAGTGGTACATCGGCACCGCTGCCAACAACGGTGGCTCGAATGGTCTCTACATCTCGAGCGACAACGGTACCTCTAACACCTACGTCTCCACCGCCTCTAAGGTTATGGCCTACCGCCAGCTCTCGCTGACAGCAGGTACCGTGTACAGCCTTAGTTTCGACTGGAGATGTAACGGCGAGAGCACCTACGACATTGCTCGTGTGTTCCTCGTTCCCGCTTCCACCTCCCTCAGCGCTGGCACCAGCTACAAGCTCTCCGCTCCTACGGGCGACGTGATCAACGAGCCCAAGTTCAACCTCAACTCCTCGTGGACCCAGTGGTCGAAGGAAGGCATCGTCGTTCCTACCACCGGCAACTACAAACTCGTTTTCTACTGGGAGAACGACGCCTCTGTCAACAACGACCCCCCCGTGGCTATCGACAACATCGTCTTCTCTGCCCCCACCTGTCCTGTTCCTCTGAACCTTGCTGTCAGCAACATCACTTCGTCAAGTGCTGACTTCAGCTGGACCGCCGACGCATCCCAGTCTATGTGGGATGTGATGATCTCCGAAAGCCCCATCACCAATTTTGATGCTGCGTCGGGCAACGAGATCTCGGTAAGCACCAACCCCTACACCTTCACCGGCCTCACCGCCGAGACCCCCTACTATGCTTATGTACGTGCTGACTGTGGCAGCGACGGCACCTCCATCTGGGCAGGTCCCATCAGCTTCCGCACCGGTTTCGACTGCACCGACGGCGACTACGCCGTTGCCACCACCGGCAGCACCTCCACCACCACCGGCAGCTTCATCTATGCCTCCTACGGCAGCAGCTACTCGCAGGTGATCCTCACCCCCGAAGAGCTGAACGATATGGGCTTCTTCGCCGGCACTATCCGCAACTTCAAGCTCCGCTACTCCGGAACCTCCTCCTACGCCAAGAACCTCGCGATCTATATGGGTAACACCACCCATCCCGCCGTGTTCGCCTCTGCCGGAGCATCCGAAATGGTTCCCCAGAGCCAGCTGCACCTGGTTTACACCAACACCGCAGCTACCAACAACACGGGCTGGGTGACCTACGCCCTCGACACTGCCTTCTACTGGGACGGCGCCAGCAACCTCTGCGTTGCTATCCTCTGCAACCACAATGCTACCAGCGGCAGCCTCAGTACCTCCTCCTCCACTGGCTGGTCGGTCTACGGCACCACCGCCACCAACCGTATCCTCAACAACTATGGTGACAACGTCATCATCACTCCCGGCAGCGTGGCAGCAAACAGCTACACCCGCAGCAGCATCATGCCCGACATGAGCTTTGAGGGCTGTGTAACCCTGCCTTCCTGCTTCAACCCCAACCAGCTTACTGTGACGAACATCATCGCCGACAGCGCCATCGTCTCCTGGAACCAGCGCGGCAGCGCCAGCAGCTGGAATGTGGCCATCAGCGACACCGTTGTCACCGATTTCGACAACCTCACCTTCACCACTACCTACGACGACTACTATGTGTTTGAAGGCCTCAGCTCCGTCACCCAGTACTACGTCTATGTACAGGCCGACTGCGGCGGCGACGTCAGCGAGTGGTCACAGGTGTCCTTCATGTCCGCTTGCGGTTATATCGAAAACCTTCCCTATCGTGAGAACTTCAACAACTGGGGCGCCGGTACTACCGTCATGCCCGTTTGCTGGAGCAGACTGGGCTCTACCGCCGACCGTCCCTACATCCACGCCACCTCGTCCTACGATCGCACCGGCACCGGCTACGCTCTCTACTTCTACGCAGCCAACGCCTCCGGCTACTGCTACGGCATCATGCCTCCCACCTCCCTCCAGATCGACAACCTCCAGGTAGGTTTCTGGTCCCGTCAGTACAGCTCCAGCTACAACTGCTCCATCGTTGTAGGTGTGATGGACGACCCCACCGACGTGAGCACCTTCGTGCCTCTCGACACCGTTCACCCCGCCGGCCTCACCTACGAATACTTCGAGGTTCCTCTCTCGAACTATCAGGGCACCGGCGAATACATCGCTTTCTCCAGCATCATCAGCTCGGGCAGCTCCAACTATATGCTCATCGATGATGTCGAGCTCGACTACATCCCCACCTGTGTACGTCCCGGTAACGTTCACGCTACCGCTGTAGCCAGCGACGAGATCTCCCTCGCCTGGACCGAACGCGGCGACGCCACCTCCTGGATCGTAGAATATAGCGAAACCGACTTCGACCCCACCAGCACCGACGCTATCTTCGAGACCGAATTCGTCAGCATGGATCCCGAAGTCACCCTCACCAGCCTCCAGCCCAACACCACCTACTATGTGTATGTTGCTGCTGACTGCGGCGGCGAGACCAGCGCCTTCGCTCCCTTCACCATCCGCACCGCCTGCGATCCTATCGACACCCTCCCCTATGCATACGGTTTTGAGGATGCCACCGCTGCCTCTTCCTCCGGCTTGATCAACACCTGCTGGACCAAGGGTACCAACAACAGCACCGCTTATCCCTATCCCTCCTCCACCAACCACTCCGGCACCAGAAGCCTCTACTTCTATGCCAGCACCTCCAACTACTGCTATGCTGCTATGCCTGCTTTCGAGGAAGAGCTCTCCAACCTCATCCTCACCTTCTGGCACAAGAGCTCCAGCACCAGCTACACTGGTCAGGTTATCGTTGGTGTGATGGACAATCCTTACGACATCAGCACCTTCACCGCCGTACAGACCTGCACCCCCAACGGTACCACCTGGACCGAACAGACTGTAGGCTTCGGCAACTACAACGGCACCGGCCGCTACATCGCTTTCTATGTTCCCCAGGGCACTACCAACTATGTCTACCTCGACGACATCACCGTCGATATGGCTCCTTCCTGCCCCGCTGTCACCGACGTGGCTGTAAATAATGTTTCCTACACGTCCGCACGCGTAAGCTGGAACTATATCCATGGCATCGTTGACGAGATCCCCGACGACTACACCCTCGTAGTTAAGGAAGGCGGCAATGTGGTTAACACCATCAACAACGCCGTTTCTCCCGTACAGCTCTCCGGCCTCAACCACGGAACCAACTACACTGTCGTTATCTCCTCCTCCTGCTCCGGCACCGAGGGCGGCGCTGACAGTGTAACATTCTCTACTACCTCACTGCCTTGCGTACGCGGTGACTACGACACCGTTACCATTACCGGCACCACTGCCGCTACCGATTACCACGCACCTGTAAGCAACTACTACAGATACACCTATTCTCAGCAGCTCATTCTCGCTAGCGAAGTCGACACCTTCACCTCTTTCGCAGGTATCGCTTTCGACTACGGATATACCAGCCCGACGACTTCAAAGACCAACGTCACCATCTACATGGGCAACACCACCAACAACACTCTGAGCACCTCTGCTCCTGTGCCTTTCAGTGCCCTCACTCCCGTCTACACTGGTCCTCTGAACTGCCAGCAGGGTTGGAACTACTTCATGTTCGACAACGCCTTCGTCTCCAACGGCAGCAACGTGGTTATCGCTGTTGACGACAACTCGAACGCCTACGATGGCTCCTCTTACGTATGGAATGGACATAGCGCCACCAACATGGCTATGTACTACAACAGCGACAGCGAGAACCCCGATCCCGCCAATCCTCCTTCGATGACTATGCTCTCCTTCCGTCCCAACATGAAGCTTATCGCTGGCTCCTGCCTCGAATATGCTAGCTGCCTCGCTCCCACCGTTGTCCTCGACAGCATGGAAGCTACCTCCGCCACCGTATCCTGGGCTGCCGGTCTCGACGAGTCCAGCTGGGATGTTGAATATCGTCAGGCCACCGACGCTAGCTGGACCACCGTGGCCAGCGGCACCGCTCTCAACAGCATCGACCTCGTAGGCCTCAATCCCAACACCACCTATCAGGTACGTGTAGGCTCGGTATGCACCGACACCGTTATCTATGCTACCATCAGCTTCACCACTCCCTGTATGGCCCAGAGCGTTCCCTTCTCTGAGAACTTCAACACCTGGACTGCCAGCTCCACCGCCGCTATCGACGCCTGCTGGAAGAGAGGTACCAACTACAGCACCACCTCCTTCTATCCTTACGTCAGCAGCAGCTACGGCCCGGCTATGTATATGTACTCCACCAGCACCAGCTACAGCTACCTGGCTCTGCCTTTCCTCGAGGCTCCCGTCGACTCCCTGCAGGTTGCCTTCCAGCTCTACAGAACCAACACCACCTATGCTCACAAACTCGATGTGGGTGTGATGACTGATCCTACCGACTTCAGCACCTTCACCCATGTGGCTTGGGCTAATCCTACCCTCCTCAGCCAGTGGGAGAACTTCGAAATCAACTTCGACAGCTACGCCGGAACCGGCCGCTACATCGCCTTCGTTTCCCCCAATGGTGAATACAGCTATCCTTATCTCGACAACATCGTTGTAGACTACATCCCCTCTTGTCCTCGTCCTACCAATGTTACCGCTAGCAACATCACTGGCAACAGCGCCCTCATCGCTTGGAACCACCAGGCCGAAGAGTTCGAGGTTGAGTTCGGTCCCGCTGGCTTCGCTCAAGGCCAAGGTACCGTTGTCTCTGTCTACCAGCAGGACACCGTGACCATCACCGGTCTTAACCACAGCACCCCCTACGAGGTATATGTTCGCGCTCTCTGCGACAACAACGACACCGGCGCTTGGAGCTTCCCCACCCGTTTTGCTACTCTCTGCAGCACTATCGACAACCTGCCCTACACCGAGAACTTCAACAACTGGGGTGCCGGCTCCACCGTTATCCCCAACTGCTGGCACAAGCTCGGCTCTACCGCTGACCGTCCCTACATCAACACCAGCACTACCTACGACCTTAACGGTTCTGGCTTTGCTCTCTACTTCTATGCAGCATCCGACGGCTACTGCTACGGCATCATGCCTCCCACCTCCCACCAGGTCGACAGCCTCCAGGTTGGTTTCTGGGCCCGTCAGTACAGCACCAGCTACGACTGCTCTGTTGTCGTAGGTGTGATGACCGACCCCACCGATCAGACTACCTTCGTAGCTCTCGACACCGTTCATCCCGCTACCACTACCTACGAGTACTACGAGATTCCTCTCTCGAACTATCAGGACACTGGTAAGTACATCGCTTTCTCCAGCATCATCCACAGTGGCTCCTACAACTACATGCTCATCGACAATGTAGAACTCGACTACATCCCCACTTGTGCACGTCCTGAGAACCTCGTGGCTACCAACGGCACCACCACCACCGCCGACCTCTCCTGGTCTATCGGTGACGCTGCCGAATGGGAAATCCAGATCGACACCATTGGTGGCAACTTCGCTGATGCTCCCGTTCAGATGGTAAGTGCTGTTCCCTTCACCGTTACCAACCTCACTCCCGGCTCCCAGTACCAGTATCGCGTCCGCGCTATCTGCGGCATCGACGACACCTCTCGCTGGAGCAGAGAGACCTGCATCTTCGGTACCGCTCTGAACCCCGCTGCTGTTCCTTACAGCTACGACTTCGAGACTGATGCCGAATACGCTAGCTGGCGTTCCAACTCCAACAGCACCGTTGTATGGACCCGTGGCGCCGCTGGCCAGAGTCCTCTCGACACCACTGGCAGCTATGGTATGTTCGCTACCGGCAACGGTACCGACGCTACCCTCGTTTCGGGCATCAACAATGTAACTCTGTGGCGTGACTTCGACTTCGGTACCGACACCGCCGGATACCTCCTCGAGTTCGACGCTTCCATGGGCGGTAACGCCGACGGCGCTTACCACGGCCTCATGGTTTGTGTTGTTGACCCTGCTACCGCTACCGTTGTTTCCACCGCTGCTCTCACCTCTCCTTGGGGTTATGCTAACGACATCGAGATAAGACCTACTCTCGTATGGCGCAACAGCTTCGATTCCCTTGGCGTTTGGGACCACTTCGAGGCTAACCTCGACAACATGGCCGGTATCAAGCGTATCGGTTTCTACATGTTCACCCAGACTTCGGCCTTCGAAGGTGAGATGGCTAAGTTCGACAACGTCTCCCTCACTCAGGTGATGTGCGAACGTCCTAGCAACCTCGTCTGCGACACCATCGGTACCGACTTCGCCGAGCTCTCCTGGAGCGGCGACGGTGTAACCGAATACGAAATCACCTGGCGTCAGTATCCTCGTGGCACCAACACCGTTGTCAACACCATCGGCAACCACTACACCCTCACTGGCCTCGAACCTGGCACCCGCTATGCTTACTGGGTTAAGAGAATCTGCGACGTTGGCGACACCAGCGACATCTCCGATGGTATCTCCTTCTACACCGAGTGCGGCACCGTCAACACGCTGCCTTGGAGCGAGAACTTCGACAACGTGACCACCAACGCCTCCACCGCTACCGGTGAGATGCCCAACTGCTGGACCGTTGCCCACCAGGATGTCACCATGTCCACTTCTAACGCACCTCAGCTCTACTACACCACCTCGGCTGGCTACAACACCTCGGGCCGCTACAGCCTCCGTCTGTACTACCGCGGTATCCTCGCTCTGCCTGAGATGGGTCACGCTGTCGACTCTCTGATGATGACCTTCAACGTACGTCAGACCTCCTCTGTCTACGGCCTCATCGTGGGTGTGCTCGACTCTGTAACTCCCGGCTGCGATGCTTCCTTCACTCCTATCGACACCATCCTCTGCAATGGTACCTCCGATCTGGAGCCTCAGACTATCTACTTCGCTAACTACACCGGTACGGGTCGTTATATTGCTTTCCGCAACTACTACACCACCTCTACCACCACCAGCTACAGCTACAACTACATCGACGACATCGTTGTTGACTGGATGCCCACCTGCTTCCCCGTTCTCAACGTCCATGCTGATGCAAATGCTGCTACTACCAACTCTGTTACTATCGATTGGACCGACATGGGTGGCAACACTGCTCCCGAGTACGAAATCGCCTACAACACCTCTGCCTTCACTCCTGGCACCGGCGTTGGCAACAGCATCGTCGTAACCTCTCACCCCGCAGTGGTTCCCGGTCTCATCCCCGCTACCACCTATCAGCTTTATGTTCGTCCTATCTGCTCCGCCGGCGACACCGCTAGATGGTCCGCTGCCGCTAGTGCTACCACCGGATGCGACATTATCCAGGTTTCTATCGACAACCCCTACATCCAGAACTTCAACGCTATCACCGCTACTACCTATAGCACCGCTGGCCAGCTCCCCGCTTGCTGGGATGCTTACTCCAACGGCACCAACGCCAACTACTTCCCCCACGCAGTTGGAAGTGGCTCCTACTGGTACTCGCCTGACAATACTCATTCGCTCTGCCTCACTTCTGGTGGCACCGATTACGGTAGCACCAAGTATGTACGTCTGCCCGAGCTCAGTGGCGAAGTAAGCGATCTTACCATCCACTTCTGGTACAAGAACGAGAGCACTTCTTATGGCGATCTCGAAGTTGGTTACTTCACCAGCGCCGACCTCACCAGCAGCTTTACCTCTCTGAGATCCATCTCCAGAAACTCCTCCGGTACTACCGACTCTGTATCGTTTGCTAACGCTCCCGCTACCGCACGCTACATCGGCTTCAAGTACACTCACACCTCCTCTTTCTACAGCGTATGTATCGATGACGTAGTTGTCACCAGCACCAGCACCGGCTCTGGCTGCCACACTCCCGCTGACCTCAACGCTACCGTTAACAACGTTACCGCTAACCTCTCCTGGACCGCCGACACCACCGTCGAGCTCTCCTACAAGGTTTCTGCCGACGCTATGTGGTCTGTTCCTATCATCGTCAACGCAAACAACTACACCCTCACCTACCTCCAGCCCGAGACCAACTACGACTGGCGTATCCGTTGCATCTGCGACACCGACACCTATTCCACCTATGCTATGGGTAACTTCACCACCGGTGTTCGTCCTTGCTACACTCCCGAGAACCTCCAGGTTTCCAACATCACTGCTAGCGCTGCTACTCTGACCTGGACTCTCGACAACCACGCCGTCAATCCTCTCTACTGGATCATCGGTCTCAGCAACGGTACTACCGAGACCTTCGACACCATCGACTTCAATGGCTTCACCACCACCCTCACCGGCCTCACCGCTAACACCAACTACAGCGTTCGCGTTCAGGGTCAGTGCGCAACTAACGACTTCTCCAGCTGGAGCGAGTCTGTTCAGTTCGCTACCATCGAGTGTGCTGTTCCCACTGGAATCCAGGTATCCAACACTACCATGACTACCGCCGACGTAAGCTGGACCGCTGGTACTGCTACCGCTTGGCAGGTATCTGTCTGCGAAGTTGGCATGACTCCTGACAATGGTGTTATCACCGATGCTGCTCAGCCCAGCCTCACTCTCACCAACCTCAACCCCAACCACGACTTCGTACTCTATGTACGCACCGTTTGCGGCGAAGGCTGGTACAGCAACTGGTCTGAAGGCACCTCCTTCCGCACTCGCAACATCGAGTTCACCATCACTACCGCTGTTAACGATCCCGCTATGGGTACTGTAACTGGTGGCGGCACCTACGAAGCCAACACCTCTATCACCCTCACCGCTACCGCAAACGCAGGTTACCACTTCGTTCGTTGGCAGGAGGATGGCAGCACCCAGAATCCTTACACCATCGTTGTTGATGCTGACTACACCTACACTGCTGTATTCGCTTCCGACAACCAGGGTATCGATGACGTGAACGCCGACGCTACTATGGCTATCTACCCCAACCCCACCAGCACCAACGCTACTATCAGCCTCGCTGGTATCGAGGGTAAGGTGAATATCACCATCGTAGACATGAGCGGTCGCAAGGTTGTTACCGAAACCGTTGACTGCGCAGGCGACTGCATCAAGACCTTCAATGTTGCTAACCTCGCTCAGGGTGCTTACTTCGTACGCATCGAAAGCGAAGGCTTCAACACCGTGAAGAAACTTGTTGTCAAGTAACACTGCCTCATCCATAAGTGGCGTTCCCGCAACGCCACTTGTTAGGATACTCTAGCAAGAACAGCTGCCTTCTCGGGCAGCTGTTCTTCTTTTATAGATAAGGGTCTTGGCAGGGTCCTTTTTTTACAAAAAAAGGGAATTATATACATGTTGGCAGTTATCCTAGCGGAGACAATTCATCATTTTTTTCATAGCAGACCTCGTCATTGCGGGCTTGACCCGCAATCTATTGCGACGGGTTCGAGACTCGTTGCCGGACAGTCTAGATTGCGGGTCAGGAGTTGCCGAGGAACGAGAGTAGAGAAAGTTTACTTTCTATACCGAGTCGAAGCAACGTAGATGGAATCAGCCCGCAATGACGGAATACGGAAGTCTGGAATGATATTGAATGGCCAACGCCATCATCAACTGCCTGTTGCGTCTCTCGTTTGTGCCAACAGGTATATAGTTACCAAAAAAATGCTTGTTTTTTTTCTCTTTTTGGGCGAGGTTTTTCCATCGAAAATACCCCAAATCTACTTTATGAGTGCAGTCCTTTATCAGTCCTTTATCAGTCGTAAATGAGTCGTAAATGGGTACTTTCGTCTCTGTTCTTGTGTGGGTGATTCCTGAGTGGATACAGTTGACGAAATCTGTCTATGCTTCCCAGGCGGTTTTTTATAGCTATCGGCTGGCATATTACAATAGGTGACCTCTAATAATTAGATTGAGATGGATTGCTGCTTATTTTTGAGCGAT
>JAKSMR010000052.1 GCA_024400495.1 Bacteroidales bacterium
TGGTACGGGCTGCCATGTCATTGCGACAGCCCGTTAATTAAACTAGATTGACAAAAGAGACAACACCCTAAATCAAACCGATTTATGAATACATCGAACAACGAAAAGACAATTGAAAAACTCACCCTCAACGAAGAAATATTGGTGGGAGTGTTGAGGCACTTCGACTTCCTTCGAGCATATAATTTCAGCATAACTCGATTGAATGTTTTCGGAAGAGATCGCTATCTCGTCTATAGTTCACAACGGAAACAATTGTGCATAAAATGGAGTATTGGATTTGATGTGGAATTACGCACAGGAAGGATGTTAAAGTTTAAATGTGTTGATGTATCCAATCTTGCCAAACAATATGGTATCTTATTGGACACGGGCTACATTTTTGAGAGAATAGCAAATTATGCTAATTTTATTAAAAATCATGCTAATGAATTGCTATGTTAAATTATTCAATTTCAATGTATTTTTAAATGGATATCCTTTTTATGATTACCGCTGAATAGTATCGCTATTTATAAAACACCATAAACTTATGAAATACATTAAAATTCAATTTTGCATCTGTGCCACTCTCCTATGTTTGTTTTTACATGGATGTGGTAAAGGCTGGTCTGGACGAGAAGTCATAGATATGGCATTTAAGAATAATGCGAATTATCCAATTACTGTGTATTCGGAGATCATACCACCTATTAACTTTTATGACCCTATAGTATATCCAGACACAACTCTTCCGTACCAATTTCCTCAATTGAAAATGCGTGATATACAGCCTGGTTTTTTCTATATTTACAGTCAAACAGAAACAGATATCCCCACACGATTTGGAGATCTCAATTCAGACACTATATCCATCTTCGTTTTTTCCACAGACACATTGTCGTTATTAGGATGGGAGGCCGTGCGGGACAGGTATAATATTATACAGCGGTATGACATCAGCCTTAATGAATACATTTCTCTTTACACAAATCTACCAACATACGAATTTCCTTCATTTCCGCCCACCCCAGAGATGCGAAACATTAAGATGTGGCCTCCCTATGGAACCTACGATTCTAGGGGGTTTCCTATCCAATAAATCCTTGATTTGCAATCGAGGTAATCCCTTGCCGTAGGCTATGTATAAATACGGCAAATAATAAAAATGCTGCAAGAAGTACTGCTGCTACAGGCGTGGTCCAGGGAACGGCAAGATCTGCTCAGAAAGCTGCTCAGAAAAAATCAAATCAATAAATACAATGATTAAAATGACTTCAAAAAAAGAAAAGAAACGGTTGAATAATTTCGATTGGAAGACCCTATGTTACTTTGTTGTTGTTTCTATTCCACTTGTTTATATGATAGGGGAAAATTTAATACATGATATTAGAGTTAGGGAACACCCTGTTAATGCTTCAGCTTATATTGATGCTATATACTATAAAGGAAAAACCTATAATATTAAGGTTCACTCTTATTTTTTTAAAGTTGATGCGAAAGTATATCATGGTAGTGTTGCATTGCCAAAATCCATTTGTGATAAATACGATATTGGAGATACTCTTGAGATTTGTTACGAAAATGGAAATCCAAACAATAGTACATGGAGTGGCTATGTAAAAAAATAAATAAAACATATTTTATGTACAACAAAATCAAAAATTTAACCATGCTGCTTTTCGTGGCAGCCACAATGTTCACCTTCGCGTCTTGCAACAAGGACAACAACGACGACAACCCCTCCGGTGGCGGTGGCGGCAGCTCCGCCAACTACCCCGAGTCCGTTTCCGAGACCAAATGGAGCTGGGGTAGTCAAACAGGTTCGGAAGATATAAATGGTTATAACATGGTAATAGTCACTTTTTCGCAAACGGGAAATTTGACTTATGTCACCATGCAAAGACTTGACTACTCGTCCAATCTTTATCGGGGAACCTACACTTATTCTTCGGGGAATGGAACAATGGCGTTAGAGAACCCAGATACGCATGAGCCTGCTAGCGCCACATTCTCCATCAACGGCAATACGTTTACATTCAAAATTAACGGTGCCACCTACCCACTCACCAAACAGTAATCCCATCAGAAAACCCTCACCTCCCCCAAGGGTGCCAGTCTCATACGCTGGCACCCTTCTCCCCCCCCCCATCAAAAATACAGATAAAATGATGCCTATATGAAGAAAAATGTGTAACTTTGCAGCCCGAAACTGGAAAGGCTGACTGATGGGTTAATGGGTTAGCTCCACTTCGGTCGCTGACCATAGTACTACCCATTCAGAAGGTCAAAAACGAATTTATAGAACCCACCTATAGAAATTTGAAAAAAAATTTGGTCAGTTCAAAAAAAGTGTGTAATTTTGCAATCCGTTTCGAACGAAAGAAAACGTAATAAAAATCATATAAATAATTCAAAATGTACGCAATAGTAGAAATCGCAGGCAAGCAATTCAAGGTAGCCCAAGATCAAAAGATCTTCGTAAACCGCCTCCAGAACGAGGAAGGTAGCGAGGTTTCTTTCGACACCGTGATGCTCAAAGACAATGATGGCAATGTAACCGTTGGCAAACCCTACATCGAGGGTGCTGCTGTTAAGGCTACCGTGCTGAAACACCTCAAAGGCAAGAAAGTTCTTGTTTTCAAGAAAATCCGCCGCAAAGGTTATCAGAAAATGAATGGTCATCGTGATTACCTGACCCAAATTCAGATCAACGCAATTAACTAAGTCAAACAAAGTAAAGAACCCTTTTAAAACATTATATTATGGCACATAAAAAAGGTGTAGGTAGTTCCAGTAACGGCCGTGAATCCGAAAGCAAACGCCTTGGCGTTAAGATCTTCGGTGGTCAGAAATGCATCGCAGGTAACATCATCATCCGTCAGCGTGGTACCGTTCACAACCCTGGCCAGAATGTAGGCATGGGTAAGGACCATACTCTCTACGCTCTTTGCGATGGTACCGTCCAGTTCAAGAAAGGTCGTATGGACCGTAGCTTCGTTTCGGTAATCCCTACCGAGGAATAAGCTGGTTCCACTACCATACAAGTATTCTACGAAGGTTTCTCCACTATGGAGAGACCTTCTCTTTCTCATATGCCCTAGGCTGGCGTAGAGAACCTTATTGAAGCAAAAGACAACTGAACCAAAGTCCACCTTGGAGTGGGTGGTTGAAGGATTCGGGACTTCGTGGGCAGACGGCTGTCTGCAAAAAACAAGTAGGAAGAGGATTTTAATCCTTTGACAACTGCACCTTTACGCTCTCGGCATGGATCTTCTCATATAGATCCTTGACGAAAGAGGGATCGATGCCATGCTCTTGTGCCAATGCGAGTTTCCGTTCCAGAACCTCCTCCCAACGTTTGGGCTGATAGACGGCCATATTGTTCTGTCCTTTCACCTCGGCAATCTTCTTGGAGGTCTCCAGGCGCTCGCTCAGGAGATGGATGAGTTGGGCGTCGATCAGGTCTATCTGCTCTCGGAGATGCTTGAGTTCGAAGGGGGTCGATTCGCTATCTTTTCGGAAGGAAAGTTTCTTCAAAATAGCAAAGAAATCCTCGGGGGTGAGCTGTTGGTCGGCATCGGTAAGCGCAGAATCAGGAGAGGGGTGTACTTCAATCATGAGTCCATCAAAATGCAGATCCATAGCTGTTTGCATAAGCTGGTGCAGGAGTTCCCTTTTCCCTCCTATGTGGCTTGGGTCGCATAAGAGAGGCAAGTCGGGAAGTTGGCGTTTCAGCTCGATGGGAACCTCCCAGAGAGGGTTGTTGCGATAGCCGAGGTTGTTGTAGAGCGAAAACCCTCGATGGACTGCCGCCACACTCTCGATGCCGGCTTTGGATACGCGTTCGATGGCACCGATCCAAAGGTTGATATCGGGTGTCATGGGGTTTTTGACAAGGACGGGCAAATGGGTGTTTTGCAAAGCGTTACAGATCTCGCCAACAGAGAAAGGGTTGCCCGTGGTGCGGCTGCCGATCCATACGGCATCAACGCCATGTTGTAGGCAGAGCTCTACGTGTTCGGGCTGAGCTACTTCGGTACAGAAACGCAGAGCGGGAAATTCCCTCTTAAGGTCGGAAATCCATTGGAGGGCCTCTTTCCCCTTGCCTTCAAAACCGCCGGGACGAGTGCGAGGTTTCCATATTCCACCACGGATCCACGCCACCTCGTTATGAGGAAGTGCTTGGATGACCTGACGCATCTGCGAAAGAGATTCTACGCTGCATGGACCTGCGATAATGATGGGCGACTCGTTGGTTTTGAAGATGTTGTGCATAGATCGGGTAAAGGTTTTTCCATTGCAAAAATACACTTTTTTGCTGGATGGGAAATTTTTTGTGATTTTGTCGCCTGTGATGAGCAGGTAGGGAGAGGAAGAGAGGGGAAGAGAAGCCTAGGCAGAGATGTGGTAATGAAGGGTTTGTATTTATAACCTTCATTTTGTTAATAACTATTTCGCGTAGGCGCGCGTAAGGCGAATAATATTTGTATCTTTGCAAGATGAAAAGAAATGCGCTCTTGAAGAGGAGAGGTGATGCATCTTGTTGTGCATGTTGTGTTTAGGTGTATAGAAGAGGTTTTTCTTTTCCCGTAATTGTTATGACAGACAGATTCAAAAACTATAATCCTGAGGTCAGAGAGCTGGTGCTCGACTTCGAAGAGATGCTCGACAGGCATGAACAGCATTACTTTGATGTCGATCAGCTGGAGATTATCATCGACTTCTATCTGGAGTCGCTTGATGCCGATATGCTGGAGCGTTCGGTAGTGTTTGCCGAAGGGCTTTTCCCCAACGCCAACTCCATCCGTCTGCGACGCAGCCATCTGCTCTGCACCAAGGAGAAATACAACGAGGCGCTGGCTATCCTGCAGGATCTCGAGCGTCAGGAGCCCCAGAATACCGACGTGCTCTACGCCCTTGGCGCCCTCTATAGCGTGAAGGAGCAGCCGAGGAAGGCGATCCAGTATTACCAGAAAGCCTCGGCCGACGGGTATGAGCTGGGAATGGTCTATGGCAATATCGGCGACGAATATGTGCGCCTGGGCCAGGACCGCGAGGCTGTGGGCTACTATCAGAGAGCCCTGAAGGCGAACCCTGCCGAAGAACGCTCGCTCTACAACCTCTGCGAGAGCTTCCATTTCCTCCACAAGGAGCTGCAGGCGGTAGACTTCTACGAGCAGTTTCTGCAGGAACATCCCTACAACAAAGCCGCCTGGCATTGTCTCGGGTTGAGCTATCAGGGACTGCTGGCTTATGAGAAAGCTATCGATGCTTTCGAGTATGCTATCACTATCGACAAGAAGTTCTCCGACGCCTATCTCCGCCAGTCGGCGTGCTATCACGAATTGGGCCAGATGTCCGAGGCTGTCTCCATCCTCCGTGAGGGGCTGGACCAGGTGGACGACAAGAGCACGTTCGACGCCCTCATCGCCCAGTATTATATGGAGCAGGGCAACTACGAGACGGCACGCATCTATCTCAAGCAGGCTACCGAACTCGACCCTCAGGCGGGAGAGCTCTGGATGTCGCTGGCGACCTGCTGCGCCGCCTTGAACGACTACTATGTCTCTATGGATTATATCGAGCGCGCCATGAAGGAGAGCCCCAACGAGCCCTATCTGCTTATTGACGCCGCCCGCATCTATGCCCATTTCAACGAGGAGGAGAAAGCCATCGAGTGTTTTGAAGAGGGCTTGAGCCTCACCTCATACAACGACCGTTGCTGGACCGATTATGCCGACTTCCTCATCGACAGGAAGAATTACGACCGCGCCATCGAGGTGCTGCAGCAGGGGCTGACCAACTGCGAGGAGTCGTTCTATTTCAACGAGCGCCTGGCGGTCTGCTACTTCCTTACAGGAAGGCGCAACTTCCTCTTCAACGCCCTTCAGGCCTGTCTGATGGTGAGCAAAGAATGGACGATGGAGGTGCTCGAGGTCTGTCCGGCCATGAGGCTCGACCCCGAGGTGATGAGCATCATCAACAGCGAACTGTAGCCCCACCCTCAATCGTTAGGAAAAGAACAGAAAAATATCCAAACATAAACCGACATGAAACATAAACTTCACATAACACTTCTCCTCATGGCTCTTCTGGCAACCGGCTTCTGCTGGGCTCAGGACACGACGGAGATTGCTGCTGCCGACAATTCCATTGCCGAGCAGGTGCGTGGTACCGATGGCGAAAGCTCGGGTTTTATCGGCAAGGCGCTAAAATGGTACGATAGCCACATGAACTATTATGCCGTAGGTGTGCTGATGACGGTAGAGAGCTCCTTCATCCCGTTCCCTTCCGAGGTGGTTATCCCTCCTGCCGTCTATGTGGCTTGCGACCCTCAGAGCGCTTCGGGAATGAAGATCTGGATCATCGTCCTCTTCGGCACCTTAGGAGCTATACTTGGCGCTTTTATCAACTACTATCTCTCGCGTTGGCTGGGACGTCCGATCATCTACAAGTTTGTCGATAGCAAGGTCGGTCATATGCTCCTGCTTAGCGGCGAGAAGATGGAGAAGGCCGAAGCCTATTTCAACCAGCACGGCAACATCTCCACCCTCATCGGACGTATGGTCCCCGTGGTGCGCCAGCTCATCTCCATCCCGGCTGGTCTGGCTAAGATGAACGTTGGGGCTTTTGCGCTCTACACTTTCATCGGCGCCTTCATCTGGAACTGTATCCTTGCGCTCCTAGGCTGGTTGGCCTATCGCGCCGCCGATCCTACTGTCATCGAGCGTTACAGCCATCTCCTTTCTATGGTGCTGATCGCGCTTGTGGCCATCGCTGCCGTTTGGTTCGTGGCCAGAATCATCATCAAACGTCGTAAGAAATAAGTGCCATGGAAGAAAAACCGCAGAAACTCTTCAATCGCGATGACCGTCCCCTGCCCAAGAAAGGCTGCAGCTGGGCCTTCTATCTCTTCCTTCTGGCAACGGTAATCTTCCTTGTGGTAAGTTATATCAAATACAAAACTCTCTAGGCTCATGGAAATCCGTAAGCAATTCCCTATACTCGACACCCAGGTTTATGGCAAGCCGCTAGTCTATTTCGACAACGCCGCCACTACGCAGAAGCCCCAGCAGGTGATTGACGCGTTGACCGGCTACTACACCTCGTTGAACAGCAATATCCATCGCGGAGCTCATTATCTCGCAGCCCAGGCTACGGAGGAGTATGAGCAGACTCGCATCCGTGTGCAGCAGTTCATCAATGCCCGCCATCGCCACGAGATCGTCTTCACCCGTGGCACGACCGAGAGCATCAACCTCGTGGCCGCCACCTTCGGCCAGAGGTTCCTCCACGAAGGCGACGAAGTCATCGTGTCGGGAATGGAGCATCACTCCAACATCGTCCCCTGGCAGCTTGCCTGCGAGCGAGCCGGAGCCAGACTGAGAGTCATCCCCTTCTCCGACGAAGGTGTGCTGGACATCGAGAGCTACAAAGGCCTCTTCAACGAGCATACCCGTATCGTTGCCGTCAACCACGTGTCGAACACACTCGGCACCATCAATCCCGTCGAGGAACTCACGTCCATCGCCCACCAGCACAACGTGCCCATCCTTATCGACGGCGCACAGAGCATCAGCCACATCAAGGTCGACGTGCAGAAGATAGGCTGCGACTTCTACTGTTTCTCGGGCCACAAGATGTACGCCCCCATGGGAGTGGGTGTGATGTACGGCCGCGAAGAGCTGCTCAACGAGCTGCCTCCCTATCAAGGCGGCGGCGAGATGATCAAGGACGTCACTTTCGAGAAGACGACCTACAACGAGCTTCCCTTCAAGTTTGAGGCCGGGACACCTTCTGTTGGCGACGTGCTGGGGCTGAAGAGCGCTATCGATTTCATGGAAGAGATCGGAGTGGAGAATATCCACGCCATCGAGAGCGAGCTCACAGAGTACGCCTTCGCCAAGATGCAGGCGATCGAAGGAATCCGTTTCTTCGGTACCGCGCCCAACAAGACCTCGGTAATCTCGTTCCTCATTGGCGAGGCTCATCCCTACGACGTAGGGACGCTCCTCGACAAACTCGGCATCGCCGTGAGAACCGGCCACCATTGTACCCAACCCATCATGGACCGATACGGGATTCCCGGAACCGTGCGTGCCTCCTTCGCCTGCTACAACACCAAGGAAGAGGTCGATATCTTCATCGCCGCCCTCAACCGCATAGCTCCGATGCTGATGTAATGCCGATCCTCTCCCGCCCGAGGAAGGTTCTAGCCTCGCTCTAGCCTCGCGAAAAAGCCTTGCTGAGCGACCTTGGTCCGACGCTAGAGCGACCTTGATGCGACGCTAGAGCGAAAGAACAATCATAAAAACCCAACACAGAAATAATGCTTCTCTCCATCCATATAGAAAACTACGCGCTTATCCAGCATAGCGACATCTCCCTCTCGGGAGGAATGACCGCCATCACAGGCGAGACCGGTGCCGGTAAGTCTATCCTCCTGGGCGCACTCGGCCTCCTCCTGGGGCAACGTGCCGATAGCGGAGTGCTTCACGACAAGGAAAAGAAATGCGTCGTCGAGGCAACTTTCGACATCAAGGCGCTGGATCTGCAGGAGTTCTTCAAGGCCAACGACCTCGACTACGACGACACGCTCATCATCCGTCGCGAGATCCTTCCGTCGGCCAAATCGCGTGCTTTCGTCAACGACTCGCCCGTCTCCCTCTCCATCCTCAAGGAGCTGGGCGTCCACCTCATCGACATCCATTCCCAGCACGAGACACTCACCCTGGCCGAAAGCGATTTCCAGATAGGGCTGCTCGAGTCCTTCCACGGAGGAAAAGAAAAGCGTCGCCAATATCGCGAAGCCTTCTCTCTTTATCAGGAGAAGAAACAGCTCTTGGAGCGGCTCACGGCCGAAGACGCCCAGAACCGCAAGGAGGTCGACTATTGGCAGTTCCTCTTCGACGAGCTGCAGCAGGCAAACCTTGCCGAAGACGAACAGGAGGAGCTGGAGCAGGAGTCGAACCTTCTCTCCAATGCCGAGGGAATAAAGCAGACGCTCTGCAACGTCATCGGCCTTTGCGGCAACGACGACGAGACGGCAGCGCTCTCGCGCCTCAACAGCGCCAAAGGGCAGCTGAGCAAGATTACGGGAACCCATGCCGACATCGAGGCGTTGTATAAACGCTTCGAGTCCTCCTATATCGAGCTGCAGGACATCCTCTCCGAGATGGAGTCGTTCAACGACAACGTCCAGTTTTCGCCCGAACGCCAGCAGGTTGTCGACGAACGTCTCGACCTTATCTACCGTCTGCAGAAGAAACACAACGTCGAGACCATAGCGGAGCTGCTCTCCATACAGAACGACCTCGACGCCAAACTGCAGAACGTAGCAGGCATGGACGAAGAGATCCATCGCGCCATGGAGTCGGTAGACAAAGCCTTTGCCGAAGTGCAGAAACTTGGCGACGAACTCACCAAACTGCGCCAGAAATCGGCTGTGCAGATAGAGAAAGAGGTGCTTCCGACACTCGAGGCGCTAGGGATGAAAGATTCCCGGCTGAAGGTGGAGGTCGTTCCTACGCAGGACTTCCGTGCCAACGGTTGCGACAAGGTCCAGTTCCTCTTCAACGCCAACAAAGGCGGCGAGCTGAGAGAGATGGGCAAAGTGATTAGCGGCGGCGAGCTCTCCCGTCTGATGCTGGCTCTGAAGTCGCTTACCGTGAAGGAAGCGCTTCTGCCAACAATCATCTTCGACGAAATCGATACGGGAATCTCCGGCGAGGTAAGCTCGAAGATGGCTCATATCATCGCCCAGATGGCTCAAGGGATGCAGGTCGTCACCATCACCCATCTCCCCCAGATGGCAGGCATAGCAAGCCGTCATCTCAAAGTGTATAAAGCCGTAGAAGGAGAGCAAACCGTCAGCCGCATCCGCGAGCTTGAGATGGAAGAGCGTGTGCACGAGATTGCCGTCATGCTCTCTGCCGATCCTCCTACCGAAGCCGCGCTCCAAACGGCCCGCGAACAACTCAACAACAGCGCCCGATGAACAGAATCTACCTCATTGGCTACATGTATAGCGGCAAAAGCACCATAGGACGCCGGCTGGCCCAACGTATGGGCATGGCGTTCCTGGATCTGGATGTTGCCATTGAGGAGAGATATCACACCACAATCCCTCTGATCTTCCAGAAATATGGCGAAGAGGCTTTCCGGAAGATGGAGCGAGAGGTCCTGCAGCAGAGCACTTTGGAGGAAAACGTGGTGATTTCTACGGGAGGCGGCACTCCCTGCCATTTCGACAATATGGACTTCATCCTGAAGAACGGGACGGCAGTCTATCTCGAGATGAGCTACGAGGCCATCCTGGAGCGGATGGCACAAAGCCGCAAGCAACGTCCGCTTTTTGCGGGGAAGACGCCAGACGAACGCCAACAGATCGTTCAGGACCACCTCCAGCAGAGGACGCCCTATTATGCAAAGGCTCAGGTGACGGTCGACGCCTTTAACCCAGACATAGAGCAGACGCTAGCCAGCATAGAGAAAAATGTGCTGGAGTTGAAAGAAAAACAGACCAAAGGAAACTAAAGACTAAAACTAGATATGGCTAACAACATCGAAATTGTAATAGAAAACACAGGCGAACGCGTCTCCATAGCGCAAGGAACTACGCTTGCCGACATGGCAAAGCAACGTCAGAGCCTTTGTCAATATCCTATACTCGGCGCTTTGGTGAACAACGAACTGCGTCCGCTCGACTATCATCTCTACAACCCCAAATGTGTGAGGTTTATCGACATAAAACACACTTTGGGCCATCGTATGTACGTCAACTCGCTCACCTTTATGCTCTATAGGGCGATGTGCGACTGCTACCCCAAAGCCCACCTCACAGTCGAGCATTCTCTCGTGGGTGGCGTGTATGTGACCATAGATTTCCCTGCCGAAGAGGCCAGGCCCGAGGCTATCGAGGTCGCCAAGACAGTACGCCAACGTATGATTGAGCTACAGAAAGCCAACCTTCCCTTCGAACAGAAGCATATGCTCCTCTCCGACGCGTTGGAGCTGGTGAAGAGAGAGAACGCGCAGTCGACCTATAACCTCCTCAAGAACCTCAACCAGCTCTATATCGATATGCATTTCCTCGACGGCATCCCCCACAAGCTCTCCACCTGCCTGGTGCCCCACACCGGCTGCCTGACCTGCTGGGAGTTCCGTCCCTTTGGCGAAGGCTTTATGCTTCAATGCCCCGATAACGAGTATCCCGACAAGCTGGCCCTCTATCAAGAGACCCCCAAGCTTTTCAATATCTTCCAGGAACACAAACGTTGGGCTCAGCTGCTCGAGGTCCCCACTATCGACGATCTCAACCGCATTGTGCGCGACCATAAGGAGAACCACCTCATCCACGTCGCCGAAGCGCTCCACGAGAAGAAGTACGCCACTATCGCCGATCAGATCTACCAACGTCGCGACGAGGTGAAGATGGTGCTCCTCGCCGGCCCTTCCTCAAGCGGAAAGACCACCAGCTGCCGCCGTCTGGCCGTGCAGCTCTCCGTGCTCGGTTTTGAGGTTCACGAGCTCTCGCTCGACGACTATTTCCTTCCCCGAAGCCGCACTCCCCGTCAGCCCAATGGCGAATATGACTTCGAGTGCGTGGAAGCGTTGGACATCCCTCTTCTCAACGAGCATCTCATGCGTCTGTTCAACGGCGAGGAGGTTCAGATTCCCACCTTCGACTTCATCAAAGGCGAGCCGTTCTTTAGTGGCAAATCCCTCCACCTCACCCCTCGTGCCTCGCGTCAGCCCATCCTGCTGGTAGAAGGCATCCATGCTCTCAACCCCAAGCTTACCGAGCAGATCCCCGACGAGTGGAAATATCGTGTATACGTCTCCGCCATCACGCAGATCGCTATCGACGACCAGAATTTCATCCACAGCAGCGACAACCGACTCATCCGTCGTATCGTTCGCGACTTCAACTTCCGAGGCTACTCTGCCTACGACACTCTCCGTCGTTGGGGTAGCGTGCGTAGTGGAGAGCACCAGCACATCTTCCCCTTCCAGGAGAACGCCGACATTATGTTCAACTCGGCTTTGCTCTACGAACTTGGAATCCTCAAGCCCTTTGCCGAGCCTCAGCTCAAGAAGGTCCCCGAGAACACAGAAGAATATGCCGAGGCCCAGCGCCTGCTCAGTTTCATCGAACTCATCGAGCCCATCGACCCCAAGCACATTCCTCCCACCTCCATCCTCAGAGAGTTCCTTGGCGGCAGCTCGTTCGAGTATTAGAAAAGGCCTCCCGTCAAACCCAATGATAATATAAACCGTTTGTTCGCGTTATAATAATATGAAAATTCGCTATTTCAAACTCAAGAACTGGATCATCCTCTCGCTTATGAGCGCGTTAGGACTCAACGCTTGCCACAACACCAAAGATGTAGCCAAGGACGGCCATCGGGACAAAAAGCCCCGTCCTCGCCAGGAGATCATGCTCCTCTATGGTGTGCCCCCGGTAGATTATATCGAGCATTTGCCCGATAGCGTCGAAGGCGAAGATGCTACACCCAAGGACAAGGGTGTTGCCGAGGAGACGAAACCGCAGGTGCGGCAGGAGCAGCCTCTGATGTATGGCGTTCCTACCGTCGATTTTCAGCTCAAAGGCAAAGTGGTCGACCAGCAGGGCAAGCCGGTACGAGGTGCACAGGTGATTCTTCTGAATAGCGAGATCGACAGCGAGAATCTCGATGCTGCCAACCCCGAGTATATGAAGCAGTATATCAAGCGCTCTGGCGACACCACGGCTACCGACGGCTCCTTCAAGGTGAGCACCTTTGACCGCCCCTGGGACAAGCAGAAGCTGCTTGTTCGCGACGTGGACGGAGAGGAGAACGGCGTCTTCAACAACCAGATCATCGACGTTGAGTTTCCCGAAGGACAAGGCATGAAACCTCGTACCAAAGAGATCGACGTTACCGTGACACGAAAGAAATAGCCATGAAGATCAAACAAAGGCTGGCTCTCGAGCTCCATCGACGCTATCGTCACAACAATGCCCAGATACATCCGCTCCGGACGCTCTTCTGGGAATGTACCTTGCGTTGTAACGTAAACTGCCGTCATTGTGGAAGCGACTGCAAGATGGCGCCGGCAAAAGATATGCCGAAAGAGGATTTTCTTCGTGTGATCGACGAAATCAGACCTCATGTCGACCCGCATAAGACCTTCATTATCTTTACCGGCGGCGAAGCGCTCCTGCGTCAGGATCTCGAAGAGGTGGGCCTTGAGCTCTACCGTCGTGAGTTTCCTTGGGGCATGGTCACCAACGGCTACCTCCTTGACGAGGCCCGACTGGAGTCTCTTCTTCGGGCAGGGATGCACTCTGTTACCGTCTCGCTCGACGGCTTCGAGGACGACCATAATTGGATGCGCCAGAACTCCCGCAGCTTCGAGAAAGCCTCCCATGCCATCAAGCTGCTGTGCCAGCAGAACGAAATAGTCTGGGACATCGTCACCTGCGTCAACCCCCGTAATATCGGGCGGTTGGAGGCGTTTCGCGACTGGCTCGTCTCTCTTGGCGTAGAGCGTTGGCGCTGTTTCACCATAGTCCCCATGGGGCGCGCCGCCACCGACCCCGAGCTGCAGCTCTCCGATGAACAGTTCCGTTGGGTGTTCGACTTCATCAAGCGCACACGCGAAGAAGGCAAGATCCATGTCAGCTACGGGTGCGAGGGCTTCCTCGGCCCCTACGAACTGCAGGTTCGTGACCAGCTCTTCTACTGCCGCGCAGGAGTAGAGGTCGCTTCCATCCTCAACGACGGCTCCATCTCAGGCTGCACCAGCATCCGCAGCAACCTGCACCAGGGCAATATCTACCAGGACTCCTTCTGGGAGGTGTGGCAGAACAGATTCCAGCAGTATCGTGACCGCAGTTGGACAAAGAAAGGCCTCTGCTCCGACTGCAAGCTCTTCCGCTATTGCGAAGGCAACGGACTGCATCTTTATGACGACGACGCCAACCTCCGTTTCTGCCATATGAAAAGAATGGGCTTGCCAACCCAATAGCATCCATCGAATAAGTGGGGAGCGATCCCCATTTTGTTCTGTCGGATTATAAAAAACGTTTGGTTTCTATAAAAGCAGGCCCGAAATCACGATGCCTTGGTCGCATGCTGCAAGTTTACTCGCTATAGATTGCCCCATTTTGGGTGGGGGGATTGTGGGCAGGGGTGCGACTTTGCCGGGTCGCAGCCCAGGGTCGTTGGTGACTGCTGGTTTTCTGTATATAGGATGTGCTTGTTGCAACGCAGGATCGAGTCTGGGTTATGGCTTCGTAGGGGGAACAGTCGTTACTATCTGTCCCCACGCCCCACACGACCCCCGACGCCGAGCCACTACCACGCACAGTGAAACTGCCAACAAACAAACAGGATAATATGAAGATAAAAGGAGAAAGATTTCCGCAAGGCTGCGAAGATTTCTCAAGTCGCCACGGCGGAAAAACATAAAGAGCGGTTATTTTATTGATCTTGACGGATTTGAAATCAATATTTGGGACAATTCAACGTATTTC
>JAKSMR010000053.1 GCA_024400495.1 Bacteroidales bacterium
TCAATACGTTTCACACCTTGCATCGGGCAGAAAAATTTCGTATCTTTGCAAATGTTGAGAGTTCTTTGACAGATTGCTTGTTATTCAAATAGGAGAGACGCTGCCGGCTTGGGGGGGCAGGGCCGCCGCCTGCGATGGCCGCACCTGAGGGGAGACAGGGGTGGCAGTCTTCTCGCGCCGAGGAGGGGCGGAGAAAGAAGGACGGCGCGTCCTGGGTGGAGGACACGCCGTCGCTGTGTTGGTCGGTCAAAAAAAGGGGGGAGGGATTAGAAGAGGCCTTCTAACACCTTGTCGTCGACGAGCTGAGGGATGGTGACCTTGAGCTCGGGACAAACGTCCATGGCGCGCTTGATGGCGAACATGGCGCCTTCGTTGCGGGCCCAGCTGCGGCGGGCGATACCGTTGTTGACATCCCAATGGAGCATCATGCGGAGGCGACGGTCGCAGTCGGCGCTGCCGTCGAGCATCATGCCGAAGCCGCCGTTCATCACTTCGCCCCAGCCTACGCCACCACCATTGTGGATGCTGACCCAGGTAGCGCCGCGGAAGGAGTCGCCGATGACGTTCTGGATGGCCATGTCGGCGGTGCGGTTGGAGCCGTCGTAGATATTGGAGGTCTCACGGAAGGGCGAGTCGGTGCCGGAGACGTCGTGGTGATCGCGTCCGAGGACGATAGGAGCGCTGATCTCGCCATTCTTGATGGCTTCGTTGAAGCGTGCGGCAATCTTGGTGCGGCCTTCGCAGTCGGCATAGAGGATACGGGCCTGGGAGCCTACAACGAGCTTGTTCTCCTTGGCGCCTTTGATCCAGGTGATGTTGTCGTGCATCTGCTGCTGGATTTCGGCGGGAGCGGTGGCTGCGATTTCGGCGAGGACATCCATGGCGATCTGGTCGGATTTGTCGAGGTCCTCGGGCTTGCCGGAGGTGCAGACCCAACGGAAGGGGCCGAAGCCGTAGTCGAAGCACATGGGGCCCATGATGTCCTGCACGTAGGAGGGATAGCGGAAAGCGGTGCCTTCGGCGTTCATGATGTCGGCGCCGGCGCGGCTGCTCTCGAGGAGGAAGGCGTTGCCGTAGTCGAAGAAGTACATGCCTTGGGCGGTGAGCTTGTTCACAGCTGCCACATGGCGGCGGAGGGAGGCCTGGACGGCTTCCTTGAACTTCTCGGGCTGCTCGGCCATCATGGTCTTGCTCTCTTCGAAGGTGAGGCCTGCGGGATAGTAGCCGCCTGCCCAGGGGTTGTGGAGCGAGGTCTGGTCGGAACCGAGGTCGACGTGGATGCCTTTCTCGGCGCAGTATTCCCAGAGGTCGACAACATTGCCCTGGTAAGCGTAGGAGCGTGCCTCTTTCTTGGCGATGGAGGCGTTGACTTTGGCGAAGAGCTCGTCGAGGTCGGCATGGATCTCGTCGACCCAGCCCTGCTCGTGGCGCTTGTTGGTGGCGGAGGGGTTGATCTCGGCCGTGATGGAGACAACGCCGGCGATGTTGCCTGCCTTGGGCTGTGCGCCGCTCATGCCGCCGAGACCGGCGGTGATGAAGAGCTTGCCTGCAGTGCCGCCGCCGAGCTTACGTGCTGCGTTGAGGACGGTGATGGTGGTGCCGTGTACGATGCCCTGAGGACCGATGTACATGTAGGAGCCGGCGGTCATCTGGCCGTATTGGGTGACGCCGAGGGCGTTGTAGCGCTCCCAGTCGTCGGGCTTGCTGTAGTTGGGGATCATCATGCCGTTGGTGACGACCACGCGGGGAGCGTCCTTGTGGGAGGGGAAGAGGCCCATGGGGTTGCCGCTATACATGGCGAGGGTCTGCTCTTCGGTCATCTCGGAGAGGTACTTCATCACAAGGCGGTACTGGGCCCAGTTCTGGAAGACGGCGCCGTTGCCACCATAGGTGATGAGCTCGTGGGGATGCTGTGCTACTGCGGGGTCGAGGTTGTTCTGGATCATGAGCATGATGGCAGCAGCCTGACGGCATTTGGCGGGATACTCGTCGATGGGACGGGCATACATGGGATAGGTGGGACGCAGACGATACATATAGATGCGTCCGTATTTGCGGAGCTCTTCAGCAAACTCGGGAGCGAGCATGGCGTGGTCCTTGGGGTCGAAATAGCGGAGGGCGTTGCGGATAGCAAGCTTCTTCTCTTCGGCGGTAAGGATCTCTTTGCGCTTGGGAGCGTGGTTCACGGTAGGATCGTAGGGCTGGGGTTCGGGAAGAACGGTAGGGATGCCCTGACGTAATTCATTCTGAAATTCTGCGAGTGTCATGTGAATTATATTTTTTGTTCGTTTTTTCTCTTTCTTTTCTTAGCGTTCTCTCCTAAAAAAGAAGCTGTATTCCGGCCGTGAGTCGGGGAAGGTTGAGGTTGGTGGAGTCGCACTCGTCGCCCCAATGGGAGAGACGGTAGTTGGCGAAGAGGCCGATCATGTTGTAGGTGAGTCGTGTGCTGACGCCCCAGTTGATCTGATAGATGTCGGCAGGACGGGGACGTTTGTATTTGGCAATCATCTTGTTGGCCTCGAGGTAGTTGACGGCGACCTTATAGGTGTGCAGGCTCCAGTTGGCATAGAGGCCGAGGTCCCAATGGAGGCCTTTGCTGTTCATCCCTCCTGCTTTGAGGCGTATGCGCTGGAAGGCTTCGACGCCGAGGGTGGACTGCAGGAGCTGTTTCTGCAGGCAGCTCACGCTGGAGCTGTCGTGGTTGAGGGCGCGGTCCATGGGGTTGATGTCGTTCTTGCTGTAGTTGTAGTTGATGCGGCTCCAATGTGCGCCGACGCCGAGGGAGTACCATTTGGTGAGAGGCTTGGTCTCGCGCAACGTGATCTCAAAAGAGGGCGAATAGGGGCGGACGAGGTAGCACTCGTTGCTGGCGGTGCGGATAGCGGTACCATAGAGGAAGGCGAAGTCGGTAGACCAGGCTTTCTCGTTGACGTAGTTGTCCTTGGGCGTGCGCTCCATGACCTCGGTATAGTCGGTACGTATCCATCCGGCTGTGTCGGCAAGGGTGTAGCCGAAGTCGGTGACGCTGCCGGTCTCGAAGAGCTTCTGGTTGTCGTCGTCGCTCAAACGGTAGCTGGCGGTATAGCCGAGGTAGTGGACGGTAAGGGTGCGTTTGTAGAGGCCGCCTTTGAAGAAGGCGATATTATAGGTGGGGTCGAACTGCTCCATCTCGATGGTGTTGTACTGGAGGAGTCTGCCCATAGCGTCCTCGCAACGGAAGAAGACGGTGGCGCTGGTCGTCTCGGCTTTCTTGCCGGGCTCGCTGCCGACGGCCTGGGGCTTGAAGGCCTCAAGGGGCTCGACGGCGATGTAGGTCTCTTTGTCGATGAAACGGAAGGTGGGTTCGACGGCCTTCTTCTCTTTGTCGATGAAGTAGGAGGCTTGGGGAACTCCGTAGCCGACGGCGTAGTCGTAGTAGGGGTAGAGGTCGGCGCTCTTCTCGATCTCTTCTTTCATCTGCATGGCGGTAAGGGAGCGGCGTGTCTGCCAGGCGCAGGCTGCAAAGCCGGCGGTGAGCGGGCAGGAGAAGGAGGTGCCGTAGGCCATGGTGGTGCTGGTGTCTTTGCTGTGGAGGGCGACGATGGCGTGTCCGAAGGCTGCCACATTGGGCTTGAGGCGTCCGTCTGCCGAGGGGCCGTAGGAGGAGAAGTCGATATGGCGGTAGACCGAGAGGTCGTCGACGATGCCGCCTACGCAGATGGCGCTGTCGGCGTCGGAGGGCGTAACGATGGTCTTCCAGCGGCGGTCATCGCCTTCGTTGCCGGCCGAGCAGAGGACGAGGATGCCTTTGCTGGCGGCCATATTGGCGGCTTTGGCAACATAGGAGCGGCCGTCCATCTCGTAGGTGTAGTGGCGCTCTTTGCCGTAGCCGAGCGAGGAGCTGATCATGTTGGCGCCGTTCTTGTCGGCCCATTCCATAGCCTGCATCCACCACACCTCTTCTTTGAAAGGCTCGGGGTCGATCTCGGTGCGTGCCAGGAGGAACTCGGCGCCGGTGGCGAGGCCGAGCTGCTGGCCGTTGATGATGCCGGCAATGCAGCTGAGCACCATGGTGCCGTGGCTGTTCCATCCATAGACGTCTTCTTTCTTCTCGGGGAAGTTCCAGGTCTTGAGGATCTGCCCGTTCTTGCGCAGATGGTCGAAAGCGTGATGGGTGTTGACGTGGGGAAATCCGGCGTCGAGGACGGCGATGCGGATGCCTTTGCCGTCGATGCCATTAGAGCGGAAAAGCTCGCCCTGCATTCGCACCAGCTGGTCGGTGAGGCGGGGCGCGTCGGTGGCGTTGGCGACGATGTTGTCGGGCATAAGGTTGTCGGCGGGGGTGGCGTCCTGTGCCAGCTGCCAGTCGGCGCCGAGCATGACGGTCTTTCTGACGAAAGGCAGCGCCTCGATGCTGGCTATCTGGTCGGGGGTGGCGATGACGGCAACGGCGTTGAGCCAGCGGCTCTGGCCCATATCTTCCTGGGCAAGGGCGTCGATCTGGCTGCGGTAGCTGCCCGTGACGGGATAGTTGGAGATGTCGTAGAGGTCGGCACCACACTGCTGGTAGCGCTCGATGGCTTTGGCATCAAAATAGGAGTAGGGGTCGAAGGTCGATCCTTGCTTGTCGGTGAGGAAAACCCAATAGCAGTTCTGACCGATGGCGGCGGAAAGGCAGCCGAGGAAGGCAAGGAGAAGCAGCGTTCTTTTCATAGTGGAAGTTTTTTCTGTGCTTTTTGGAAAAAAGTATTGCAAAGATACAATTTTTTATTGTAATAATAGTAAAAAAATATTGTCGTGTCGCTAAATGCCATTAAACCAAGGAGAAATAAGGTTCGTGTGTTGCGTGTGCGCGGCGCGCGTAGCGTCTGCACGTTGCTGCGCTGTTGTGAAATTGGCTCTCCAGAGGGCGACAAGACTTCATCCAGGCGGAGGGGAGGGGGAAGGTCGGGCTCGCTGCCGATATATTTTTTTGCGAACCGAAAAATCTTCGTACTTTTGCATTTCCAATCGTTACCGACCTATGCGCCGATTTGTCGTCTGTCTGGCCCTCGTGGCGGCTTCCGTTCTCTCTTCGTGCCGCTATGCTTTGTCTCCGCGAGAGACCAAGGCCGACGGGTTTGTCTATATCGACGAGCAGAACCGTTTCGCCCTGGAGGGCTCGCCGTGGTTCCCTCTGATGCTCAACTACAAGCTCGACGCCGACCTCACGCCGGTTTCGTACTATGGCGACGGAGCGATGGCGGCTCATTTCCAAGAGATCGCTGCCATGGGTTTCAACACCGTCCGCATCTGTATGGATGTGACGAACGAGGATGAAAACGGCCTTTTCTACAACACCTCTGCCGACCCGTGGCGTCTAGCGAAGGACACGCTGCCGATCTTCGAACGCGTCGACTCGATGCTCTGCTGGGCTGGGCAGAACGGGCTGCGTGTGATGCTGCTGATAAAGCCGCCGCTATGCCGCGAGACGCGTGCCTTCACCAAAGCTCTGCTGCGCCATTGTGCCGGCAACGCAACCCTTTGGGCTTACGACTTTATGAACGAGCCTCTCTATTTCGCTCCCGACACGCTGGAGACCAAAGATAAAGCCTACCGCGTAGTGCGTGAATGGCGCAGGATGATGGAACACTATGCTCCGCATCAGCTCTTCACCATCGGCTTTGCTGAGCCTATCGAGGTGTTTGAATGGGATCCGTACCTCCTTCCTGTCGACTTTGTCGAGATTCACACCTACCATCCTCTGCGCTTTGAGGCGGAGATAGCCTGGTACCGCCGTCTGGGGAAACCTTGGATGATAGGCGAGACAGCACTTCCGGCAGACAACCGCGAGGTTGGTTACGAGGCTCAATGTGCTTTCTTGGAACAGTCGTTCCAGATGGCGCTGGACTATCGCGCCAGCGGCTACGGATGGTGGGAGTATAGGGACTGTCCGAAGGGCGTGAACTTCGAGGCACAGTATGCTGGACTCGTTGACAGCAACGGACAAAAGAAACCGGCTGCCGAGAGGGTGAAAGGGCTCTGGCACTTCCGCTCTGGAAAGGATAAGCTCCCGAGGAGGGATTACAGCAACTTCCTGCTCTACCGTAACGTGTGTGTGAAGGGGGTGGTGTGTGACAAGAAGAGCAGACAGCCTGTCGACAATGTCGTAGTGCGAGGATGGAACGAGGACTGGAGTGTGGGCGTGAACACTTTCTTCCACGAGGATGACGGCTGCTTCTACCTCTGGGGCAATGACTTCTTCAGTCATTTCGAGATCTCGGCTCCGGGATACACGAAAGCGAAATTCGACAAGAAACTTTTCAACGATAAGGACTCTGTCTGCCTCCCCAACCGAGGACGCGAATACCAGTCATTCCCACTTCTGGAAGGGACGGACTCTTTGGCGTTCTTCCGCTACTCCTCTCTCAAACCCAAGCCCGAAGAGGCTCTCTTCAGAGCAACGTTGGACACGGTGTTCCTTGAGAGAAAGGTGCGCCGCCGCAACCATTGATAATCCAATAATTAGCACGCCGCTGCCTGTAATCAAAAAGATCAAACAATGTTGGTCTTGGTCGTGCAAACCTAGGCCAAAAATTATTGTCGAAACAACTACTTACAACTATTTTCGTTGAAGAAGGACCAGCTGCTCGTCGCTGCTGAGGAGGGTGTAGTGTGTGGTGTCGGAGATAAGCTCTTCGATTTTCGCTTCGTCCCCGTCATAGTAGCTCCAATGGTGTTTCAGCAACAGATAATATTCTGCATCGTAGCCTAGCCCGATGGGGAACACGTGGACGCGCTCTCTCATGGCCAGATGAGGGACGAACATCGAGGTGGCGCAGACGGAGGCCTCGTTGGGGATCTGCTCCATCAGGCGTCGGGCGTTGTGGGTGTTGAAATCGTATTGGTGGAAATGTCCTTTGTTGAAGAGGTTGACATTCTCTTTGCGGATTTTCGTCAGAGGATTTCCTGCGCTATAGGCTGTTGTGCCGATGGTGAGGACCAAAGCGCAGAGGGCGAGAATGTGCCGCGTGCGCTGGCTGCCGATCTGGCTGATGACGATGAAACTGCCGGCGACGAAGACGGGAGCCAGCTCTATGTTGTAGTGGAACGTCAGTCCCCAAAATCCGGCATCGCGGGCGAGCATCTTCTGGGCTACCACGGGAAGGATCATGAGCATCCAATGGGGCTTCCGGAAGAGGAGGAGCATCCCGCTGGCCAGGCAGGCGAGCCAGAACTCCAACTTGATGAAATCGTAGTCGGGATCGTGTGTGAAGTTGGTGAAGAAGTTCACCGCTGTCTGCCAAGGATGGGTGAGCATGAAGGTTGCCATGGAGGAGAATCCTTTGCCCATGTATTCGTAGCGCCAAAGGACCTGGTCGTTGGTGCCGAAATGGGGCATGATGACGAGGGCTACGAGGATGAAATAGAGTGTCTCGAGTACTAGTCCTCCAGCAAGCCAGCAGAGTGCCTTGCGGTTGTGTCGGTATTCGATAATCAGGGCGATGAGGACAAAGGCGAGCCAGAGAGGAACGGTTTCTTTTGCGAGCGACATGAGCAGAGCCAGGGCTACCGCCCAGGGGTAACGCTCCCGTTTGAGGAGGTATAGCATCCAAGGCAGCAGCATGGCGGCGACGACATTGGAATGATAGTCGAAAGCTAGCGCGTGCCACACGCCGAAGAAACTGAGGAATGCTACCATAGCTAGTAGGGGAACGGGACTGTTGGGATTGTTGTAGAGGCCGATGAGCTTATAGATTCCGATGCCGCCAAGGAGTACGGCTACAATCTGTACGATGAGCAAAGTATATTGCCCAAAGATGAATCCCAAAGGGGAGAGGATCATCAGGAAGAGGTCGAAATGGTCGGCAAGGGTGTTGGATGGCTTCCAGAGGTAGGCGGAGCAGTCGTCATAGTGGCCATGGCCGTAGTCGTAGAGGACGTTGTTGTAGACGCCTAGATCAAGACAGTAGGTGTGGAAGTAGTGGTGGTTGCCAAAGGAGAGCAGCCAATACAAGAGGGCGAAAACTGCTACGATGATACAGAGGGGGAGGAGTTGCTTGTTCTTCATTGCGGACGCTCTTCGGATTGTGATCTGTTTTCGGAATATGCTTGCAGGATACTTCTGACGGTCTTCTTTTCTAATCTTTTGAAGTCGCTTTTAAACAATAGGCAGCCCTTTGTGGGGGTTGCCTATTGTAGTTGTTGGTCGGTCAGCAAGGCTGATTATTTGCGGCCGGGATAGATCTTGAGGGCTTCCTCGAGGCACTTGATAGCGCGCTTCAGGTCGTCGATGCAGAGGCAGTAGGTGATACGAGCCTGGTGCTTGCCGTCCTCGGGATTTACGTAGAAGCCGGTACCGGGAGCCATCATGACGGTTTCGCCATTGTAGCTGAAGTCGGTGAGGAGCCACTGGCAGAACTTGTCGCTGTCGTCAACAGGGAGTTCGATCATGGTGTAGAAGGCACCTTTGGGAGTGGGGCAGAAGCAGCCGGGGATGGCGTTGATGCCAGCCACGAGAGCGTTGCGGCGTGCTACATACTCGGCGCTGACGGCGTCGAAGTACTCCTTGGGAGTGTCGATAGCGGCCTCGCTGAAGATCTGACCGAAGCTGGGAGGAGAGAGACGGGCCATAGCCATGCGCATAGCGGCGCTGATGACGTCCTGGTTGTGGGAGATGAGGGTACCGATACGAGCTCCGCAAGCGCTATAACGCTTGGAGACGGAGTCGAGGAGCACTACGTTCTGTTCGATGCCTTCGAGCTGCATTACGCTGAAGTGTTCGGCACCGTCGTAGCAGAACTCACGATAAACCTCGTCGGCGAAGAGGAAGAGGTCGTATTTCTTTACAAGCTCAGCAACCTTGAGGAGTTCCTCTTTGGTGTAGAGGTAGCCGGTGGGGTTGTTGGGGTTGCAGATCATGATGGCGCGGGTCTTGGGAGTGATAGCCTTCTCGAATTCCTCGATGGAGGGGAGAGCGAAACCGTCCTTGATGGAGCTGGGGATGGTTTTGATCTGGCTGTCGCTCAGCATAGCGAAGGTGTTGTAGTTTGCATAGTAGGGCTCGGGGATGAGGATTTCTTCGCCGGGGTTCAAGCAAACGGTGAAAGCGAACTGAAGAGCCTCGGAACCGCCGCAGGTTACGATGATCTCGTTCTCGTTGATGTTGATGCCGTTGCGTTTGTAGTACTCAACGAGTTTCTTGCGGTAGCTGAGGTTACCGTTGGAGGGAGCATAGGCGAGAACGCCGATCTCGGTGTTGGCGAGAGCTTTCAGAGCGCCCTTGGGGGTCTCGATGTCGGGCTGGCCGATGTTGAGGTGGATAACCTTGGTTCCGCGAGCCTTGGCAGCGTCGCTATAGGGGATCAGTTTACGGATTGCCGACTTGGGCAGATCGTTACCTTTCTTAGAAATTTGAGGCATGGGTTTATCGGTTTATATTGTTATTGTATGATTTGATTCTTTTCTTTCCGGGGAGGAAAAACCAATAACCGGAACCCTTGCCGGGCTTCGGTTATTGTGTCTCGTGGCGTATGGTTGTCGCGCCTTATTCGGTGGGAGCCACTACGTTACCTTTGATCTTGAGGACCACACGGGGGTTGTCCACAGCGTTGGAGGTGACGGTGATGGTCTTGGTGAAGCCGCCTACGTTGTTGGTGTTGTAGCGAACCTTGATGGTGCCGGTCTGGCCGGGCATGATGGGGTCTTTGGTCCAGCTGGGAGTGGTGCAGCCGCAGCTTGCACGTACGTTGGAGAGGATGAGGGGTTCGGTACCGGTGTTGGTGAAGGTGAACTCGCAGTTGCCGTCGCCACCTTTCTGGATCTGGCCATAGTTGTGTTCGAGGGCTTTGAATTCGATCTTAGGACCGTTTGCGGGAACCTGATCGGTGGACTGAGCTTTCACTGCGCCAAATGTCAGCACGGACAGAAGGCATAATAAAAAGAGCTTCTTCATTGTGTTAAGTGTTTTGATATTATTCTTTTATTGTTCTTTTTCCTGTCGTTTACCCTTTAGTACAAGGGTCCTTAATTAAATTGCAAAGGTACAACAATTTTTTGAATAATAACTACAATTGAACAAAAATATTGTACGCGAGTGAATATTTTTTCTATTTACGAGCTGCAGAAGCGATTTTTTTGTGGCGGAGGAAGGACCGAGAAAAAAACGGCGCCATCGTGTTGCTGATGGCGCCATTTCTCTGTTATTAATCCTAAAACTAAAGCCGTTCGGGAGTTGTCTGCTGTTGAAGCACTCCCTGTTGAAAACTAGCAATTTACATGGCATTGTCTGTCTTGCTGTTTCGTGCTTTTCGATGCTGCAAAATTACAGCTGTTTTTCCACTCTTGAGGTCACTAATAGTAGTGAAAAACGAGTGGCTCAATCACTAGTCGGCCTTCGGATGCTTTGCAGGGTGCTCATTTTGAGTCTTTTCTGCGTCGGAGTAATAGCTGGGCAGAAACCATCCAGGCTCTCTCCAGGAGGTGGCTTGGTACGGAATTGGTACGGAATTGATTCGGAATTAATACGGAATTGATTCGGAATTGATAGGGCGCTAGTGGGGTGCTGATAGGGTGTTGCGGTAAGGCTGGGGAAGGGGTGTGGGGAAACAAACAGCCGGAGGCTTGGAGGGCTTCCGGCTGTGAGGGGTAATGTGTTGGAATAGAGTCGGCTACTTGTTTTCGTAAGGAATGATGTTGAGCTCTCCGGTGTAGGTGAAGTCGATGGGGATGATGCGGGAGGGGATGTCGCTCTCGGTTTCAAACGCCTCGATGCTGCCTCTCAGGGTGAGGCTGAAGGTGCTGTTGGTAGGGTAGGAGAGGGTGAGTGTGCTCGACTCGTCGAGATGATAGCGGGTGTCGTCCATCTCGCCGTTGGTGAAATGCATCGTGCGGCAGATGAAGCCTGTGCCGCCCTCGGTAGGATAGCGGTAGGTGTCGGCTTCGGGACGGTAGTGGTCGCCGTCAACGGCGGAATAGATGCCGAGACCCAGCTCGAAGCCGGTTCCGGTATAGCTTCCCAGCTCGTCGTAGCCAAGGCTTCCGGAGACGAAATAGACGCCCCAGTAGTTGGTGATGGAGTTAAGAGCCTCGAAGCTTACGAAACGGAAACTTTCGGAGCTGTTGCCGTTGTTGTCGGCGGGTTTGGTGATTTCATCTTTCTCGCAGGATGAGAAAGCCAAAATGCCGACAAAAGCGGCCATGAGGAGAAGAGCTTTTTTCATGATTATCAATGTTTTCGTTATTATGTTCGGTTTGTTATCACGAAACAAAGATACATACATTTTTTCAATTGGCAAAATAAAGTGGCGGAGGAGCGCAGACCGACAATTTTTTTTCAACAGGCTATCACCTCATAGATGTGGCACTTAGGGCAGGCCGACGGGAAGGAGATGAAAATTATTTTATAATAATTACTTTTTATTCAAAAAAAAAGTGTATTTTTGCAGTCACCGAACAAAATCAATATTAATCATTATAAAACTAAAACTATGGCATTTAAAGGACAAATCGTTATCGACGTAGAGCGTTGCAAAGGATGTGCTGTATGTGTTCAACACTGCCCCAAGAACGTTATCCAGCTGTCGAAGAATGTAAACGGTAAAGGTTACAACTACCTCGAAACCGTAAATGACGAGTGCATCGGTTGCGCCAGCTGCGCAGTAGTATGCCCCGACGGATGTATCACCGTTTACAAAGTTAAGTGTTAAATCAAAAAAACGTAGAATAAAATGGCAAAAGATCTGAAACTCATGAAGGGCAATGAAGCTATTGCCCGCGCAATGATTGCCAGCGGTTGCGATGGCTACTTCGGCTATCCTATCACCCCGCAGTCGGAAGTAATGGAAACCCTCATGGCCGAGAAGCCTTGGGAGACCACCGGTATGGTTGTTCTCCAGGCTGAGAGCGAGGTTGCTTCCATCAACATGGTTTACGGTGGCGCTGCTACTGGTAAGAAAGTAGCTACCTCCTCCTCCTCCCCCGGAATCTCCCTCATGCAGGAAGGTATGACCTACCTCGCAGGTGCTGAAATTCCTTGCGTTGTTGTCAACGTAATGCGCGGTGGCCCCGGTCTCGGTACCATCCAGCCTTCTCAGTCTGACTATTTCCAGAGCACCAAAGGTGGTGGTCACGGCGACTACCAGCTCTACACCCTCGCTCCCGCTTCGGTTCAGGAAATGTACGACTTCGTTTTCGACGCATGGGATATCGCTTTCAAATATCGCAACCCCGTCCTCATCCTCTCCGATGGTGCTATCGGACAGTGCATGGAGAAACTCTACACCCGTGACGATGTTCCTCGCTGGACCGAGGAAGAGCGCCGCGCCAACGCTCCCTGGGCAACCTGGGGCAAGCCCGCTACCCGTAACCACAACATCGTTACCTCCCTCGAGCTCGACTCCGCTAAGCAGGAAATCTTCAACCACAAGCTCCAGGCTAAATATGCCGAGATGAAGGAAAAAGAAGTCCGCTACGAGATGCTCAACTGCGAAGATGCAGAATACATCATCGTTGCCTACGGCTCCTCTTCCCGTATCGCTATGAAGGCTATGCAGATGGCTCGCGAGAAAGGCATCAAAGTCGGTCTCTTCCGTCTGATCACCCTCTTCCCCTTCCCCACCAAGCAGCTTGCTGAAGTTGCCGCTAAGGTTAAGGGCATCCTCTGCGTCGAGATGAGCGCAGGCCAGATGATCGAGGACGTTAAGCTCGCTACCGAGTGCAAGGTTCCCGTTGAACACTTCGGCCGTTTCGGTGGTATCATCCCCACCCCCGGCGAGGTTCTCAAGGCTCTGGAAGAAAAAATCGTTAAATAGTGAGAGAGTTTTTAGCTTTCAGCTCCCCGACGCTCGTGGCCGATGCCCCAAGCCGGAGACTGAAACTCAAAACTAAAAACTTAAAATAATAGAAAAAATGGCAAATTTAGATATAGTAAAACCTGAAAACCTGGTTTACCAAAGAACTAAAGTTCTCACCGATGCCACCATGCACTACTGCCCCGGTTGCGGCCACGGTACCACCCACCGTTGCGTTGCTGAGGTTATCGAAGAACTTGGCATTCAAGATAAGACCGTCGGCGTAGCTCCCGTAGGATGCTCCGTACTGGCTTACAATTATTTCGACGTTGACTTCCAAGAGGCAGCTCACGGCCGTGCTCCCGCACTCGCTACCGCTGTTAAGCGTCTCAACCCCGAGCTCAGCGTATTCACCTATCAGGGCGACGGCGACCTCGCCGCTATCGGCACCGCCGAAACCATCCACGCTGCCAACCGTGGCGAAAACATCACCATGATTTTCGTAAACAACGGTATCTACGGTATGACCGGCGGCCAGATGGCTCCTACCACCCTCGTAGGCATGCGTTCCGCCACCACCCCTTATGGTCGCTGCGTAGAACGTAACGGTTATCCCCTCCGCATCACCGAGCTCCTCGCTACCCTCCCCGGCACCTACTACGTAACCCGTCAGAGTGTTCACACTCCCGCCGCCGTACGTAAGGCTAAGGCTGCTATCAAGAAGGCTTTCGAGTTCCAGCAGCAGGGTAAAGGTCTCTGCTTCGTAGAGATCGTTTCCAACTGCAACTCCGGTTGGAAGATGACCCCCGTACAGGCTAACAAGTGGATGGAAGAGAACATGTTCCCCAACTATCCTATCGGCGACATCAAAGTTGACGGTAAGATCGCTGAAGGCATCGACGTAAATCGTCTCGTCCTCGACCACGCCCTCGAAGTAGTTACCAAATAAATTAGTCTTTAGTTTATAGTTCCCCGCAGCTAGTCCTTGCTCACAAGCTAGCCGCCACAAACTAGAAACTTGAAACTTAAAACTTTAATCACAATGACAGAAGAAATTATCATCGCCGGTTTCGGTGGTCAGGGCGTACTCTCCATGGGTAAGATCCTTGCCTACTCTGGCGCTATGCAAGATAAAGAAGTTTGCTGGATGCCCAGCTACGGTCCCGAAATGCGTGGTGGTACCGCTAACGTAAGCGTTATTATTAGCGACGAGCGTATCAGCTCCCCCATCATCAACGAATTCGACACCGCTATCATCCTCAACCAGCAGTCCCTCGACAAATTCGAGAGCAGCGTAAAACCTGGCGGTCTCCTTATCTACGACCCCAATGGTATCACCCACGAGCCCACTCGTAAAGATATCAACATCTACAAGATCGCTGCCACCGCTAAGGCTCAGGAGATGGGTATCAGCAAGGTGTTCAACATGGTAGTTCTCGGTGGTTTCCTCAAACTGAAACCCATCGT
>JAKSMR010000054.1 GCA_024400495.1 Bacteroidales bacterium
TCCACTCGACATAAATTCAAAAATCATCTCAATCTAATTATTAGAGGTCACCTTTTTCCAATGAGGGAGGTTCTTGGGCATCGTCCAAGACTTTTCCCTTCGGCTATGCAGAGAAAACACGTTTTCGCTGCTCTCGCTCCTCGGGAAAGGGGGCGCAGCCTTTTTTTTGTGAGGAGGACGTCCTACAGCAGGGCTTCCAGCAAGGCGGGGGTGAGGCCGTCGCGGGAGAGCCACCGGATCTCGGGGTAGCGTTTGAGCCAGGTGATCTGCTTCTTGGCATACTGCCAGGTGTGGGTCTTGATGGCGGCGATGGCGTCGGCGAGGCTGCTGTCTCCGTCGAGATAGGCGAAGAGCTCTTTGTAGCCTACGGTGTTGAGGGTGTTGAGATGGCGCAGATGTGTGAGACGGCGCACTTCGTCGAGGAGGCCTTGCTCGATCATGAGGTCTACACGCTGGTCGATGCGCTGGCGCAGCTCGGCGCGGTCGGTGTCTATGCCGATCTTGACGATGGTGAAGGGACGGGGGCGCTTCTCCTGCTGGAGGATCTCGCTGAGGGGACGTCCGGCGGTGAGGATGGTTTCTAGCGCCCGTTGCAGCCTCATGGGGTTCTGCTGGTCGATGGTGGCGTAGTAGCTTGGGTCGAGGGCCTGGAGCTGTCGCTGGAGGGGCTCGATGCCCTCGTCGCGTATCTGGCGGCTGAGCCGTTCGCGCAGCTCGGGAGCGGGGTCGGGGAGGAGGGCGATACCCTGGCAGAGGGCATCGACATAGAGTCCGCTTCCTCCTACGGCGACAAGGGTGTCGTGGTGGAGGAAGAGCCGGTCGAGCAGAGCCAAGGCTTCCTGTTCATACTGGAAGACGTTGTAGGGCTCCTGTACGGAGCGGTGGGCGATGAAATGGTGGGGGGCAGAAGCCAGCTCTTCGTCGGAGGGGCGTGCGACACCGATGGCAAGCTCGCGGTAGAACTGACGGCTGTCGCAGGAGAGGATCTCGGTGCCGAGTATCTGTGCTGCCTGGATGGCCATGGTGGTCTTGCCTGAAGCGGTGGGTCCAACGATGACGAGGAGGGTTTTCATTAGGAATAGGGGGCTGTATAGAGCTGCTTGGTTAGGCGTCTTTTACGGGGGTTAGGCCGAGCTTGGCGGCTTCGTCGAGCATCATCTGCCAGGCTTCGCTGCGGTCGTTGTGGATGGCGCCTTCGAGGATGGCTTCCTTGATGGCGTCTTTGATGATGCCTATCTCGCGGCAGGGGGCAAGACCGAAGGTGGTCATGATGTCTTCGCCGCTGATAGGAGGCTGGAAATTGCGTATGTGGTCTTTCTCTTCCAGCTCCTTGAGCTTCTGGCGGACGAGCTTGAAGTTCTCGAGATGGCGCTTGACTTTGGCTTCGTTGCGAGAGGTGATGTCGGCCTCGCAGAGGGTCATGAGCTCCTCGATGTCGTCGCCGGCTTCGAAAAGGAGACGTCGCACGGCGGAGTCGGTGACGATATCCTCTACAAGGGCGATGGGACGCATGTGGAGGAGGACGAGCTTCTCGACATATTTCATCTTGGCGTCGAGGGGGAGCTTGAGCTTGGTGAAGATGCGCTTGACCATGCGCGACCCTTTGACTTCGTGGCCGTGGAAGGTCCATCCGGTATGCTCGTCGTAGCGCTTGGAGGCGGGCTTGCCGATATCGTGGAGGAGGGCGGCCCAGCGCAGCCACAGGTTGTCGCTCTTGGCGGCGACGTTGTCGAGCACCTTGAGGGTGTGGAAGAAGTTGTCCTTATGTGCCCGCTGACCTACCGACTCTACGCCTCTCATGCGTGCGAGGTCGGGCATGATGATGGGAAGGAGCTGGGCGTCCATCAGGAGGCGGAACCCGATGGAGGGGGTGGGGGAGAGCATGATCTTGTTCAGCTCGGTGGTGATGCGCTCGGCGGAGACGATCTTGATGCGCTCGGCGTTGGCTCTGATGGCGTCGAAGGTGGTGGCGTCGATGGTGAAGCCGAGTTGGGTGGCGAAACGGATGGCGCGCATCATGCGGAGCGGATCGTCGCTGAAGGTGATGCCGGGCTCGAGGGGGGTGCGTATGATGCCGTCGGCAAGGTCTTTGATGCCTCCAAAGGGGTCGAGGAGGGTGCCGAAGGTGGCGGCGTTGATGCTGACGGCCATAGCGTTGATGGTGAAATCGCGGCGGTTCTGGTCGTCCTCAAGGGTGCCGGCCGAGACTACGGGGTTGCGGCTGTCGAAATGGTAGGACTCTTTCCGGGCTCCGACGAACTCTATCTGCCACAGCTCCCCGTCGTGCATATAGTTGAAGGAGGCGGTGCCAAAGGTCTTGAAGACATGGACTTCGGTGCGGCGGCTGTGGCTCTTCTCGCTGTCCACCAGCCGGGCTGCTGCTTTGGCGAGCTCGATGCCGCTGCCTACACAGACGATGTCGATGTCGGTGCAATGGCGCTGGAGGAAATAGTCGCGCACTACGCCACCTACGGCATAGGCGGGGATGCCGAGCTGGTCGGCTGCTTGGCCGACAATGCGGTAGATGGGATGGGTGAGGGTTACGTCGGACATGGTGTTGGGGAAACAGGGAATGGGGTATAGGGAATAGGTGGCGGTTGAGAGAAGGCTACCTGCAGAACGGGGGGTGGAGGGTGGCGGAAAAAAGGATTCTAGGTGACCTCTAGTTGCCGAACTCTTTCTTTCCGCTGAGGTTGCCCTGCTCGTCGTAGAACTCCCATATGCCGGATCGTGTTCCTTGGGTGTAGATGCCGCGGAAATAGGGGACTCCGTTCTCGCGGAAGCTGCAGTAGATTCCGTCTTCTTTGCCTTGTACATAGTGGGCTTCTACCTGTGTCTGCCCCGAGGGGTAGTAGTAGCGCCAGAGTCCGTCGAGCTTCTCCTGACGGATGATGCCGGTGGAGCGCAGGGTGTAGTCTTCGTAGAACTGGAAGACGCGGATGCTGTCGGCATTGTAGTAGTAGATGGTGCTGGGAAGGAGGTTGTCGGTCATCTCGACGACTTTGAGGGAGTCGGTGGGGAGGTCGTAACGGCTGGCGCCGCTCTCTTTCTGGATGGTCCAGTCGGAGCCGAAGGTGTGGTCTTTGTCGAAGTTGCCCTGGGCGAAGAGGGCGCCGCTGGCGTAGTAGTAGCTCCATTTGCCGGAGGGGGTCTCTTCTTTGCCGGAGAAATGCTTCTCGGCACGGAGCTGGCCGTTCTCGTAGAACAGCTTCTCGCCTATGCGGATGTCGCCTTTCTTGATGACTACCAGGCGGGGGGTGCCGTTGTCGTATTTCAGTACTACCTCTTCCTTGGTGCCGCAAGCGGCAAAAAGGAGGACGACGAGGGAGAAAAGGATCGCTTTTTTCATGTTGTATAGTGCGTATGTTGTTGTTTACGTTGATACTAAGAGTGTCTTTCCTTTGTAAAAGGAAATGCAAAGATACAAAAAGCGAGTGGATTGGCAAAAAGATTTTGGATATTTCCGGACAACAGACGGGGTGCTATTCCCATCGGGGGGCGATGTCGACATACACGGGCAGGTGGTCGCTGAGGCCTCCGATATGTTTGTATCCGTTGTAGGTGCGGAAGGGCTTGTCTCCAAGAAATTTCTTGTCCTGCATCAGCAGGAATTCGGGCTGGAAGACATGAGGAGTGTAGTGCCACTTGGGGCTGTCGTTGACGAGGATCTGGTCGAGATAATGCCACTTGCCGTTGAATTTATGGCTTCCGCGGCTGGTGGGCATCTCGGCCATAAGGTTGCGCCAGCCGGGCCCGGGAATACCCATGGTCTTGGTGAGGGTCTCTTCGTCGGGGGTGGCGTTGAAATCGCCCAAGGCAATGACGGTGGCGCCGGGAAACTCTTCGAGGCTCTGGTCCATCATCACACGAAGACGTCGTGCGATGATCTCTCGGTGCTGGTTGGCTTCCTCGCCACCTCGTTTGGAGGGGAAGTGGTTGATGAACAGGATGAGGGTGTCGCCCCACACGGTCTCGCCCCGCACGTAGAGGATGTCGCGGGTGTAGTACTGTGTGCTGCTGTCGCTCATGTTGATGGGCATGGATTTGCTCACATGGAATTTGTGGCGGTTGTAGAGCAGCGCGTTGTCGATGCCACGCTTGTCGGGCGAGTCGAAATGGACAAAATGGTAGTCTTTCTTCCTGAGCGAAGAGCCGAAGCACAGCTCTTTCACCACCTCTTTGTTCTCGACTTCGGCCAAGGCCATAAGCATGGGGGAGCCAAGGGCGAGGATGGTCTTGCTGACACCCTGCATCTTCTTCTTGTACTTGGCTTCGTTCCAGTGGAATTTGCCCTGAGGGGTGAAGTCGTCGTCGTTGGTGGCGGGGTCGTCGAAGGTGTCGTAGAGGTTCTCTACGTTCCAGAAAGCGATGCGCATGGTGTCTCTGTCGGTGGGTGTCTGTGATTTACAAATACAAGGCAGCCCTAGTAGAAGGGCTGCCGTTGCGATGATTATGTTTTGTTTTAGCCGTAGCATGCCTATTGGGCGTTCACGGTAGTGGAGCTGGAGGTTGTGGTTGCGGTTGCTCCGTCGCTGAAGAAACCGTGCCAGTTCTGTCCGCCGTCGGGGGTGCAGGAGGTCCATACGGTATAGCTCTGGCCTTGATGGATGTCGGGGGAGCTGAACACAAGACCGTTGCGGTTGCTGCTTCCGCCACCTCCCGGAGGCTTGGTGCCGTTGCCGAGGTCGCCTTTGGAGAAGGCTTTGCTGTCGGCGTTGATGAAGCCGGAGCCGGAGACGGTGTTGTTCTTGTAGATGAGCAGGGTGTCGCCGGCTGCGTTCTTCACGAGGATGCCGTTGTTGCCGTAGTTGGCGTTCTGGATGGTGATCCATCGCTGGGTGCTGCTGCCGTTGGGGGTGTCCCAGGCGCCCATGGTGCCTCCCTGGGTGATCATGGTGCCGCCGTAGATGGAGAAGCGTCCTCCGGCGTCGGTGGCGGCGTCGATGCCGACCTCGTTGCCTTTCACCAGGAGGAGACCGCCGTAGATGTTGGTGTTGCCGTTGCAGTCGATGCCGTCGTTACCGCGGGAGTAGGCCCAGATGCGGCCGCCGCGGATCTCGAGATAGGTGGTGGCGTTGATGGCGTCGTCGTAGGAGTTCGCTTCGATGTCGCCGCCATATACGAACATGGAGTCTTTGGTCTCGATGGCTTCACCGGTGGGGTCGCCGCTGGTTTGTGCGCAGTAGGCCTGCAGGTGTCCGCTGTAGATGTAGATGTTGCCTTCGATGCGGATGGCTTTGGCGATGCCTTTGAAGTAGTCGTTGTCGCTGGTATTTCCTCCCCAGCCACCGGGGCCGCCAGAGCCGCCAACGGCGTTGGTGGTTGCTCCGCTGGTCTTCACGTAGCAGAAGAGGCGCTCGTTGTCGACGCTGTCGAGACCGAAATAGAGGTTGCCGTCGGCAGTGATGCCTCGGCCGCCGGTACCGGTGCTTACGGCGCTGATATGTCCACCGTAGAGGTAGATGTTGCTGTCGCTCTTGATGCAGGCGTTGACATAACCGTCGGTGGCGTTGGTGCCGGTGCCGCCGAGGCAGGCTCCTGCGCCAGCGGTGGTCATGGTGAGGTTACCGCCATTGATGATGGTGTTGCCTGTGGTGCTGATGCAGCGGCCGCCGCGGTTGGAGGAGGGAAGGTCGATGGTGAGGTTGCCGCCGTTCATGACGAAGTCTTTGTCGGGTTTGATGCCGCTGCAATAGGACTTGTCGAAGGTGCCGTCGTCCAGCGTGTCGACGATGAGGTTTCCGCTGGCGACGATCTGCATTGTGCCGCCGTCCATCTCTACACTCTCGTCGGTCTTGATGCCTTTAGAGGCGTCAGCGCTGACGGTGATGGTGGTGTTGCCGTTGAGGATCTTGACGCCTTTCTTGCCTTGGAGGCCGTTGACGGCGACGCTGGTGATGTTCATCGTGCCGGCGCCCTGTACGGTGAGGCTGCCTTTGCTGTAGACGCACGATTTGGCGCTGTTGGAGGCGTCGTCAACGAAGGTGTTCAGGGTTCCTTCTACGAGATGGAGCACGCCATCTTTGTTCTCTTTGATGTTGATGGGGGCTTTGTTGCTGTTGCTGGTGATGCTCACGCCGTTAAGCATGAGGATGAATTTCTTGTCGGTGGCGAGTTCGAAGGAACCGGTGGTGGTGGCTCCGCTCAGCTCATACACCAGATTGGCGATGTTGGCGGCAGCGGTGATGCTGACCTTGGCTCCGTTGGTGGTGATGGCTACGCCGTTGCTGGCATAGGGGTTGGTGATGGCCACGCTGTCGCCCATCCAATGGAGGCGGATGGTGGAAGAGGTGTCGACGGCGGTGGTGTCGATGATGACGGTGGTGTCGCCAGCAGCTATCTGGGCAAAGGTGATGCTGTCGATGCTGTGGATATTACGGCTCCAGCTTCCGTCGCCGAAGAAGATGGTGGCGATGCGGTTGTGGCTCTTGATGCTGTCGAGGTTGTTGGTGGGCATCTGGAAGACAACCTGGCCGTTGTCGTGTACGCGAAGGACGCGCTGGGTGTTCTGGGCCATGCCGAGAGCTGTGAGGCAAAGGGCGGCGAAGAGTAAGAATGCTTTTTTCATGTTATTTTCCTCCCTTTGTTACATTTTGCTGATTTTGGTTACGCTTTTGCTGCATTGCATCAGGTAGATGCCGCTGCTGAGTTGGCTGAGGTCGATGGAGGCTCCATCGGCGTAGCGGCCGCTCATCACTTTGCGGCCTTCGAGGTTGAAGATATTCACCTCCTGGGCTACGCTACCTATGCCGGAAACGCGCATCTGGCCGCTGGTGGGGTTAGGGTAGACGCTTAGCTGTAGGGCGGGGACGTCGTTGATGGACATCTCCCCTTCGGAGAAGGAGATGTTGCGGATGTCGTCCATGTTGAACTGGATCATGCCGCCGTCGCTGTTGCGGATGTCGAGGTTGTCGCCATCGATGATCATGACACCTTCGGCGCCAAGGGTGATCTCGGCCCTCTGTCCATTAGTGGAGGTGACGTTCACGATGCTCTGCTGAGCCATGAGGATTCCTCCAAGTAGGAGAAACGTCATGATAAGGGATACTTGTTTCATTTTCTTTAATAAAGGTTAGTTATTTATTTTTTTTTGTCGTTTTTTTTGGGGGGGGGATTCGCGTTCTTATGCGGGTTCTACCAGAAGTAGCGGGAGAGTCGGCATACTACCGAACCCATCTTGCCTATCTCCTGAGGCAGTCCGAAGTGCTGTTTGTTGATCTGGTAGCGTGGCTCGATCTGGAGGCTCCATTTGCCTATCTGCATGCCAAAGAGGAGGTTCCATCCATAGACGTCCTCGTTGAAGGGGGCTTTGGAGTCGAGGGCCAGGCCATAGTAGCCACCAACGCCCAGCTGGAACTGCATCCCGCCTATGCTGCTGCTCTGGAACATGAGGATGAGGGGGATGGTGATGTAGTTGGTCTTCACCACCTTGCTTTGTGTGAGGGAGGCGCTGAGGCTGTCGCAGAGGGGCCACAGGGTGCGCATACGGTCGTAGTCGGCGCCGAACTGGAGGGCGAAGTGGTTGAAGTTGAGCTTGGCTGTCACTCCGCCGTCCCATCCGAGCTTGCTTTTGGTGAAGAGGGCTCCGTCGGAGAAATCGACATCCATGCGGTTGTACCCTAGGTCGAGACCCATCTGGAAAAGAGGCTGGCGTCCTTTGTGCTTTGGAGCCAGTCTGCCAGAGGCTTCGATCTCGGGGCGTGAAGCCAGCGCCTGGGTCAGTTCAGAGAGGTAGAGGGTCACCTTCTCGAGGCCTGGGTAGTCGATGAGGTCGGCATCGTCCTCGGGCTTGTGATAGGGCGACTTCAGTCCTGTGGTGACAGCAAGGGTGGGGATGCCCTGGCGGGCGAACGGCTCGGTATCGGTAGCCGTGAATATCGAGGTTTCGACGCTCTTGCAGTCGATGGGGAGACCGGCCTTTTCGGCAATCTCTTTAGCCAAGGCTTTGCCGTGGCTGAGGGTTCCGGTGCCTTCGAGCTTGAGGTCCTTGCCCTGCTTGAGCCAGCCTACCATGTCGATGCTCATCATCATCTTGACGACGGGTTTCTTGCCGGCGGGGTAGAGGAGGGGATGTCCGATATTGTCGGGGTCGTTTTCGTTGAAGATTTTGTCAGCCAGGGCGTTGCTGCCGTAGAGGCCCATCTCTTCGCCATCAAAGGCGGCTATGATAACGCTACGTTTGAGCAGTTCGGGGTGTTGCATCAGTTCGCGGGCTACCTCGATGACGGCGGCTGTTCCCGATGCGTTGTCGTCGGCACCATTGTAGACGACGCCGTCGCTCTTCACGCCCAGGTGGTCGTAGTGTGCGCCGATGATGATGAATTCGTGCTTGAGGGTGTTGTCGCTGCCTTCGATGACGGCAACGACATTGCGGAAGCGCTTGTCTTTCATGGCTCCAGACATAATGTCGTCAACCATGGCGCCGGTCTCTTCTCCCAGCATGTCTTTGTACATCGAGTTTTTGGGTGAGAAGGGAACCAGGAAGTTGCTATAGAGGGGTTTGAGGCCTGCGTCCTTGTACTGGTCGACGATATATTCGGCGGCCTTGGCAGCATCTTCGCTACCGCCTTTGCGGCCACGCAGCTCGTCGCTGGCAAGGTAGTAGACATGGGCTTTCAACCTATTCTGCAGAGGGGAGAAATCGTTGGTCTGCGCCTTCGTCGTAATAGCGCATAGGAGAATCAGCACAAAAGAGGCAATCTTCTTCATGATTTTCGTTTTTTTATGGTGCGTTTGGATTTTATACTTTGTTATAAGTGATTGATTGTCAGATTGTAATTTATTTCTATGCAATCAAAAAGTGGTCTCTGCAAAAATAAGGAAAAATATTGGTTCTTCCAAATTTTTTTCATTATAGGTGACCTCTAATAATTAGATTGAGATGGATTGCTGCTTATTTTTGAGCGATTCTGAGAGGAAGCGCGCAGGTGCATAGCGGTGCTATGTGCCAAGCGGTTACGCTTGGAAGCGCCAAAAAGAAGCAGCAAGACGCTCAAGCTAATGTTACTCATTTTTCTAATTTTTAGAGGTTACCTATACTATATCCGGCTTGATATATGACGGGCTGTTTTCCGGATGGCTATTATCGGATGTTATGATGGCTGATAGGCAGACTGTCAAAAGTCTGCCAAATGAGACTGCCATAAACGACTGACAAACGACTGACAAAGGACTGACAAAGGACTGATAAACGACTGCCAAACGACTGGCCAAAGTGTGGCAGAAGTCTGCCAAAATTCTATCAAAAGAGTGCCAAATGCAGGCGCTAGATAGGCGCTAAGTAGGCGTTACATAGAGGCTGGGTGCAGAGTGAAGGGATGCTACAGGTGAAAAAATAACCAGAAAAACTATCTCTAATCGCAAAAAAAGTTGTAAATTTGCATCCGCATATAATGTGCGTGTGTGTCTTCTTCTGGTTGCATAATAGCAGGTTACAGGAGTTGCGCGTACCTTAACATTATAAACAATCGCCGCTATGAACATTAAAAAGATACTGCTGACACTTCTTTCCTTGGCCTGGATGTCCCAGGTTGCAGGACAGACTCGCGTGGCTTTGGCTTTGTCGGGCGGCGGAGCTTTGGGTTACGCGCATATCGGGGTGCTTCAGGCTTTGGACGAAGCGGGAATAAAGCCCGTCTTTATTGCCGGCACAAGCATGGGCGCCATAGTGGGAATGGTGTATGCACAAGGTTATGCGGGCGACGAACTCTATGCTATGGTCAAAGAACGCAGGCTCCATACGATCTATCGTAATGTGCATGTCACTCTGCGTCATGTGGATCGCGGCTTGGGTTCGTACAAGCATGTGCGCAAACTCCTCAACGACGCGGCTCCTCACGACAGCTTCGACAGCTTGGCGATCCCCTTCCTCTGTGTGGCGACAGATATAGCCACGGGCGACGTCGTGGCCCGCTCGTCGGGCAGTCATCTCAGCGACTGGGTGCTGGCTTCGGGCTCCATCCCCGTGGTCTTCAAACCTCAGATGATCGAAGGACGCTACTACTGCGACGGTGGTTTTGTTGACAACCTCCCGGCCTGTAGCATCCCCGACAGCTGCTATGATGTGCTGATAGGTGTCGACCTCGTTCCCAGCCCTCTCCCCGAGCAGGAGCGCTTCTTCAAGCGTCACTATAAGGCCGACAATGTGTATGGCAACATGATACTCGATATCAACAGCCATCGCGGCCGCTCGTGCTGCACGGCACTTGTCCGTCCGCACGAAGATACCCGCTACGGCATCCTCGATTTCCGCCACTACGAAATCCTTCGCCAACGAGGATACGACGCCATGAAACAATGGCTGGAGCAGAACTGGAAATAAGAAATCAACAAAAAAATACAATAATATCCGATGAAAAGAATCAAACAGACCATCATACTCACCCTCCTGTCGTTGCTCTCTCTGGGAGCTGTGGCTCAAAACCGTGTGGTGAAAGGTCTTGTGAAAGACGCCCGCACAGGCGAGGCGCTCCCTTTTGTGAATGTGGCCCTCTGCCGCACGAGTGACACCCTCTTCATGCGTGGCGCCACTACGGGCTTCGACGGCCGTTTTGTCATCAACGACGTAGCCGAGAAGGATTATCTCCTCAAAGCTTCGTATGTGGGCTATGTCGACCTCGTGCGTCCTGTTACCGTCAAAGGAAACATGGATCTGGGCGAGATGAAGATGCAGCCCGGCACCACACTCAAAACTGTTGAGATCTCGGCCGAGCGTCCCCTCTTCTCCATGGATGGCGAGAAGAATATCTACAACACTACCGACGACCCCTCCATCCAGACGGGAACGGCTAGCGACGCCCTCCAGAACGCTCCCGGCATCGAGATCGACGCCGACGGCAACATCACCCTCCGCGGCACCCAGAGCGTAGAGGTCTGGATCAACGACCGCCCCAGCCACATGGACGGCGAAGCCCTCAAACAGTATATCAAGATGCTCCCCGCCAGCAGCATCGAGAAGATCGAAGTCATCTCCAACCCTTCTGCACGCTATGGCGGCGGCACTCCCGTAGTGAACATCGTGACAACCCAGAAGGTGCAACGCAACGAGTTTGTCAGCTTGGGATTGAACGGAAGCTCACGTCCAGACCAGGGCATCTGGCTCAGCGAGATGAAGCCTTGGGTGAGCTACGTCTTCGCCAACGAGAAGTTCAACTTCAACATCTACGCCAACTTCGGCTACAACAACCGCGAGAGCGAGTATACCGGCTCGCAAGTGATGCTCGCCCCTAACGGCGACACCTCGCGCGTGACCAACTACCTCTCCCAGAGCCACACAAAGAACATCGAGTCCTACATCGGCGGCAACCTCAGCTACAACATCTCCGACAAAGACAACATGGGTGCCTGGTATGGCGTCTATCCCCGCTGGGGTAGCGACTACCAATACGGCAAGAGCGAACGCTTCGAATATCTGGAGGTCCCCGGTTCTATCGTCGACCACACCTACGAGGGCACCGAGGATAAACCGATGGTAGCCAAACCCAACGGCGGCGGATATTTTGGCGGATGGTACCAGCATATGTTCGACAGAGAGACCGGACGCAAGCTTAATATCAACCTCAACGGCAACGGCTGGAGCAGCAGCGACCAGACCCATCACGAACGTCACTATAGCTACCTCACCGGTCAGGATATCGTGCGCGATGTCGACGGACACTACGGCAGCTTCAACGCCAGCCTCGGCGCCGACTACGTGCACCCCTTCGGCACTATGGACACCATTCTTCATCGTATGCCCAATGAGCTCGACCTCGGCATAGACTACTCCCACTACAACAACCGCACCTGGAGCATCAGCACCTGGGAGCAGGCTGGCTACCTCGCCGGCAAGACCGACTCCATCAACAGCGACCGATTCGGCCGCACCGACGGCGTTTCGGCCTACGCCACCTACCAGCGCCGATTCGGCAACCTCACCGCCAAACTCGGCCTGCGCGGCAACATCGACAACTGCGCCCTGGACTACTACAACCGCCCCGAATACAGCCTCGACTCCACCTTCTTCAGCCTCACCCCTTCGCTCCACCTCAGCTACAGCACCAAGTCGATGCACAACTTCAGCTTCAGCTACACCCGACGCATCGACCAGCCCGGCCTCTCAGAACTAACCCTCTACAAGGCCTACGACCTCGACAACTTCGGCAACTGGGGCAACCCCGACCTGCGCCCCACCTACAATCAGAACATCGAGCTCCAGTGGGACAAGTATTTCATGAAGTTCGGCTCGGTGGGCGCCCAGTTCTATTACACCAAGAACACCGACGAGAGTAGCACCCTCGCTGATGTGACCTATAGTTCCTTCTACGGCCATGTGGTCAACTACTCCATGCCTATGAATATCGGCGACTCGTGGAGCTCTGGCCTCGACCTCAACTTGACCTATCGTCCCACCTCGTTCATCAACATCCGCTTCAACGGCGGCGTGCGCTACAACAACGAGGACTTCACCTTCCGCGACAACCACTACGAGACTCGCAACTGGAGCTATAAGTTCCGCCTCAACGCCTGGGCTAAGCTATGGAAGAACTACCAGTTCTTCGTCAACGCCCACTACGGCAGCCCCACCAAGAGCATCTTCACCATCACCGATGCCCGCAAGGGGGTGGACGTTGGAGCGAATGCCGACTTCTTCGATCGCAAGATGACAGTCAACCTCAATATTCACGACATCTTCAATATCAATGCCTGGAACTCGCAGAACGTCAACCCGTTCTATTCCTCCACCAGCAACTGGAAGCCTATGAGCCGCTACATCACCCTCGGCATCACTTTCCGCTTCGGAAAGATGGAACTGTCGAGAATGGCAAAGGAAGGCGCCGAAAGCGGAGAGCAGACTCCTGGTGGAAGATAGTGTATCCCCCAAAAAAAGAGATAAAATAAAGAATAATATATAGTATTATGAAAAAGCTTTTTGTATTACTCGCTGCCTCGTGTTGCTTGCTCGCAGCTTGCAAGAAGGAGGAAGAACCGGTTCTGAATGGAGCCAATGGCTCTGCTGCGTTAAGTGGCGCTATCGACGCACTCTATTCTGTAAGTCCCACCCAACAGGTGCGTTTCTCTAAAGGAAACCTGCAATATAAGGCTACCACCAACACCTTCCGTTTTGCCGAGAACCAGTATGACCGTATAGGTTCCGACAACGAAAATATCTCGCAGTACTATGCTGGTTGGATCGACCTCTTTGGCTGGGGGACCAGCGGCTGGGACAACGGCAACCTTTATTACCATCCTTGGGATTGGGATTTTGATACAGACTATGAGTTGGGTTGCGGCTATGGTCCTCTCCCTTCTCGCGAACACGACCTCGTTGGGGAATACGCCAACAGCGACTGGGGTGTGTATAATGCCATCAGCAACGGAGGCGACAAGCCCGGCATGTGGCGCACTCTTACCGCCGATGAGTGGGATTATGTGATGACCAAGCGCTCTGGCGCTTCCCAGAAATATGGGGTGGCAAGCATCGAAGGCGTGAACGGTATGGTTCTGCTTCCCGACTCGTGGACGCTCCCCCAAGGTGTCACCTTCAACCCCGGAAGTGCCGAGAACGAAGATAAAGAATATTATGCCCGCCACAACAGCTGGGATCACGACCAATGGAAGAAGATGGAGCAGAATGGCGCCGTTTTCCTCCCTGCTGGCGGCGTGCGCGAGGACTACAAGCAGGTGGATTATGTGAACGATGTAGGTCGCTATTGGTCTTCAAGCCGCGTGACCGGCGCCCAGTATTCCCTTTACCTGGAATGGTGTTCGTTCTCTCTCTATTTCGACAGTCGCTCCCTCTTGACAAAAGACCACAACAATCCTCGCGATTATGGTCGCTGTGTCCGCCTTGTGGCCGATGCCGATTAAGAAAGATATAGCGGATTGCGAAAAAAAGAGAACTAAAAAGAGGTACCTATATACCTGTTGGCAGTTATCCTAGCGGAGACAATTCATCATTTTTT
>JAKSMR010000055.1 GCA_024400495.1 Bacteroidales bacterium
CGGAAGCAGCGACGAGACGCTGAAGAAAGAGGTTTTCGATCCGCTCCACGCCCTGATCGTCCGGGCCGTTCCGCCGGACCGGCACGACTACTTCAGCACGGTCAAGGAGGCCCTTGACCGGTGCCTGAAGGGCGATACGCTCGTCCTGCTCGCGCCTGACTCGGTCGCCGTTCCGGAGGTCGCGGCGCATGTGGCGCGGGGCGTGGCGCGGGCTGTCTGGGGGGGCGGGTGGTGCCTGTTGCCCCCCCCCCCCCCCCCCCCGGCAGCATACGTCGTCTCCTTCTATCAGTAATGTAGCTGATAATGAGTTTGGTAATTGATCAGTTGTATAGTGCTTATAAGGGCTGTGTATATTCTTTTTCTCAATTGGAACTGGAACAATTGGAACTTTTAATTAACTCTTAACGAGCTATGGCAGAGAGTTAGGATCTTTGCTTCTCTACAAGGCCCGTGATGTTGCGGTTGAAGCGCAGCCGCGATGGCTCTGCTCGAACTCTTGCAGGCCTTGCTGCCTTTCTTTCCTAGATGTTGTATCTAGGCTGTCGGGTGTCATGGGACACCCGATAGCCCAGTAGGGGACAGCCTCCGGTAGTCGCCTGGCTGGGCGCTGCTATTCTATTACGATTTCGTCGCAGAAGAGGTAGCTGTCGTAGCCTGCGCCGGGGGTATATTCGGGCAGCTTGCCCGGGTTCTTGGCGACGACGCGTAGGTATTGGGTCTTGAGGTTGAGGCTGTGGATGGCATCGTCGCGGATGATGTTGCCGCTTTGGCGGAAATCGGGTGTGTAGTGTTCTGTGCGGACGAGGGCCCAGCTCTTGCCGTCAAGGGAGGTATAGACTTCGATGGTTTGGGGAGCGAGAATCCAGTCGGTGCTGTTCTGCATAAAGCGCATAGAGATCTGGTTGATGTCGCTCTTTTTGCCGAGGTTGATCTCTACATCGATGTCGTTGCCCCAGTAGCCCTGCCAATGGCCGTCGTTGTAGGTCGTCTCGCTGCCCATCTCTCCGTCGAGGAGGGCGTTGTCGCCGCCGGCGGAGTAGGTGTCGCGATAGGTGGAATACTGGGTGTTGATTCTCTGCAGATGCCCCATGCCTTTGTGGCGGAGCAGATATTTGGAGGTCTCCACGGGGTCGCCATATTCGTTGAAGCAGATGGCCTTGATCTCGCACGAACGGTCTAGTTCGAACGGTTTGTTATAGAGTCGCGACCCTTCGCTGGGCTTGCGTCCGTCGATGGTGTAATAGATGGGGTGGCTGCCGAGGTTCTTGAGCTCGACTAGGGTTTTGCCGTCCTTGGAATAGGTGTTGATGAAGACGTGGCGGTCTGACTCGAGGAGCTCGAAGCCGAGCTTGTCGTAGCGGTCGCAGATGATGTTGCGACTGTATTCGGTACACTCGAAGTCCCAGATGCGCAGATATTCGTTCTTCAGCGCGTGGAGGTTCTTGAAATAAGTTTCCTTCTCTTTGGAGAGGTCGATTTTCTCGCCTTTAGAGGCCCTATACATGAGGATGCGGAGTTGGTTCTTCTGTGCCGTTACCAGAAGGCGATGGAGGGCATAGGAGGCGGCTGCTTTGGTGGTAAGGATGTCGGTCGCGAAGAGGTCGTGGCTGCTGGTTCCTAAAGCGGGGATATTGTATTTCTCGGCAATGGCCTTGCAGGAAGCGAGGACCTTCTCGCAGCGGTTCCAGGTGAGGTCGTCCACTTTGGTGGGGAAGAAATCCAGCAGGGGCTCGTTGAGGGCGGACACCTGCATCCACTCTCCGGCCTCTTTCTTGCAGAGGTCGCCAATCTCATAGAGCATTCCAGCATAGTCGAAATCTTTCGTATGGGCTGTATTGTTCATGAGCCAGTTGTAGTTGTCGTTGAACTGCCGCTCTCTTTCAGCAAGGGCCTCTTCGTAGGATTGTCCTTGGCGGGGTTTGATGCTGTTCCATCCCATCTCCCCGCCCCAGAGGAGGGCGTGCCAGCAGTCGCTGAGGAGCGACTCCCCGGAGTCGTCCCAGGCGGTGTTCATATAGCCTAGGGCGCCGGCGTTTTGGCCGTCGCGGGCGAAGTTGGCGATGTTCCTGATGTAGTTGTGCTGAGTGGGGATGATATGGCTCCAATGGCTAACGCCACATGCGATCCAGAACTGGGTGCCATATTTGTCGTGAAGCTTCTTGAAAGGGTCTATCATGTCAACGAAACTCTCGCTGGGGACGTAGCTCCAGATGACATACTGCATGTCTTTGGGGAGTTTTTCGAGCATCTCGGGCTTCTTGCCTACGATGTCTCCCCACATCAGCACCTCTTTGTTGTAGGGTTTTATGAGGTCGTAGACTTTGTTGATATGCTGCACGTAGGCCTCTTCGGCTCCGATGGACGACACATAGTCCTTGGCGCGGCCGCTTCCGAGGGCTTCGGTTTCGTCGCAGTTGATGTTGAAGAACTTCGAATGGGGGAAATGCTGGACGACATTCCTGATCTGCTTGGCGAGGAAGTCGTACGACTCCTGCTTGGAGGGATCAATGTTGAAGGGGCTGTCTTTCATTCCTATATAATAGGGGATTTTCAGGGTTTTCTCGAAATGGGCGAAGCATTGGAGGTTGGCCATGATGCTGTTGTGGTTGTCGCTCATGGTGGCCAGGGGCGAAGGTGCCACGTCGGGGAACTCGGGGTTGTAGAAGATGTGCTCGGTATAGTATTGGGCATAGTTGTATCCGTAGTCAAGTAGGAAGCGCTCGCTTTGGCGGCGGAAGTTCGCGTTGGCAATGGGTCCGCGGGAGTAGTCGTCCATCCAACCGCGATAGAGGAAGTCTGGCCAGTCGGCGATGGTCATGCAGGGAATCTCTCCCACCCAGCGCTCTTCCAGCTTGCGGAAGGTGCGTCTGCCGTTCTCCAGGCCTTTGTCGTTGAGATAATAGAGGGTGACCTGACGGGGCTCGATCTCCAGCACATAGCCTTCCTGAACCATCCGCTCCTGCTCGTCGGAGTCTGACGAGGAGAGGGCGTCGTGCTGCTCCACGTGCTGCTCCACGAAAACAAAACCACCTTTTTTTAGCACTTTGGCAATCTCTTTCTCTGATGTGGGCTTGCCATCTTTGACTGTCAGCAGCAGGGGGACCATGGTGTTGCAGGTGCCGTATCGCTTCTCTGCCTTCTGTGGGGTGGGGATGATGCCGGGGTTGGTCTCTTTGCCGTCGCGGATGACTCTGAAGTGTTGGGCCATTGCTGCAAAGGCCATTAATGAAAGAAGGGCGAATGCTACGAGTCTTTTCATAGGGTGGTTTTGTTGGGGTGTGGATGATGGGGCTATACAATAAGCCGTAGAATTATTCAGTCGACGACAGGTTGGCTTTGATGAATAATTCTACGACGATTATGCTGTCTTCTATTTCAGGCAGCGGAGATACTCCTGGATGGTGCGCTCGATGCCCCAGTAGAGGGCGTCGGAGATGAGGGCGTGTCCGATGGAGACCTCGTCGAGCCAGGGGATCTGCTGGGCGAAATAGGCGAGGTTCTCGGTGTTGAGGTCGTGGCCGGCGTTGAGTCCTAGGCCAACCTCTTTGGCTACTTTTGCTGCTGCCACATAGGGGGCGATGGCTTCTTCGCGGTTTGTGGCATAGTTGGAGGCGTAGGCTTCGGTATAGAGCTCCACACGGTCGCAGCCGGTTTCGGCGGCTTTGCGGATCTGCTCTTCCACGGGGTCGATGAAGATGCTCACGCGGATGCCATATTGATGGAACTCGGCGGATATGTTCTTCAGGAACTCGAAGTTGTTGATTACGTCCCAGCCGGCGTTGCTGGTGAGCACGTTCTCGGCGTCGGGGACGAGGGTTACCTGGGCGGGACGGATCTCCTTCACCAGCTCGACGAAGGAGGGGATGGGGTTGCCCTCGATGTTGAACTCGGTATGGAGGAGGGGCTTGATGTCGCGGGCGTCCTGATAGCGGATGTGGCGCTCGTCGGGACGGGGATGGACGGTGATTCCTTGGGCGCCCATACGTTCGCAGTCGACGGCGAATTTCAGCACGTCGGGCATATTGCCGCCACGGGCGTTGCGGATGGTGGCTACTTTGTTGATGTTTACAGATAGTTTAGTCATGATAGTGCCTGCTTGGTTCTGTTAAAGGCCGAAGGCCTGCTGGATCTTTTCTACGTAGTCGAGTTTCTCCCAGCCGAAGAACTGGACTTTCTCTTTGGTCTCTATGCCGTTGCGGACGACCTTCACGTCCTTCACCTTGGGGTCGCGTCCCATGTGGCCGTAGGCTGCGGTCTCCTGGAAGATGGGGTTCTTCAGGCCGAAGCGCTCTACGATGGCGTAGGGGCGCATATCGAAGATCTCGTTCACCTTCTTGGCGATCTCGCCGTCGGTCATGTCCACGTGGGCTGTGCCGTAGGTGTTGATGTAGATTCCTACGGGCTCGGCGACGCCGATGGCATAGGCTACCTGCACCAGGGCTTCGTCGCAGACGTTGGCGGCAACGAGGTTCTTGGCGATATGGCGGGTGGCGTAGGCTGCCGAGCGGTCAACCTTGCTGGAGTCCTTGCCGGAGAAGGCTCCGCCGCCGTGAGCTCCGCGTCCACCATAGGTGTCGACGATAATCTTGCGTCCGGTAAGGCCGGTATCGCCGTGGGGGCCGCCGATGACGAACTTGCCTGTGGGGTTGACATGGAGGGTGTAGTCCTTCTTGGCGAAGAGCTTCTGGTTCTCTTTGCTCAGGCGCTCGACCACGCGGGGGATGAGGATGAACTCCACATCCTGGCGTATCTTCTTGAGCATGCGGCGCTCGGTGTCGAAGTCGTCGTGCTGGGTGGAGATGACGATGGTGTCGATGCGTTCGGGCTTGCCCTGGTCGCTGTATTGGATGGTGATCTGGCTCTTGGCGTCGGGGCGGAGGTAGGTCATCTCTTTGCCCTCTTTGCGAATCTTGGCGATCTCCTGCATGAACATATGTGCGAGGGTGATGGGCAGGGGCATATATTCCTTGGTCTCGCGGCAGGCGTAGCCGAACATCATTCCCTGGTCGCCGGCGCCCTGCTCAAGGGCTTCCTTGCGCTCCACGCCTTGGTTGATGTCGGGGCTTTGGCCGTGGATGGTGCTCATCACGCCACAGCTCTCCGACTCGAATTTGTACTCGCCCTTGGTGTAGCCGATTTTCTTGATCACGTCGCGGGCAACTTCCTGCACGTCGACAAAACCCGTGGTTTTCACTTCGCCGCTAATGACGGCGAGGCCGGTGGTTACGAGGGTCTCGCAGGCTACCTTGGATTCGGGGTCCTGCGCCAGGAGATTGTCGAGGATGGCGTCGCTGATCTGGTCTGCCACTTTGTCGGGGTGTCCTTCCGACACCGATTCGCTAGTAAAAAAATAGCTCATTGTTGTTTGTTTTTCTTTTACCGTTTAACTAATACTCCGAAGCGATGGACATTCGCCTCGAAAAACAATTAAATTGCAAAAGATTTGATAGGGGATTGTAAACTTGTAAGAGTCTATGTTTTAGCATTTTTTCTTGAGGTTGCAATCAATCAAATCTGTCCTCTTTGCGGTTGCAAAAGTACAACTTTTTTCTGGAATAGCCAAAAAAAAGAAAAAATAAGTCGGCGGAGGCAGCCCTTTGGCGGCATCTAGGGAGTGTCTAGGCAGCCATCAATTCCGAATCAATTCCGTATTAATTCCGTATCAATTCCGAACGAGGTAGGGGCTTGGTAGGGCTCAGGTTGGTGTTTGGTCTTCCTCTGCTGGGGCGTTGGTTGGGTGCGGACGGGATTTCTTTTGGCAGAAGAGGATGATTTTATTAGCTGGGATTTCGAAAAAAATCGTATCTTTGCATTCTCAAAAGTTTTGTGGCGCGTGCACAAAAGGCTGTCTCGGAGTGTGATGGGTGGTTGTTTGTGTACGTTCTAATCTTTTGATAATAAAGTGGAAACAATAATAGTAAAGATGGCTTCCGTCTCTTCCTCCGCGTGAGCAGGATAGGGCAGAGGGCACGTCAAATGATAAAAAACAGTAATATTATGAAGAAAATCCTCCTTTTGGGCTCGGGCGAACTGGGCAAAGAGTTTGTAATCGCTTGTAAACGCAAAGGTATGTATGTCATCGCTTGCGACAAATATAATGATGCTCCCGCCATGCAGGTGGCCGACGAGCGCGAAATCTTCTCTATGCTCGACGGCGAGGCGCTGATGGCTGCCGTGGAGAAACATCGTCCCGACATCATCGTTCCCGAAATCGAGGCCATTCGTACCGAGAAGCTCTACGAGTGCGAGGAGCGCGGCATCCAGGTCGTCCCCTCGGCTCGTGCCGTCAACATCACCATGAACCGCAAGGCCATCCGCGAGCTGGCTCATACCGAGCTCGGCCTCAAGACCGCCAACTATCGCTATGCCACGACCTTCGAGGAGTTCAAGGCTGCTGCCGACGTTATCGGCTATCCCTTTATCGTGAAACCGCTTATGTCCTCTAGCGGCCACGGCCAGAGCAAGGTCGACAGTCCTGCCGAGCTGGAGACGGCTTGGAACACGGCTGTTGAGGGCGCTCGTGGCGACATCAAGGAGGTCATCGTCGAGCAGTTCATCAAGTTCGACAGCGAAATCACGCTCCTTACCGTCACCCAGAAGAGCGGCAAGACCCTCTTCTGCAACCCCATCGGTCACGTGCAGAAAGGTGGCGACTACCGCGAGAGCTTCCAGCCCGCTCCCATCAGCCCCGAGCAGCTCGAAGAGGCCAAACGTATGGCCGACAAGGTCACCAAAGCCCTTACCGGAGCCGGCATCTGGGGCGTCGAGTTCTTCCTTAGCGACAAAGAGGGCGTCTATTTCAGCGAGCTCTCTCCTCGTCCCCACGACACAGGTATGGTCACCCTCGCAGGCACTCAGAACCTCAGCGAATTCGAGCTTCATTGCCGTGCCGTCCTCGGCCTTCCTATCCCCGAAATCACCCAGGAACGCATCGGCGCCAGCGCCGTCATCCTCAGCGAGATAGAGACCCACAAGCCCGACTATACCAATATGGAGGAGGTCTGCTCCGAAACCAACACCTACCTCCGCATCTTCGGCAAGCCCGAGGCTCACGTAGGCCGTCGTATGGGCGTGGTGGTAAGCTATGCTCCCAACGGAAGCGACCTCAACGCTTTGCGCGACAAATGCAAGGCTGCCGCAGCAAAGGTGAAGCTCGTCTCTGCCGAATAACACACTAGTAGATCCCCTCTGCGACGGACTTCCCTTCCAGAGGGGATCGTTGTCTCTCGTTAGTTATGCTCCGAAAAATAGTCTTCTTCTTCATAGCGTCGCTTCTGGCGGTCGTCTCTTTTGCCGATACGATACCCGAGTATAAGATTCTCGGCGCCTCGTATCCTGATTTCGGCGACCGGGCTGTGCTCTGGTACACCCAGCCTGCCGAGGTGGCGTGGAAGCAGATGCTTGGAAAGAAAGGCCCGCTCGCCTATACCGACCCTTGGATGGAATATTCGCTCCCCCTGGGCAACGGCCAGATGGGCGCCTGCATCTATGGAGGCGTGAGAAGAGACGAGATTCAGTTCAACAACAAGTACCTCTGGAGCGGGACGGCCAACGACAACGGCCGCAGCTACGGCAGTTATCTCAATTTCGGCTCGCTCGTCATCACCTCGCTCGACCTGCCGTTCGGGAACGATGACTCTACGGCTGTGCGGAACTACATCCGCAAGCTCGACCTCCAGGACGGAGTGGCTACGGTCGATTTCGACAGTCCCGATCTTCGCAGCCACTATAACCGCACCTATTTCTTCCAAAGGAGCGCCTTGAGCCAGGCTCTCAGAATCTATTACAGAACTTCTGGCGACGAACGGATCAACCTTCACATCGCCCTTTGCGCAGGAAAACCCGCTATTGACGCGTCAACCACCTATCGGAGGAACGAAGGCTGCTTCGAAGGAGAATTGCAGGAGATCGCCTATGCCGCAATGTGCAAAGTCTATTGCGAGAGCGGAGAGATTGTGTCTGACTCAACAGGAATAACGGTTCGAAACGCCAAGGACGTGTCTGTTATCCTTGTAGGGAAAACCTCTCAGGACGCATTCTTCAACAGCCGCGACCTGATAAAAGAGTGCAGAAGCCAATGTTTCTATGCCTACGAGCACCATTTTGATACAGAGGAAGAAGGGGCTCGTTTCTATCTTCAGGAGTCTGCCCGGCAAAACAGGAATCAATACGATAGAGTTGATCTCCGGCTGGCGGGAGCTCGTAACAGCGTCCCAACCGACAGCCTCATCCGAGCCTATGCTCATCGCAGAACGGGTATGGAGCCCGAGGTGTTGATGCTCGAACAGCTCTATTTCCACTATGGCCGCTATCTGGCCATTGCTTCGAATAGCGAAGGTGACCATCTGCCCAGCAATCTGCAAGGCATATGGAACCATTCGTCCACTCCGCCTTGGAATAGCGACTATCACGCCAACATCAACCTCCAGATGAACTATTGGCCGATGGAGGTCTGCAATATGAGCGGTCTGCACGAGCCGTTGTTGCGCTATATAGAGACGATGTCGGCCTCGCAATCGTGGCAAAATAACGCCATCGAGTCGGGTACGCCCGTGGGCTGGACCACCTTTACCGAGAACAACGCCTATGGAGGCGTGGGCGCCTTTGCCCACAACTATGTGGTTGCCAACGCCTGGCTCTGCTCCCATCTCTGGCAGCATTTCCTCTACACCCGCGAGCCGCGCGATCTCTATCGCTCTCTAAAACCTATGTCGGGCGCCTGTCGCTATTGGATGGCTCGGCTCAGATACAACAGAAAGGACGGCACTTACGAGTGTCCCGACGAGTATTCGCCCGAGCAAGGACCTACCGAGAATGGCGTAGCTCACGCCCAGCAGCTGGTGGCGGAGCTGTTCGCAAACACGTTGGAGGCTTTCTCCCTTTTCAAGGACGACCTCCACGACCCGGAGATCCTCTCCGTCAAAGAGGTCCGTCGGCTGCAGAAGAGCTACGCGAAACTGGACAAAGGACTATTGTTGGAAGAATACGATGGCGCGTGGGGCGAAGAACTTAACGGAGTCAGGAAGGGCGACCAGCTGCTCCGCGAGTGGAAGTACAGCCCCTATTCCGCAGGCCAGAACGGCCATCGCCATCTCTCGCACCTCATGGCGCTTTATCCTTTCTCTCAAATCACGCCAGAGTCGCCCTATTTCAAGGCGGCCGTCAACTCGCTAAAGCTGCGAGGCGACGCCTCTACGGGCTGGTCGATGGGCTGGAAGATCAACCTCTGGGCTCGTGCCCAGGATGGCAACCACGCCCACGCTATCCTTGAGCTGGCTCTGCGTCATCATTCCGTCTCCGGAGGTGGCGTCTATTATAATCTCTGGGACTCTCACGCCCCCTTCCAGATCGACGGCAACTTCGGCGCCACAGCAGGCATTGCGGAGATGTTGCTGCAGAACCACGACGGCACGGTCCGCCTCCTCCCCGCCCTTCCCGACGTGTGGAAAACGGGCTCTTTCGACAACTTGATAGCGCGAGGAGGTTTCTCCATCTCTCTGCAATGGAGCGAAGGCAAGATGGATTCTGGGATTATCCGTTTCCCCACTTTGGAAAAGTTTCGGAATGCCTATAAGTCGGTAGGAGAAGTCTCAACCTTGCGGGAATATACGTTCTCGCCCACCAGGAAATATATCAACGCCTACCAAGGAGGCGTTGTCACACTCCAATATCCCAATATTGCCGACGATTACCAGGTTATCGATCTCGAGAGCAACAAGCCTGTAGAAGTGACGCCAGTAGGCCCTGACGCGATCCGCTTCCAAGGCCGATCCAACGGGTCGTACAGGATAGTCCGTAGATAACCCCGTTCCCCTTTCTCATGATTTATAGTTCCCCCAGCCTTGGCGCTAGGGAAGGAGTAGGGAGGCATCAAGGAGGGGGCAAGGAAGCGTCAAGTAGGAGCCTCTCCGAAGGAGAAAGGCTGGCTCTAGATGAAATATTCCGACTCTTTCCGGGCCGAGAAGTTCTGCTCTATCATCTCTTTGTGGGAAAGGAAAACCTCGTCTGTGAACGCTCTCGCTCCTTTGGGACAATGGGTGATGCAGGCGTGGCATTTGATGCAGATTCCGGTAGTTTCCCATGGTGTTTCCTTCGGGATTGATCCCATCGGACAACGTAGGGCGCAGTCTCCGCAGCTGTCGCAGAGATCCCTCCTGCTCTCGGGCATCACCTTGAGGATATTTGCTTTGTTCCCATGGGTGGTCAGAGGCGTGTAATAGACAAGTTCGCCTTCGTCCACGGGCAGGCAATCGGAGATGTTTCCAGCCAGGATCTTCTTGGCAAGAGAGAGTCCGAACTCCTCGGCTTTCGCCAGATCTTCGTTGTTCGGACGTCCCGTGGCGACACTAGAGGAGAAGCTGTGCTGCGAAGGCTGGGTTAGGGCGCCGATAACGACAAATCCGTTCTTGTGAAGCACTTGCTGGATCTCTCTCAAAGCGTTGTCGTAAGCGCGGTTGCCGTAGGTGAGAACGGCAATAGCAGGAGTGTTCTCTCCTTTGACGTTATTCTGGAAGAAGGGCAGTATTTTGTTGGGAATTCTTCCTGCGTAGACGGGGAAACCGATAACGGCAACGCAGTCGCCAGAGAAACAATACATTTTCTCTCGCGATGCGAAAGGCGTGACGTTGTTGTTTTCCGAAATAGGGCAGGAGAGTCCCTTCGAGAGCCCGTCGGCAACGCTCTGGACCATCTTCCGAGTGTTGTCTGTCGCGCTAAAGAATAAGGTTCTGACTTCTTTCATACTTGTCTGTTTCTCAATGTTATTCTTCCTCGGGATTTGGCAGAGCTTTCTTTCCCCTCACACCTAATTCTTCAAGATTTCTGCCTGCTTTTAGGATTGATTGTTGGCCCTCTTTCACCTTGTCGACAACATCGCAATAGGCGTTGTTGGCCTCCTGGATTCGCTTGCCCACAGTCTGGAACTTGTCGTAGAACTGTCCCACCCGGTCGACGAGTTTTCGGGCTTCGTCCAAAATCTTTTCCGTGTTGCGCTCCTGTTTGATGTTCACCCAAGTGAGGTCGATAATGCGAAGGGCGGCGATAAGGGTCTGTCCGCCAGCGATGAACACCTTCTTGTCGAAAGCCTCGCGCCAGAGTTCGGGCGCATGGGTGAGAGCAAGTTGGAGCGCGCCTTCGATGGGAACGAACATAATCACGAAATCTGCGCTCACGCGGGGCTTCTTGATATAGCCCTGATAGTTCTTGGAAGTGAGTTCCTTGATATGGCTCTTTACCGAGAGGATATGGCGCTCCAGAGCTGCTGCCCGCTCTTCTTCGTTGGTGGCGTTCTGGTAATCCACAAAAGCGGTAAGCGACATCTTGGAGTCGACGATAACGTCGCGCGTCTCATCCAGATGGAGGATGACGTCGGGAATCATTCGTTTGCCGGTCTCCTCGTTCTTAAGCGTGTTGCCTTCTTCGTCGCGAAGAGTCTGCTGTACGTCAAAGTGAACGCCTTCTTGAAGACCTTGGCTGCACAGCAACTCGCTAAGGATCAGCTCTCCCCAGTTTCCGGCAGTTTTATTTTCGCGTTGAAGCGCGTTGCTCAGTCGGTCGGCTTGGACACCAAGATTCTCCGTAGTCTTCATCATGTTTTCCATCGTAGACTTGAGTCTTTCGCTAGTGGCGATATGGCTCTCTCGGTCTTCTTTGATGGATTTCTGCATATTCTCGATATTCTCCTTGAGTGGTTTGAGGATAGAGTCCATCTGGAGGTTGTTGCTGTTCTGCAGCTCCTCGCCACGCTTCTTAAGCAATTCCTCGGTAGTTGTCGTAACCTGCTGCTTGACAAGTTCCAGGTTCTTCTCCGTTGTCTCCTTCATTCGTCTCAGCTCTTCCTGGAGTCTGTCTTCGGCCTCTTTCTTCGCCTGGGCCAGAGCTTGCTGGTGTTCCTGCTTTTGTTTGTCGAGCGCTTCAGCAGCAGCAGCTCTCTCAAATCTTATGGCATCGTCGTATCCCTTTTTCGTCAGTTCTTGCTGATCGAGACTCTCCTTTTTCTGCTGGCTAAGTCTCTCCTCAGCCTGCAGTTGGGCTTCTTTCAGTCGGTTTACTCCCTCCTGTTTGGCCGAATCAAGCTGTCTGTTCAAAGAATCCACATCGTTTTTGTGCGTTTCCTTCTCCGTCTCGAGCATAGCCGAAGCTACAGCAGTCTTTTTATTGACAATAAAAAAAGTGATTACCGCTCCGATAACCAAACCTACAAATGCGTAAATTATTTCCATATAGTTGTTTCTAAATATTGTACCTATGTACTAGTATAACGAGAGAATGGCAAAAAAATTGTGTGTGTCGGTATTTTTTTTGTGGCTATATACCTATTGTCAGTAAAATTCTCAAATTCTGATCGGGACACAAAAGTTCTGCCTCGCCCAAAAGTGTTCCTCAAATGTGAAAAATCTTAAACTTAAAGTATTAAAGTTTATTTTTTAGGTACACTCTATTTTCTCTATTATCTATATATCTATTGTGTATCAATGAGTTATAATATTCTATACAGGTCTGGTATACCCTTTTCTTAACTTTAATACTTTAAGTTTAAGGAAAGAGAGATTGCAAAACCACTTCTTCTCTACAAGGCCCATAGTCTTGCTGCGTTTCCTGACAACTCTCTTTGCCAGTCTGAGTTCGTTGGCGAAGTCGGGGAAGATCATAGTTGGAAAAGAGCCCATAGCAAGTTATCTTATTTATATATTATATTGTATTCTTTAATTATATTATAAGAAGGAAGTCGTTTCCCAGGCAGTTGCACTTCTTTTCTCTCCCTAGAAAGGCAGATAAAGGCGAGGTAACAAAGGAAATCCCCTATTGTTCAAACCCGAAAGAGTCTCGTTTGTGATTTATATGGATGTAGAATTGCTTTTATATCGTTGATAAACAATAAAATATAAATTGTTTGAAAAGGTTCTTTGTCTTTGAAAAATAATCTAACTTGCTGATACATAGCAAAATATTTGAATATCGATTTTTAATTGACACGATAAAAGCCCAAATTTG
>JAKSMR010000056.1 GCA_024400495.1 Bacteroidales bacterium
CAAATTTGGGCTTTTATCGTGTCAATTAAAAATCGATATTCAAATATTTTGCTATATATCAGTAAGTTAAGCTATTTTAATTATTTCCATTTTCTGTTGGATATTTTATTATTAATCTGAAATACAGACTATTTACGCATTTATCAGGTCTCTCATTAGGCACTTTATCGAGAGGGTGGGCTATTACTTTTGTGGTTCTTGGGTGGAAATCATGACTTTTACACCTCCTAGGATATCAGGCAAGCTACTTTGCGCACCTGATGGGAGTGAATCCACTCCCTGCTGCCTGCTTAGTCCGAGAGAAGAACACCTAACGAAGCACAATCTTATTCTAGGTAACCTCTAAAAATTAGAAAAAATGAGTAACATTAGCTTGAACGTCTTGCTGCTTCTTTTTGGCGCTTCCAAGCGTAACCGCTTGGCACATAGCACCGCTATGCACCTGCGCGCTTCCTCTCAGAATCACTCAAAAATAAGCAGCAATCCATCTCAATCTAATTATTAGAGGTCACCTCTATTGAAAAACTATCTATATATAATTATGAATACAATATATTATAAATAAGAAACAACTAGCCGGTTGCAATAACAGGGCTTGTCTAAAGGGAGGCCCGATGTTTGCCTATATAGATTGCACAGACTTGCTGCCTGGCATGGGGTTATCACCAAGCGAGACGCAAAGACTGGATCTAGTTAGCGCAGCGAACCTCTTCGTAGTATTGAACAAAGGCTTTGCAAACCATCTTGACTCCTCCGGGGGTTGGGTAATCTCCAGAGAAGTACCAGTCGCCGCTATGGTTGGGGCAAGCTTCGTGGAGGCCTTCGATGGTCTGATAGATGCATTCTAACGGGGCCGACTCCTCGGAAGAGACCAGCCGACTTATCTCCCTTGAGAGTTCTTCGTCACTAAAAGGCTGGTAGATGCGTTTGACATAATTCTCTCTGCACTTTTCTTTAGGAAGGTTCTCTACGGCTTTACATTGGGAATAGACTTCATCGATAAGAGAATCCATGCCTCGACCTTCAAGCAGAGAGATGGCGGCTTTAAAGGCGATGAACTCATGCAGATTAGACATGTCGATGCCGTAGAAGTCTGGGTAACGAACCTGGGGGGAACTTGATACAATCACCAGCTGTTTGGGCTTTAGACGCGAAAGAATCTTTACTATACTGTTTTTCAATGTAGTACCTCGCACGATACTGTCATCAATAACAACCAGATTGTCCACATTATCCTCGATGGTTCCATAGGTGACATCGTAGACATGGGCGGCCATATCGTTGCGGGAAGAGTTCTCGGTAATGAAGGTTCTCAGCTTGATGTCTTTGATGGCGACCTTCTCCGAACGGACTCTCTGCGCCAGAATGCTGCCGATAGACTCCTCTGAGATATTGCCGTTCTTTGCCAGCTGAGTCAGTCTTTGAACTTTCTGAGTATTAAGCACGTCTTCAAACCCGTGCAGCATACCATAGTAGGCAACTTCGGCGGTATTAGGAATAAACGAGATTACTGTGTGCCGAAGGTCGTTGTCGCAGGCCTTCAGGATGGCGGGGACCAGGTTGTAGCCCAACTTTTTCCGTTCCTGATAGATATCTTTGTCGCTACCGCGAGAGAAATAGATCCGTTCAAAGGAGCATTTGCTTGTCTTAGGGGCTTTTGCCAATATTGTGTCTGTTGCCAAACGGCCCGTCATCCCAACTCGAAGCAACTGTCCTGGTTCTAGCTCGTGGACTTCGCTATCCAACACATTCATTGCTGTTTGAATCACAGGACGCTCGGAAGCCACTACTACGATTTCGTCGTTGGCATAATAGAATGCAGGACGAATACCCCAAGGATCGCGCATGGCAAACATCTCGCCACTACCGTTCATTCCACAAATAACAAATCCACCATCCCACGCAGGAGCGCACTCTCGCAACACATTAGTCATGTCAAGATCACGTTCTATCTGGCGAGTCAGCTCTATACCTTTCAAACCTCCGGCCTTGCCCTGTTGATAGAGTCGTTCCACCTCGCGGTCGAGACTATGCCCTAGCTGTTCCAGAAGAATATAAGTGTCAGACCCACTACGCGGATGCTGCCCTAGTGCGGCAATCTGATCGAAAATCTCCTCTGCATTTGTAAGGTTGAAGTTTCCACAAAGGGCGAGACTCTTGGCCCGGTAGTTGTCCCTACGAAGCAAAGGATGCAGATACTGTATTCCCTGTCTTCCCGTAGTGCTGTAGCGGAGATGCCCCATGTAGATGTTACCTGCAAAAGGTGTTGCTGCGAGCGGCACACCCTTCTGCTGGGCAGCGGCTACCTGCATCCCTGCTCGGTTGAAGATTTCTGTGATAGCGCCACTTCCTTGTGCTCTCTCCCGGAACAGGTATTCCTGTCCCAATATAGGGTCGCTATTCACACAAGCTATTCCGGCACCATCCTGCCCGCGGTTATGCTGCTTCTCCATGAGGAGATAGAGTTTATCTAGTCCGTAATGCCATGATCCATAGCGTTCTTGATAGTATTGAAGAGGCTTCAGCAGTCGCACCATCGCGACTCCGCATTCATGTTTCAAAGGTTCCATAAAGTTATGCTAGATTGTTCCGAATGATAGTAAGACTCTTGGGATAACGATTTCTAGGGACACGGGTGAAAATAGGGACTCCGACATCTATCGGAGTCCCTAACACCTATTATTGATGGTTATTTCTCAAGTGAGAGAGGTGACTGATTTTCAGTTTATAGAAAGTTTCTTAAAGCACATCATGATCATAGGCACTTTCACCCAGGATGGCTGCGTCGATGCCCTCTTTCTCTTCTTTCTCGCTAACGCGGACCGGAGTGACCTTATTGATAATCCACAGGATTACATAAGTGAACACGAAACCATAAACAGCTGTGAGCAGGGTTGCTACAATCTGTTTCCAGAAGAAAGCACTTTCGCCGGTAATGAGTCCGTTAGCACCATTGGCATTTACTGCGGTAGTGGCAAAGACGCCGAGCAGGATCGTGCCAACAAAACCGCCTACACCATGAACACCCCATACATCCATGGCGTCGTCCCAATGACGCTTGTTCTTCCATTCGACTGCAAGATAGCAGAATGCCGATGCTGCAATACCGATGATAGGAGCAGTCCAGAGAGGCACATAACCAGCAGCAGGGGTGATGGTTGCCAGACCTGCGATAGAGCCGGTCAGCACACCTACCAACTTAGGCTTGCGGCTGCGGCACCATTCGATCACCAACCAGGTAACCAGAGCGAACGAAGCAGCAACGTCGGTATTGAGGAAAGCGATAGCGGTTACGCCATCAACGCCAAGTTCAGAGCCGGCATTGAAGCCGTACCAGCCAAACCACAACAGACCTGTTCCGATAGCAACAAGGGGGATACTGTTTGGGGTGGAGTCCTTGTCGACGCGAGAGCCCACAAAGAACACGGATGCCAGAGCTGCGAAACCGGCGAGGATATGGACAGCAATACCGCCGGCGAAGTCAAGAACGCCCCATGCGGCCAGAATACCACCGCCCCATACCATATGGCAGAAAGGATAATAGCAGAGGAACTGCCAGGCGGTGAGGAAGATAAGGTAAGACTTGAAGCTGATACGATTGACGAAGGCTCCGGTAATAAGTGCGGGCGTGAGGATGGAGAACATCATCTGGAAAGAGATGAACACATACTCAGGGATGCCACCATTGGCGCTAGGATGCACACTCTCGGGGGTGATGCCAGAGAGGAACATATGGTTCAGGTTACCCAAGATTCCGCCCCAGTCGGTACCTTCGGTAAAGGTGCCGGAGAAGCATAGAGAGTAGCCGCACACGAACCACAGCAATGTGCTCCATCCCAAGGAGACGAAGCTCTGAATCATGATACCCAAGATGTTTCTTTTTGAGGCCAAGCCACCATAGAAGATGGCTAAAGCAGGAGTCATCAGCATCACCAAACTGGCGCAGATGATCATAAAGGCTGTGTCGCTAAAGTTAATCATAGTATTAATTTTTAATTTATTATATATTATTTCTAAATCGTGGTGTTGTTCTTTCTGTTGTTGGGGAAGGTCTTGCCGACGTGGGGGACGATGAGACTAGAGTTCGATTGATGTTCCACACACAAAATACATCTGGTCGGCGACAGGATTGGCGATGATTCTTCCGAACACGGGCAACGTCAGCTTCGACGATATCTCAAGGTTCTTGGTTGCCCCTACGGCTATGTTGACAACCCCAAAGCCGTCGTTACCATAGAAGCTATAGCCCGATTTACCGTTGAGCGCACATCCGAGTGCGAAATCGAAATCGGTTGACTGCTTCTCCCAAGCGAGGGTGTAAGCCAGTTCCACATAGGTAGAGTAGACCATATCGCCATCGATATCGCGGGCGTCGGCCCCATAGAAATTGGAATAGAGGCTCAGCGAGAGATCGGTCTTGGGGATGGCGAAGGCGAGGCCGGCCTCCATCACATGCGATGTCGAAGACTGGCCATAATCAAAATAACGGAAGGGTCCCAGGAGGGTGGGGAAAGCGTAGTCTGTCACCATCACCTTGACCATCTCGTTCTTTGAGGTCCACGAGAGTGTCCAATCCAGTTCCTGATACTCTACTGCGTTCAGGCTGAAGGCTCCCCACACGTCAAGAGCGAAACCCTTGAAGCCCACGGTCGCCCCCGGCTCGATACAGGGAGCGTTCATTCCCAACGCCTGTCCACGCCACACATAGCGGCTCTCCAATGTGGCGGTCGTACCGAAGCTCCATTGAGCAAAAGAGGAATTGGTAAAAGTAAAAAAACTTGCAAGGCAAGCAGCATAGAATAGTAATCGTTTCATGGCGTAATCTTTTTTTCTTGTTTCTGTCGCAAAAGTAGCAAAACATTGAGAAACAACAGTAATGATACGTAAAAAACGTGTCATAAAACAAATGATTACAGTAAAAATTTGTACAAAAACAGATTTTTTTCTATTTTTGCACCCTCAAATCTAACGTTTTATGGACAACTCCCTGTTTCGCTTCCGCACTCTTGTTTTTTTCCTTCTTGTTACATTTTCGACCTCCCTTTTTGCCCAAGGGAAGGCGGCTCCCAAGGTGGAACAGCTCGAGAAAAAAGCATTTTCGCTCTACGAACAGGGGCAATATCGCGAAGCCTGCGACCTCTTTATCACCACTACCGCTATACGCAGCGGAGAGCATCACAACCGGATCGTCGGAGCGTTGGTCATCTTTCTGTTGGTTGACGTGATCGGCGTCTTCTTCTTTCTTTATATAGAAAAGCGCAAAGCCTACAAGCTGCTTGTCGAGAAGAACACCCAATGTGCCCAGCTCCCTGTGATGAATGTCTCGGATATCAACTACGACACGCTCCATCCCGACAGCGACAACGACCGTAGGGTCCTTGTCCAGGTACAGAAGCTCTTTGAACAAGAGAAGATCTACCTTGACAGCAATCTCACCATCGAGAGTCTGTCGGCAAAAATAGGATGCAACCGCCAGACACTCTCGCATTGCATCAACCAATATATGGAATGCACCTTCCCCACTCTGCTCAACCGCTATCGCGTCAATGAGGCCATCCGCCTTCTTACCAGCCCGCAGACGAAGAACTACAAGATGGAATCCATCAGCCTCATGAGCGGATACAACAACAGGCAAGTCTTCCATTCCTCCTTTAAGAAGGAGACGGGGCTGACGCCCAACGAGTTCAAGCAGGTAGCGCAGTCGAAGGACTGATTCTCCTCCCAGCCTTTTTTTCTCCTCAACCCGGCAGGATTTCCTAACCGGAGGCTTCTGGCCGACCTATGGTAACCTCTAATAATTAGATTGAGTTGATTTTTGAATTTATGTCGAACGGATTTCAAATAAAGGCGAAGAAGCATAGCTGGAGCAACGTTTGTGCAAGCCGAGGGCAGAATAAACTTGATTATTATGCCGAGGCGCAGCCAAATGTCACGATTAGTAATGGTTCGACGTTTCAAGAGAGCGAGAGCAGAGAAAACTTGTTTTTCTTTGCCGAGCCGAGGAAACGTCTTGCAAAGCAAAAGACTTTATGAAGATGAAGAAGAGCCGGTGGCTCTTCGATAGGCCAACGGCCGGAGAACAATCGCGCTCAAGTCTAATGGATTAAGAAGACTAATTTTTAGAGGTTACCCTATGTTCATCAGATCAGGAAGAACATGGCTACGCCTGTGATGGTGATGATGGCGCCGATGACTTCGCGTGGGGTGACTTTCTGCTTATATATTATTGAATAGGGCAGGATGATGAGCACGGGGGAGAGGGCCATCAACGTCGACGCGATGCCGGCATGGGTGTATTGCACGGCCATGAGGGAGAGGGAGACGCCGATGAAGGGTCCGAAGATGGTGGTGAGGGTTGCGAAGGTCATCCCTTTGGCGTTGCGGACGGCTTTGCCTACGAGGCCGAGCTCTTTGCGGAAGGCGAGGATGAGAAAGAAGCCTACCAGTCCGGCGATGGAGCGGATGAAGGTGCCGGCGAAGGGCATGAGGGTGACGACACTCTCGGCTGCGTCGGCGGGGATGGAGGCGGAATAATGGTTCATGCCGATCTTGCTCAGCACCAGACCGACGCCTTGTCCCAGTCCGGCTCCGATGCCGAAGAGGATGCCTTTGAGGGGAAGCTTGACCTTTATCTTGTCGCCTTGCTTGACCATTATTGAGAAGGCGATGCCGCCCATGGTGACCAGCATGGCCAGCCACGAGGTGAGCCTCATCTCTTCGCCCAGGAAGAGCCAGCCTGTGATGCCTGCGATGGGAGGGGCGAGGGTCATGAACAGCTGGCCGAAGCGGGCGCCGAAGATGACGTAGGAGTTGAACAGGCAGTAGTCGCCGAACACATAACCCACCACTCCCGAGAGGGCGAGCCAGAACCAGGCTTCGCCGGAGCAGAAGCTGGGATAGGGTGTGCCTGTGAAGAGCCAGAGGAGCACGGCGAGCATGGCCAGCGAAAGCACCATCCGCACGAGGTTGAGCGAGAGGGAGCCGAGACGGCGGCTGGCCTCGTCGGCAAAGAGGGCGGCGGCAGTCCACGAGAGGGCTACGACAAGGGATATTATTTCTCCAAGATAGGGCATTTCTTTCTCTGTTTTGCAACCGCTGGCGGACCCTAGAGGCTGCGCGTTGGGGGGATTATTATGAGTCTGACGGCTCTATCGGGCCTTCCCCTTTATCGTCGGCAACCGATTATCTGCTGATTATTATCGGTTTATAGCGACTAGGGCGGGCGAGGGCCTGCTGATAGCGGCTTGCAAAGATACTAAGTATTATGGTTATGACAGAAAAAAATCATGATCCCTCACCTCCAAAGCCGACGCCCAAGCCGCGGAGTCTCCCCCCCTGCAGCCCTACAGCAGCAAGGTGGCAGACAGGTATCAGACGGCTATCAAACCCGACTCAATTCCGGCTCAATTCCGACTCAATTCCGACTCAATTCCGGCTTTTGTGGGAATTGAGTGGGATTTAAGTGGGAATTGGGTGGGGTTTGGTGCGACGCAAATACGACGCTGGTACGACGCTAGTGTATGGCATCTCTGTGGCAGAAAGAGGCGACGGATCACTCCGCCATCCACAATCCGGAACGATTTTTTTATCTATGACGAAAAAAAGTTGTACCTTTGCATTCTCATAAACAAAACATTGACAAACACAATTAACTGATTTAATTTATGATGAAGAAATTACTAGCATTTATCCTCTGCGCAAATCTCATGACCGCAGCATTTGCACAGAGCGTTTTTACCGTTAGCCCCAGCATGGATAACGGTAATGAACTCATGCTTCTCGGCGAGAGCATGTCCCAAAACCACGCCTGGGTGGCTGGCACCGACCAGATGGCCGGCATTCCCATGATCTGGAACGTTGCTACAGGCGATGTGACCATGTTCCTCTACATGGACTCCATCTACGTGGAGACCTACTGGGAGGTGATGCCCATGACGGGTTCCTTCCACTCCATCAACAACAATGGTGTTGCTGTAGGTGGCCTGAAGAACGCAGCCTACGTGAGCCATCCCATCATGGCTACCGCCGACGGCAACCTCACATATCTCTACTACAACGTAGATGAGGACACTACCGGCGGTTCCGAGGCCTATGGTATCTCCGAAGATGGCAGCACCATCATCGGTTTCCACTTCGACGCACAATGGAGAACCAACGCTTGCGTATGGACCGAGAACGGTACCGTCCGCACCGACCTTCCCTGGCCCACCCAGGAGCAGATGGGCTTCCCCGTAGAGTATGTCAGCGCCCGTTGGGTTTCCTCTAACGGCAACGTTATCCTCGGCTATGCCCAGGACGACAACACCGGCGCTTGGGTTGCTGTGACCTGGAGCAAAGTGAACGGCGAATGGGTCGTCAACCCCTTCTGCAGCAACTACTACCAGACCAAATACTACACCGAGGAAGGCGAACTCATCATCCCCGGCAACAACCCCTACTTCGATTTCGAACCTGTTGCTCTTAGCGCAAATGGCGACTGGGTATCGTTGAATGTTCTCGCCCGTCACGATCCTTCCGACTGGGACAACATTCCTCTCAATCAGGCCGCCCGCTACAACATTTCCACCAACACCTTCCAGGTTGTCAACTTCAACGAGGGCTATACCGAGCTCCGTATGTTCGGCATCGCCGACAATGGTACCGCAGTAGGCCGTCTTACGGGCGAAATGGACTTCGAAACTTGGGATCAGCCCGTTGACGCAGTTGTTTGGGCCTCCAACGGCACCTCCCTCCATCGCATCAGCGAGATGTATGCTGACGACGAATATTGCGCAGGCATGACCGCTTCCGCTCTCAGCTTCATCACCGCCGACGCTTCCTATATAATGGGCTACGCCTCCAATGCCAATATGGAGCAGACCACTTTCGTTGTCGCTCTTCGTCCTATCCCCGCCGATGCCGGAATCGAGAACGTAGAGGCCGAGATCTCCCTCTATCCCAACCCCGCCACCACCCGCATGGCTATCAATAGCGACGAGATGATTCGTTCCATCTCCATCCTCGACATCAAAGGTCAGATGATCCGCACCCAGAACGTCGACGCCAGCCAGGCCGTTCTCGATGTTCAGGACCTCGCTAACGGCATGTACCTCCTTAGCATCGTGACCGACAACGGCCGCATCGTTAAGAAAGTAGCTGTCACCCGCTAGTCTGACACTACGGTTCCCGATACAAAAAGAAGGCTCGCAATCTGCGAGCCTTCTTTATTTGTGTAGCATTCCTCTTGGCCACGAGGGATTCATGAGCTATCTTGCCACAACCTTGCGAACCGGGAGCCCCTCTATCCTGACAAAGAACATGCCTGGATGAGGAATCCTAGCCTCCCATCTCTCAGCAGCTTCAGACGTTGCGGCAATTGTGCGACCCAATACGTCGCAAACAGCAACAGCCTTGCCCTCAGCCCCAGCCACACAGATAGTTCTGCCCTGCTGGACGATCTGCACCCGATCGGAGACCAGGTCTATACCATCGAGGGGAGAGAAACGAGCCGTAATGGAAACATCCTGCGTAGCCTGAAACCTATAGGGATTCTCCATAATGCCATTGCTCCAGGAATGGAAGATATAGCCCTCGGCAGGTATAGCAGTCAGCTCAACCCACTCTCCTTCGCCATAGACGCCGCCACCCACGACGCTACCCCTGCTGGGGTCAGCAGCCTCGGCCGTGATCACATATTGCAGAGCACTTATGTGCAGAATTATCCTGACGACAGAGTCGCAGCCATACTGGCTCGAAAGCTGGCGCAGGATAGTATCCGAATGGGCATAGGTCACTCCATCCATCTCAAACGGACCGTCGGAATAGATCACAGTATCCCAGTAGGTGCTGTGACGGATGGTGAGCACCAAGGTAACAACCGAGTCGCATCCTTGTTCCGTAGTAGTGGTGATAGATTCCGATACCAAGTTCTCATAATACCAGCTGCCATTCCAGTAGACGCTATCGCAAGCCGACAGCACCTCCACACCAGAATAAGATACGGGGGAGAAAGCAGCCGAATACGTCACGTCTCCGTTTACCACTATCGTACGGGGGTTCTGGGTGTTGCCATCCTGCCAATGAAGGAACTCATAGCAGGGATTGGCCGTTGCCGAAATCGTTGCAACACTACCTTCCTGGTAGCTTCCGCCGCCGGCAACGCTACCCATTAGCGGAGATTCAGAAACAACAGTCACCACATAGTTCGGGAGCGGCTGGCCTTCCAGCCGGATGTCGTCGATATAGAGATAGTACCCATGCTGTGTGGTATAATGGATGGCTACATACTTAGCCTCAGCCGGGATCACAGTCTGCATGGTATCCCACGTGCTAAGGGAGCAACTGCCCGAACGGAGCACATGCGTAAAGCTCGAAGGATGGTTGTCTGTAGTAGAATATACTATCTGGAATGTTTCGGCGATGCTGCTATAGCAGCTGTAGCTCAACGAAAGATTGATAGCACCAGGGACAACCAACCGGGGAGAAATCAGATACTGGTCGTAGTTGTAATCCACCCTCTGGCTGCAGAATTTGAAGTAGGCCACCGTACCCCACCAGCTGGAGGAGCTATAGATGCCCATCTCGGCAGCGTTCTCCGTAGATGCCGAATAGGTGGTCCAACATCCCAGATCCCCGCCGAAATCCTGCGTGAGAGGAAGCGTGCTTACGGCACAGTTCGAGAAATAGGCCGTGTAATTGACATTAGCCGAAGCAGAGAAGGATCGGGGATTCTCTGTGCTGCCATCGTTCCAATGGTCAAACACATTGTCCCCTATGGGTATTGCGGCTATAGTGCAGGTCTCTCCCAAGGCATACCGTCCGCTTCCCGTCACCACACCCTGGGTGGTGTCTGCCGAAGCCACAGCAACGACAACATCCGTCGGCTGAGCGAAGATGGCCTTCAGCATCACAGTAAGGTCGACAAACTGGGACCACACCACACCATTGGCCGAGACCCAACCGCCGTTCTGGTTGCCACCATAGGTGGCTAACGAAGCCGGCATGCTGTTGTCCCTACAGTAGGCGATAATCCACAACGGCTGGCTGTTGTCGATAGCAACGGTCTGACTAAGGCGCAAGGTCTCCCACCTATTGGTGCCTTCCAGGTGGAAAGTCTCTTCGTACACCAATGTGTTGGGAGAGTAGTTTCCTCCCGAGTAGATACGAATGGCATAGTTGCCTGCATAGACATTATATAACTGTATGCTTTTCAGCGATTGTCCCGAAGGCAGATTGGCAGCCTCCACCTTGATGCCGAAGTACCGGTTTGTTACGTTGCCGGCATAGGCACCATTGCAATAGGTGATCGTGTCGCCCACCACGGGTCTTATATGTGCGGTGAGACTCACATCCCCATTGGCGTAGAACTGACGTGGCTGCGAGGTGTTGCCGTCGGTCCATCCGTCGAAGCGGTAGCCATCTGTAGTGCTTACCGTAAGCGTCACCAAGTCGCTGAAGTTGTTATAAGTACCCGCTCCGCTTATGGTAGCATGAGCCGGATCATCTGCCACAGCCGTCACCACAGCCGTAGTGGCGCTGTTCCTTACCGCAGGACGAATTCCAAAGACAGCCGTATTGTCGAGGTTGAACGACGAGGAGGCGTTTGTTCCTATACCGCCTACGCTAGGGTTGAGAGATCCTATGGCGAAATAGCCGTCGCTCATGCCTCCCCATCCCCAGTTGAAATGGAAATGATCCTGGGAGTCATAGCCGTCACACACAAAACAATGGCCGCCCGAGAAGTCGTAGCCCGAATAGATTACCGGACGGGCGCTGTCCATCTCATTTTTCAGCATAGCTTTCCAGCACTCTTCAGAGGTACCGAAAAGACGTGCCCCATACAGTTCTGGGCTGTAGTCGAAATACCGGCGTAATGCGTTTTCGACACAAGGATACTCGATACCCGCACGAGCAATCACCTCAGCACTACTGCCGCTGGAGGACGGCGCATAGTTGGTCACTATGGAAACGCCCACATGATACATGAGTGTTGCCACTGCCTGCACCTGTTGAGTGGTGCTGTTAGCATTCAGCACGTTGGGCATATTGCTCCAGTCGTAGGTCGTGCTGCCGAAGTTGGCGCTTTGTTGACCATAGGAAGGATGCGTATAACTCTTTGATCCCCTGCCCTGGAGCGGATGATTCCAATATTTCATCACCTGGGCCGTGGCTGTAGCCACACAACCCGTAGCCGTATGCTGTCTCGTTGTATTATCGACAGGACAGAACGTATTGTAATAGGTGCCCTGACCCCATGTAGTCTGAATCATCGGTGCCACAGGAGTAGAAAGCGGTGCGCTTGGGGGTACTCCTTTCAGCAGATGAGCCCAAGCCGTCTTCACTACCTCTCCCCCTTCGACGCCATTCCTTTGCATCTGTGTTATCTCCCACTCATAACCCTTCAGCCAGTTGGTCATATTCTCCGGCAAGGGGCCGCCAAGGACAGCATCAGGAGAATATCCCAGGATTGGCAACGCACAGTCGTCGGCCGCAACTATCACATAGCCGCCCTCCTGCCGTGCAAAAGCATACATACCCTCCACACCCAGACAGGATGTCACATCCTTCATGCCGTCCCAATCCCCCACATGGTTCATGGTCCAGAAGTTGCAAGCCACTCGCTGGGCAGTCTCCCGAGACACAGGATGCGCACAAAGGCTGGATGCCACAACACCCAGAGCTATTACTATAGCAAAAAGTTTCTTCATACAACAAACATACTATTCAAGGTGACCTCTAATAATTAGATTGAGATGGATTGCAGTTTATTTTTGAGCGATT